>NZ_JGVW01000047.1 GCF_000687455.2 Burkholderia sp. lig30
GCCGGCCGGCCGGCTGTCGATTCCGGCCAACACGCTGCTGTTCCGCGCGGAAGGCCCGACCGTGGCGACCGTCGACGCGCACGGCCAGATCCGGCTGCGCCCGGTCACGATCGCGCGCACCGTCGGCCAGACGCTGGAGATCGACGGCGGCGTGACGACCGACGACCGCCTCGTCATGAACCCGAGCGACGCGCTCGCGAACGGCGACCCGGTCGTGGTCGCGGCGCCCAAGGCCGCCTCCGGCGCCGCCGGAGCAAAAACGTGACGCGCGCCCCGCTCGCGCTGACGCTGACGCTCGCCGCCGCGCTCGCCGGCTGCACGGTCGGCCCCGACTACCACCGCCCGGCGGTCGACGCGCCTGCCGCATGGCGGCTCGATCCCGCCGACGCGTACTGGCATCCGGCCGCGCCCGCGCATGCGCCGCTCGATCCGGCGTGGTGGAAGGCGTTCGGCGATCCGCAGCTCGATGCGCTCGAAACCCGCGCGTTGAATGACAACCAGAGCCTTCAGGTCGTCGCGGCGCACTACGAGCAGGCGAAGGCAACGCTCGCGTCGGCCGGGTCCGCGCGCCTGCCCTCCGTCAACCTGAACGCAAGCGGCCAGCGCTTCAGGATTTCGGGCGACCGCCCGCAGACGAATTACGCGGTCAGCAACGTGTCGACCGTGCAGAACGACGTGCAGATCGGCGCGAGCGTCAGTTACGAAGTCGATCTGTTCGGCCGCGTGCGGCGCAGCGTCGAGGCGGCGCAGGCCGGCACCGAGCAGGCGCGCGACGACTTCGCGGACGCGCGCCTCGTGCTCACCGCCGACCTCGCGTCCAGCTATCTCGCGCTGCGCGAGCTGGATGCCGAGATCGACGTGGTCAACCGCTCGATCGGCCTGCAGCAGAAGGCGCTCGACTTCGTGTCGGCGCGCCATGAACTGGGCGCCGTGTCGGGCCTCGACCTGCTGCAGCAACAGGCGCAGCTCGACGCGACCCGCACGCAGGCGCAGTTGCTGGTCCAGCAGCGCGCGCAATACGAGCATGCGATCGCGACGCTCGTCGGCACGCCCGCGCCGGCGTTCTCGCTGCCGCCGCGCATCGTGCCGCTCACCGCGCCCGTGCTGCCGACCGGCGTGCCGAGCGACGTGCTGCAGCGGCGCCCGGACGTCGCGTCCGCCGAGCGTGCGATGGCCGCCGCGAACGCGCAGATCGGCGTCGCGCGCGCCGCCTATTTCCCGCGTGTGGTGCTGTCGCCCGACATCGGCTGGGATGCGACCCGATTCGCGGGGCTGTTCACCGTGCCGGGGCTGCTGTGGTCGATCGGCGCGTCGGCCAGCCAGCCGCTGTTCGAGGGCGGCCGCCTGCGCGCGGGCGTCGATTTCGCGCAGGCGGGCTACGTCGCCGCGCAGGCCAATTACCGCCAGACCGTGCTCACCGCGTTCCAGGAGGTGCAAAATGCGGTCACCGGCCTGTCGGTGCTCGACGAGGCGGCGCGGCAGGCGGCCGCGGCCGTCGACGATGCGCGCAAGCTGACCTCGCTCGCGCAGGATCGCTATGCGGGCGGCCTGACCGCGTTCATCGACGTGATCGGCGCCGAGCAGCAGCTGCTCGCGAGCGAGCGGCAGGCGGTGCAGATCCAGGGCCAGCGCGCGGCGCTCGTCGTCTATCTGGCGAAGGCGCTCGGCGGCGGCTGGGACGGCGACGCGCCCGCCGCGCCTGCTGCCGCCCCGCTCGCCGCAGCCGGCCCGTAACGCACAACCCGCACAACCCGCGAACACGCAGATGAAAGTACTGATCGTCGAAGACGAACCGAAAGTCGTCGATTACCTGAAAAGCGGCCTCACCGAGGAAGGCTGGGTGGTCGACACCGCGCTGGATGGCGAGGACGGCGCGTGGAAGGCGGTCGAGTTCGACTACGACGTGGTCGTGCTCGACGTGATGCTGCCGAAGCTCGACGGCTTCGGCGTGCTGCGGGCGCTGCGCGCGCAGAAGCAGACGCCCGTCATCATGCTGACCGCGCGCGACCGCGTCGACGACCGCGTGCGCGGGCTGCGCGGCGGCGCCGACGACTACCTGACCAAGCCGTTCTCGTTCCTCGAGCTGATCGAGCGCCTGCGCGCGCTGACGCGCCGCGCGCGCGTGCAGGAATCGACGCTGATCTCGATCGGCGACCTGCGCATCGACCTGATCGGCCGCCGCGCGACGCGCGACGGCACGCGCCTGGAACTGACCGCGCAGGAATTCCAGCTCCTCAGCGTGCTGGCGCGCCGCAGCGGCGAAGTGCTGTCGAAGACGACGATCACCGAGCTGGTGTGGGACGTCAATTTCGACAGCAACGCCAACGTGGTCGAGACCGCGATCAAGCGGCTGCGCGCGAAGCTCGACGGCCCGTTCCCCGACAAGCTGCTGCACACGATCCGCGGCATGGGCTACGTGCTCGAGGTGCGCGACGACGCGGACGACGAGAGACGGTCATGAAACGCTCGATCGGGCTGCGGCTGTCGGCGATGTTCGGCATCACGTCGTTCATCCTCTTCTCGCTGATCGGCGTCGGCCTGTTCGTCGTGCTGGAGCGGCAGCTGTTCGCCGATCTGCGCATGACGCTCGACACGCGCGCGAAGGTCGCGCAGATGATCGTCGCGCACGCGACGACGGCGGAGCACTGGCACATCACGCAGGACAAGCTCGCGACCCTCGAGCCGCCCGACGGCTCGACGCGCTTCCAGGTCGTCGGCGACAATCCGGCGTTCCGCTTCGGGCACCCGGTCGACGGCACGCCGGACGGGCCGCCGGACGGCTCGTACCAGCTTTACCGGCTGAACGGCCGCGACTACGGCGCGATGACGAAAACCTTCACGCTCGACGGCGAAGGCGAGCGCCCGCCGCTGACGCTGATCGTCGCGACGTCGTGCGAGCGCACGCAGAAGATGCTGCTGCGCTTCGGCTGGACGCTCGCCGCGCTGATCGCCACCGCGACCTGCGTCGCGCTGCTGTTGAGCCGCGCCGTCACGCGCTTCGGCCTCGCGCCGCTCGAATGCCTGTCGCACGATGCCGCGACGCTCAGCCCGGCGAACCGGCAGCAGCGCCTGAAGACCGATGCGCTGCCGACCGAGCTGCACGATCTCGCCGCGTCGTTCAATGGCGCGCTCGAACGCATCCAGCATGCGTACGAGCGGCTCGAAGCGTTCAATGCGGACGTCGCGCACGAGCTGCGCACGCCGGTCAGCATCCTGATCGGCCAGACGCAGGTTGCGCTGACGAGCCGCGACCGCTCGGTCGAGCGGATGCGCCAGACGCTGCAGTCGAATCTCGAGGAATTCGAGCGGCTGCGCGTGATCGTCAACGACATGCTGTTCCTGTCGCGCAGCGACCGCGGCGAGCGCGCGTCCGACCTGAAGGACGTGTCGCTCGCGGACGAAGTGCGGCGCATGCTGGATTTTCTGGAGATCCCGCTCGACGAGGCGCAGTTGCGCGCCGAGCTGCTCGGCGACGCGCGCGCGAGCGTCGATCCGTCGCTGTTCCGCCGCGCGATGACGAACCTGCTGATCAACGCGATCCAGCATTCGGCGGCCGGCGGCACGCTGCACGTGACGATCACGCGGCGCGACGCGCTGATCGAAGTGGGGGTCGCGAATCCCGGCGAACCGATCGACGCCGCGCAGCGCGCGCACATCTTCGAACGCTTCTATCGGCTCGAGGAGGCGCGCGCGAACAGCATGGAGAATCACGGCCTCGGGCTGTCGATCGTCAAGGCGGTCGCCGAGATGCACGGCGGCGGCGTGTTCGTCGCATCGGCGGGCGGCTTCAATACGTTCGGGTTTTCCGTGGCGACGCCGCCGGGCGCCGGCGGGCCGATGCGAAACGCGGACGTGGAGCGCGCACCCGAGACCGGCCCGACGCGCGCGGTGCACTAACTCCGCTCGTGCCGATGGCCGGCGCCCGCACACCCGCGCGCCCGAGGGCAGTTTTCTTCGATACACGGCTGTCGTTCGACATTGACGTGCTTCCGACCCCGTCACAATCCCTGCATGGTGCTGGTCGAATGCGCGATGAGGTGCACCACGCCGAAGAGGATTCCACCGATGCATAGCGCGAGGAAAACGGCAACGAACGGCAACGCCACGAGATTGACGTTCGCGAAGTCGGCCTCGTGGGAGGCGCGCTTGCGCACCCCGAAGAAGGCGGAAAGGACAATGCGGATAAGGCGGAGGAATTTCACGATCTGCTCCTGATGGTCGTTTCGCCCATCATGGAATTTCCCCGCATGGAAAAACAGAAGCAGTTTGGTCGAATCTGAAGGAAGCAACAACGCGATCGACGCTGCCCGAGGGCAGTTTTCTTCAATACGCGGCCGGCCCTTCCCTTTAGCCTCGATGCGGTTTTCACCCTGCATGGAGGCATTCGATGAGCATTCTCGTTTCGATGGCGGCGTTCGCGCTCGCGTCGTCGATCACACCCGGACCGGTCAACATCGTCGCGCTGAGCGCGGGCGCGCGCTACGGCATCGGCGCGAGCCTGCGCCACGCGGCGGGCGCGACGCTCGGCTTCGTCGCGCTGTTCCTGCTGATCGGCCTCGGCCTGCACGAAGCGCTGGCGCGCTGGCCGGCATTGACGACGGCGATCCAGTGGGGCGGCATCGCCTTCCTGCTCTACATGGCGGCGAAGCTGTCGCTCGACGACGGGCGGCTCAACGCGGACGCGACGGTCGAAGGCCCGTCGGCGGCCACCGGCGCGGCGATGCAGTGGCTCAACCCGAAGGCGTGGCTCGCGAGCGTGGCGGCGATGGGCGCCTATGCGGCCGACGGCGACCGCGCGCGGGTCTGGCAATTCGCCGCGCTGTATCTGGTGATCTGCTTCGCGTCGATCGCATGCTGGGCGTATGCCGGCGCGGCGCTGCGGCACCATCTCGCGAATGCGCGCCGCATGCGCGCCTTCAACCGGCTGATGGCGGTACTGCTGGCGGGCAGCGCGCTGTATCTGCTCGATGCTTGAGGGCGGCTGAGGTCGGTTGGGGGCGGTCCGCTCGGGGTCGGTTGGCGCGGAGCCGCTCTGCTCAGAGTCGGTTTCTTGAAGCCGCTCTGCTCTTGGCGTCTGCTTGTCCGCTTGTCTGCCTGGGGCTGCTTGCGCCTGCGACCGTGACGGTCTGCGCTTGCCGCGCCGGCTAGCGCGGCACGGCGCCGCGATACTGGCCGGGCGTCGCGGCGGCGATCCTGCGGAACGCGCGCTGAAAGTGCGCCTGATCGGCAAATCCCGCATCGAGCGCGACCTCGGCGATCGGCCGCCCGCGCCGCAACTCCGCGCGTCCGTACTGCACGCGCCGGTCGATCAGGTACGCGTGCGGCGTCATCCCGTAACGCGCGTTGAACGCGCGGATCAGGTACGACGGCGACAGATCGGCCGCCGCGCAGATCTCGTCGAGCGTCAGCGCGCGGCGGCAATGCGCGGCGATGTAGTCGGCCGCGCGCGCGAGCTTCGCGTTGTCCGCCCGCTGCGGCTCGCGCGCGTCCGCCACGCCGAGCGCGCCGTGCAGCCGCGTGAAGAACGCGACCGCCGCGCTCTCCTTGCGAAGCGCGTCCGCGCCGGGCGACACGAGCGTGCGATAGAAGCGGCTGAACGGCACGAACAGGTCGCGCCGGTAGGTCAGCTTGAGCGGAAACCCTTGAAAATCCCGGTTCGGGTTGCCGCCGAGCGCGTGCTGCAGGCGCGCAAGCCACGACACGTCCACGTACACCATCCGGTAGGCCCACGGCTCCGGCCCGTACGGATTGCACGCATGCACCTGCGCGGGATCGATGATCACGAGCCCGCCCGGGCCGATGCGCTCCTTCATCGCGCCGTTCAGGTAGGTGCTGGTGCCGCCGACGATCGCGCCGAGCGAGAAGGTATCGTGCGAATGCTTCGCGTAACAGATCTCCCGGCCGTCGCTGACGGTGCGCGCCTCGATGAAAGGCAGCGCGTCGTCGCGCCAGAACGTCGACGGCACGGCAGGTTGGACGGAACGGCTCACGCGGCGGGCTCCCGGATCGAAAGGCGAACGCATACCGTACCCGGCGCGCGCGGCGGATGCAACCCGCAGGTGCCGCGAGCGTCCGCACGCATCGCGCATCGCGCATCGCGCATCGCGCATCGCGCATCGCGCGTCGCGCATCGCGCATCGCGCGTCGCGTGTCGCCACCACCGCCACCACCGCCACAATCGCCATCGCCATCGCGTATCGTGTGCGCAGAAGCGGGCGACAAGCGCCACACTGCCGATTCCCGCCGTTTCGCCTAAGCTTGGTATGCCCCGCGCCACCGCGCGCGCGGCGGCATTCCTTCTTCCACCACACATCACGGATATGCACATCGATCTGAATGGCAAGACGGCGGTCGTCACCGCCTCCACCGCCGGCATCGGGCTGGCGATCGCCGAAGGACTCGCGCGCGCAGGCGCGCGGCTCGTCGTCAACGGGCGCAGCGACACGTCGGTGAAGGCCGCCCTCGCGCATCTGCGGGTCGCGGCGCCGGGCGCGGTGGTCGACGGCGTCGCCGCCGACCTGTCGAACGCCGATGGCGCGGCGCGGCTCATCGCGGCGGCGCCTTCGGCGGACATCCTCGTCAACAACGCCGGGATCTACGGCCTCAAGCCGTTCTTCGACATCGACGACGGCGAATGGGAGCATTACTTCCAGATGAACGTGATGTCCGGCGTGCGGCTCGCACGGCACTACATGAAGGGGATGCTCGAGCGCGACTGGGGCCGCGTCGTGTTCATCTCGTCGGAATCGGCGCTGAACATCCCGGTCGACATGATCCATTACGGCTTCACGAAAACCGCGCAGCTGTCGATCGCGCGCGGCCTCGCGAAACTGGCGGCGGGCAGCCGGGTCACGGTCAACGCCGTGCTGCCGGGTCCGACGCTTTCCGAAGGGGTGAAGACGATGCTCAGGGCGACCGCCGACGAAACCGGCCGGAGCGTCGATGAAGTGGCCGTCGAATTCGTGCGCACGCACCGCGCGAGCTCGATCATCCAGCGTCCGGCGACGCCGGAGGAAGTGGCGAACATGGTGGTCTACACGTGTTCGCCGCAGGCGTCGGCGACGACCGGCGCGGCGTTGCGCGTCGACGGCGGCGTGATCGACACGCTGGCCTGACGGCGGCCGCGGGTGCGTGGCCGAGCGGCGGCTAGCGCGCGGTCACGCTCTGCACCTGCAACTGCCCCTTGCGATCCGCATCCATGCAGGAATCGAAGCCGCGGTGCGTGACGCCGCCCGCTTTGTCGAATGCCACGTAATACGGCCGGCGATGGTCGCCGCGCTCGAGCAGGTAGTTGTAGCAGACGCCCGTGCCGTTACGCACCATCCACACGCTGTGCGGATTGCCGCCCGCCAGCACCACCTGTGTGCGCGTCGCGCCCGGCTCGGACGCGGCTCGCGGCACCGGCAGGCGCGAATAGGAAAACGGCCTGAACGCATCGAACCACGAGCAACCGCTCAACAGGCAGCTGGCCGCCAGAGACAGCGTCAAGGCAGGCCGGGACATCTGGATCAGTCGCATGGTCGGTAGCTCGGCGGCGCCATGCCAGCGCGTTGGAAAACCACATGCTAATCGACCTGCCTGTCCGGATCGAAATAAATCGTAAAATTTGCCGAAAAATCAGCCGGCACTGCCGATTTCCGAAGCCGGGCATCACAATCCGGAGCCAGGTATCAAAAAATGGTTTGCTCCACGGGCGGCGCGCACGTCATCGCGTTGCCTGCCCGCGCCGTCACGCGACCCATTCGTTCCAGAGCATCGTGAGCACCGTCATCAGCGCGGGGCCGATGAACAGCCCGAGCAACCCGAACGTCTCGGCGCCGCCAAGGATGCCGAACAACACCAGCAGGAACGGCAGCCGCGCGGAATTGCCGATCAGCACCGGCCGCACGAAATGCTCGGCGACGAACACGACGACGAACCCCACACCGGCCACGGCCAGCGCCCAGGCGGTCGCACCCTGGACGAACAGCCACAGTGCCGCGCCGCAGAACACGATCGGCGCGCAGAACGGCAGCATCGCGGCGATCGCCGTGACGAGCCCGAGCAGCGCCGCATGCGGCACGCCCGCCAGCGCATAGACAACGCCGAGCAGCGCACCCTCGCCGAGCCCGACCACGACGAGTCCCGTCACCGTGCCGTAGACCGCCGCGGCCATCCGCTCGATCAGTTGCGCGCCGTTCGCGCCGAACGCGCGCTGCGCGCCTTGCAGCAGTGCGCCGGACAGGCGATGCCCGGTGCGCAGGATCACGAACAGCGTGACGAGCATGAATGCGAACTCGAAGCTCGCGCGCACGAGCTTCGTGCCGAACTGCCGGCCGATCTCGATGACCGCCTCGCTGTTGACGCCCTTCACCGCGCTCGCGGCATGCAGCGGGTGCGCGAGATAGGTCTGCCACCAGTCCGCCACCTGCGGCCCGCCGTACGGCAGCCGGTTGACGACGTCCGGCATCGGCAGGCCGGTTTGCTGGACCGTGCGCGCCCACTCGCGCAACTCGTGCGCCTGCCCGATCGCCTGCACGAGCCCGATCGCAACCGGCAGCACGACGAGCAGCGATACCGCCGCCGTGATCGTCGTCGCGATGAAGATCGGCCGGTTGCGGAACGGCGGTTGCGCTTCGAGACGCGCGACGACAGGCCACAGTGCGATCGCGATCACGCCCGCCCAGGCGATGGCCGGAATGAACGCGCGAATCACCCAGAGCGCGAGCGCCAGCAGGCCGGTATAGAGCAGCGCGCGCGCCACCTGCTGCGCGCGCGGCGGCGCGGCGGATTCGGAACGCGGCGGTACGATCGTGCCCATGGCACCTCTTGTCGAAAATGAAAAATGGCGGTCCGCGCGAGGCCGAAGGCCCGCGCGAACCGCCATTCTATCGGCGGCGGTGCGCCCCCTGTCGGGCGCGGCCGCTCAAGCCGCCTTCGCCGCGACCTTGTAGCGTTCCAGCCAGTGCGCGTACGGCGCGGGCAGCGTCCACGACGGCCGCTCGATGCCGAGCTGCTTCGCCGCGTAGTACGGCCAGTGCGGATCGGCGAGATGCGCGCGGCCGACCATCACCAGATCCATCTGCTGCTCGGCCACGACGCGCTCGGCGAGCTGCGGCGTGTCGATGCCCCACGCGGACGCAACCGGCAGGCCGGCCTCGCGGCGCACCCGCTCCGCGATCGGCGCGAGGAACGCCGGCCCCCACGGAATCTGCGCATCCGGCGTCGAGAAGCCGACGGACACGCTCAACAGGTCGAGCCCTTCGCGCTTGAACTGCTGCGCGAGCACGATCGATTCCGCGAGCGTTTCCTCATCGCGACCGTCGTACTCGATCACGCCGAATCGCGCGGTCAGCGGCAGATGCTCGGGCCAGACCTTGCGGACGGCCGCCAGCGTCTCGACGAGAAAGCGGCTGCGGTTCTCGAGCGAGCCGCCATATTCGTCGTCGCGCCGGTTCGCGTGCGGCGAGAAGAAGCTCTGCGCCAGGTAGCCATGCGCGAAATGCAGTTCGAGCCATTCGAAACCGGCGTCCAGCGCGCGCTTCGCCGCCGCGACGAAATCCGCCTGCACGCGGGCGATGTCGTCACGCGTCATCGCGCGCGGCACCTTCGGCAGATGCGCGCCGAACGGCACCGCCGACGGCGCGATCGTCTGCCAGCCACGCGGATCGCCGTCGGCGATGTGGTCGTCGCCTTCCCACGGCCGGTTCGCGCTCGCCTTGCGGCCCGCGTGCGCGAGCTGGATGCCCGGCACCGCGCCCGCGGCCTTGATCGCGGCGACCGACGGCGCGAACGCCTCGGCCTGCGCGTCACTCCACATCCCTGCGCAGCCCGGCGTGATCCGGCCTTCCGGCGACACGGCCGTCGCCTCGGCGATCACGAGCCCGGCGCCGCCGCGCGCGATGCCCGCCAGATGCACGTGATGCCAGTCGTTGACGACGCCATCCTCGGCCACGTACTGGCACATCGGCGGCACCGCGATCCGGTTGCGCAACGTCACGTCCTTCAGTTTGAACGGTTCGAACAATGCAGACATCAACCACTCCTTTGATTGGTAATGCAAAACAACAGCAGAGCCCCGCACGCCGATGGCGGCGGAAGGTCCGGATGCACACGCCGCTTCGTACCGCCCGATGGCGGCAGCCTGCCCACCTGCGGCGCGTCGTCAGGTAAACGCGGAACCGCCCGGTGCGCCGGCGCCGCGGGTATCGTCGGCCATCAGGCTTCGCGAACGGCGCGGCGGCGGCCGGCGCCGTGCGTATCGCCGGTCATCAGCCTTGCCGGAGCGTCGCGAGCAACGCGGCAGCGGCCGGCTCCGACGACGCCGGATTCTGGCCGGTGATCAACAGCCCGTCGGTTTCGACGTGCGGCGTCCAGTCCGCCGCGCGCGCATAGTGCCCGCCGTTGGTCTTCAGCATGTCCTCGACGAGGAACGGCACCACCTCGGTCAGTTCGACCGCGGCCTCCTCGCTGTTCGAGAAGCCCGTCACGCGCTTGCCCCGGACGACCGATTCGCCGGTCGACGGCTCCTTCACGTGGCGCAGCACGCCGGGCGCGTGGCAAACCGCGGCCACCGGCTTGCCGGCAGCGAGCGCGCGCTCGATCAACGCGATCGAGTGCAAATCCTCGGCAAGATCCCACAACGGGCCGTGTCCGCCCGGATAGAACACCGCGTCGAAATCGTCGACCGACACGTCGGCCAGCCTGCGCGTCGACGCGAGCGCAGCCTTCGCGTCGGGGTCCGCGTCGAAGCGGCGCGTCGCGTCCGTCTGCGCCGCCGGGTCGCTGCTCTTCGGATCGAGCGGGGGCTGGCCGCCCAGCGGCGACGCGAGCGTCAGCGCCGCGCCGGCGTCCTTGAACGCGTAATACGGCGCGGCGAACTCCTCGAGCCAGAAGCCGGTTTTCTTGCCGGTGTCGCCAAGCGTGTCGTGCGAAGTCAGTACCACCAGAATCTTCATGATCGGACGCTCCTTCGAAAGAACGGAAACGGTGCCGCGCGGTGCGCGCGGCGGCAGGCCGGACCGGGCCGGGGTTCAGCGGCTCGGCTCGGGTACGCGATGCCCGGCACGCGCGCCGCGTCATGCGGCAGCCCGTCGGCGCAGCTGTGCCGCGCGAGAACGCAGGCCGGATGAGTCAGATAGTGCGCCACGCCCTGCGTGAATGCATCGGCGACGTCGTCCGCGATCTGATGTGGCGTCAGGGACGTCTCGACCGGATCGAGCGCCCGGACGCGCGGGAACGCGCGCAGGCTGCGGAACGACGGCTTCGCGCGCGTCGCCTCGCTGGCGGTCGCGCCGCCACCGAATGCGATTCGCGTCGGATTTCGGTCATCGACATGCTCCATCTGATTCCGCCACCATTAGACCGGTCGTCTAGACCGTCGTACAAAAAAAGCGCGGCGTTGCCGCGCACTGTGACACGCCGCCGCACCGCGGCGGTGTCGTCGTTACGGGTTCCCGGACATGCCGAGCACCTCGCGCGTGGTCGTCATCGCGACCGCGAGCGACCGGCCGTCGTGCCGGATCTTTTCGACCAGCGTCGCGCCGAGCCAGAGTTCGTACAGCATCGCGGCCGTCTGTTGCGGGTCGAGGCCGGCACCGAGCGAACCGTCTTGCTGCCCTGCCTCGATGCAGGCGGCGAGCCGCGCGACGATCTGTTCGGTGCCGCGCTGGAGCACCGCGCGCATCGGCTCGGACAGGTCGCAGACCTCCGCGCCGAGCTTGACGACGAGGCATTTGCCTTGCGGATCGTCGGCGGCCTGCTGCGTCTGCCAGTCGCACCAGTAACGCATCAGGCGTGCGGCGGCCGGGCCGGGCTCGCTCGCGAAGAGCTGGTCGAGGTGGCTCAGGTAGTCGCTGAAATACGACTCCAGGATCGACTGCCCAAACGCCTCCTTCGAGCCGAAATAGTGATAGAACGACCCCTTCGGGATCCCGGCGGTAGCCAGGATCTCGTTCAGGCCGACGCCCGTGAAACCCTTGTGGAGCATGATCGGCTTGGCGGTGTCGAGGATGTGCTGCCGCACGTCGGCGGTCGAGGTCGCGTTCATGGAGCGAGATGATACACGGCAATTAGACCAGTCGTCTAGCCTCCGTTCATCCACGCAGCGACGATATCGCCCCGAGCACACGCGCCGCCTGCTCGCCTGCTCGCCTATTCGCTCAGTGCGAGCCGCTCGAGCACCGGATGACCTTGCCGCTCAGGCTTACGGCGCGCTCGCTCTCCCGATCGCCACAGATGCCCTTCACCACCACTCCCGCAACGAACGGTCGATCCGGCCGCATACTGGCGGCATGCCAAAATCGGCCATTTTGAAAAAAATGAGGTAGCCACCCGGATGGATATCGCGATCCGCATCGAAGGCCGTCACGACCTGACGGGACAAATCTACCGGCAGCTTCGCGCCGCAATCGTCGACGGACGCGCCGCCGGCGGCACGCGTCTGCCGTCGACGCGCGATCTGGCCGCGCGGCTCGGCGTATCGCGCAAGACGACGCTCGATGCGTTCGAGCGGCTCGGCTCGGAGGGCTATCTGACGACCCGGCCGGGCGACGGCACGTTCGTCGCCGATGGCCTTGCGCGCGTGCCGCACGAGCCGGACGCTGCGCCATTCGGCCGTGCTGCGGAGACGCCGGTGGGCGACTCCGCAGTCGCCCACCCCGTATGGGCAGAACTGCCCGACGCGCTGGCGATGCCCGCGCCGCAAACCCCGGCGCGCTTCGATTTCCGTGGCGGCGTGACCGACAAGGCGCTGTTCCCGTTCGACGCATGGCGGCGCTGCCTGCATCATGCGTTGCGCCAGCAGGCGCGCGGCGTCGGCCAGTACCACGACCCGGCAGGCGACCAGCAGTTGCGGCTCGCGATCGCCCGTTATGTTGCGTTCAGCCGGGCGGTCGCCTGCAACTGGCCGGACGTGATCGTGACCCAGGGCGCACAGCAGGCGCTCGACCTGACCGCGCGCGTCGTCGTGCGGCCCGGCGATGTCGTCGCGGTCGAAGACCCGGGCTATCCGCCCGCGCGCGCTGCATTCACCGCGCTCGGCGCGACCGTGATCGGCGTGCCGGTCGACGCGCACGGGATCACGACCGCACGCCTGCCGGCCGAAGCTCGGCTCGTCTACGTCACGCCGTCCCACCAGTTCCCGCTCGGGATGCCGATGAGCCTCGAACGCCGCGTCGCGCTGCTCGAGTGGGCGCAGCGGCGGCGTGCCGTCATCATCGAGGACGACTACGACGGCGAATACCGCTTCGAAGGCCGCCCGATGGAATCGCTGAAGAGCCTCGACCGCGCGGGCCTCGTTGCGTATGTCGGGACCTTCTCGAAGACGATCTTTCCGGAGTTGCGGATCGGCTACGCGATTCCGCCGCGCTCGCTCCATCCGGCGCTCTGCAAGGCGAAACAGATCGCCGACTGGCACACCTGCACGTTGACCCAGACGGCGCTCGCGCGCTTCATGCTCGACGGCGACTTCGCGCGGCATCTGCGCCGCATGCAGAAGCACTACGACGCGCGGCGCACGATGCTGATCGCGCATCTGCGGCGCGGACTCGCGCCGTGGCTCGACGCGATCGTGCCGGCCGCGGGAATCCACCTCGCCGCGCGCCTCAAGCCCGGGCTCGACGAGGCCGCGCTGATCGACGCCGCACGCAGCCGCGACATCGGGCTGTACGGGATTTCGGCCTTTCACGTCGGCGTGCCGCGCGGCGCGGGGCTGCTGTTCGGCTACGGGGGCATCGACGCACCCCGCATCGACGTGGCGCTCGCGCAGCTCGCCGCGATGCTGAACGGCGACTGATACCCGGGAATGAAGGCGGCCAGCGGCCGACGCCGAGATGCGGGGACGAATCGCGGATCACGCATGCGCCCCCATCGTCGATCCACCGCGTCTACTGCGTCTATCGGGCCTATCGGCTCCACATGACCGCGTGCCGCTGGCCACTCGCCGTCGTCGCCTCGCCAACCACCTGGCCGCGCTCATTGATCCCGGCAGCCGAGCTGCCGTTCCCGCCGGGAAGCGTTCCGAGATCCGTCATCACCCCGCCCTCATACAGGAACGCGTGGCTTTGCCCGGTCGCGGTGTCCGCCGTGCCGACCACCTGACCACGGTTGTTGATCCCTGAAGCCGAACTGGAATGGCCGCCAGGCAACGTGCCCAGGTCGGTCATGGTTCCGCCCTGATACAGGAACGCGTGGAAATATCCGCTGGCGGCGGTCGCATCGCCGACGATCTGCCCGCGATCGTTGATCGCATTGGCCTCGCTGAACTGGCCGCCCGGGAGCGTGCCCAGATCCGTCATCGCGCCGTTGTCGAACAGAAACGCGTGCGGCGGCTCGATGTGATGGATCATCAGGCCGGACACGCCGACCACCTGCCCGCGGTTGTTGATCGCCGAAGCCGAGCTGTCGAGATACCCCGGGAGCACGCCAAGATCGTTGAAGCGCCCGTTTTCGAACATGAACGCGTGCCCTTCCCCTCGCCGCCCATTCACCAGGAGCCCGACCACCTGCCCGTGGCCGTGCTGATTGACGCCGTTCGCGGCGCTCGCGGCATAGTTCGGGGGGATACCGAGATCCGCCATCACCCCGCCTTCATACAGGAACGCGTGATCAGGCTGGGGGCCCACGGTGCTCAGCCCGGCGTCCCCGCTTCCGACGATCTGACCGCGCTCGTTGATTCCCGACGCCGAGCTGATGTCTCCCCCCTGAATGGTGCCGAGGTCGGCCATGACGCCGTGCTGATAGAGAAACGCGTGGACGATGAACGCTTGACCCGCGACATCCGCCTCGCCGACCACCTGGCCGCGGTCGTTGATCGCGGTCGCGGAGCTGTAGGTTCCTCCGGGAAGCGTGCCCAGATCCTGGATCGCGAGTGATTGGGCCCACGAGGGCTGGAAGGCGCCGAAGCACATCGCGGCAAAGATCGTCGTTGCCCGGAAAGCGCGCGTTGCGCTGCCGAATCGCCCGCATGCGGATTGCATCGTTTACTCCTTCGGATAGTCACCCGGCACTGGCGTCGTCGCTCGGGGAACCGCATTTGCAGACGCGGCAGGATGCAATGGCCGGCGTATCGACGACAGTTCCAGGGAGGGCCCTGGCTGACGGGTCAAGAGATCGCAATTCACGCATGAATCGCGCCACGACCGTCCGCTCAAGGCGTCCGAAGCGACCTCCCGGGACCAACGGCGAATACGCGCCGGAAATGATTCAACGAAGAAACGCGTTGGCGGGGATTGCCCGTCTTCACCGCATGCCGTGCCCCCGCCAAACACGTTCTTTCCGTGCTTCGCGACAGCTGCTTGCAGGACACTGGTTACCTTGTTTTGCTGAAAACTGGTCATTTGAACAGGCCGGCATCCGCTCTAAGCTGGATTCCGTCGCGCCCCAGTGCGCATTTACGAAGCGAGATCCACGATGCAGCCGCGTCTGAACTTCTACACCGCCAATCCCGATGCCATCAAGGCAATGCGCACGCTCGAAGCGCACCTCGCGAAAAGCGCCCTCGAAAAACCGCTGACCGAACTCGTGCGCCTGCGCGCGTCGCAGATCAACGGCTGCGCGTTCTGCGTGGACATGCACACGGCCGATGCCCGCCAGGGCGGCGAGACGGAGCGCCGGCTCGCCACGGTCGTCACGTGGCGCGAAACGCCGTTCTTCACCGATCGCGAGCGCGCGGCGCTCGAATGGACCGAGGCGCTCACGCTGATCGCCGACGACCGGGTGCCGGACGCTGTCTGGGAATCCGTGAAGCCGCATTTCAGCGAAGAAGAGCTGGTCGACCTGACCCTGCTCGTATCGGCCATCAACGGATGGAACCGTCTGGCGATCGCGTTTCGCAAGCTGCCCGCGTGACGCACCGGCGTTGACTCGGGCAGCCACCCCTCGCGCCGGTCGTCCGCGCCGGTCGTCCGCGCCGGTCGTCCGCGCCGGTCGTCCGCGCCGGTCGTCCGCGCCGTGCGGCGGCTTTACCGCCGCCGCACGAACGCATGACGCCCCCTCTTTCGCCCCGTCACACGACCCACGTCAAACCCGCCACCGCTCTTTCCTTGAATTTAACTAACCCATCAATTAGTGTTTCTGCATGAACGCGAAGCCCATCGCCACGAAACCGCGCGGCCGCCGTCCGTCGACCGAGGATGTCGACGTGCGCGGCCAGATGCTGGACATCGCCACGCGCCTGTTCGCCGAGCGCGGCATCGCCGCCACCACGGTCGCGCAGATCGCGGACGAAGCCGGCGTCACATCGGCGATGGTTCACTACTACTTCACGAATCGCGCGCATCTGCTCGACGCGATCGTCGAGGAGCGTCTGGTGCCGGTCATCGAATACGTGTGGGGGCCGACCGATGCCCGCATCGAGCACGATCCGTTCGCGCTCGTCGACGAACTCGTGTCCCGCTTCTTCGACGTGACCGGCCGGATGCCGTGGCTGCCGCCGCTGTGGCTGCGCGAGATCGTCAACGAAGGCGGGCTGCTGCGCGAGCGGATGATCGACCGCATCCCGGTCGAGCACCTCAAGCGTTTCGCGGAACGCATCCGGCTCGCCCAGCAGGCGGGCACGGTCAACCCGGCGCTCGATCCGCTGTTGCTGTTCAATTCGGTGATCGCGCTCGTGATGCTGCCGCTCGCGACCTCGAAAGTGTGGCAGAGCGCACGCGGGCTCCCGCCGCTCGACCGCGCCTCGCTCCAGCGGCATGTCGCCGCGCTGCTCGAATGCGGGATGCGCCCCGCCGCCACGCCCCGCGATTCGGGCGCGACGCGGAGCACGCCATGACGCGCGCGCGTTCGGTCACGGTCGCGCTCGCCGTGTGCATCGCCGGCATCGCGGGATGCGGACGCCAGCCGGCCGACAGCGGCGCGGCCTATCAAGGCTATGTCGAAGGGGAATTCGTCTACCTGTCGTCGTCGCAATCCGGCACGCTGACGCAACTCGCCGTGCAGCGCGGGCAGACGGTCGCCGCCGACACGCCGGCGTTCGCGCTCGAAGCCGTCAACGAAACCGCCGCGCTGCAGCAGGCGCAGCATCAGCTCGCCGCCGCGCGCGCGCAGTTCGCGGATCTGCAAACCGGCAAGCGGCCGCCCGAAGTGAACGTGACGAAGGCACAGCTCGCGCAGGCCGCCGCGCAGGCGCGCAAGGCCGAGCAGCAGCGCGTGCGCGACGAAGCGCAGTTCCGCGCCGGCGGAATCTCGGCGCAGCAGCGCGACGATTCGCGCACGGCGGCGCAAACGACGGCCGCCCAGGTTCGCGAGCTGCAAAGCCAGGTTGACGTCGCGAACCTGCCCGGCCGCGCGCAGCAGATCGGCGCGCAGGCGGCGCAGGTCGAGGCAGCGCAGGCGGCCGTCGCCGCCGCGCAATGGAAGCTCGACCAGAAGCGCGTCGCGGCGCCGGCCGCCGGGCTCGTCTACGACACGCTGTACCGGCTCGGCGAATGGGTGCAGGCAGGCAACCCCGTCGTGCAGATGCTGCCGCCGCAGAACGTCAAGGTGCGGTTCTTCGTGCCCGAAACCGTGGTCGGCTCGCTCGCGCCCGGCCGCGCCGTCAGCATCCATTGCGACGGCTGCGCCGCCGACGTGCCCGCGCGCGTCACCTATGTGTCCGGCGAGGCCGAATACACGCCGCCCGTGATCTACAGCAACGAAAGCCGCACCAAGCTCGTGTTCATGGTCGAGGCGCGGCCGGCGCCGGCCGATGCGCCGAAACTGCATCCGGGGCAACCTGTCGCCGTGAGGGTGAGATGAACGCGCCGCCCGTCCCGTACGCGATCGACGTCAGCAAGCTGAACAAGCGCTTCGGCACGAAGCACGTCGTGAAGAACGTGTCGCTGCGCGTCGCGCGCGGCGAGATCTTCGGGTTCCTCGGCCCGAACGGCAGCGGCAAGACCACGTCGATCCGGATGATGTGCGGGCTGCTCACGCCCGATTCGGGCAGCGGCACCTGCCTCGGCTACGACATCGTGCGCGAGAGCGCGCAGATCAAGCGCCGCGTCGGCTACATGACGCAGCGCTTTTCCTACTGGGACGACCTGTCGATCCGCGAGAACCTCGACTTCGTCGCGCGCGTCTACCAGATGCCGGACCGCAAGGAGGCGGTGGCCCGCGCGCTCGACACGCTCGGGCTCGCGAGCCGCGCAAACCAGCTGACCGGCGCGCTGTCGGGCGGCTGGAAGCAGCGGCTCGCGCTGGCCGCCTGCATGCTGCACAGCCCCGAGCTGCTGCTGCTCGACGAACCGACCGCGGGCGTCGACCCCGCCGCGCGCCGCGACTTCTGGGAGGAGCTGCACCGGCTCGCCGCGCAAGGCATCTCGGTGCTCGTCAGCACGCACTACATGGACGAGGCCGAGCGCTGCCACAAGCTCGCGTACATCGCGTACGGGGAATTGCTCGCGCAAGGCACCGCGGCCGAGGTCGTCGCATCGCAGGATCTCGCGACGTGGGCGATCACCGGCGAGCGCCTGACCGAGCTGTCGGCACGCCTGCGCACGATGCCGGGCGTCGACCAGACGGTCGTGTTCGGCGCCGCGCTGCACGTGAGCGGGCGCGATCACCGCGCGCTCGAGGCCACTGTGCGGCGCGTCGCCACCGGCACGCCGCTGCAGGCCGCGCCGGTCGAGACCGGCCTCGAGGACGTGTTCATCTACATGATGAGCCACGCGGCGGACAACGACAGGGGCACCTCATCGTGATCGCACGGTTCCGCTTTCCGCTGTCGTTCTCGTTCGCGCGCTGGTGGAGCATCGTGCTCAAGGAGTTCCTGCAACTGCGCCGCGACCGGGTGACGTTCGCGATGATCGTCGGCGTGCCGATCATCCAGCTCACGCTGTTCGGGTTCGCGATCAACACCGACCCGAAGCATCTGCCGACCGCCGTGATCGTCGCCGACCCGAGCCCGTTCGTGCGCAGCTTCATCGCCGGGATGCGGAATTCCGCGTACTTCGACGTCATCGAGACGCTGCCCGACGAAGCCGCCGGGCGGCACGCGCTCGCGCGCGGCGACGTGCTGTTCGTGCTGACGGTGCCCGCCGATTTTTCGCGGCGGCTGCTGCGCGGCGAGCGGCCGTCGCTGATCGTCGAGGCGGACGCGACCGATCCGGTCGCCACCGCGTCCGCGATCGGCGCGTTGCCGGGGCTGGTCAAGCCGGTCGCGGACAAGGACCTGACCGGGCCACTCGCGCACCTGAACGGCCGCCCTGCGGCGTTCGACGTGCAGCTGCACCGCCTGTACAACCCGGAAGGCATCACGCAGTACAACGTCGTGCCGGGCCTGATGGGCGTGATCCTGACGATGACGATGGTGATGATGACCGGGCTCGCGATCACCCGCGAGCGCGAGCGCGGCACGATGGAGAACCTGCTCGCGACGCCGGCGCTGCCGCTCGAAGTGATGACGGGCAAGATCGTGCCCTACGTGTTCATCGGGCTGATCCAGGTGTCGATCATTCTCGCCGCGTCGCGCTTCGTGTTTCACGTGCCGTTCGTCGGCGGCGTGATCGCGATCTATCTGTCCGCCCTGCTGTTCATCGCCGCGAACCTGACGGTCGGCATCACGCTGTCGTCGCTCGCGCAGAATCAATTGCAGGCGATGCAGCTCGCCGTGTTTTACTTCCTGCCGAACATCCTGCTGTCGGGCTTCATGTTCCCGTTCGCCGGCATGCCGCGATGGGCGCAGTTCATCGGCAACCTGCTGCCGCTCACCTATTTCAACCGTCTCGTGCGCGGCGTGCTGCTCAAGGGCAACGGCTGGGTCGATCTGTGGCCGTCGGTATGGCCGGTCGCCGTCTTCACGATCGTCGTGATGGGCATCGCGCTGCGCTTCTACCGGCGCACGCTCGACTAGGACACGCTCGACCAGGAAAGCGCCGATGACACCGACTTCATGCCCCCGCCGCCGCACGCTCGCCGGCATCGCCGCCGCGATGCTGGTCGCGGCGTGCACGGTGGGGCCGGATTTCCGGACGCCGGCCGCGCCGCCCACGGCCGGCTATACGCGCGGCGAGCCGCCCGCCACGACGGCGTCGGCAAGCGGCGCGGCCGGCGCCGCGCAAGCATTCGTCGCGGCCGATCATGCGCCGCCGCAGTGGTGGACGCAGTTTCGCTCGGACGCGCTGAACCGGCTCGTCGACACGGGGCTGCGGCACAGCCCGACGCTCGACGAAGCGCGCGCGACGCTCGTCGAGGCGCAGCAGAACTACACGGCCGAGGCAGGCGCAACCGAATTCCCGCGCGTCGATGCGAGCCTGTCCGGCACGCGCCAGAGAACCAACATCGCGGCAGTCGGCCTGTCCAGTGTCCCGAACCCGCCGCCGTTTACGCTGTACAACGCGTCCGTCAGCGTGTCGTACGTGCTCGACGTGTTCGGCGCCAACCGGCGCGCGCTCGAAGCGCTGATGGCCCAGGTCGACTACCAGTCGTACGAGCTCGACGCGGCACGCCTGACGCTGGCGGGCAACGTCGTGTCCGGCGCGATCCGGCGCGCGTCGCTGCAGCGGCAGATCGCGCTGACGACGCAGCTCGTCGGCGCGCAGACGCGCCAGTTGCGGATCGCCGAAGCCCGCCACGCGGCGGGCGGCGCATCGCTGGCCGACGTGCACAGCCAGCGCACGCTGCTCGCGCAGACGCAGGCGTCGCTGCCGCCGCTCGCGGCCCAGCTCGCGCAGGCCGAGCATCGGCTGGCGATCCTGCTCGGCGTGCCGCCATCGCAAGCGGACCTACCGGACGTGCCGCTCGACGCGCTGCGCCTGCCCGATACGCTGCCGGTCACGCTGCCGTCGACGCTGGCGCGCGAACGGCCCGACATCCGGGCCGCGGAAGCGCTGCTGCATCAGGCCAGCGCGAACGTCGGCGTCGCGACCGCGAACCTGTATCCGCGCTTCGCGATCTCGGCCGGCGCGGGTTCGGAGCGCACGCGGATCGCCGACGTCGTGAGCGGGCTGAACATCTGGAACGTCGGCCTCAACCTGACGCAGCCGGTTTTTCACGGCGGCGAACTACGCGCGAAGAAGCGCGCATCGGAAGCGGCCTATGACGCGGCATTCGCCGGCTACCGGCAGACCGTGCTGCAGGCGCTGCAACAGGTCGCTGACGCCATGCGAGCGGTCGAAGCCGACGCGTCGGCGTTGCAGTCGCGCGACCGCGCGGCGCAAGAGGCGGCCGCGGCCGACGCGATCGCCGGCGCACGATATGCGGCGGGCGGGATCAGCCAGTTCGCGCTGCTCGATACACAGCGGCAGGCGCTGCAGACGGCGCTCGACCGCACCCGCGCCCAGGCGGACCGGCTCGCCGACACGGCGGCGCTGTTTCAGGCATTGGGGGGAAGCGCGAGTGGCGTCGCGAACACCGCTGAGTGAGCGTCACCCGTCCCCGACGCACGGCGCAACGATCTCCGATGCTTGAATCGCACCGCATCCCGTTATCCCGGAAATGCAAAAACCCCGCGCTCCGAAAAGCGCGGGGTTCGGCCAGCAGCCCGCGCCAGCCCCGAGGCCGGCCGGCTGCCGCGTTCCGGTGCGGCGCACGCGCGCCGCGCGGAATCAGAAGCGGTGGATCAGGCCGACGCCCACGCCCACCTGGCTGCGCGACGTCGATGGCGACGAGTTGAAGCCGTCGCCGATCGACGCGACCGCGTCGACGATCTTGCCGTTGATCAGCGTCTGGCCCTGCGCGCGCTGGTATGCCTCGACCGCGTACAGGCCGGTGCGCTTCGACAGGCTGTAGTACTGCGACGCCGTGACCTGGTGATACTTCGCCGAATCCGAGACGCCGTTCGCCTGCGACGCGCTCGTGTACGCATAGCCCAGGCCGAAATCCCACGTCGCCGTCGGCTTCCAGTGCAGCACGGCGCCGGCCGTGTTGAAGATCGCCGTGTTGCGGAATGCCGAACCCGAGCCCGGGACGTACTGCACGTTCGAGTACGACACCGAGATGTCCCACGCCGGCGTGAACTGGTAGCCGGCCGTGACCGCGACGCGCTGCTGCGCCTGCGCCGTCTGGTAGCCGCTGTTGATTGCCGAGACTGCCGTCTGGTTGCCGTCGCCGCTCGTGGTCAGCCCGTTCTGCACGGTCGAGTTCGCCCCCCACACGCCGCCGCCCAGTGTCGCGTTGTTGACGCGCTGGAAACCGGCCGCGATGCCTGCCGGGCCGTTGATGTACTGGATCGCCGCGCTCCACGTCGAGCCGCGGTTCACGCTGCCCGCCACGCCGCCGAACGAGTACGAGCCGCCGACCGTGAGGCCGTAGAAGCTCGGCGACATGTAGACGAGCGAGTTGTTCGAGCGGTAGAGCGTGTCCAGCGAGTCGATATCACCCGGGTGCGCGCCGAAATAGCCGGTCAGCCAGTTGGTCGGGCTATACGGCGACAGCAGCGTGTAGTAGGCGGTGTACTGGCGGCCGGCCGTCAGCGTACCGTACGTCGGATCGGTCAGGCCGACCCACGCCTGGCGGGTGAAGATGCCGCCCGAGAAGGTCGACGCGCCGTTCGCGGTGTTCACGCCCGCTTCGAGCTGGAAAATCGCCTTCGAGCCGCCGCCCAGATCTTCCGCGCCCTTCAGGCCGAAGCGGCTGCCCGCCCACACGCCTGTCGTCATCTTCCATGCCGCGTGGCCGCCGCTGGTGGCGCCGACGCTCGGCGCCGCGCTGCTCTGATAGGAAAGACCGTTGTCGACGATACCGTACAAGGTCACGCTGCTTTGTGCGTGAGCCGTGGCCGCCGCGAGACCGGCGGCCGTCATGGCGACAGCGACGCGCTTTTTCATTGAATCTCCGTCCTGAAAGAATTGATTCTTTTGTGGTGTGGTTTGCTGCACATGTGCGAGTACATGTGAAACCGATTCTGACGGATTACCGACTATTCCCCAATACGGCCGGTCGGTCATCGTATGATCGACGCAACGCAATGACTCACTAAATAGTTAGTTCGCGTGCCTGACGGTACGCCTGACGCGGCTTTCCGCCAATTCCCGGTGAAAACCCTAGCTTTACATTTCGACGGGCGCCGCACGGGCGTCCGATGTCGTCATACGCCCGAACACATATCCGCAGACGCATCGCTCCGAACCCAACAAAAACAGACGAGCAAGCATGCCGAACGAACGGCATGCCGTTGCTTCGGCAACCGAAACGATGTCGGAGTCCAGCGGGGGATTTCCGGGAAAACCCGAAGAAGGGAAACGAGATACACCCCGGCGGAACGCCGGGGTGTCGGCGGGACGGCGGCCGCGAACGGCCGGTTCAGTGTGCGGGACGGGCGATCAGCGTATCGACGGCATCGACGAGACGTGTCACGCGCGAGCGGATCGCGGCATTCGAGCCGACGATCGCGAGCGAGCCGGCCATGATCCGGTACACGCGCTTGCGCGGCACCTTGGCCGGGGATGCGGGATCGAGCCAGGCGTCGTGGCGGGCGAGCAGCTCCAGCGTCTCGAGGCCGATCAGGATCGGCCACAGGCACGCGAGCCGCAGCCGCACGAAGCGGCGTGGAATCGCGAGCGTATACGCGCACGCATCGCGGTACTGCGCCAGCGCGGTGCGCAGCAGGTCGAACAGCACGCCCCGCGCGCGCGCCGACGCAGCCGGCGACAGCAGTTCGTCCACCGTCAGCCCGTGCGCCGCGAGCACGTCCTGCGGCAGGTAGCAGCGGCCGATCCGAAGATCCTTCGGGCAGTCGCGCAGGATGTTGGTCATCTGCAGCGCCTTGCCGAAGCGAATCCCCTTCTCCCGCATGTCCGGCAGGTTCCAGCGGCGCGCCGCGCGTGTGTGCGCGGCGGTCATGTCGGTCCAGAATTCGCCGACGCAGCCGGCGACGAGGTAGGTGTAACGATCGAGGTCGTCGCGCCCGGCGAGCGCGGCGACCTGCCCGGACTGTTCGTCGGGGAACGTGTCCAGATCGAATTCCATCCCTGAGGTCAGCGTGGCGACGACCTTCTGGATCGCCGCGCGATCGCCGGCCGCCTGCGCGCGCAGCAGCGCGAGCATCGGCCGCATCGAGCCGAGCAGGATGTGCTCGTGCGAATCCGCCTGCAGGCGCGTCACGTCGTCGAGCGCGCGCGACAGCGCTTCGCCGTCGTCGAGCCGTTCGATGTTGGTGCGCAGCGCCGTCAGCAGCTCGGCGCGGCGGCCGGGCGCGACGAGCGCGGTGTCGGCGATCGTGTCGGCCGCGCGCGCCAGCAGGTACGCGAGGCCGACCGGATCGCGCATGCCGTCGGGCAGCACGCGCAGCGTCAGATAGAAGGATCGGGAAACGTTCTTTAAGAGTTCGCCGAGAAGATAAGCAGGGTCGGTATTGGGTGCCATGTGTCCGGAAAAATCGGCATGCGGCGCCCGCGCCGGACGCGCGAACCGTCCCGGCGCGGGCGCCGCATGCCCGCTGATCGCCGCATCGCCGCGTCCTGCCGGCGTTCCGCCCGGCGCGGCGATGCAAAATTCCCGCCAGTGTAGTGCATCCGGCGCCGGCCCCGCGCGCCGGGCGGCGTCAGATCACGCGAAAGCCGTGCGTGCCGTCGCGCCCGAGCTGCCCGACCAGCCCGAACTCCCAGTCCAGATAGGCCTGCATCGCGGCGGCGGCATTGTCGGTGCCTTCGTACGGACGCCGGTAGCGATCGATCCGCGGCGACGCCAGCCGGGTCTCGCCGCTTTCGAGCGGCAGCCCAGCGTCGATCCAGGCCGCGGTGCCTCCCGCCAGCACGTGGATCTCCGCGCCGCCAGGCAGCGCGGCCCGCGCATCGGCCGCCGCGAAGCGGGCCAGCAGGCTCGAACCGCAGGTCAGCACATAGCGCTTCGCGGCGGGGATCGTCGCGAGCGCGTCGCGCAGCTGCGCGCGCAACGCGAACCATGCGCCCGGGATATGGCGCTTCACGTAGTTCGCGCTCGCGGTCAGGTCGATCACCGCGACCTCGTCCGGCGCCGCGTCGCGCAGCCACGCCGCCAGCGTCGCCGGCGCGATCTCCGCCACGCCGGGCGTGGCCGGCACGTCGCGCGGCGGCTCGCCCGTCGCGCCGAACGCGCGCGCATCGGCCGGATCGACCACCCGCACGTCCCAGCCCATCTGCGCGAGCCACGACGCCGTCATGTCGGCACGCACGCCATCGTCGTCGGCGAGCACGATCCGCGCGCCGCGCACCGGCGCGTGATGATCGGTTTCCTGCACGAGCTGGCCGCCCGGCGCGCTCAGGAAGCCCGGCAGGTGGCCCGCCACATACTCGTCGGGCGTGCGCACGTCGAAGCGGTACAGCGTGCGGCCGGGCGCGGCAAGCGCGTCGACGTCGCGCAGCGCGATGCGCGCAACGCCCGCCCGCTCGGCCACCGCGCGCGCGGCGCGGCGCGCGTCGGCACGCACCGTCTCGCCGACCGGATCGGGAAAGCGCCGCGCCGCGCCATGTTCGAGCGCCTGGCCCGCCAGCGTCCAGCCGATCGTGCCGTTGCGCAGCGCCGCGACCGGGTTCGGCAGGCCCGCGTTGATCAGCGACTGCGTGCCGATGATGCTGCGCGTGCGGCCCGCGCAGTTGACGATCACCTGCGTCGCCGGGTCCGGCGCGAGCGCGCGCACGCGCAGCACCAGCTCCGCGCCGGGCACGCTCGTCGCGGTCGGGATGCTCATCGTCTGGTATTCGTCGAAACGGCGCGCATCGACGATCACCACGTCCGCGCGCGCGTCGATCATGCGCTGGACCTCCTGCGCCGGCAGCGACGGCGTATGGCGCGCCGCCTCGACCCATTCGCCGAACGACTTGCTCGGCACGTTCACGTCGATGAACAGCTCGCCGCCGGCGTCGCGCCAGCCCGCGAGACCGCCTTCGAGCAGCCCGACCTTTGTGTAGCCGAGCCGCGCGAGCACGTCGGCCGCGCGCGGCGCGAGATCCTCGCCGAGCGCGTCGCCGTAGACGACGATCGGCGTGTCGCGGCGAGGAATCCGCGTCCACGCGTCGAGTTCCAGCTTCGACAGCGGAAAGTTCGCGGCCCACAGCGGATGGCCTTGTGCGTACGGGTCTTCCTCGCGCACGTCGATCAGCGCGATTTCGTCACTGGCCAGCAGACGAGCGCGCATGTCCGCAGCGGACCACGCGGGGTATGAATGGGAGGTATTCGAATAGCCGGACACGAACGGCTTGACGGTGCCGTCGTCGAGGAACACCGCGCGTTCGACCTTGCCGATGTCGGCGCCATACACGTGGATGCTGATCGACACCCGATCGGCAAGCGCGTTGCTGACGCGATGGATGTCGCCGACGCGCGGCGACACCGCCTCCACCTGCCCGGGCCGAAGCTGCACGGCGTCGCCCGCGGCGGCCGGCCGGCCGCCTGCGTCGAGGCTGTACGGCTGCGAGAACTCGGCACCGCGCAGCATGCCGATCAGCCCCCAGACGGTGTGATTGTGGATCGGCGTGGTCTGGCCCGGCCCCCAGACGAAGCTCACGACGGAGAACCGCTCGTCCGGGTCGCGGTACAGCAGATATTGGCGATAGCGCGCCGGATCCGGCTGCGCGTACGCGTCGGGCAGCCAGTCGTCGCGTGCGACCAGCGCGGCCAGCAGCGCGCCGCCCTCGTCGAGAATCCGCGGCTCGTCCGCGCCGGACGCGAGCAGCGCGTCCAGCCCGTCGACGAACCGGCGCAACGGCGCGGACGAAGGTTCCTGCAACGAAAGCGTACTCATCGGCGGCCTCTTCGAATATGATGATTTGACATGATGCACCTGAAATACCATGCAGAACAAACATGAAAATTAGCGATATCGACGCTTTTGCAGCGGTCGTGCGCTGCCAGTCGCTCAGCCAGGCGGCGGCGGAGCTCGGCATCACGCAGCCTGCGATCACGCGGCGCGTGCAGAACCTCGAGGAAGCGCTCGGCGTGATGCTGCTCGACCGCAACACGAAGCCGCCGCGCCCGACCGACATCGGCTGGCGGGTTCACGAACAGTGCCGCGCGATCCTGCGCGAGGTCGACGCGCTGCGCGAGCTGACGGCCGCGCACCTGCCGCCGGCCGGCGCGTTCCGTCTCGGGCTCACGCAGGGCATCGGCGAGCTGATGCTGCTCGACCTGCTCGCGACGCTCGGCGAGCGATGGCCGGCGCTGACGCCGCAGATCGTCACCGCGTGGGGCGGCACGCTCGTCGAGCGCGTCGCGCGCCGCGAGCTCGACGCGGCGCTCGTGTTCCTCGCGCGGGAGATGGTGCTGCCGCCGCACGTCGAAGGCGAGCGGCTGCTGACGACGCCGCTCGTCGTGGTCGGCCGCCGCGGCGAGTGGCCGCGACGCAGCTACCGGCTCGCGGACTGCCACGCGCGCGGCTGGGTGCTGAATCCGGACGGCTGCGGGTTTCGCGCGGGGCTGCGGCGCGCGCTCGACGCGCAGGGCCTGCCGCTGCAGGTCAGGCTCGACACCTACGGCCGCGAACTGCAGCTGCAGAGCGTCGCGAACGGCGCCGGCCTCGGCCTCGTGCCGCTGCCGCTCGTCGAGCGCAGCCCGCTTCGCGATGCACTCGACATCCTTCAGGTCGCGGACTTCAAGCCCCAGATCGATCTGTGGCTGCTCAGGCGCGAAGACGCGAGCCGGTTCGCCGCCCCGCTCACCGCGCTCGGCGACCAGGCACGCCAGTGCTTCGCGCGTCTGAGCGACGCGGCGAACGACGCAGCCTGAACGCCGCTGCGCACCGCCCGGCTCTGGCTGCTCTGGCTGCTCTGGCTGCTCTGGAGGCTCTGGAGGCTCGGGCGGTATTGGCGATACTGGTGGCCCAGGCGGCACAGATTGCACGGGTGACCCAAGCAGCACTGGAAGCACTGGCTGCACGGATGTCGCAAGCGGCCCAAGCGGCGCGGCCGCAGCCCGTCGTTCAAGCGTCATCGCCGCCCGCCTGCCGTTGCGCGTCGCGCGCCGCTGCATCCAGCGCGGCCCGCCCGGCCGCCGTCAGGATCGAATCGTCCTGCGGCGTATGCACGCGGCCGCACAGCACGTCGCGGTAGTACCGTTCGAGCGGATTGCTGCGGCTCAGGCCGTGATTGCCCGTCAGCCGCAACGCCTGCTCGACCACGCGAATCGCGTGATCCGTCACCGTGCGCTTGACGAGGCCGCTCGCCGTGACCGTCGGCGGCACGCCCGCGTCGGCGCGCGCGATCGCGTCGTCGAGCAGCACCCGATTCGTCAGCAGCCAGCCGTCGATCTCGCCGATCGCCTCCTGCACGCGCGGCAGCGGCGCGAGCGGCGCGCCGAGCCCGCCCGGCGTGCGCGCGCGGACGAAGCCGATCAGCCAGTCGCGCGCCGCGCGGGCCACCGCGTCGTACAGGCTTCCCAGCAGCACGATCATCCACGCCTGCTGGTCGGTGTGCGCATCGAGGTCCGCCTGGCTCGCGTCCGCCGACGCCCAGGCGTCGGGCGCGCGCACGTCCACCGCGTGGTCGGCCGGCAGCCGCACGTCGTCGAACACGACCTCGTGACTGCCCGATGCCCGCAAGCCGAGGTGATCCCAGCTCTCGATCACGCGAATGCCCGCGTCGTCGCCACCCGGCGCACGCGGCACCAGGAACACGCCGACGCGCGGCTGCGGGTCGTCCGTGCGCGCCCACACCGCCAGCCAGCGCAGCGCCGGAATCCCGGTGCTGTAAAGCTTGTGGCCGGACAGCCGCCAGCCGTCGCCGTCGCGGCGCGCGATCGTCGCGGGCAGCCCGCCGCGCGCAGGCGAGCCGAGCGCCGGCTCGACGCGCAGCGCGTTGATCAACGCGCCGTCCGCCACCGCGCTCTCGAACACCGCGCGCCGCAACCGCTCGGGCCAGCGGCTGTCCGCCCGGCCGAGCGCGCGATGCTGCAGATACGTCATTGTCAGCACGAGCGCGGTCGCGGCATCGGCGCGCGCCACCGCGGCGACGATGCGGCTCGCCTGCGCGAGCGTCGCGCCCGCGCCGCCGTATTCGCGCGGCGCCACCTGCGCGATCAGCCCGGCACGGCGCAGCCGCGCGAGATTTTCATGGGGAAAGCGGCCCGGCGCGTCGTTGCGCGCGGCATCGGCGGCCAACTCGGGCGCAAGTTGCGCGAGCAACGCGTCAAGGCGCGCGTCGTCGGCAGGCAAGTGGTGCAGCGGCTGCGGCTGCGAAACAGCAAGGCGCACGGACATCGACTCGGATTCCCTCGTTCAGGCGGGCTACGGTAAGCCAGTCGCGGCGCCCGCCCGGGGCGCGCCGATCGACCGGCAGCGCCTAGCGTAGGCGTATCCGGCAATCGCTCAAACCATGCAAATCAGATATGGAATCCGATATTTATTATTTACAAATTGCATGATCCCGACGGTAATCTGCGCTCCAGTCGTGTCCGGTCCCGCCGATGACGGCGGCCCGGCACAGCCATCCGTTCCCCCGGCCCGCGCGCCGGAACGTCCTTGCACCGGAGACCCAGATGAGCGTCGAATTCATCGGCATGATCCAGAGCCAGAAACAGTCGGAGATCCACCCGCCCCACGGCAATGCCGTCGACCCCGATTACGTGCGCGACTTCGCCCGCGCGCATGAAACGGCCGGCTTCGACCGGATTCTGGTGCCGCACCGCTCGACCAGCCCGTCGGCGACGCTGACGATCGCGTACGCCGCCGCCGTGACCGAGCGGGTCCGCTTCATGCTCGCACATCGCCCCGGCTTCATCGCGCCGACGCTCGCCGCGCGCGAGCTCGCGACGCTCGACCAGTTCAGCCGTGGCCGGCTCGCGGTGCACATCATCTCGGGCGGCTCCGACGACGAGCAGCAGCGCGACGGCGACTTCCTCGACCACGACGCGCGTTACGCGCGCACCGACGAGTATCTCGGCATCCTGCGCCGGATCTGGACCGAGGATCGGCCGTTCGACCATGAGGGCGTCCATTACCGCTTCCGGCAGGGCTATTCCGAAGTGAAGCCGGCCCAGTCGCCGCACGTGCCGATCTACTTCGGAGGCGCGTCGCCGGCGGCGCTCGCGGTCGCGGGCAAGCACGCCGACGTCTACGCGCTGTGGGGCGAATCGCTCGACCAGGTGCGCGAGCTGACCGCGCGGGTGCGGGCCGAAGCGGCGAAGCATGGCCGGCAGGTGCGCTTTTCCGTATCGTTCCGGCCGATTCTCGCGGCCACCGAGGATGAAGCGTGGGCGCGCGCGCACCGGATTCTCGACGAGACGCGCCGGCTGCGCGACGCGGCCGGCCTCGCGGCGGGCAGCCCGCTGCAGAGCGAAGGCGCACGCCGCCTGCTCGCCGCCGCCGATCGCGGCACGCGCGTCGACAAGCGCCTGTGGACCGAGATCGCGAAACTGACCGGCGCGCGCTCCAATTCGACGGCGCTCGTCGGCACGCCCGAACAGGTCGCCGATGCGCTGCTCGACTATTACGACCTCGGCGTCACGACGTTCCTGATCCGCGGCTTCGATCCGCTCGACGACGCGATCGACTACGGGCGCGAGCTGATCCCGCGCGTACGCGCCGGCGTCGCCGTGCGCGATGCCGCGCGCCGCGCGGCGTGACCGGACAGGAGCGCCTGCGCATGTCCGCCGTCCTGCCGCCCCGCACTGCGTCCGGCCTCGTGCTCGCCGGGACGCCCCGCCAACACTTCTGGTTCGACCCGCCCGCGCCGCGCGCCGACATCGCCGCCGAACGGCGCCACCGGCAAGCGCGCCTCGCGGGCGCGTTCCGCCTGTTCGCGCGTTTCGGCTTCGATGCCGGCCTCGCCGGGCACATCACCGCGCGCGACCCCGAGCTGCCGGACCATTTCTGGGTCAATCCGCTCGGCGTGCATTTCTCGCGCATCCGGGTGTCCGACCTGCTGCTCGTGAACGCGCGCGGCGAGACCGTGATCGGCGACCGGCCATTGAACCAGGCCGCGTTCGCGATCCACGCCGCGATCCACGACGCGCATCCGCATGTCGTGTCGGCCGCGCACACGCACTCGACGTACGGCAAGGCCTGGTCGACGCTCGGTCGGCTGCTCGATCCGCTGACGCAGGACGCATGCGTATTCCATGAGGATCACGCGCTATTCGACGATTTCACCGGCATGGTGGTCGACACGCGCGAAGGCGCGCGGATCGCGCAAGCGCTCGCGAAGCCCGGCGGCGGCACGCACAAGGGCGCGATCCTGAAGAACCACGGCATCCTGACCGCCGGCCCGAGCGTCGAGGCGGCGGCCTGGTGGTACATCGCGCTCGACAACGCCGCGCACACCCAGTTGCTCGCCGAGGCCGCGGGCACCCCGCAGCCGATCGACGCCGCGACCGCGCGCCACACGCACGGCCAGATCGGCGGCCCGGACGGCGCATTGCATGCGTTCGACAGCCTGTATGCGCGCGTCGCCGCCGACGAGCCCGACCTGCTCGATTGATTCGCCTCATTTGATTCGCTCTACTGGAGATCTACCGATGACTCGCCCAACCGGTATCCCGCCCGGCCCCGACGACGCCCGCGGCATCAATCGCCGCCGCCTGCTGCGCGCGGCGGGCGCGGCCGCGCTGGCCGCGCCCGCGCTCACGCTCGGCCGCAACGTATGGTCCGCGCCGCCGCTCAGAAAACTGACCTTCGCGTGGAACCAGAGCGCGTTCTGCCTGACGCCGATCGTCGTCGCGCAGGAGCGCGGCTTCTTCGAGAAGAACGGCCTGCAGGTCGAGCTGATCAACTACAGCGGCTCGACCGACCAGCTGCTCGAATCGATCGCGACCGGCAAGGCCGATGCGGCGGTCGGGATGATCCATCGCTGGCTCAAGCCGCTCGAAGCGGGTTTCGACGTGAAGATCATCGGCAGCTCGCACGGCGGCTGCGTGCGCCTGATCGGCGCGAAGGCGGCCGGCGTCACGACCCTGCAGGCGCTCAAGGGCAAGACCGTCGGCGTGAGCGACCTGGCCGCGCCGGGCAAGCACTTCTTCTCGATCCTGCTCGCGAAGAACGGCATCGATCCGGAGCGCGACATCACGTGGCGGCAGTATCCGGCCGACCTGCTCGGCGTCGCGGTCGACAAGGGCGAGATCCAGGCGATCGCCGACGGCGACCCGAACCTGTATCTGCTCGAGAAGCGCAGCAACGGCGCGTACACCGAGCTGGCGACCAACCTGTCCGGCGAATACGCGCGCAAGGTGTGCTGCGTGATCGGCGCGCGCGGCGAGCTGGTGCGCAACGACCGTCCCACGGCGGCGGCGCTCGCCCGCGCGATCGTGCAGGCGACCGAATACACGCACGACAATCCGAACGAAGCGGCGAAGGTGTTCGCGAAGTATTCGCCGAAGATCAATCCCGACGACCTGCGCAAGCTGTATGCGACGCTGACCTACACGCATCACCCGACCGACGTCGACCTGCAGAACGAAATCGCGTTCTATGCGGACGATTTCCGGCGGATCGGCGTGATCAAGAAGAGCACCGACCCGCAGCGGTTCGCCCGCCAGGTCTACGCGAACGTGCTGGGGTGACGCGATGTCGACGATCGATCGAATTTCTCCCGCTGCCGGCGTCGCGCCTGCCACGCCCGCCACGGCACAAGCGCGCCCGGCATGCGCCGCCTGCGACGCCGCGCCCGCGGCGCGCGCGCCGGTGTGGCGCGGCGGTCTGGTCGCGGCGCTCGCCTGGGCCGCGCTCGGCGCGGTCGCAGGCCTTTGGCCGAACCGGGTCGTCGGGTTCAGCGACTGGGCGTATACCGACGCATTCGGCACGGCCGCATGGGCCGCCGCCGTGCTGCTCGCCGTCGTCGCCGCGATCGGCGCGCGCGTGCCGGGCCTGCGCGCGACGCTCGGCCGCGCGCGGCCGGCCGGCCCGTGGCTCGTCGCGTTCCCGCTCGGCCTGGCCGCGTGGGAAATCCTCACCGCAAAAACCGCCCTCCTGCCCACGCCGTTTTTCGCGCCGCCTCAGGCGCTGATCGAGGTCTACGTCGACGACTGGCCGCGCCTGCTCGGCAGCGCCGGCAATACGCTGAAACTGCTCGGGCTCGGCTTCGCATACGGCGTCGCCGCGGGCTTCGCGGTCGGCGTGTCGATCGGCTGGTCGCGGCGCATCGGCTACTGGGTGCATCCGGTGCTGCGCGTGCTCGGGCCGGTGCCCGCCACCGCGCTCCTGCCGCTCACGTTCTACTTCTTCCCGTCGAGCTACTCGGCGGCCGCCTTCCTGATCGCGCTCGCCACCGGCTTTCCGGTCGCGGTGCTGACCTGGTCGGGCGTCGCGAGCGTCAACAAGCAGTATTACGACGTCGCCCGCACGCTCGGTGCGAACGCGCGCTTCCTCGTGCTGCACGTCGCGATTCCCGCCGCGCTGCCGCAGGTGTTCGTCGGCCTGTTCATGGGCCTGAGCGCATCGTTCACCGTGCTCGTCACCGCCGAGATGATGGGCGTGAAGTCCGGCCTCGGCTGGTATCTGAGCTGGGCGCAGGGCTGGGCGTCGTACGTGAACATGTATGCGGCGCTGATCGTGATGGCGCTGCTGTTCTCCGGCTTGATCACGCTGCTGTTCGTCGTGCGCGACCGCGCGCTCGCGTGGCAGAAAGGAACCGTCAAATGGTAAGCGCCACCGTGCTCGACCAACCCGCCGCCGCCGCGTCCACCTCATCCGGCGTGGCGCCGCACGGCGCGCGCATCGACGTGCGCCACGTCAGCCATGCGTTCGACGGCGCGGACGGGCCGCTGCCGGTGCTCGACGACGTCACGCTGTCGGTCGCGGCCGGCGAATTCGTCGCGCTGCTCGGGCCGAGCGGCTGCGGCAAGTCCACGCTGCTGCGCCTCGTCGCGGGCCTCGAAACGCCACGGCGCGGCGCCATCGCGCAGGATGGCGAAGCAATCGTGCAGCCCGATCCGTCGCGCATCGTCGTGTTCCAGGACCCCACGCTCTATCCGTGGCGGCGGGTCCGCGCGAACGTCGCGCTCGGGCTCGAGGCGCGCGGCGTGCTGCGCACGTCGCAGCACCGCGTCGACGAGGCGCTGCAACGCGTCGGCCTGCAGGACTTCGCGGGCGTGTTCCCGCACCAGCTGTCGGGCGGGATGGCGCAGCGCGTCGCGCTCGCCCGCGCGCTCGTCAACGATCCGCGCCTGCTGATCCTCGACGAGCCGCTCGGCAAGCTCGATTCGCTCACGCGACTGACGATGCAGGCCGAACTGACCGCGCTGTGGCAGCGCGAGGGTTTCTCCGCGCTGCTCGTCACGCACGACGTCGAGGAAGCGCTGTTTCTCGCGCAGCGCGTGATCGTGTTCAGCCCGCGGCCGGCCCGTATCGCGGCCGAGTTGCGCGTCGACCTGCCGTATCCGCGGCATCGGGGCGATCCGCGTTTCGCTGCGCTGAGGCACGAGGCGCTGCGGCACCTCGGCCTGGACGCGAGCTGGTAAATGCGCGGCATCGTCGCGGCGCAGCCGCACAGGCCATGAGCGCGCCGGCCGTCGCCGATTGGCCGCTCGCGTTCCTGCAAGGACTCTATGCCGCGCAGGCCGCGCTCGCGCAACTGCTGCATCTGCTCGGGCTGACGGCCGACGCCGACGGCCAGGCCGCGTGGCCGTGGGCGCAGCGCATCGCGATCGAGACGCTGCGCATCGACGCCGGACTGACCCGCCAGCTCGCCGGCGCCTGCGCGGCCACCGCGCTCGCCGTCGTGCTCGCGGGCGTCGCGATCGCGGCGCGCAGGCGGCGCGTCGTCTGGGTCACGGCGGCCGTGCTCGCCGCGGGCTGCGCGCCGTGGCCGCCCGCCGCGCTGTGGCTCGCGCCCGCCGTGCCGACCAGCTTCCAGCGCAACCCCGCGCCGTTTTCGGTGGAGAGCGTCGTGCTCGGCGCGCGGCTGTATCAGAACCATTGCGCGTCATGCCACGGCAGCGACGGGCGCGGCGAAGGCCCGCTTGCCGCGACGCTCGCACACTGGCCGCCGACCTTCGCCGGCACGCTGCTGGCGCGGCGCCTCGACGGCGAGCTGTACTGGCGGGTGCGGCACGGGATGCGCGACGCGCGCGACGGCGCGGCGTCGATGCCGGGCACCGGCACGCGGCTCTACCCGCGCGAGGTGTGGGCCGTGCTCGACTATGTCCGGGCGCTGGCGGCCGGCAGCGGCGCGCAGGCCGGCGCGTGGCCCGTGCCGGTCGCGTTGCCCGCGCTCGACGTGCGCTGTGCCGACGGCGCGCCGCAACCGCTTGCCCGCTGGCGCGACGGCCAGCGCGTGCGCGTCGTCGCGCTCGCGCCCGGCGCGTTGCCGCCGCCCGAGGATGCGCGCTGGCAAACGCTCGTCGTCGCGACTGACCCCGCGGCGGTGCGCCCGATCGACAAACGCGCCGCCTGCATCGCCGTCACGCCCGGCGCATGGCAGGCGTTCGCGACGATTGCCGGCGTGCCGCCCGACGCGCTCGGCGGCACGCAGTTCCTCGCGGACCGCCGCGGCTGGCTGCGCGCGCAGGCGAAACCGGGCAACGCCGGCTGGTCCGACGCCGACCTGCTTTGCCGCGCGGCCGGCCCGGCCCGCGCGGCGGCCCGGACGGCAGGCGGCGATCCGCTGACCGCCCTGCTGCTGCGCGTCGACGCCGACCCGGTGCGCGACGTGCAGGCCGGGCTGCCGCACTGACACCTTCGATGATCCCTTGCCCCGGAACCTTCGACGATCCATTGACCATGAGCCTCACGATGAAACCGACTCGACGTCATTTCCTTACCCGCGCGGCCGCCATCGCCGCGCTGACGGCCGCGCCGTTCCCGCTTCGTGCGCAACCGGGGCCACGCCCGCTGCTGCGCGCGGGCGACCAGAAAGGCGGCCTGCGCGCGCTGCTCGAAGCGGCGGGCGCGCTGGACGGCATCGGCTACGACATCGAATGGAGCGAATTTCCGGCGGCCGCGCCGCTCGCGGAAGCGCTGAATGCCGGCGCAGTCGATTGCGGGCCGATCGGCGATGCGCCGGTGATCTTCGCGCTCGCGTCGGACGCGCGGATCAAGGTGATCGGCGCGAACCGCTCCGATCCGTACGGCACGGCCGTCGTCGTGCGCCCCGACGCGCCGCTGCGCACGGCGGCCGACCTGAAAGGCCGGCGGATCGGCACGACCCGCGGCTCGATCGGCCACTTCGTCACGCTGAAGGCGCTCGACGCCGCGGGACTCGGGCCGAACGACGTGTCGTTCCGCTTCCTGCCGCCCGCCGACACGATGCTCGCGCTCGCCAGCGGTTCGATCGACGCGTGGGCGACCTGGGAGCCGTACACCGCGCTCGCGGAAACGAGCGGCCGCGCGCGCGTGCTCGTCAACGGGCGCGGCCTGTGGTCCGGGCTCAGCTACCTCGCGGCGACCGATGCGGCGATCGCGTCGAAGCGCGACGTGCTGCGCGACTTCCTGCGGCGCGTCGTGCGCGCGCAAGCGTGGTCGTACCAGCACGTCGACGCGTTCTCGGCGACGCTCGCGCGCATCGTCGGCATTCCGCAGCCGGCGGCCCGGCTGCAGTTCGAGCGGCGCCGCACGCGCTGGCAGCCGATCGACGCGGCGGTCGTCGCCGAGCAGCAGCGCACCGCCGATTTCTACCTGAAGGCAGGCCTGCTGCGGCAGCCGTTAAACGTGCGGGAGACGTTCGATTCCGGCTTTCCGCTGGCGGCCTGACGGCGAAACGCGGCCACGCGTGATCGGCAGGCCGATGCGATCGTCATCGCTGGTTCGTTTCGGTCGACGTCGGATGCGGCCGGCGGGAGCCGGATTTCACGGTGCGGGGCGTCGAATGCGGGGATCGGGCTGCGCCATGCGTTTTCTTCGAGGCTGGCTCGCAAGCGAGCGTCCGCCGGCACGGTGTCATCGGGCGGCATCCCGCCGCACGTCCCCCGCTGCGATCAGGAACTGGTCGACCAGCTCGAGCCTCAGCGGCTTGTCCGCGTCGAGCTTCTTTTTCTCGATCACGTATTTCCAGCCGTCGCCACTGCCGGGATTGCGGTAAAACGCGACGATCGCGACGTACTTCGTGTCGGCCCGCATCGGCTGCGACAGGCTCGCGGACGCCCCCGGATTCAGCACCGACGACATGCCCTCCTGCAGGTCCTGCGCGAGCACGGTCCGGTCGTTCTTCAGCAGATCCTCGTACGATGCGCCGTCGAGCATCTTGCGGTCCTTGAGCTGATAGACGCGCACCGCAACCGACGTCGCGCGGCCCGCATCGTCCGGATTCAATGCGTCGCGAGCGGAAAGATCGACCTTCAGCACCTTGACCTGCTTGAAGAACACGGTGCGATAGGCGTTCGACGACGCGTCCGAGACGGTCTGCCACGCGCCACAGGCCGACAGCAGAAAGACGGATGCAGTAGTTGAAATGGCGAAGCGGATGGACATCGGTATTCCTCGGTCAGGCTGGTGTTGGACTCAGATGCGGATTCGGCCCGGGCGCGGGAAAGACCTCGTAGACCCCGAGCGCGATGTTGATCAGGCGTTCGTCGGCGGCGGGCAGCACGGTCGTCCAGCCGAGACGCGGCGCCGGGCCGGCGGATGCCTGGCCGATCGCCGGCCGGGGCGCGAGCCGCGACGAAACTTCCATGCGCAGGTGGACGTCGGCCTTCACGCCCACGTAGAGCTGCACGAACGCCATCAGCTCGCGATGCAGCCACGCGCCCGGCAGCAGATCGTGGGCCTGCCCGGCGTCGTCCGGACGCAGCGTGACCCGCACCGCGCGGCTGCGATACGCGAGCCGCCGGCCGAGCACGTACGCGCTACCGAGCCCCCGGCGCGTGCCGCCCGTCGCGGCGGCCGCGGGTGCGCCCGACGACGTGAGCGGCTGCGGCCTGCCGGCGCGCGTGATCGCCGGGAAGAACTCCTCGACGCGCACCCCGGCGCCGGGCACCGCCAGCGCGATGACGCCGGCGAGGCCTTCAGGCGTGCGCGTGCGCTGGATCAGCAGGCCGAGCAGCGCGAGCATCCGCGAATCGGTCAGGCCGGCACGCTGCGGCTTGTCGCCCCATCCGAAGCCGGCCAGGCACAGCAGGTTGCGCGAATGGGCATCGGCGCCGCCCGGGCGGAAACTCTCCGGATAGCGGTACTTTTTCCACGCACGGTACAGCAGCGTGACGAACCGGTGATTGAACTGGTCGAGAAACGCCTCGACGACCTCGTGCCCTTCCTCGCGCAGCACGATCTCGTCGATCGTGTGCGACGGCATCGCCGCATCGACGCCGTACAGCCCCATGAAGGTCGTTCGCACGGTCGGCGGCGCATCGGGCCAGCCATCCGACCGGACACGCCGTTGCTCGTCGTCGAATTCGACCGCCGCGATCTCGCCGGCCGGAAAGCCCATGCGCGGCCGTGGCCGGAAACGCACCGGCTCGGGCGCGGGCGTGTCGCGCGTGCCGAACCCCGGAGGGTCGCCTGCCACCGAGGCGTCGCCTTCGGTGCTCGACGGGACATCCATCCCGCCGGGACTGCCGCTGCTCGACGGCGCGTGCGGCGCGTGCGGCACGTTCATCTCGAGCAGCCTGCAGAGCTGCATGAAACTCATCTGCGGCGCACGGGCGAGCAGCGACACCGCGATCAACGGAACCGGCGGAACGCCCGCTTCGCGGTCTGGCCGCTCGCGCCCTGCCCCAGTGGTGCTTCCCGCGGGTCGCACGGAGGCCTCCTGCCTGATGCGCGAACTCATAGCGCTGCCCGCTCCGCCTTGCTGCGCGGCCATTCGATGCGGCTGCGGGACGGCAAACTGACGACCTCGAGTTTCGTGAACAGGTTGATGTCGGCATAGAGCGCGAAGAACCGGTGCAGCAGTTCGCCGAACAGCATCACGTCGCCGTCGCCCGCGAACGCGTGGGAATCGAGCGTGACCTCGATCCGCGCGCCGCGCTCGACCGAGCCACCCGACACTTCCTCGATCAGTTCCTGCGACACCCACAGAATGCCGGCGAGCCGCCGCCGGTTCAGCTCGTCGTTCGACCAGTCGTAAAGCGCCAGCGCGCCACGCAGCACCTCCGCGTTCATCATCGACAGGAAGTTCGGCGCCAGGTGCGACAGCACGCGCCACTGGAAACGGTCTTCCGTCGGCGGATACAGCGGCAGCGTCGGCGACACCAGACTCCGCACCCCGGCGACATTCGGCGTGCTCGCCGCGAGTTCATCGATGCTCGCCTCGCGCAGCCCCTTGCGCGGCAACAGGCCATTCGTGCCGGTCACCCGCAGCGACAGGCTTTCTTCCGGCAAGGTCTGCATCGTTTCCCAAGCGTGACCGCCGAGTATCACCCACGTCTCGTGCAGCCCCGACACGCCCGGCCGCACGCGCGTATGGAAATAGCGCTCCGGCGCCTCGTGCCGCAACATGCCGCCGCGGTGCCGGAACGTCGCGAACGGCACGTATTCGTAGCGCTCCGCCGTGTCGTGGTCGAACGTCTCGATCGCATCGACCGAATAGGTCTCGACATGCTCGCCCTGATGGCCGGCCGGCACCACGCGATACTCGGTCTCGTGGTGATCGATTTCGATCGGTTCCGCGTCGAGTTCGAACAGGTTGATCACGGGACTGCAGAACAGCCGCACGTTCTCCGCGCTGAACCGCTGATCCGACGGATACGCATCCTTGAGCACGCATTCCAGCTCGAAGCGGGTCGATCCTTTGGGCAGCCTGTCGACGCCGAGTCCGCACAGGTCGACGAACAGGAATTTCTCGCGGAACGTGAAATATTCGAGCAGCAACTGATAGCCCGAGAACGCGGCATCGGCCTTCGGCCACAGCCGTTCCTCCGCCGAAAACCCCGCCGGCTCGATCGTGACGCCGGCAAGCGGCATCGCTTCGCCGTCGCGGACTTCGGGAATGCGCCAGTGAATCGCATCGACCTGACGCGTCAGCGCCAGGTGCATCGCGAACGCGGTCGGCAGATCGGCGCTCAGATGCAGGCGCAACCGGGACAGGTCGGTGTCCTGCCGCCGCGCCGAGTGTTCGAGCTCGAAGCCGAGCCGGATCACGGAACGGCCATCGTGCCGGACCGCCGGCCCCGCATGCGTGATCGACAGCGGTTGCAGCATCACGGCCTGCGTGGTGCGGTACCTGCACTGCACGGTTTTCGGCGTCGTGCCCTCGGCGCCAGGCGCCGGCGGCACGGCGATCGGCGCGGAGCGCACCGGAACGCCGGCGGGCACCACGACCGTGTTCTGCAGCTTCTCGTCGGGCCGGATCAGCTCGACCACCGACAGCGACGGGATCATCCGCAGATAGTGCGGCCACAGCAGGCTCACGAGGCCCTCGGTCAATTCCGGCAGCTCGTCGTCCAGCTTTTGCCGAAGCCGGCCGGTCAGGAACGCGAAGCCTTCGAAGAGCCGCTCGACGTACGGATCGCGATCGCCGACGCGATCGAGGTTGAGCAGGCGCGCGCGGTCGGGATGCGCCTTCGCGAATTCCTTGCCGGACTCGCGCAGGTAGCGCATTTCCGCTTCGTAGTAGCGCAGGATCGGATCGTCTTTTTCCATCGGGAGGCTCTTCAAGAGAGGGTTAGCGCGCGCGCCGGGTCGAGCACGGTCAACTCGGCGTGAAGCTCGCCGATGCGGCGGGCGAGCGCCGGCTTGTCGGCATCCTTGCGGTTGCTGATCGCCGTCAATGCGCGAACGAGTTGCTGCTTGACCTCGAAGACCAGTGCCGGCTCCCAGCGGGTCAGCGGCAGCGACCGGGAACCAACGTCGAGCTCGGCCAGAAGCGCCAGCGCGGCGTCGGGGCGGCCGGCATGATCGGCGACACGCGCCATCACCAGCCGTTGCAGGTAACGATGACGCTCGGTCTTCAGGCCGGGCAACGCGTCGAGCCACGCGAACGCGGCCTCGACGCCGTCGCGCCCGGCCAGATCCCGCGCCTGCGCCTCGATTTCCGGCCAGTCGCCCGTTGCATCGCCTTCGCTGTCGGCGGACACCGGCAGCGGCGCGACGGCCTCGCCCGCTTCGAGGTCGCGCACCACCGCGTGGCGCGCGATCCATTCGAGCGTCGCGTCGTCGGCGAATGGCGTGCCGTCGTCGAAGGCCAGCCGCTCGATGCCCGGCAGGCGTTCGAGGAACAGCGCGAAATCGGCGCGCAGGAGTTCGCGCCACGCGTTGTACGGTGCGCCGACGTGATCGAGCGCGACGTGCTGGAAGTACTGCAGGTCGAACCACAGGTGATTGGCGCCTTCCATGAACGTGCCTTCGACGCGTTCGAGCAGCGCGTGCCACTGCTTTTGCAGCACCAGCCGCGTCATCTGCTGCCGCAATTCGCCGCGCGGCGGCACCAGCCGCGTGCGGAACGCCGCGTCCGACGGCGGCACGTCGTGCAGCGTGTCCCACCGGACGCTGCGCACCACGCGCACCGACGGCAGATAGCCGTTTTCCTGATCGCGAAGCCAGACGGCCATCGTGCGCGCCTGATCGAGCAGATCGCGCGCCGAGGCGGTCGAAGCGGTCGAAACGCTTGCCACGGCGCGCGATGGCGGCATCGCGACGTCAGGCTCGACGCCGCGTGCAGCGGCCCCCGTGCGCTCGAAACGGGACACCAGCGACTGCAGATTCGGACGCGTGGCTTCGGGCCAGGCCCCGGTGCCCGCGACGAGCACGTCGAGTGCCGCCAGCGCGCGTTCGAGATCCGCCGGCATGAAGTCGCCGCGGCTCTCCAGCAGATCGATCATGCGCGCGGTCGCCAGCATTTCGAGCGCCCCCTTCCTCGCCTCGGCACGCGCGGGCAGCACGGCTTCGCCGAACCGGTCGACGAGTGCGGCGGCCAACTCGAGCCCGTCTGCAAAACCGGCCGGTCCGTCCTGCCGCAGTCGCGCGAACGCGTAGTAACCGGCGAGACGCAGATCCTTGCCGGTTTCCTTGAGCAAGTGCTCGCAGGAACGGACGATCAGCCCGTCGTCGATGCCGGAGAGCTTTTGCGTTTCCTCCCGCACCTCGAAGAACGCGTCCTCGTAGCCGGGATCGCGACCGACACCACCATCGCCCGCGAGCGGCTGCAGCCATGCATTCCATGCATCGAGCCGCGCCCGGGCGAGCTGCTCGGCATCGTCACGGGCCGGAAAAAGGCTTTTGAACAGTCCTCCGAGCATTTATTCCACCTCCGGCAATGCGCCGCTCGGCAGCGGCACCGCAGCATGCTTCGCCGCCGCGATCGCCGACGCCGGCAACGGTGGCGGATTCGCAGCGACGCGCGCCGGTCCCGCTGGCGCCGTGCCGGTCACGAAGATCCGCGCCGGCAGCGAGAAGCGGCGCAGTTGCAGCGCGTCGAGCGGGCCGGCGCCCGCCTCGCTGCGCAACTGCACCTTGAGCGGAATGCCCTGGCTGGCATCCGGCGTCCACGTCAGCAGGTAACGCGCGCTGTCCTGCTGCGCGACCGTCGCACGCTCCAGCAGCCGGATCAGGCCGAACCGGCCCTGCGCATCGAGCGCCGTGCGCAACCCGCCCTGCCCGGTCTGCCATTCGACGCGCGACAGATTGTCGAGCGCCTGCCCCGGCCACTCGAACGGCATCCATTCCTGCTTCTGGTTGAAGTAATGCAACGCGCGGCCGGACAGCACGAACTTCATGTCGGTCACCCCCGGCGTCGGCACCGCGCTCAACTCGTACCGCACGTGCGCGTCGCCGGACGGGAACAGCACGGTCGACACGCGCGTCAGGGTGTTCAGGCCGTCCAGGAAGCCCGGCGCGAGCGTCAGCGCGCCCTGGTTCGCGCCTTGCGCGGCCACCCAGCGGTCGCCCTGGCGCTCGACCACGCCGGCCAGCTGCGTCGTCACGAACTGCGCGATCACACCATTGTCGAGCCGCATGAAGCGCGCCATCTCGGGCAGCGACGCATCGTTGTCCGAATCGGCGAACGGATAGCGGCCGCCGAACGACGTGTTCCAGTCCGCCACGATCGCCGTGCGCCAGATCTCGTTCAGGCTGGCCGCCGCGGGCCGGACGACGACCTGCCACGTCTGGTCGAGCGGCGCCTGGAACAGCTGGCCGAAGCCCGCCCACTGCTCGCCGAGGCTGGCCGCCAGCCGGCTCGCGTAGTCGCGGCTGTCCGCGAGGTCCGAGGTCCTGCCCTGCAGCACCGCTTGCGCGGCCAGCCGCGACATCGCATCCGCGTCGGGACTCGACACCATCTGCTGCACCTTCAGACGCATCGCCGTAACCCGCTCGAGGTAGCGCGCGAGACTCAGGTCGCCGGTCGCGGCCAGCTGTGCCCCGGCCTTGCCGGTGGCCGGCGCGGCAGTTGCCAGGTCGCTGCCCGTGACGCGCAGGATCGGCCCGAACGTGGCCGCCAGCGGCGCGAGCGGCGTCGGCGGTTGTTTCGACGGGTCTTTCTCGTCGGTGCCGACGAGCTGCTGCGCCTTGCTGATCAGCGTGTCGGACAGCGATTGAGCCGTCGCGCCCGCGCCCGCCTGGTAGGCGATCGCATTCATCAGCGCGACGAGCGGCGAGCGTTGCGGGTCGCCCAGCAGCGTGAGCTGGTCGGCAGTCGCCGACAGCGTCGGCGCGGGCTGCCAGCGCACGCTGTTGAGGAACAGCCCCCATGCGCGCGCGTAATCGTCGAAGTAGTGCTGGCGCAACTGCGCCTTCAGCGTCGAGGGCGCACGGTCGGGGGTGGTCACGTCGGACAGCACCCAGTCGCCGGCCACGTGGCCGCGCGCGCTCGCTTCGTCGATCGCCTTCGCGATCCGCCCGTCCCACGCCGCGCGCGTGAACACGCCCGGGATCGTGGCCGTCGTGCTGAACAGCCCGCGGCTCGTGGCGGCCCCCGACGGGGCTTGCGATGCGGCGTCGCCGAGCAGCGTCGCGAGCGATATCGGCGGGTATTTCGGCGTCGCTTCGTCGAGGATCTGCTGGTAGACCGCGTCGGTCGAGTGCTGGATGCCGCGAACCCCGATGATCGTCTGGCGGGTCGAGCCGATCAATCCGGCATCCGGAACGATGGCGAGCGAGGCAGCGCTCGCCGAGGCGGCGTCCTTCGGGGCGTTGGCCGGAACGCGGTGGCCCAGATGGGTCGCGTGGAACGTCAGCAGACGCTGGCGCACATCCTCCCACGCCCCTGCGGAAATCGCCGAATCGGCCGGGCGAGCCGGCGCACCGGTCGCAATCAGCTGCGGCGTCAGGAATGCGGCGACCGCGCGGTCGGGCCTCGCGAGCATCAGGTAAGCCTTCAGCGTGTCGTAGGCGGCCTGTACCTGCGCGTCGCCGCCGCTGGCGATCTCGGCGTCCGACAGCGACGCGAGCCGATGCAGGCGCGCTTCGAGCTGCTGGCGGACCGGCTCGGCCAGGATGCGGCCGGCGGCATGTGCGTAACCCGGCCAAAGCGCGTCGAGCAGCGCGGCATCGCGGTTCAGGCCGAAGCGCGTGAGCCACGGCGCACCGTCGCGCTGGTGGATCTCGAGCGTGTCGATCTGCTTGTCGAGACGGTCCAGCGTCAACATGGCCCGGGTGGGGTTCTGCTCGGTCGAGAGTGTCGCGAGCGTCTCGCCGGCAGCGTCGATGGTCCCGCGGTTCGCGAAACCCGACACCATCGTGCCCGCGATCCCCACCCCGACCGCCGCCGTCGTCATCCACGCGGACGTGCTCGACAACGAGAAACCGACCCGGCGGCCGTGGATCCTGCGGCTGTGTTCGGCGACGGTTTGCCAGACGGTGCGGTGTTCCGGGCGAACCGCTTCCTCTTCTTCGCGGTCCGCCTGCCGAGGAGGAACGACCAGTTCGCGCTCCTTGAACAGCGGCGTGAACAGCAGGCCGTGGACCGCGTGCCGCCAGAAGCGGGACTGGGCGGTATGCTCCACCAACGCGGACAGCGCGCCGCACAGCCGGTCGATGTGCTGCGACAGCTCGGCGGGATAGCGGTCCCGAGCGTCCTGCGTCAGACGCACGACACCGGCGTCCGCGAGGGTGCGGGCGATGTCGCGCAACGACGTGTCGATTTCGGCTGCGCTGACGCGCGCGTTCGACCACGTGAAGCCGATCGCCTCGTCGCGACTCGACGTTTCGCTGCCGAAATCGGTGACGTTGAGCAGATACGCGGGCGCGGCCCAGCGCAGCGCGCGGGCATGGCGCGCGAGTTGCCGGGCAAGTTCGTCGGCGTCGAAGGGCGCATTGGCCGAGCTGCGGTCGCGCGTCACCGCCACGATCGCATCGACCGGGCGACGGCGGCGCAGGCGGCGGATCTGGTCGAGCCATGCGATATCGAGTTTGTCGCCCATCTGGCTGGCGTACAGCAGGACCGCGTCGCCTGCGATCACGTAGCCGGCGTCGATGAGCTCCGGAGCGAGCCGTCTGACGAGCGGCTCGTCACCCGCGACGAGCACCCAGCGATCCCGATAACGCCAGCGCCAGGCGTGGCGATCCTGGAGCGACGCCTTCAGGGAATCGCGGCGACGCGCGGTGAGATCCACGACGGGCGTTTTTTCGGCGCCCAGGCGCGCCAGCGGATCTCGATCGTATTTGCGCATGGCGCGCTGCGGCGCGTGACGTGCCACGACGCGCCAGGCGGCAGCCAGCGGCCCGCGGCATGCCAGCGCAACCAGTCCGGCCATGACGACGAAGGCGACCCGGCGGTCGGGCGACGGCTCGATACCCGCGCCATTGAACCAGGCGACGATAGCGGCGAGCGCCGTTACCGTCACGACGAGAATCCAGTATCCGGAGAGCTTGAGCAACTTCATGCGTTCGAATCGGCCTTGTCAGTTGGAGCGACTGGCTGCACGACCGCAAAGCGAAGTGCCCCTTCGCGCCACGCCACCAGTTGCGGGTTATTGTTTTGCTTCGCATGCTCGATACCCAACGCGAGGGCCAGCCACCCTGCCGCAACCCCAGGGCGGCCCATCGATGTGTCGATGTCGTGGATAGCGGACAGGTTCTCGGACTGCGAAACGTTTATCGAAAGGTCGGACATGCTCTTCGCCACCGCGCTTTTTTCCGATCCGTCGAGCCCGGCCTGCCACAGGTCGTCGACCTTGTCACCGGCCGTACGGCCCCACAGCAACGCAGTTGCGATCGGGGCGTCGGTAGCACCTCCGGGTTCTGCCTCGACCGGCCGGTGAAGATGCGCGACGAGCGGGATGCGGCGCCGCCCGGCGAGGGGCGCCCAGCCGAGAAGCATGGCAACCGCCGCCTCTGCGCTGTTCTGCGGCGGCGTGTCATGCAACTGGACGGCAACGAACAGCAGAAACTTTTCCAGCGCGGGACCACCCCGGTTGTCGAGCCATTCGTCAAGCGCCATGACACCTTGGTCCGCTGGCACCGGAACGGCCTCGGCTCGCCGCATGTCCTTTGCGTCCCAACAGGTCTGCCATGTCTCCAGCAGCGCGTCGCGATCCGCATCATCGGGCAACTGCAGCCGCACGCCGAACGGAACATCCCGCGGTATCGTGGCGACGAGCGGCTCAATCGCAGCAATCAGATCCTCGAAGCAGGTTCGGTAACGATTCGATCCGTCGCTGTCGCCCAGAGCAGCAAGTGCCGAGTGCCGGACACCTTCGCTGCCGTCCTGTGAGGTTTGTGCTTCAAGTGCCGTTACGCCGCTGGCATGCATGCTGGCGACTTCGTCGTCGCCCAGGCTGGTCAGATACGTATAGCCGGCTACCGCAAGCGGTTCACTTGCAAACCGCAGTGCATTTTCGCGGTCTTCGCGCAGCGTTTCGTTGTCCGCGTCGATGCGCTCGCTTTCCTGCTCGTAGTAGTACAGCCTGAGACCGAACACGACACCCCACGCAAGCGGGGGAATGACGAGCGGCCGTACCCAGAACCACGCCGTTCCGGTCGGTTCGTTCTTTGGCCATGTCAGCAAGGTGCTTACCACGCCGACGACCATGGCCACGATCAGCAGACCCAGCCACACAACGGCCCGTGGCGGCGCGGGACGCGGTTCGGGCGACTGTTCCGGAGGCAGCGTTACAGGCATGGCGATCGTGTCAGTCAGACCAGGCTGGAAATCAGCCGGCAACCGCACATGGCCCGGTACCCGTGCCGTGCCACTGGCACGCCGTCATCGGTCATCGATTCGTCACCGTCGACGATGAGATTCGGCTTGATGTCGTGCAACGGGCACGTCACCTCGTCGCCCTTGCGGGCAACGTAGCGGCCGTCGAGTCGCATGGTCTTCGATGCGGTAACTACTTTTCCACCGTGATCGGTGGCGTCGCCAAACCGGATAAGGTCAATCATTTTTTATCTCGATAAAATTTATAACATGAAACTTGATTTAAAAATCACAAACCCAAAACCAACACTTCCACTTCACTTATAACGAAAATAATATCGGCCGTAATTCGGCAACCGATTCTCACGACGGTTTTCACGAGACGTCTTGCGCAAGTTGATGTTCTCTACATCCGGCCAGCCATATGCCCGGAAGATCGCCTCGGCCACGTAGACAAAGCCCATCATTTTTCTTCCCGCACGATAAAAAAGCACCCCAAAAACAATAAATCCGCTTACATATATCAATGATGCACTTATCAAAAATCCTTCAAAATCGTCATTGCCAATTTTTGCATATACTCCGGCTACAATAATTGAGTAAATAGCAAAAAATGACCAAAGCATAAATTTAGCCATATGCCAATAGTGGACCTTACGCCCCGCCGTCGCATGCGGATACACCGCGACAATGTCGTCACCGTCCCTCTTGACCGCATAAGCGACATAGCGCTGATCCGTTACCCGCTCCGCCACGACCTCGACCGTATCGCCGTTGCGCATCGGCATCAGCCACATCCAGCCCTGCACTTGCTTTCCATCGATCTCGAACTCGACCCACTCGGCTTCTTCGTCCGCATTCATCGCCATGTTGGTCAGGCCGATGGCGGCGCCTCCCATCCCCATCGCGGCTGCACCAACGGCCGTCGCCCCCACCGCACTCTGCTGAACCTGCGTCAAGACAAAATCGTGACTGCGCTTCGAGCGCTTCAGATTCGCGATCGTCCCGCGCAAAAGCACGGTTCCTTGAAAGGGTTCGATGTCTTTCATAGACCTAATTCACTTTTACCATCGCGCCGATGAAATCCTTGCTCCGCGCCTTGTCGCCCCGATTCTGGAAAATACGTCAACCGACCGCCCCATCACAAAATCTTATTTGTAACGAAAATAGTATCGACCATAATTCGGCAACCGATTCTCACGACGATTTTCACGAGACGTCTCGCGCAAATTAATATTCCCAACATCCGGCCAGCCATACGTCCGAAAAATCGCCTCGGCCATGTAGACAAAGCCCATCATTTTTCTCGCCGAACGATAAAACAACACGCCAAATGTGCTAATCCCCATTGCAAACGTAGAAAAAAACACGATCAAAAATCCACCGATATCAACCCTTCCAATTTTCATATACAGCCCGACAGATATAATTGAATAGAGAATGAAAAAAGACCAAAGCATGAGCTTGGTCATAAAACGATAGTGAGCCTTACGCCCCGCCGTCGCGTGCGGATACACCGCGACAATGTCGTCACCGTCCCGCTTGACCGCATAAGCGACATAGCGCTGATCCGTTACCCGCTCCGCCACGACCTCGACCGCATCGCCGTTGCGCATCGGCATCAGCCACATCCAGCCCTGCACTTGCTTTCCATCGATATCGAACTCGACCCACTCGGCTTCTTCGTCCGCATTCATCGCCATGTTCGTCAGGCCGATGGCCGCCCCCCCCATCCCCATTACAGCTGCACCAACGGCCGTCGCCCCCACAGCACTCTGCTGAACCTGCGTCAAGACAAAGTCGTGACTGCGCTTCGAGCGCTTCAGATTCGCGATCGTCCCGCGCAACAGCACGGTTCCTTGAAATGGTTCGATGTCTTTCATAGACCTAATTCACTTTTACCATCGCGCCGATGAACACCTTGCCCCGCGCCTCGTCACTATGTTTTTAAAAATATGTCATCGGGTCCGACTCACCCCCGAATTTCTACTTGTAACGAAAATAGTATCGACCATAATTCGGCAACCGATTCTCACGACGGTTTTCACGAGATGTTTTTCGCAAATCGATATTCTCAACATCCGGCCACCCATAAGCCCTGAATATCGCTTCAGCCATATAGACAAACCCCATCACCTTTCTTGCCGCACGATAAAATATCACCCCAAATACAACGAACCCAAATACCAGAATCGACACAACAACCCCCCATTCATCCTTAACAGACGGCACCTCCCCCCAATACATCCTAATTAAGACGACAGAATAAATTATAAAAAATGCCCAGAGCATTAATTTTGCCATGACGCGGTAGTGAACCTTGCGCCCCTTTGTTGCATGGGGATACACTGCGACTATGTCGTCACCTTCCCGCTTGACGGCGTAAGCGATGAAGCGCTCGCCGTTTAAGCACTCCGCAGCAACATCAACCGTATCGCCATTCCGCATCGGCATCAGCCACATCCAGCCCTGTATCTGCTTTCCGTCGATTTCAAACTCGACCCACTCGGCTTCTTCGTCCGTATTCATCGCCATGTTGGTCAGGCCGATGGCAGCGCCTCCCATACCCATCACAGCTGCGCCGACGGCCGTCGCTCCCACTGCACTTTGTTGAATTTGCGTCAAGACAAAGTCGTGACTGCGCTTCGAGCGTTTTAAATTCTTAATTGTTCCGTGCAAAAGCACGACTTCCCCAAATCGTTCGATTTTTTCCATATAACTAACCCATCTTCACCATGGCTTCGACGAATTCTCTTCTCTGCATTACAACTTCTGTTAAATTATATTTCTCGACGTCATGATCTTTAATACTTAAAATTCTTTCCCGGCCAGTACCGAAGGCACATCGTGAACACCATGCCTCCAAGGCATCCGGAGTAAGCCAGTCCGCCAGCATCTGAAACAAGAGCAGACCAATCGTGGCCTCCCAACCGATCAACATACCGAAGGCACGCAAGCCGGCAACCACTGCGATTCGTTCAGTAAACACTTCGACTGCGGCCATAACTGCATCTGTGCCGTAACGAGCCGCAAGCTTCTTTAGCAAGGGGGCAGCAGCGCTGGTCGCATCGATAAGCATGGCAGTTCCGGATAAGACACCCACTCCAAATTTGATTTGTAAAACAACGACAACGTCATACTGCTGTCGTCTCCGCGCCTCTGGTTTCTTCCCATCCATCCACGCCGAAATCAAAGGCCCCACACTCCCCAGCGCACCGCCCGTCAGTTTCCAGACCTGCGACCGCACGGAATTCTTCAGCACGGCCTGATATGGATACATCGCAACCGTAATCACCGAAGCCCCCAGCGATGCCCCCGATTTCGCCAGATTGAGTCGCGTATCCTTGTCAGGCGCACCGGCCATCAGATGCCAGAAATTGGCGGTTTCCAGCAGCAACGTCACCACGGCGATACGCCCCAGGCGAAGCTGCTTCGCCCCCTCTTCTTCGGTCACCTTGATCCTGTCCCATGCCGCATACAGTTCTCTCGTCGGCACCGGCGCCTTTTCCGGCGGCGCGCCGCGCAGGATCTTCCGCGCAACCCGCACGCGATTGATGATCTCGACCCGCCCCAGCGTCTCGAACTCCGCCTGCTTTCGCACGAGCGCGATCGCATCCTCATAGGGGACGCCCGCACGCTGCAGAAACAGCGTCTGGATAACCTTCTCGCCCACGAAGTCGCCAATCTTCGCGACCCGAAATTTCTCGAAAATCGCGTCGCCCACGGTCAGGCCAAACTTGTCTATCTGGAGGCGCTTGAACAACTCGCCGAGCGGCGAGATCTTCCTCGAATCGGTTTCCAGCGCCAGCCGCGACAGGTCCTTGTAATACTTGATGACCGATTTCGCCGGTGTCACAACGCCGACGACCGCCGCACCGAGCGTATCCAGCGGCGTGTCCTTTTTCGCCTGCGCGCTCTTGAGCAACTGGCCCAACTCCTTGCGCGCATCCATCTGGTTCATCGCCATCACGCGCCAGATCAGACTGCCCTGCTGCGTCGGGTCCCACTCGGCAATCAGGTTGTCGACGATGACCTTGCCCTTCGGGGTGGACGTCAAGCCGAACAACGCCTCCGAAACAATGATCTCGAAGGTGAGACTGGCGCAGAAGTCAGCGGAGTGGCAGTCTTCCAGCGTATCGAGCAGCAGTTGAGCCTTCACCCACTGCCCGACATCGTCGCTGCGACTCTCCTGCAGTTCGTGCACCGCCGACTGAAGGTCTTCATAGTGTTTGCGAAACGTCCTGATGTCGGCGGAACGAAGGCGCGCCTCGTACGTCGACCATTTGTAGTCGACCATCTGCTTGTGGTTCCGGTCACGCGCACCGGGCCGCGCGTTTGCGTAGTCGCGGGCCGCCTTCATCACACTGTCGCGATGGCTCCCGGTATAGGGCACCCTGGAGCGACTGTCCCCGGCGCTGCTCAACTGGCCCATCTGGATCACGCGGCGTTGATGGCTGGCCGGAATGTCATTGGCCGCCATCCAGTCCATATCGTCGTACCAGGCATTGATTTGCGTGACCCTCGACGGATCGGCGCCTGCCAATGCCTTCTGACGTTGTGCCGCCAGCGCGGCTCGCGCGCCCGAAGCGCCCAGCGCGCTCGTCCCCTGCGCCTGTCTGGCACGATCTTCGGCGGCGTCGAGCCTGGCCCCCTCTATCGACTGCACGACCTTGCGCGCGGTGTCGATGTCGTGCAGGGCGCTCACCCGGAGGGCATGCTCCGACTCGACATACTGATTGAACCAGGAGAGCGGATCGCTCCGGAACCCGTTCAACTCGTGCACGTTCCCGACCGCATCCCAAAGCGCCAGCAGCATCGGCGGGTAGCTGCGCCCTCCCTTCCTCTTGCCGACATCATTCATGACCCCGACGAGCGCCTTGCTCGCCGAATCCGGCGTCGCCTGGCGGATATGCAGCGGATAGCGGGTCGCTTCAAGCTTCAATACTTCCGGCTTGTGCTTGCCCGCGCCGTCGCCAAGCTTGCGCCTGCCCGGCTGCAGGCGAGCGGAATCGAAGCCGGGCATATATTCGACGACCTCGTCGATGCTGGCTTCCGTCGCAGCGGCCGCATGCTCATATTTGCCGCCGGCAATCCATTTCGCCGGCTCGATGCACTGCATGCGCTTGTTGCGCAGCTCGGCATTCTGCGCATAGCGCTTGAATATGTCGTCCGTCCAGGTCTCTCCGGAAAACGCGATGTAGACTTCGCCGCACAACTCGGGTTGCGAGATCGCGATGATGTCCATCGGAACCGCATGGCCGCTCTTCGCACATGACGGATGCGTCACCGGCACCGCCGGCGCAGGCAGGGACTGCCACCATACACGGCCGTCCCCGGTTACCTTGTAGGCCTCCCAGTAATTCGCGCCGCGCGGGCCTTTCACGTAGAAGAGATAGAGCCAGCCTTCACGCAGAATGCGCAGTCCATAGTGATGCTGCGTCAGCGCAACGTCCGTCACGCGGCGCCCCGTGATGCCATTGGCCAGTTTTGCCGCGACGCTCTTGGGCAGCACCGTGTAACGGACCGGAAGAATCGGCAGTCCGCCTTTGGCGCAGTTGACGCAGCGTTCGGGTTGGCTCGTGTTCATGATGGCTTGCGTGTCTGGATCTGGATCGGGGCGGCAAAGCGGCCCTTAAAACAATGGTTCATCGGGAACGACCGTGCGTGACGTCTTGCCAGGCACCGCGTCGAATATCTTCAACGACCCGGGACTCCAGCTCGCTGGCCGCGGCCGAATACAACATGCCCGTCTCGACGCGGCCCCATACCGGAGCCATGCCGGGGTGCGAATCGAACTCGGGATGCCAGTTCAATGCGTGCCCGACAAAGCGGACCTTGTCCTGATAGTCGGCCAGCCCGCGCCGGTCCGCACGCTCGGCGCTGGCCACTGCCGTCTCGACCTCATGTGCGTCCGGCTGCCGCCCCATCTCCTTCATGTGAAGCGCCAAAGCCCGGTTGATCGCGCCGTGACGATGCAACGCGCGCCATTGTTCGCCGCTCAACGCCAATTCCGGTTGCGGAACCGCCGCGGCCCGATAGACCGCGATCTCGCCGCATGCTCCAAGGGCATACCACGCCCGCACCGGGCCCAGAAGACACCGCCGCTGAGGTTCCGAAAGCACTGGCCAGATCAGACTCAACGCACGTGCGTCGTAGAAGCGCAGGACCCGACGCTGCCCCGCGTCATCCCATTGAAGGATGTGATTGCTCCAGTCGTTCGCGACATCGTCGGCCGGCGCGTTGCCGAACAGCCAGCCCCCGATCCGCTGACCGTGCCCCCTCGCAACTGAGTCGGGCTCGCGGTCCTCGTATGCCTGCCGCACGCTTTCCGCCAACAGCGCAATCCCGACGTCGGTAGACAAATCGAGATCAATCAGCAACGGCCGATGTTCGGGAGGAAAGGCCTTGTGCTCGACCGGGATCGCAACTTGAGCGGCATGGCTGAAAAGCGCCCCGGACTCGGGATGATCGTCGAGCGGTCGCAGCGAAGGATCAACGAGCAACAGGCAATGCGCGTGTTCAACACAGACTGATCTGAGCAGATCGGTCAAGTGATCGGCGGAATCACGCGACGCATCGGATTCGCGTGGAGCACGCGTATCCGCCTGTCCTCGGTGGGTAATCGGGAGAGAACCTGTCATCATTGCCTCAGCCCAGTGCGACGCTCGACGCGCTATCGGCCGACGCAGAAGCCGAGCGCCACGAACAGCCCTTGAGGTCGCCCGCGTGCAATGACGGGGATGGAATACGCATGGACGACGCACCAGGCTTGTCCCACGACGCGCACTTTTCCAGAATGTCGCCGGGCGTGCCGTTCTCGATGCGATTGGCGTTGATCTTGATATACGATCCACCTGCGCCGATCCAGATCTCCTTGGCCGCGGACAATACGAGCCTGCCCTCGGAACTGGCGATCGTGATGTCCTTCATCGCCGCCAATGCCATCTCGTCGGTCTGGGCATGGATTTCCACCTTGCCCTTTGCGGCAAACAGCTTCATGCCCAGCTTCTGGGCAAACAGCGAAATCGCCTCGCCGGCCGCAACGGTAAAGCGCTTGATCACACCGATGTCGGCGTTGCCGCCCGCCGTCGCGATGAGGTTCTGATCGGCGCTCAACTGCATGTGTTCGCCGGAAACGAGGCCCACGCCAGCAGGGGCGCTAATGAGAACGCCTGCCTTCTTCAGCTCGCTCAACGTACCGTCGAAAAGCGCCCTCTGCTTCTCGTAGTCGGCCGCGATCGCCTGCGCCGCCTTTGCTGTGCCGGCCAACGATTGCATCTGCTGCAACGCTTGCTCGAGGAGGCCCTGTGCCGGCTGCATGTCGAGCTGCCGGCCTCCGGCGGCATACTGCGCATCGGCCGAGATAAACACACCCTTCGCGCCGCGGACAGCGACATGCCCATCCGTCCGCAACTCAGCCCCCTGCCCCCGTTCCTTACGCTCGCCGTCGACCATATGCCCGAGATTGAGCTCGCTGGTCTGAAATGGCGTGGTCAGGTGGATATGCTCGACACCCTCCTTGTCCTCCATCCGCATCTCGTTCCACGCGGCGGTGCGGATCAGGTTGCGGGTGTGATTGCGGTTGTTGACCAGGTCCGGATGCCGGCTGTCGTGCATCGCCCCGATGATCACGGGCCGGTCCGGATTCCCGCCCGTATGGATGATCGCAACCTCCGCGCCATCGATCAGCGGGAAGTGATGACCGTAGTCGTCCCCGCTGTACGGTTTCGCGAACCTTACCGGCCGGCTCGTGCCCCCCGGGCTCCATTCATCGAGATCGAACGGCAGCACGATCACATACCAGCCCTGCTCGGTCAGGTACGCGTACTTGTAGTCGCCGGGCGACGTGATGCGCGCGGGCAGGATGCCGTCGATCGACGGGCGCGGGATCGACGCCATCGGCGTGCGCCACACACGATCCGACGGCATGCCCTCGAACGTCACCCAGTACGATTCGCCGCGGCCCCCGCTCGATTCGACCGACGTGACGAAAATGCCGTGTTTCGCATCAACCGGCTTCGGATCGACCCGCATGACCTCGCCGGCTTCGAGCCAGAACGGATTGCCGGTGCCCTTGAAGGTGATCTGCGCGGCCAGACAGGCCTCGTGCCGCAGGCGGGCAACGCGCCGCCCCTCCTCCGGCGTCTCGTAATGCTCGCCCCACCGGTAATCGACGGCGTTCGTCGTCTTGTCGTCGCGCGCGGCGTTTTCGTCGACCAGCAGCGACACGTCCGCCTGACGATGGTTGTAGTCGTGCAGACGCACCGCTTCGGGCACGCGCCGGGTGCGCTTCTCGAGCGTCTTGATCGCGTCCGTGCCGGAGCTCTCGAGCCCCGAGTCGCGGCGATACGGCACGGTGCGCTGCTTGCGCGCATACGCATCCAGATCGTCGCCGAACACGACCACCGCGCGATCCTTCTTCTGCTCCCAGCGGAACCAGATCCCCTCCTGCGCGCAGATGCGCTGGATGAACGCAAATGTCGTCTCGTGATATTGCGTGATGTACTCGTGCCGCTTGTACGGGTGGCGCAACTGGAACACGAAGTCGACGCCGGCCCGGTAGCTATAGTGCCGCAGCGTCGCGGTGATGATCTCCTCGACCGACTGCTTCTGGAACAGCCGGCTCGTGACACCCCGGTTCAGGTCGGCGAGCTTCGGCTCGAGCCGGACCCGGTAGTGCGTCTCATCGGCCGACGTGCCGAACTCGTCGAACTCGGTGACGATGCCGTGGATCGTGTACGCCGGCGGCATCGTGCTGAACTTCTCCGCGTTCTCCCCGAACATCTTGCGCAGGTAGCCCAGGTTCGGATCGATCGGTGCGATGGTGAATTTCGCGGGGCGGCCGACCACCTGGTCCATCGGGATGCCGGACACCGGGCTCGTCAGCTCGATGTCGTACCGGTACAGCTCGCTCACGGCATCCCTGCCCGTGAACTTGAGAACGGAGGTCGGCTCGGGATGCGGCGCCAGCTTCAACTCATATGCCTGTAAAGGCAGGATCGACGACATTCGGGGACTCCTTTGAGCGGGCGGGAGATGTGAACGGCAACGCCGGAACCATCATGGTTCCGGCGGCCTGTACACGAAGGCTTACCGGATCAGTTCTTCGCCTTCGGCATCTGCGACACCAGCGACAGGCCGATATCCATGCCCTCGACCTGGAAGTGCGGGATGATGAAGAGCTTGATGCGGAAGAAGCCCGGGTTATCCTCGATGTCCTCGACCGTGACCTTCGCCTCGCGCAGCGGGTGCGACGCCTGCAGCTCGTCGCCCGGGTCCTTCATCTCGGTCACCAGCCCCTTGATCCAGTTGTTCAGCTCGAGCTCCAGCAGACGACGATCCTTGGTCGTGCCGATGTTCTCGCGCTGGATCAGCTTCAGGTAGTGCGCGATGCGAGACAGCAGGAAGATGTACGGCAGGCGTGCGTTGATGCGGCTGTTCGCCGTTGCTTCCTTGGTCTCGTACAGCGCGGGCTTCTGCGTCGAGTTGGCCGAGAAGAAGCATGCGAAATCATGGTTCTTGTAGAACGACAGCGGGATGAAGCCCAGATTCGCGAACTCGAATTCGCGCGTTTCCGGAATCAGCACTTCGGTCGGGATCTTCGGCTGCACGCCGGTACCGAGGTCGTACAGGTGAACCGGCAGGTCCTCGACCTTGCCGCCCGCCTGCGGGCCTCGGATCTGCACGCACCAGCCGTTGCTGACGAAGCTGCGGACCATGTTCGCCGCGAACGCGAACGACGCGTTGATCCACAGATACTTGTCATGATCCGGGCCCTTGACCGCCTCCTCGTAATTGAACGCGCGCACCGGCGTCGTGTCCTTGCCGTACGGCAGGCGGCCGAGCACCCGCGGCATCGTCAGGCCGACGTAGCGCGCGTCATCGGTATCGCGGAAGCTCTTCCACTTGATGTACTCGGCGCGATCGAAGTAGTTGCCGATGTCCTGGATCGCCGCCACCTCTTCCATCGACTTCTTGCCGAAGAACGCCGGGCCGACCGATCCGATGAACGGCATGTGCGCCGCCGCCGCGACCTTCGAGATGTTGCGCAGCAGCGCCACGTCCATCGGCGAATTCGCGAATTCGAAGTCGCTGATCATCGCGCTGATCGGCTGGCCGCCCGGGGTATCGTATTCCTCGATGTACGCGAGGCGATACAAGCCGCTCTGGATCAGCTCCGGCGTGTCCTCGAAGTCGCGCTGCAGCGCGTCCTTCGACACGTCCAGCACCTCGATCCTCGCGTTCTTGCGGAAATCCGTGCGCGAAACGAGCATCTTCAGGCCGCGCCAGCGCCCTTCGAGCGCCTGAAACTCCGGCGTATGCATCACGGCGTCGAGCTGGCGGCCGATCTGCCGGTCGAGCTGGCCGATATGGAAGTCGAGCAGCGACTTGTCGAGACGGTCCACCGGCTGGCTCGACTTCGCGACCAGATCGAGGAACGCGCCCATGCCGCGCGCGATACGCTCGTCGGCCGACGCTTCGGACAGCATGTCGCTGTCGCGGAACGCCTCGAGCGGCCGCGCCTCGGCGACGGGTTTCAGGTTGATCTTGCTGCACAGCGAGGCATACACGCTGTCGTGATCCCCTTGCGGGGCATCGAGCACGACGGTTTCCGCCGCGCCCTGACGGGGTTCGTTCTGTTTCATTTCCATTTCTGTCTGCGTTCGTATGGCTACCGGGTTGCGGAATGCGGTGAAGGCCGTCTCGGGCCTCCCGCGCTCAGGCATGTCCTTCCGGCTGCATGGCGGCCGTCGCGATCTGCGCGAGCTCGCCGCGCAGCGTGTCGGACAGGCGCCGATCCTTCAGAACCTTCTCGAACTCGCGACGGAACGTCACGTTGTCGAGCAGGTTCGACTTGAGGTCCCGCAGCAGATTGCGCATGGCCAGCAGCGCCTGCAACTCCGGAATCTGGCGCGCGACATGCTCCGGCTCGAAATCCTTGATCGAACGGAACGAAAGATTCACCGGCAGCTCGGAACCGTCGCCGGCGAGCGTGTTCTCCGCCGCGATCCGGAGGTCCGGCGCGTAGTCGGCCAGCACGGCGTCGAAGTTGTTCTTGTCGATGTTGACCTTCTTGCGCTCCGCCAGCGGCGCCTGTTCGCGTCCGGCGCTGAAATCGCCGGCGACGAGCAGCTTGAGCGGCAGCTCGACCTTCTTCTGGGCTCCGCCCGTATGCAGATCAAGGGTGATCGAGACCCTCGACTTCGGAATTTCTCTCTGGAAGCTATCCATTGGCAGTCCTTTATTTGACTATCAAGCACCGAACAGGCGCACAACGCATCGGATGCGATGCTGACCGGAGCGATGGGCCACGCACGCGCACATTACGCATGACGCGTCAGAACGTCCTGTTCGACTCTGAATTGCGACACATCCACCCCTGCAGCAAAATCGCATTGCACTTATACACGGCAATTCCGACATAAATCAAATACAGCCACGGAATCAACCGCACGGAAATGTCACGAAATGCAAAATACCAACAACGGCGCAACATCTTTCAATACCGCCCACCTCGCAAGGCGACAACAGAATCAGAGCATGAAGATGTATTCAATATTTCCACATGACTCCGCCAATCCCTTTCCACAAGAGATATTCACGCGATTCATCGTTGTCGACACGCCATCCTGCACACACCTACCACGGAAACCTCAACAATAAAATTCCACATATCAGCCGATGATTAACATCGACAGTGTTAAAAACCATCAACAACAATCATTAAGCAAACCAAACTACTCAACCATTACACCATCTCGAAAATAATTCGTATAAGTTCCGCACTCTCACACTCTCAACGAGACACTCAACACACCATGCGGATCGAGAAACCGCTTTGGCATGAAGGCCTCATCCTGACGCAGCAGCATTTCCAGCAGCAGGAGCGGTGGGCCGGATTCGCGCTACGTCAATTCACCTCCGCGTCGCTCGCGGAGCCGTGGGGCACGCTCGCCGTCGAGGTCGACGAGGAAGCGCTGGCGACGGGGCGCCTGAAGTTCAGTCGCCTGAAGCTATGCTTTCCCGACGGCACCCCGATCGATACGGCCGTCGCGGATGCGCTGCCGCCCGCGCGCGATCTCACGCAGGGTGTGCCTGCCGATGTTCAAAGCGTCGTGGTGCTCGCGGCGCTCGCGCTGCCGGATGCGAACGGCAACAACTGCCGCCTGGACGACACCCCGCTGGCGCGGCCTCGCCGCACCTATCGGGAATTCGCGAAGGTCGCGGACCTGAACGGAACCGGGGAGAGCGAGATCGCCGCGGAGCGTCACGCGCTGCGCATGCTGTTCGACTTCGAGCCGCACGCGGACGACACGGTCTGCGCGATCGCGCGTCTTACCCGCGCAGCCAGCGGCCAATTCGAGATCGACCGCCGATTCGTGCCGCCTTGCCTGACGCTCGCGAGCCATCCGCTTCACCTCGAGCGCGTCAACCGTCTTGCGGACATCCTTCAGGCCAGGAGCCTCGCGCTGGGCGCGCGCCGCAGCGAGCGTCTCGAACGTGTCGCCGAATATGGCGTCGCCGACGTGCAACTGTTCTGGCTGCTTCATTGCATCCATGCGGCGTGGCCGCAATTTCGGCTGTATGCGACCCACCCGGCACGATCGCCCGAGCACCTGTACGCCACGCTCGCGCAACTGGCCAGCGCACTGATGACGTTTTCGACGGGCGCGCAGCTCGCGGACATTCCGGCGTACGACCATGCGCGCGCCGACGAGGTGTTCGCGGCCCTCGAATCGACGATTCGGGATCTGCTCGACGCGATCATTCCGTCGCGGGTGGTCTCGATCGGCCTGACGCGCAAGGGGCCGACGGCGTGGACCGGCCACTTCCTCGACGAGCGCATCGTCGAAGGCGCAGCGGACTGGTACCTGTCGGTCAGCGCGCCGATGCCGGCGTTCGAGCTTGTCGAGCAGTTCCCGCTGCTCTGCAAGATCGGCGCGCCCGACGATGTCGAGCACATCGTCAATTCGGCGTTGCCCGGCGTCCCGCTCAAGGCGGTGCAGCGCGTGCCGGCCGCGATTCCCGTGCGCCTCGACAACCACTACTTCGCGCTCGATTCGACCAGCGCCGCATACGAGAAGATGCTCGCTGCTCGAGCGTGTCAGATCTATCTGCCGGCGTCGGTGCCCGACGCCTCGCTCGAACTCTATGCGGTGCTGCGCTCATGAACGCCCTGACCCACAGCTTTTCCGAAGCCGCCGCGACGAACGACGTGCGTGGCACCGGCCGCGTTGCCGGCGCGGGCATCCGCGACCTGCTGCGCGACACGGCGCTGCTCGTGACGACGCTCGTGCCCGGCGGGCACGTGGAGGATGCCGGCGCGTTGCGCGAACGCTGCGTGCAGCTCGTCGACGCGTTCTCGAGCGCGCTGCAGCGCCGGGGCTATCCGGACGACGTGCGGAAGGACGCGCTCGTCGCGCAGTGCGGGCTGCTCGACGAAACGGCGTTGCGGCACCTGCCGGTCGACAGCCGGCCCGGCTGGGAACAGCGGCCGCTTCAGGTCGAGCGATTCAGCCTGCACGATGCCGGCGAGCGGGTGTTCGATCGCCTCGACGCGCGGATGCGTGAAACGTCGCCGCATGTCGACCTGCTCGAGTGTTATGCGGCGATTCTCGGCATGGGATTCGCCGGCCGCTACGCGCGTGAAGGCGAAGCGAAGCGCACCGACCTGATCGCTTCGCTCAACGCGAAGCTCGAAAATCTGCACGCGTCGTCCGCGCGCCCGTTCGTCGCGGATCGTGTCGAACGCCGTTTCTCCGACTGGCTTTACCGTCTTTCGCCGTGGGCCATCGCCGGGCTCGCCTTCGTTGCCGCGGCGATCGCTTGGGGCATCTGGTCGACCGCGCTCGACCTGCAGCTCGCGCATCTGGCGCCGATGAAGGACATCCGCCCGTGACGTCCGACCTGCCGGCCCAGGCCGCGGCCATGCCCGGGAAGCGTGATGACGGTCGCGAGTGGCTCGGCTATCCGCTTCGCGCGATGGTCGCGTTCGCGGCCCTGCTGGCGCTCGCCGTCGTGTGGCTCGTGCTGCCGGCCGGGCGCGGCGCGGCATGGACGTTCTCGACGGCCATCGGAATCGGGGCGCTCGCGCTTCTGTGGTGGCGCACCCGCCTGCTTTCCCGCGTCCGGGAACGAAGCGCACACGTGCTCGCGGCGCTGGGAAGCGCGACCGCCGACATTCCCGTGACCGTGCGCACGCGCATGCCGCTCGTGCTACTGACGGGAGACGGCCTGCCGGCACTGTTCGATCGCGATGGAGAGAAGCGCTTCGCCCATGTCGGCAACGGTGCGATCTGGCTTCGCATCGACCGGCCGCAGGATCTGCCCCAACTCGCTGTCGCGGTGAGGCAGTGGCGCGACGGTCTCGCGCCAGATGGCATCGTGCTGTCGGTCGCACCTGCGCTGCACTCGAGCGCGGACATGCTGACGCAGAAATCACGCGCCGTGCGTCAGGCGGTTGCCGACGCGTCCCGCATGCTCGGCGCCAAACTGCCCGGCTATGTCGCGGTCTACCAGCGGTTGACGCCCGACGGACCTTCCGGCGCCGTCAACGAAGCCGCCCTGGGCGGCGCAACGACCGGGCACGCCGATCTCGCGATGCCCCAGTGGTACGGCATATCGTCGGCCACGCGCCTCGCGGACGCCCCGGGAGCATCCCCCCTGGAAAGCACGCTGCGCTTCGAGCAAGTCGTCGGCGCGGCCGAAGACGAGGTCCGGCGAAACGCGGGCGACCGCGCGACGGCGATCCGCGCCGCGGCGCTGGCGTCGATCGTCGGATGGACCCGGCAAGTCGTGCTCGGCCCGCTCACCGATCGGCAGCAGCCCGCCGCGCCGTGGCCGCTGTTCGGCGCAGGCTGGCTCGATTGCGGTCCCGCGAGCGGGCCGGACACGCCGTGGGAACGCGACGTCGCGCGGCGAACCCGGGTGACACGCGCGGAGGCCGCCGCCTCGCCGCTGCCGTGGCCGCTGCCGCAGCCGCTGATCGAGGCGATGCCGCGGCGGCGCTGGGCCTCGCCTCGCACGGCCGCCTTCGCCCACGCGCTTGCGTTGCTTGCCTGCGCGGCCACCGTGGCGTTCTGGTGCGCGGCAAAAAACAACGAGGCGCTGCTGGCGCGCGTCGGCGCGGATCTGAGCCGCTATTCGGCGATCCCCGCCGCGCACGACGCATCGAAGCGGGACGCGCTAAAAGCGCTCGTGGCCGATCGGGACCAGCTCGACCGCTACGCTCGCGCTGGCGTGCCGCTGCGCCTGTCGTTCGGAATGTACCGGGGCACGGCGCTGATGGCGGCGCTCGACGACGCGATCGCGTCCTATGTTCCGCCCCCGCCTCCGCCGGCCGTCGTGACGCTCGACAGCATGTCGCTGTTCGACAGCGGCAAGTCGCAATTGAAGCCGGGCTCGACGCGCGCGATGGTCGGCGCGCTCGACATGATCAAGGCGCATCCGGACAAGCGGATTCTCGTCGCGGGCCACACCGACGACGTCGGCAATGCCGACAACAACCTGAAACTGTCGATCGCGCGCGCCGGCGCGGTGCGCGACTGGCTGACCGATGCGTCGGGCATGCCGGCCACGCAGTTCGCGATCCAGGGATACGGGGATATGCGCCCCATTGCGGGCAATGCGTCGCCGGAGGGGCGCGCGCAGAACCGGCGCGTGGAGATCACGCTGGTGCCCGACGCGCCGCCGAAGGAAGTCCCGCCGCGCCGCGACGGAAGCGCCACGGGCGCGAGCGACGCAGGGAAATGAGCAGCCGGTTTAGCCCCGAAGCGTCTTGCTTCGGGATTGTGAGGCCCGGGGGATGCCCCCGGGCGATGGCGTAGTAAAAGAAAAAGGAGTGAACGATGGCAATTCCGGCCTATATGTGGCTCAAGGACGATGGCGGCGCCGACATCAAGGGTTCGGTGACGGTTCAGGGCCGTGAAGGCAGCGTCGAACTCGTCGCGTTCGATCATGGCGTGCATATTCCGACCGACGGCAACACCGGCAAGCTGACCGGCACGCGCATACACCTGCCGATCATGTTGACGAAGGAAACGGATGCCGCGACGCCGTATCTCTACAAGGCCGTGACAAGCGGCCAGACGCTGAAGTCGGTCGAGATCAAGTGGTACAAGATCGACGACGCGGGCAAGGAGCAGGAGTACTTCAACACGAAGCTCGACAACGTGAAGATCGTCGCGGTCAAGCCGAAGATGCACGACATCAAGAACCCCGGCTTCGAAAAGCACAACCACCTCGAGAACGTCGAGCTTCGCTACGAAACGATCACCTGGTCGTACAAGGACGGCAACATCATCCACAAGGATACGTGGAACGAGCGCTCCTGATATCCGGGCCGTGCGGCGGAAGCGGTCTGCCTCCGCCGTCTGCCGGTTCGTTTGCCGGCCCGCGCGTCGGGCTGGCCTTTTTCCACCCGGGAGCGGGCGGTCCGCATGACCGCCGACGCCCTTTCCATGACCTGGCTTCGACATGACTTTGCGCGACGACCGAAGGAAATCCCCGTGGGATACCACTCACCTGCTCCGCCGACTCAATCCGCATTGCGCGCAGGCGCTCGAGGCGGCCGCGAGTCTTTGTCAAACCAGGCTGGCAGACGAGATCACCGTCGAGCACTGGCTGCTGAAGCTCATTGCGGCGGAAGACGGGGACATTCCGGCCATCCTGCGGCACTACGGGATCGATGGCGACGCCGTCTGGGATGCGCTGATCGCCGCGATCGACCACCTGCCCCGCAACCTGCGGGGCAAGCCCGCGCTGTCGCCCCAACTGGCGGCCGTCCTGCAGGATGCGTGGCTGCATGCGTCCACCGATGCGGACGATGCAATCATCCGGTCCGGCAACCTGCTGCAGGCGATCGCGGATGCGCCGCACGTGCTGCGCGCGCAGCACGCCTGGCCGCTGCTGTCCGTGAGCAGCGCGCAGATCCGGCGTCTGCTGCCCCGGCTGGGCGTGCGATCCTGTGAAGACCGGCCGGATGAACCGGAAGCGGAAACCGCCGCACCGGTCGCTTCGTCCGAGTCCATCACTTTCGACGTCCCGTCGTCCGTTCCGGCAGCCGCCGGAACGCGGGCAACCCGGCCTGACGCCGGCACCCCGACGGTCGAAGGATCTTCCGGCGGGAACAATACCGCTCTGGGCGGAGACGACGCCCTCACCCGCTTCGCGATCGACCTCACGGACAAGGCCCGCGGCGGCAGGATCGATCCGGTGTTCGGCCGCGATCGCGAAATCCAGCAGATGGTCGACGTGCTCGCGCGCCGCCGCAAGAACAACCCGATCCTCGTCGGCGAGCCGGGAGTCGGCAAAACCGCGCTCGTCGAAGGGCTCGCGCTGCGTGTCGCCGACGGGGACGTGCCGAATGCGATTCGCGACGTGCGCATCCTGACGCTCGATCTGGGGCTGTTGCAGGCCGGCGCCGGCGTGAAGGGCGAATTCGAGCAACGGCTGAAGAACGTCATCGACGAAGTGCGAGCCTCGCCGGTGCCGATCCTGCTGTTCGTCGACGAGGCGCACACGCTGATTGGCGCCGGCAACGCCGCCGGCGGCGCCGACGCCGCGAACCTGCTCAAGCCCGCGCTGGCGCGCGGCGAGTTGCGCACGATCGCGGCCACCACCTGGTCCGAGTACAAGGAATTCTTCGAACGCGATGCCGCCCTCGAACGGCGTTTCCAGATCGTCAAGGTCGACGAGCCCGACGACGATGCGGCGTGCCTGATGCTGCGCGGGCTCAAGAGCCGCTATGCGAAATACCATGACGTCCACATTCGCGACGAGGCGCTGGTCGCGGCGGTCAAACTCTCGCGCCGCTTCATTCCGGCCCGGCAGCTGCCGGACAAGGCCGTCGACCTGATCGACACGGCCGCCGCGCGCGTGCGCATGGGCCTTGATTCGCCGCCGGCCGAACTGCAGCGCGCGCGGGCCGTGGTCTCGGCACTGGAGCTAGAGGGCGCGACGCTCGATGAGGACGGGCAAGCCGGCGTCGACGATGTTGGGGAGCGCCGCGTCGTGCTCGACGCGGCGCGCGCGAACGCAAAGGCAGAACTGGCCGATCTGCAGCAGCGCTACAAGCGGGAACGCGAACTCGTCCAGGCGCTGCATCGACAACGCGACATCGCCCCGTCCATGCGCGACGACGCGTCGCTTGCGCAGGCGCGCCAGGCGCTCGCCGGCGCGCAGGGCAAGACGCCGTTGGTCTTCGCGGACGTCGACGCGCAGGCAATCGCCCGCGTGGTCGCCGAGTGGACCGGCGTGCCGGTCGGCAATCTGCTCGAGGACGAGCTTCACGGCCTGCTCAGCCTCGAGACGCAGCTCGCGAAGCGGGTCGTCGCGCAGGACGACGCGCTCGACGCGCTCGCGGAAAGCCTGCGCACCGCGAAGGCCGGCCTGACGAACGAGCAAGCGCCGCTCGGCGTGTTCCTGCTCGCCGGCCCGTCGGGCGTCGGCAAGACCGAGACGGCGCTGGCGTTGGCCGACCTGCTGTTCGGCGGGGAAGCGGCGCTCACGACGATCAACATGTCGGAATACCAGGAATCCCATACGGTATCGCAGCTCAAGGGCTCCCCGCCCGGCTACGTGGGCTATGGCCGCGGCGGCATCCTGACGGAAGCCGTGCGTCAGCGTCCGTACAGCGTCGTGCTGCTCGACGAGGTCGAAAAGGCGCACCGGGACGTGCTCGACCTGTTCTATCAGGTGTTCGACCGCGGCACGATGCGCGACGGCGAAGGGCGCGAGATCGATTTCCGCAACTGCGTGATCCTGATGACGTCGAATCTGGGCAGCACCCGGATCGACGAAGCGACCGCCGGCAACCCGGCGATTTCACAGGCCGAACTGTTCGAGGTGATTCGGCCGCAGCTCGTCGCGCACTTCCAGCCCGCCCTGCTCGCCCGCTTCCGCACGCTTGCCTACCGGCCGCTCGACGCGATCGCGCTCGCGTCCATCGTGCGCCTGAAGCTCGCGAAAATCGCGGGCCGCCTGCGCCGCCAGCACGACGTCGAACTCGCGTGCGACGAATCGCTGATCGACGCGATGGCCGAACGCTGTCTCGCGCGCGAATCGGGCGCGCGCAACGTCGACGCGTTCCTCAATCAGCGCGTCCTGCCGACCGTGTCGCGCGAACTGCTGGCGCGCATGGCGACGGGCGCGTCACCCGCAAGGATCGTGCTGACGAGCTCGCCGGAAGGCAACCTGACGATCGACTTCATCGACCGCGACGAAGCTGCCGCGGGCAGCGCGCCGCCCGCGGCAGCCGCCGCGTAAGGGGCAGCGCCATGCCGGCGGGACCGTCCCTCTACGACATGCTGCTCGGGCAGATCGGCGGCGAGCCGCTCGGCGCCTACGACGACCGGACGCTCGAGTGCATGAGCGTGCAGCAGAACGTTCAGCGCATCCTGAACACGCGCGCCGGTGCGCTGAAGCACCTGCCGGACTATGGGCTGCCGGACCTGACGAACATCTACAAGGCATTGCCGGCGTCTTCGCACATGCTGAAGGATCAGATGGAGGCGACGCTCCTGAAATACGAGCCGCGCATCCGTTCGATCGACGTCGAGATCCTCGACAACGACGACCCCGGCGTGCTCGTGAGCTTCGAAATGACGTGCCATTTGAAGAGGGCCGGGCTCGTGCGGTTCGGCACCTATTTCGAGCCGCCGGGCCGGATATACGTGAAGCGGCGGATTCAGGAACGCCGCTGATTTGCCGCACGGCCGGCACGTATGCGAAGCAGCCGTCGCGGTGTGCCGCGCCGGTTCGATGCGTATTCGACGTGTGCACGACGCGACCTGCACTTTCCGCCGCCCGCCGGGATCTGCCACAATCCCGACTCCACGTGCCACTTTTTCCGCCCCTGCGCCATGCCAGCCATCAGCGAGCTATTCGTCTATCCGATCAAGTCCTGCGGTGGCATCGCGCTGCGCCGCGCGCAGTTGCTCGACACCGGCCTCGCGTACGACCGGCACTGGATGGTGACCGACGCCCGCGGCGAGATGATCACGCAGCGCACGCATCCACGCCTCGCGCTGGTCCGCACCGCATTCGACGGCGACGCGCTCGTCGTGACCGCGCCCGGCATGGCGGCCCTGCGCACGCCGCTGTCGGACGAAGGCGACGCGTCCGCGCAATTGGCAACGATGGCGGCGACGGTCTGGGACGACACCGTCGACGCGATCGACACCGGCGCGGCGAGCGCAGCGTGGTTCAGCGATTACCTCGGCAGCCCGGCGAAGCTCGTGCGCTTCGCGCCGCACGCACGGCGTGCATGCAGCCGCAAATGGACCGGCGAGCTCGACGCATCGACCCATTTCGCGGACGGCTACCCGCTGCTCGTCGTCGGCCAGGCGTCGCTCGACGATCTGAACGCGCGGCTCGCCGCGAAAGGCGCGCCGGCGATTCCGGTCGACCGGTTCCGGCCGAACCTCGTCGTCAGCGGCCTCGACGCCTACGAAGAGGACTTCGTCGAGCATCTCGACGCGCAGGCCGGCGGCACGCCGGTCCGGCTGCGCCTCGTCAAGCTGTGCACCCGCTGCCCGGTGCCGACGATCGACCAGCGCACCGGCTCGCCCGATCCCGCGTGGCCGCACGAGCCGACCGACACGATGAGCACCTACCGCGGCAACCCGCGCTTCGACGGCGCGCTGACGTTCGGCAACAACGCGGTGATCGTGCATGGCGCGGGCAGTTTCCTCGAGGTCGGACAGGCGCTCGACGCGGAAATCGGCTTCGGCGATTGAGCGTGCCGCACGGTTCCGTAGCGGGAGCAGGCCCTACCCCGCCTCCCGCGCGACCGGCAGCGTCGCGGTCACGACCAACCCGCCGCCCGCCGCGTCGGCGAGCTCCACCTTGCCCTGATGCACGCGCGCGATCTCGCGCACGATCGACAGGCCGAGGCCCGTCCCTTCGACCGTCTGCGTCGCGCTGCCACGGTGGAAACGCTCGAACACCGCGTCGCGCTCGTCCGGCGGAATGCCCGGCCCGTTGTCGATCACGTCGAGCCGCGCGCCGCCGCCATCACGCGATACCCGCACCGTGACGACCGCCTTCTCGCCCGAATAGCGGATTGCGTTGTCGACCAGATTCCCGATCATCTCGGCGAGCAGGTCCGGCTGACCCTGCACGTCCACATCCGCGTCGTGCTCGAAGCCGAGGTCGATGTCGCGCGCACGCGCGACCGGCGACCAGTCGAGCGCCACGCTGCGCGCGAGACGGTGCAGCGCGACCCGCTTGTGCGCGGCCGCATGACCGCAATCCGAATCGAGCCGCGACAGCGCGAGCAGTTGCTGCACGATCTTCGCCGCCTCGCGCACCGCGCCGTTCACGCGCCGCAGATGCACATGCGCGCGCGGGCGCTCCTCGGGCCGCAACGCCAGTTCGGCACCCGCCTGCGCCGCCGCGAGCGGCGTCTTCAACTGATGCGCGGCGTCGGCGAAGAAGCGTCGCCGCGCGACCTGCATCCGTTGCGTGCGGCCGATGTACTGGTTGATCGACTCGACGAGCGGCGCGAGTTCGCTCGGCATGCCGGCCGTGTCGAGCGGCGTCGACGCGTCCTCGTCGCGCGCGGCGACCGTCGCCGACAGCCGGTTCAGCGGCCGCAGCCCGCGCCCGACGCCGAGCCACACGATGCCGAGCACGAGCACGACGAGCAGCCCCTCCTGCAACAGCGATCCCGTCAGGATCTCCCGCGCGAGCGCCTGGCGCGCCTCGATCGTCTCGCCGACCATCACCCACACGACCCGCGACTGCGCGGTCGGCACGTCATGGATCGGCAGGCGCAGCGCCGCCATTCGCAGGCGCTCGCCGCGATACACGGCATCGTAGTAGCGCGTGACGAACAGCGCCTGGTCGCCTGCGTCGCGCGCCGCCGGCAGCGGCAGATCGGGATAGCCGGTCACCGCGCGGCCATTGTCGTCGCGGATCAGGTAATAGATCCTGCCGTCGTCGCCCGACTCGAACATCTCGAGCGCGAGATACGGCAGATCGACCTCGATCTCTCCCCCGTCGAGCCGCACGCCCTCGCGGATCGATTTCAGCGACGACGACAGCGTGCGGTCGAACGCGACGTTTGCGGCGCGCATCGCGCGCTCGTACGTCAGCCACGAATCGAGCGCGAGCAGGCCGAGCAGCGGGAGCAGCAGCCACAGCGCGACCCGCGTCCGCAGATTCGCGCGCATCACGCCGCCTGCGCTTCGAGCAGGTACCCGAGCCCGCGCAGCGTGACGATCGCGACGCCGCTGCGCTCGAGCTTCTTCTTCAGCCGGTGCACGTAGATCTCGATCGCGTCGGCGTTCACCGATTCGTCGAGCCCGAAGATCTTCTCCGACAACGTTTCCTTGTTGATCGCGCGGCCGTTGCGCAGGATCAGCACTTCGAGCACCGCGCGCTCGCGCGGCGTCAGCGGCAACGGCGCGCCGTCGAGACGGAAGCTGCGGTCGACGCCGTCGTACGCGAGCGGCCCGCACGCGACGCGCGAATGCTCGTGGCCGAGATTGCGCCGGATCAGCGCGCGGGCGCGTGCCTCCAGCTCGGTCAGCTCGAACGGCTTCGCAAGATAATCGTCAGCGCCGAGATCGAGCCCCTTCACGCGATCCTCGACCGAGCCATGCGCGGTCAGGATCAGCACCGGCACCGGATTGCGCCGCGCGCGCAGCCGCCGCAGCACCTCGAGCCCGTCGAGTTTCGGCAGGCCGAGATCGAGGATCACGAGCGCGTAATCCTGCGTGCGCAGCACGTGATCCGCCGCGTCTCCATCCGCCATCCGGTCGACCGCGAAACGCGCGGCGGTCAGCGCGTTGTGCAGCGATTGCGCCAGGTTCGGGTTGTCTTCGACGAGCAGCACGCGCATGGGAACCTCGGGAAATCCACAAGATAAACAACGCTATTTTTATCCCAAACGAAAGCGAATTGAAAGCACCCGGCACTTACCATCCGCGTCACCCGAACAACACCGAGACATATTGGAGGAAGACATGCCGTTCACCCCGAAGCACATTGCCGTACTCCTGACGATCGTCACGGGCGTCGTCGCCGGCACGACCGCCGGCGACGCCCGGGCGCAGGTTCCGGCAGGCTACCCGGCCAGCTATCAGGACACGATCGACGCCGCGAAGAAGGAAGGCAGCCTGATCGTCTACTCGACGACCGACACCGGCCTCGTGCGCTCGCTGATCAAGGATTTCGAAAGCCTGTACGGCATCAGGGTCGAATACAACGACATGAACAGCACCGAGCTGTACAACCGCTACATCAGCGAGAACGCGGCGAACAGCACGAGCGCCGACGTGCTGTGGAGCGCGGCGATGGATCTGCAGGTGAAGCTCGTCAACGACGGGCTGATGGCGTCGTACGACACGCCCGAGCACGCGCACGTGCCGCAATGGGCGCAATACCGGAAGCAGGCGTACGGCACGACCTTCGAGCCGCTCGCGATCGTCTACAACAAGCGGCTGATCGCCGCGAACGAAGTGCCGAAAACCCGCGCCGACCTGATCCGGCTGCTCACGTCCCAGCCCGACCGCTTCAAGGGCAAGGTCACGACCTACGACATCGAGAAATCCGGCGTCGGCTTCAACTCGCTGACGCAGGACGCGCACGTCAACGAGAAGGCCACGTGGGAGCTGGTGAAGGCAATCGGCGCGACCGGGCCGAAACTGCAGTCGAGCACGGGCGCGATGATGGAGCGGATCTCGTCCGGCGAGAACCTGATCGGCTACAACATCATCGGTTCATATGCGTACGCGCGGGCCAAGAAGGACACGTCGCTCGGCTACGTGTTTCCGACCGACTACACGCAGATCGTCAGCCGCCTCGCGACGATCTCGAAAAAAGCGAAGCATCCGAACGCCGCCAAGCTGTGGGTCGACTACCTGCTGTCGCAGCGCGGCCAGACGCGCATCGCGAACCAGGCGAACCTGTACGCGATCCGCGCCGACGTGAACGGCGAAACCTCCGCGGCGAGCCTGACGAAGACGCTCGGCGACGCGCTGAAACCGATCCCGATCGGTTCCGGCCTGCTGGTCTACCTCGACCAGTCGAAGCGCCTGGCGTTCCTCAAGCAGTGGCAGCAGTCGATCAAGCGCTGAACGCCACATCACGCATCCCGGGCGGCGTGCCGCCCGTTTCCGACGATTTCCTTCAGGCAGCCGGCGCCCTGCCGGCCGCAAGGGCACACTCATGCTTTCAACCAGCACATCCGGAACGCCGCCGGCCGTTCCGCACTCCACCGGCGCGGGCGCCGGCGCGATTCCCCCGCTGCGCGCCGGCAGCCTGCAGCCGCTCGCCGGCATGCTGCGCTGGATCGTCGTCGCGGTGCTGACCGTCGCGGTCGCGCTGCCGCTCGGCTTCATCCTGCTGCAGAGCCTGTTGTCGGCGCCGTTCTTCGACGCGAACAAGACGTTCGGCATCGACGGCTTCCGCTTCGTCTTCGGCGACCCCGACTTCCGCTCGGCCGTGGTCAACTCGTTCATCATCGCGGGCGGGATGCTGTTCATCTCGATTCCGCTCGGCAGCATGCTCGCGTTCCTGATGGTCCGCACCGACCTGCCGGGCCGCCGCTGGCTCGGGCCGCTGCTGCTCACGCCGGTGTTCGTGTCGCCGATGGTGCTCGCGTTCGGCTACGTGGTCGCGGCCGGCCCGGTCGGCTTCTACTCGGTGTGGTTCAGGGAAGCATTCGGCGCGGCGAGCGCGCCGTGGAACATCTATTCGATCTTCGCGATCACGGTCATCGCCGGCCTCACGCACGTCCCGCACGTGTACCTGTATTCGGCGGCCGCGCTGCGCAACCTCGGCGCGGATGTCGAGGAAGCGGCGCGCGTGACGGGCGCGCGGCCGTTTCGCGTCGCGCTCGACGTGAGCCTGCCGATGACGATGCCCGCGCTGCTGTTCGCCGGCGTGCTGGTGTTCTTCCTCGGCTTCGAGGTGTTCGGCCTGCCGCTCGTGCTCGGCGATCCGGAAGGCCACCTGGTGCTCGCGACCTACCTGTACAAGCTGACCAACAAGCTCGGCGTGCCGTCGTACCACCTGATGGCGGCGGTCGCGATCTGCATCGTCGCGATCACGTTCCCGCTCGTGTTGCTGCAGCGCCGCCTGATGCGGACCGCGAACCGCTTCGTCACGGTCAAGGGCAAGGCCAGCCGCGCGACGGTGCTGCCGCTCGGCGCATGGCGCTGGGTTGCCGTCGCGACCGTCGCGCTGTGGCTTGCGCTGACCGTGATCGTGCCGATCTCCGGCATCGTGCTGCGCGCGTTCGTGACGAACTGGGGCGACGGCGTGGCGCTCGGCGACGTGCTGACCCTGGAGAACTTCACCGAACTGTTCGAGCAGGACAACCTGGTGCGCGCGATCGTCAACACGCTCGGCATCGGCGTGGCGGGCGGCGCGCTCGCGGTCGGCTTCTATTCGCTGGTGGCGTTCGCCGGGCATCGCCGCAACGACTGGGCGACGAAGCTGCTCGATTACCTCGTGCTGCTGCCGCGCGCGGTGCCGGGCCTGCTCGCCGGTCTCGCGTTCCTGTGGATCTTCCTGTTCGTGCCCGGCCTGCGCGAACTGAAGAACTCGATGTGGAGCATCTGGATCGCATACACGGTCGTGTGGCTCGCCTACGGCATGCGGCTGATTCAGGGCGCGCTGCTTCAGGTCGGGCCGGAACTCGAGGAGGCCGGACGCAGCGTGGGCGCGACGCGCGGCCGCGTGTCGCGCGACGTGACGCTGCCGCTCGTGCGCTTCGGCCTGCTCGCCGCGTGGCTGCTGATCTTCATGATCTTCGAGCGCGAGTATTCAACGGCCGTCTACCTGCTGTCGCCCGGCACCGAAGTGATCGGCGCGCTGCTCGTGTCGCTGTGGGCCACCGGCGCGGTCGACCAGGTCGCCGCGCTCTCTGTCATCAACATCGCGATGGTCGGCGCCGGTCTCGGCGTGGCCTTGCGCTTCGGAGTGAAACTTCATGGATAAGCTCACCGTCGACAATCTCCACCTGAGCTACGGCGCGAACCCGATCCTCAACGGCGTGTCGTTCGAACTGAAGGCCGGTGAAGTCGTCTGCCTGCTCGGCGCGTCGGGCAGCGGCAAGACCACGCTGCTGCGCGCGGTCGCCGGCCTCGAACGCCCGTCCGGCGGCCGCATCCGGCTCGACGACCGCGTGTTCTTCGACAGCGCGGAGCACGTCGACCTGCCGGTCGAGCAGCGCTCGCTCGGCCTCGTATTCCAGTCGTATGCGCTGTGGCCGCACCGTTCCGTCGCGGACAACGTCGGCTACGGGCTCAAGCTGCGCCGCGTCGCGCCGGCCGAGCGGAAGCGCCGCGTGCAGACCGCGCTCGACCAGCTCGGCCTCGGGCATCTCGCCGAACGCTTGCCGTATCAGCTTTCCGGGGGGCAGCAGCAGCGCGTCGCGATCGCACGCGCGCTCGTCTACAACCCGCCCGTGATCCTGCTCGACGAACCGCTGTCGAACCTCGATGCGAAGCTGCGCGAGGAAGCGCGCGCGTGGCTGCGCGAGCTGATCGTGTCGCTCGGGCTGTCGGCGCTGTGCGTGACCCACGACCAGACGGAGGCGATGGCGATGTCCGATCGCATCCTGCTGTTGCGCGACGGCCGCATCGAGCAGGAAGGCACGCCGGCCGAGCTGTACGGCGCGCCGCGCTCGCTGTATACGGCGGAATTCATGGGCAGCAACAACCGGATCGACGCGCGCGTCGCGGCGGTCGACGGCGCGTGCGTGATGCTTGCGGGAGACGGCTGGCAGTTGCGCGCGCTCGCCCGCGACACGCTCGCGCCCGGCCAGGACGCGCAGGCCGTGATCCGGCTCGAATGCGTGCAGGTCGCCGACGGCCCCGGCGAGAACCGGCTGCATGCGGATCTCGTCACGTCGATGTATCTCGGCGACCGCTGGGAGTACCTGTTCCATTGCGGCGGCCTGCGGCTGCGCGCATTCGGCGACGTACCGCGCGCAGCGGGAAAACACTGGATCGAATTCCCCGCCAACGATTGCTGGGCGTTCGCAAAGGCGGGCTGACGCTGCCGGGCGGCGCGCACCCGCCGTTTTGCGCGCGCCGCTCTACCGCTCTACCGCTCTGCCACTTGCCGCTTGCCACTTGCCACTTGCCGCTTGCCACTTGCCGCTTGCCGCTTGCCGCACAGCAGGCACCTGCGCGCTGCCGGGCGGCGCGTATCTGAAGCCTCGTCACAACAACAATCACGCCACGGCAACCAGCCCGTTCATTGCCCGGCAGGCGGCAGCCCGGCGACACCTGAAGTTTGAATCGCACTGAAGACACAAGGAGACGACGTCAATGAAGCCATTCTCATATCGCCCATATCATAAAGCACTCCTTATCTCAATGACATCAACCGCACTCGCCGCGACTTCGGCCGCGCACGCGCAGTCCAGCGTCACGCTCTACGGGATCGTGGACGTCGGAATCGAATACACGAACCACGCCGGACGGGACGGCGGCAGCGCATTCAGGCTGAAGTCCGGCAACCGGAATACGTCGCGCTGGGGCGTGCGCGGCGTCGAGGAGCTCGGCGGCGGACTCAGCGCGGTGTTCCGGCTCGAAAGCGGCATCGATGCCGCGAACGGCAGGTTCAGCGACGGCCCGGATTCGATCTTCGCGCGCCGCGCGACGGTCGGACTGACGGGCCCATGGGGAGCGGTCACGCTCGGACGCAATTTCACCGTCACCTCCGACTACCTGCTCCCGTTCGACCCGATGGGCTATGCGCGGAACTACTCGTGGGCGTCGTCGTCGATGGCCACGGGCGGACGCAAGGACGGCCTGCTCACGCGCGCGTCGAACACGGTGCGCTACGACGGCAGGCTCGGCGGCTTCCGGTTCGGCGCGATGTACGGCTTCGGCAATGCACCCGGCAGCCTCAAGCGCGGCTCGAAATATGATTTCGCGCTCGGCTACGAAAGCGGCCCGTTCGCCGCAGTCGTCACGCTTGACCGCCAGAACGGCGCGTCCGACAGCGTGACGCCGGCCGATCCCGTCGACAGCATCCGGGGCATTCACGCCGGCCTGAGCTACGACTTCGGCAAGCTGAAGGCGATGGCAGGCTACCGGAACTACCGGCGCACGTTCCGGACGTCGGCGGCGAAGCAATTGAGCGATATGGTGTGGGCCGGCGGCTCGTATCAGTTCACGCCGGCGTTCTCGCTGATCGCGGCGGTCTATCACCAGAACGTCAAGGGCGGCGGCGCCGATCCGACGCTGCTGTCGCTGCGCGCGCAATACGCGCTGTCGAAGCGCACGATGCTGTACGCGGCGGGCGGCTACGCGATTGCGCAGCACGGCCAGAAGGTCGGCGTGTCGCGCGATGCGGCCGGGTACGGCGATACGCAGATCGGCGTCACAGCCGGGATGCAGCAGCGGTTTTGAGCGGAGCGGCGGCGGCGGTGACTACGGCTGCTGGTGCTGGTGCTGCGATTGCGATTGCGATTGCGATTGCGACCGCAGCGACTGCGGCGGCAGCGGCAGCGGCAGCGGAATCGAAATAAACGTCTGTTACCCCATTGCCGCGCCGTCCGAAATGACTTGATTCACCCGATCTGCTCCCGCGATCACCCTGATGGGCCTGACAGGCGATCGGCAACACACCTCCTGTTAAGATCGGCGCGTCCGCCGCTACCCCGTCATGCTCATGAAACCTGTGCTCGACCGTCGCAATCTGGCCATGCTGCTGCTCGAAGCCCGCGAGACGTTGATGGGGCAATTTCGCCCCATCCTCAAGGAATTCGCGCTGACCGAACAGCAATGGCGGATCATTCGTGTGCTCGATGGCGAGCCGGTGGACGGACTGGAGGCGGGCCAGATCGCACGGCGCTGCTGCATCCTGAGCCCGAGCCTGACCGGCGTGCTGGAGCGCATGCAGCGGGACGGGCTGATCCTGCGCACGCGCGCGCAAGAGGATCAGCGCCGGCTGATCGTCAGCCTGACGCCACACGGCCGGAAACTGATAACGGAAATCGCCCCGCGCATCGAGGAGCAATACCGGCTGCTCGAAGAGCGCTTCGGCACCGCGGCGCTCGACGACATCTACCGCTCGCTCGACCGCCTGATCGAGCTCGGCGCGCGGGCATCCTGACGCCCGGCCCACTCATTCAACCGGGCGCGTCGCGCCCAGCGGCATTTTCAGGCGCCGAAAATCGGCGCGCATGGCCTAAATGGCGCGCATGCCCGATATCGCTCGCGCACCATCAAATCGCCGCGATGATGCATCCCTGATTTCGACCCGGGACAATGTGTCCCTGAAATTAAAAACATGACTGGCACAGCGCGACACAGCGACGCGCCCGGACGCCCGCGCAGGCCGCCGCCGCCGCCCTGCGCGCAGCGCGCGCACCCGCGTCCGGCGGCGCCGAAGCGACGAACGCAACCGACCACGATGCATGAGTTCGCGACCTGTTCATTTCCGACATAAATACTGAATGTGTTCATTTATTCCGCACTGCGTCTTGCGTTTACCGCCAAGATCTCTAGACTGCACAGCGCACATATGGTCGATTGAGTCATTTTCTTTTCAACAGGAGACGATGCAATGCGCCTCACCATTCGAATCAATGGCAGCGATTCAGCGACTCGGCAAGCATTCGCAGTGCTGTGGGTCGACACCGATGAACGGCTGTGGTCTCGCGAGGCACATCAGGGCATCGACCTCCCGACGTGGGGCAAGGTCAAGGACGTCGAGGGCGCGATGGCACTGTGCGCGGCCGACAGCGGCAAGGCCGTATGCAAGCTGGAGGGGCTGTCGTTCGCCCCGACGCAACAGGAAGCGGAAAGCGGGCGGGAGCACGGCCCCGCCGAGCTGGCGGGCAAGCCGGCCAAGGGCGCATGGCGCCTGCAGGCAGTCGATCTGTGCACGATCCAGCCGGAATATCAGGAATTTATTTCCGTCGATCGGTAGAACGTCCCGATTTTCTCAGCTGCGGGTTTCGGAATTATTCATGTTTTATGGGTGTTTTTTCGACATCCGCGATTATCGGCGCCCCTGCGGGGGCGTTTTTTCTGATCGCACTCGTTAAATAAGGGTCGAAATAAAGTATTCGCGAAAAATTGATTTGGAAAGCGGTGTCCTAGCCACGTAGCAGTTCCGTGAGTTCAGCATCGACGGTTTTCTTGGTTCAAGTGACGAAGCGGCACCATCGGTACTTCATCCGCCGCCAGCGGATCTCAATCATGTTCAGTTCGGGGCTGTAGGCTGGCAGATAGAACTGAAGGGGCTTGTGATCGATCAGCTAACGTTCTCGCGTTGCCTGGTCAATGCCGTGGTGGACCCGGGCGTTGTCCAGCACAATCACGGTTAGAGAAGGTGCCGGCGCCGACGTCGTACTGCAGGTGCAAGAAACCCAGATCGATCTGCATCTGCAGTTTCGCGAGGACAACGTCGAGCCTGTCGAGACAGGCAAACGGGTAACGCACGAGCAGAAGAGGCAGCAGGAGCGATAGAGACTCGACGAATCTTCGCCGTCCGGGGACGAGGTTACAGTGGACATGCCGGTTCCCCTGGTCAGGTCGTGACGCGGTCCGGCGCGCCGGACCGTGCGGGCAACGTCGCGCGTCAGGCAACCGGTTCGGCTTCGTGCGCCTCCTCCTGATAGGCGCGCACGCGCTCACGGAATGCGTCCGACAGCGGCACGCTCCGTTCGGTCGCGTAATCGTACGCGACGTGCGTGGAACGGCCCGTCGCGATCACGCGTGTCGCGTCACCGGCGATCGTGATCCGGTATTCGATGTCGAAGCTCTTGGTGCCGATCCGCGTGATCAATGCGTTGACCTCGAGCGAATCGCCCCACTTTGCCGGATGCACGTACTCGCACGAAGTCTTCAGCATGATCTGTGGGATGCCGTCAGTCATCGGCACATCTAGCAGTTCATGTGCATAGAGCATGTAGGCGTTCAGCATGTACACGTAGTACATTGTCGCGCTGACGTGGCCGGCGGGGTCTTGGTCGCCGTAGGCGACATCGAATTGCTGCGTGAAGGCTCGAGTCATTTCATTACCTCTCCGGGTTGGCGTCGGACACGTCGGATCCGACAGAACATGAAAGAGACGTCAGGAATCGAACGGCGGAAACGGCACGAGGCCGGCTCAGCGCAAGACGCGTTGGTCGCGATAAGACTTGCCGCCGTGCGCATGAACTACGGTGCCGCCTCGCATCTCTAGCACCGGCAGGTCGGCGAGTGCATTGACGACGTGCGCCATCGTCGGCAGGTCCGACCACGTCGCGCGATGAAAATGCAGACGCGCGTCGCCCGTGTATCGGCGTTCGATCGTCACGTGCGGATCGTGGCTCGGTGTCAGAGTGACCTCGCAGAGATCGGCCGCGCCCCACTCGCCGGTGCGCGGCTTGTACTTCAGCATCAGCGTGCCGTCACTGCCGTTCAGCGCGCCGTCTGTCGGCGCCTGCACGAGAGCGCCGACGGCGAGTTCAAGGAAACGAAAGCCCATCCAGCCCGCCTCGCAGAGCTCGCTACCGCCGAAGCTGCGCGGCGCAAGCACGTCGGCGTACAGCTTCGGATGGCCGATTTCGTCGCGCCCCGTGATGATCGGATCGGCGAGGTTCTCCCAGGCCACCGCGAGGAACTTGCCGCTCGCGCTGTCGCGCAGGCCGGTGAACACGGCGGGCCAACTCACATGGACCATCGTGTAGCCGCGGCCGGCGAGCCAGTCGACCTCGGTCAGGTAATGGAACTCGACAGTCACGACGGGCTCTCCGGCCAGCGCGAAATTCTTGGGTAGATGCCGTTCGAGACTCGCCGTGTCGGTCAGGAACGACGCGGCGACGGTCATGCGTTTCGGCTTGCGGTCCGGATCCGCGGAAAGCCCGTCGGGAAGTTGTCGCGGCCCCGGAGCCGGCCCGAAATGCGTAGGCATCCTGTATATGAACCCTTTATCGAAAGTATATGTCAAATCAGTTCTCCGCTTCGACAGATGGCGGCGGATTACCGCGGCGACGCCCCCACCCGCCCGTTGGATTATCGATGCGTGGCTAAGCCGGCGTCGGCATAGATGATCTGCAGCTTGCCGCCTATCTCGCGCATCAGGTTGCCGGCGCTCGCGTTCTGCGGCAGGTTTTGGAGCCGGTACAGCACGAACGGCTCGCTGCCCGAACGGTTGCTAATCGTGTGATAGCACCAGGCTGGAACGAACAGGGTGTCGCCGGACTCGATGTGTTCGGTCACGCCATCCTCTCCGAAAGCGAGTTCGCCCGATCCCGAGCGTGCGATGTACAGATGCCAGAAGGAATGACGATGGCGCTCCGTCGTCTCGCCAGACCTGAGTACTTGGATGACGAGGGAAAGATCGGGCGCCACCGTGCCGTGTTCGTCAACGTTTCCGCCAGAGAGCGCCAGCGTGCCCTGCTGATTGTGGGGGCGAGTGCCCGTCTCGGATTCGATCGCCTGCCATCGCCAGATCACCGGATTGGCGATCGGCTTGGAGGTCAGTTCCAGGTATTCGGAGAATGGAAGGATGTCTCCTTCGATAGGCTGCATGGTCACTCCGTGATCAGCGTGGGTTGAGGTGAGCAGGCGTCCGGATGCGCATCCCGGAATGGCTGAAGTTGCATGCAGTGGTCGACGATGAGCCCGACCGTCGGAAATTCATCGATGACGATGCCGAGCTTCTGCGCCGATACGATCTGAGGCACCAGCGCGATGTCTGCGAACGACACGCGGTTGCCGTGGCAGAACCATCTCGTCGCCGGATCGGCCGCGAGCATCGTCTCGATTGCGGACAGGCCGTCGATCATCCAGTGTTGCTTCCAGTGCTTGACGGCCGCGTCGTCGCAACCGAGAACGGTCTTCAGATAGTGGCCGGCGCGCATCGTCGTCAGTGGATGGACGTCGGCCGAGACTGCCTGGGACAGCGCACGCACGCGCGCCTGCTCGGCCGGCGCTGCGGGTAACAGCGGCGGATCGGGATAGACTGTCTCGAGAAATTCGAGAATTGCTAACGACTGGGTCAGCACCTGTCGACCCGCGACGAGCGCCGGCAGCAGGCCCTGCGGGTTGACCGCCAAATACGCAGGCGCCCGATGCGCGCCGGCATCGAGGTCATGGACGACCTGGTCGTAACGGAGCCGCTTCAAGTTCAGGGCGATGCGAACCCGGAACGACGCGGAGGAGCGGTAGAAATCATGCAGCTCAAACATGATCAGTTTTCCTCAGTTGTTGCAAGCGCCGCATCGCCGCAGGTTGGCGACGGATGCGGCGCGGTGCCCGCGCGGGCCAACGTCGCGAGGGCGCGTTCTGCCGCAATCGCGTCGAGCAACTCCTGCACGCAGCACGCCGCGTCGCGTGTCTGACGCGACGCTATGCCGGGACGCGGCAGCGCATGCGTATAGAAATGCGCACCCTCGACCGGAAAGCCGATCGCCCAGAGTCGCTCGCTGCTCTTGCCGTCCGGCCCGACCGGATGCAAGCCGGTGTCGATGTCGATGCCGCCCGGGTGGTAATTGCCGTTCAGGTAGGGACGTACGATGCCGCGCGCGAGTAGCGCGGCCGACAACGGCGAGGCATCAGTCAGCGGACTGTAGCTGTCGAGCCGCGCAGACACCAGCACGTCGGCATACCATCGTTCGACGCGCTCGCCGTAGCTGGCTTCGATTCTGAAACGTGCGCTCGCTTCGTCGTCGATCACCTGCGCGCCGGGACCGCCCGCGATGTCGATGAGACCGGCGGCATGCAGTGCGAGGAACTCGCGGTTACGGCGCAACGGCGGCCCGAACGACACGCGGTTGGTGATCGCGTTGAAATCCTCAATGAAGTAACGATGGGACTCCGGTGTGAGGCCGCCATATTCGACGGCCGCGCGCAGCGCCTCACGCGTGTCGCGTAGCGCGTCGGTGGCAGCCTTTACAGGACTCGCAAGATTGCCACGCAGCGCATGATCGAGATCGTCACCGAACATCAGGTAGAAGAACTCGCGGAAATCCGCGAACGAGCGAAATTCTCTGCCGTAGAGCGGCCAGAGAATCTCGCGAACGGCCTGCAACTCAGCCGGTGACGGCTCGAAGGTCTCCGCGTCGACGGCACCGCGTTGTGACGCGGCACTGTACGCGTACGCCATCTCTTTGATCACGAGCGGCAGCACATGGTCACGAAAATCGATGCGCGGGTCTCCCGTCGCCTCGAACGCAGTCTCGCGCAGCTTCGCCACGGCGGCCGGCGTGAAGAAACGCGCCTCGTGGCGGCCGGTCACCCCCTTCTGGTTGATGCCGCGCGCCGCAAACGGCAAACATTGACGCGACACCAGCAGCATCTGCGGCTCGAGGCCCGACTTCTCATAGACGAGCTCGCCGTTGCGCTCGACGTAGTGGCCGCCACGCCCCAGCGTCAGCGCCGAGATCACGTCGTGCGCGGTCAGCCCGAATCCCTGGATCGCGACGATCGCACTCGCGGTAATCTCGTCGAGTATTTCGACGGGATACGGCGTTGGCAGGTAGGTAAGATCGGGATTGTTGATAAAATGACGTTTCGCGAACTGGACGTAGCGTTTGTCGGCCTCGGAAGGCTGGCGACGCCCATGCCCCGTGGCCAGGAACACGAACTCCACAGTGTGCTTGACGCCGTCCTGCTCTATCACCTGGTAGCCATTCTGCAATGGCACAAGATCGACGACAGTCGAGCGCCGGTGCGTGATCGTCACGTTGCGCGGCAACGCCGCGACGATGTGCTCGTAAATCCAGCTTAGGTATTCGCCGAGCAGGCTGCGCGGCAAATGATCGGCATCGGTGATCGCTCGACCCTCGCCCTCCGGCACGCGCCGGAACGCACCATCGACGACGCGGTAGCCCTCCTGGTGCGCCCATTTGAGGAAGGACGGCGAACCGTCGCGGCCAAGCCGGCTCTGCGGCGCAAACATCGTCACCTGCGAGGCGACGGTGTTGATCAGCAGATGATCCTGCTGCGTCGCGCGGTGCACGCCCTCCCCGCATTCGTTCGGATCACAGACAGTGATGGCCAGCGCTACGTCGGGCGGAATGCGATTCGCGTATTCGAGCAGGCGCTCAAGCACGGTCACGCCGCGCGGCCCCATGCCGATAATCGCGATCGGAATTGTATGACTCATTGTGCCCCCTCCGTTTCAAGTCGTGCCTCGTCCCGAACGTTCTCTGTCTGCACGATGGGTTTCTCATGCAGCGCGACGATGTCCGGATGGCCGTTCCAGTGTGAGAAGCGTGTGCGAACCAGCGGGTCGTGCCCGGGAATCACGTGATCGGGCCCGTCAGCGAGCCTCGTCAGCGTGCGGTGCCCATCGAGCATCGCCGCGACGTGATGGACGATCGGAAATAGGCGGCCAGTGCGAACGTGGTTCCAGTAGTGGGCCGCATCGCTTGCCAGTACGACGTGGCCGCGCGCCGTACGCACGCGCACCGCCTGCAGGCCGGCCGTGTGGCCGCCGATCAGGTGCACGTCGATGCCCGGCGCGATCGGTTCGTCGCCGTTCGTGAACTCGACGTGGCCCGCATGCAGCCGCTCGATCGCAGCGCAGACATCGCCCGCCTCGAACGGCCGGCGCACTACCTCGTGGCACATGCACCGTCCCGTGCAATAGGCCATCTCGGCCTCTTGCAGGCGCAGCGTCGCATCGGGAAATGCTCTGATGTTACCGGCATGGTCGTAGTGCATGTGGCTGATGACGACCGTGTCCACGTCGCTCGGGGCGATGCCGAGCTCGCCGAGCAGCGCAATCGGCGAATGCAGGTAGCGTCGGCCGCGCCGTTCGGCGGTCGCGGCGTCGAAGCCAGTATCGACGAGCACTACGCGACCGTTGCCGCGAATCACCCAGACATAGAAGTCCAGCGGCATCGCGATGTCGTCGTGCGGATCATCGCCGAGATAGTTCTCGCCGCTGCGGCGCGTATCGTGCGTTGCATAGCGCAGCGCAAAAACGTCGTAGACGGTGCGATCGGATTGCGTGGTGCTGTTCATTCCACCGCCTCCAGAAGGTTCTCGTCGACCTCGCCCGCCGGGTGGATCGGAATCCGCTTGTCCGCATGCTTGCCATCCATCTCCGATAAGGCCCGCTGGAAGAAGAAGTGCTTTTCGCCGAAGGCCGGAACCAGCTCGTCAAACCAGGCAGCCTCGGGATCGAACTTCGCGTAGAACGGACGGCGGACCCATTCCGAGTTGCGGCCTTGCAGGAGTTGCAGCGCAAACACTTTCTCGCCGCCCAGCTCGACGATACCGTCCACCATGACCTTGCCCGGGAACGCACTCATAGATGGGCCGCGCACCGTGCGAGCAAGTCCCGACACTTGGCTGTAGGCGGCCTGGAAGATTTCGTAGGCGCGCGCGAGTGGCAGCTTGAAGTAGTCGCTCGGCCCGGTGTCGCGCTCAACGAACATGTAGTATGGAATCGCGCCGAGTCGTACGCCCGTCGTCCAGAGATCGGCCCAGGCGGCCGGATCCTCGTTGATGTGGCGGATCAGCGGCGCCTGGATGCGCAAGCTTGCACCGGTGCCGATGATGCGCCGCACGGCTTGCTCTGCGACTGGGTGCTTGAGCTCGCGCGGATGGTTGTAGTGGCCCATGAGTGCTAGATTGCGCCCCGATGCGACGACCGCTTCGAACAGGCGCAGCAGATCGTCGGCGTCCTTGTCGGTGACGAAGCGGTGCGGCCAGTACGCGACCGACTTGGTGCCGATCCGAATGTTCTGGATATGCGCGAATTCGGGCGTCAGCAGAGGTTCGAGGTATTCGGCGAGCGAACGCGCGTTCATCACGAGCGGATCGCCGCCTGTCACGAGGATGTCGGTGACTTCCGGATGGAGGCGCAGATAGGCGACCAGCGCGCCCGACGTACGCGCGTCGAACTTCAGCTCGCTCACGCCTACGAACTGCGGCCAACGGAAGCAGAACGTGCAGTAAGCATGGCACGACTGGCCCGAGCTCGGGAAGAACAATACCGTCTCGCGATACTTGTGCTGGAGGCCGGCGAGCGGCGCACCGTCGAGGTAAGGTACGTTGTGCGTGAACTGTCCGGCTGGGTGCGGATTCATACGCATCCTGATCGCATGTACCGCCGTCTCGACCTCAGATTCCGCCGCACCGGCGCGCACCAGTTCGCGCAGCGACGCATATTCGCTCTCGTGCAACATGTCGCGATGGGGGAACGTCAGACGGTAGATCGGATCGTCCGGGATGTTGTTCCAGTCGATCAGCTCGTTCAGAACATACGAATTAACCCGGAACGGCAGCACCCGGGAAACGATGTCGACCGCTTCTTGCTGCTCGACCGACAGTGAGGCCCATTGCGGCACCTTGGTGATCGTATGCCGCGTCAGCGGCTTGAATTTTTGGATCTGGAGTTCAGTCATGACTGGATATCTCACTCAAGTTCTGGATTGTTCGCATCAAAAATACGATAAGCCAACCACATATATTTGATATTAGTTCGCATTACATACTTATACTGAGAGTCGTTCCCGAGACCACTTCCTAATCCATCGCTTCTTCTTAGGCGACGCGATGTAGCTCCAGCCTCGCGCCCGTCTTCGCCTTGAT
>NZ_JGVW01000048.1 GCF_000687455.2 Burkholderia sp. lig30
TCATCTCGAACGCGCGTTCGAAGCCGGGCTCCGCGTAGTCGTCGAAGAAGATCCCGCCGATGCCGCGCGCCTCGTTGCGGTGCTTGAGGAAGAAATACTCGTCGCACCACTTCTTGAAGTGCGGATACAGGCCGGCGCCGAACGGATCGAGCGCATCCTTGCAGGTCTGGTGGAAATGGCGCGCGTCGTCCTCGAAGCCGTAGATCGGCGTCAGGTCCATGCCGCCGCCGAACCAGAAGATCGGCGCTTCGCCGGCCTTCGTCGCGATCAGCATCCGCACGTTCATGTGAACGGTCGGGCAGTACGGATTGCGCGGGTGCAGCACGAGCGACACGCCGATCGCCTCGAAGCCGCGGCCCGCGAGCTGCGGGCGCGCCGCGCTCGCGGACGGCGGCAGTGCGTCGCCCGACACGTCGGAAAAGCCGATGCCGGCGCGCTCGAAGAACTGGCCGTCCTCGAGGATGCGGGTGCAGCCGCCGCCGCGCAGGCGCTCGCCCGGCTCGCGCTGCCACGCGTCGGTGGCGAGCGGCGTGCCGTCGAATGCGCCGAGCGCGTCGGCGATGCGCGTTTGCAGGCCTTGCAGGTAGGCGCGCACGCGCTCCACGTCGTAGGTCGTATCGGTCATGTCTGGACTCGGTGCCCCCTCGGAGCACGGTGCGTCAAAAATGCCTCTGCCGGGCATTCTATCGAACCCCGGCAGAGGAGAGGCGCGCTGCGAGGCAGGGCGCCGGATGCCAACGTCACACGTTCTTGCGATTGAGCGCGCGGTGGCCGATGTCGCGGCGGTACTGCATGCCTTCGAAGTTGATCTGGTTGATCGTTTCGTAAGCGTGCTGCTGCGCTTCGCGCACCGAATCGGCGAGGCCGACGACGCACAGCACGCGGCCGCCCGACGTCGTCAGCTTGTCGCCGTCGAGCGTGGTGCCCGCGTGGAACGTCACCGCTTGCGCGGTCTCGGCCGGGATGCCGTTGATGCGGTCGCCCTTGCGCGGCGCGTCCGGGTAGCCGTGCGCGGCCAGCACCACGCCGAGCGCGGTGCGGCGGTCCCAGTCGAGCTCGACGGTGTCGAGCGTGCCCGCGATCGCCTGTTCGACGACCTTCGAGAAATCGCTCTTCAGGCGCGCCATGATCGGCTGCGTCTCGGGATCGCCCATCCGGCAGTTGAATTCGAGCGTGCGCGGATTGCCGTCCTTGTCGATCATCAGGCCCGCGTACAGGAAGCCGGTGAAGCGGATGCCGTCCTTCTCCATGCCGCGCACCGTCGGCATGATGATCTCGCGCATCACGCGCGCGTGCATCTGCGGCGTGACGATCGGCGCGGGCGAATACGCGCCCATGCCGCCCGTGTTCGGGCCGCGGTCTTCGTCGAGCAGGCGCTTGTGGTCCTGGCTCGACGCGAGCGCGAGCGCGTGCTTGCCGTCGACCATCACGATGAAGCTCGCTTCCTCGCCGTCGAGGAACTGCTCGATCACGACGCGCGCGCCGGCATCGCCGAGCTTGTTGCCCGACAGCATCATGTCGACGGCCGCGTGCGCCTCTTCCAGCGTCATCGCGACGACGACGCCCTTGCCGGCGGCGAGGCCGTCGGCCTTGACGACGATCGGCGCGCCCTTCGCGTCGAGGTACGCGTGCGCGGCGGCCGCGTCGGTGAAGGTTTCATAGTCGGCCGTCGGGATGCCGTGGCGCTTCATGAACGCCTTCGCGAAATCCTTCGAGCTTTCGAGCTGCGCCGCTTCGCGGGTCGGGCCGAAGACCTTCAGCCCGCGCGCGCGGAACAGGTTGACGATGCCGGCCGCGAGCGGCGCTTCCGGGCCGACGAGCGTGAACGCGACGCCTTCGGCCTCGGCGAAATCGGCGAGCGCGTCGAGCGACGTGATGTCGACATTCTTCAGGCGCTCGTCCTGCGCCGTGCCGCCATTGCCGGGCGCGACGTAGACCATCTGGACGCGCGGCGATTGCGCGAGCTTCCACGCCAGCGCATGTTCGCGGCCGCCGGAACCGACGACGAGTAGTTTCATGGGATTCCCCGCAGACTAGAAAACGTGGCGGCCAGCACGCATGGGCGAGCCGGCCGCGGAATCGGTGAGGCCGCCGCCGCGCCCGCGGCGCGGCGGCAGGCCGCTCATTCCTCGACGATGACGGCGTTGGTGTATACCTCCTGCACGTCGTCGAGGTTCTCGAGCGCGTCCAGGAGCTTTTGCATCTTCGCGGCGTCGTCGCCGGCGAATTCGATCTCGTTTTGCGGCTTCATCGTCACTTCGGCGAGCTCCGCCTTGAAGCCGGCGGCTTCGAGCGCGTCCTTCACCTTCGAGAATTCCTGCCAGTCGCACAGCACTTCGATCGAGCCGTCGTCGTTGGTGTTGACGTCGTCCGCGCCCGCTTCGAGCGCAGCATCCATCAGCGTATCCTCGGACGTGCCGGGCGCGAACAGGAACTGGCCGACGTGATCGAACATGAACGCGACCGAGCCGTCGGTGCCCATGTTGCCGCCGAACTTCGAGAACGCGTGGCGTACTTCCGCGACCGTGCGGGTGCGGTTGTCGGTCAGCGTGTCGACGATGATCGCCGCGCCGCTGATGCCGTAGCCTTCGTAGCGGATCTCTTCGTAGTTCGCGCCGTCCGCGCCGCCGACGCCGCGATCGATCGCGCGCTTGACGTTGTCCTTCGGCATGTTCGCGTCGGCGGCCTTGTCGACCGCGAGACGCAGGCGCGGGTTCGAGCCCGGATCGCCGCCGCCGAGGCGCGCGGCCACCTGAATTTCCTTGATGAGGCGGGTCCAGACCTTGCCGCGCTTCGCGTCGGCGGCTGCCTTCTTATGCTTGATGTTGGCCCATTTCGAGTGACCAGCCATACCTTTCTCCGTCGCCCGCGCATGCCGCGAGGGCGTTTAAGCAAATGTGTCGTTGAGTCCGGCGGCCGCTTGGGCTGGCAAGAAGCCGCCTGGGCCGCACGTGTCGAGTGGATCGGGATTTTATCACGCGGCGGCGTCCCGTTCGGGGCCGCCGCGCGCCGCAAACGGCCCGCGCGGGACGTCCGGGTGCGCCGGCGCTCAGTTTTTCGTGCCGAACAGGCGGTCGCCCGCGTCGCCGAGGCCGGGCACGATGTACGCGTGCTCGTCGAGATGCGAGTCGAGCGACGCGACATAGAGCTTCACGTCCGGGTGCGCGTCCTGGAACACCTTGACGCCCTCGGGCGCCGCGACCAGCGCGACGAAGATGATGCTGGCGGCCGGCACGCCGCGGCGCTTGAGCACGTCGACCGCGTGCGCGGCCGAGTAGCCGGTCGCGACCATCGGGTCGCACAGGATGAAGATGCGGTCTTCCAGGTCCGGCAGGCGCACCAGGTACTCGACCGGGCGGTGGTCCGCGTCGCGGTACACGCCGATGTGGCCGACGCGCGCGGACGGGATCAGTTCGAGCAGGCCGTCCGACATCCCGACGCCCGCGCGCAGCACCGGCACGATCGCGAGCTTCTTGCCGGCGATCACCGGCGCGTCGATCTCGACCAGCGGGGTTTCGACCCGCCGGGTCGTGATCGGCAGGTTGCGGGTGATTTCATAGCCCATCAGCAGCGTGATCTCGCGCAGCAGCTTGCGGAACGTGCGCGTGGACGTGTCCTTGTCGCGCATGTGGGTGAGCTTGTGCTGGATCAGCGGGTGATCGAGGATGAAAAGATTCGGGAAACGGCTGTCCTGTTTCATGGCGGGGGCGCCTGGGCGGCAAAAAGGGAGCGGGGCGGCAGGCGGGCGACAGGCCCGGCTGCGCGCGGCATAGCCGCAAGTTTACCGAAGATGGGGGCGCGCGATCCGGATATTATCGTCGTCTCGACGACAATCGGCGCAGGCGGGCGGCAGGCCCGGCGCGCGTGGCAAGGAAGGCATTCGATGGATCTGGGCATTGCAGGCAGGACCGCGCTGGTGTGCGCGGCAAGCAAGGGACTCGGGCGCGGCTGCGCGCAGGCGCTCGCCGCCGAGGGCGTGAATCTGGTGATCGCCGCGCGCACGCGCGACACGCTGGAGGCGACGGCGGCGGAGATCCGTGCGGCCACCGGCGTGGCCGTGACGGCCGTCGCGTGCGACATCACGACCCCCGAAGGCCGCGCGCTCGCGCTCGCCGCGTGCCCGCAGCCGGACATTCTGGTGACGAATGCGGGCGGCCCGCCGCCGGGCGACTTTCGCGACTTCTCGCACGACGACTGGATCCGCGCGCTCGAGGCGAACATGCTGACGCCGATCGAGCTGATCCGCGCGACCGTCGACGGGATGATCGCGCGCCGTTTCGGGCGGATCGTCAACATCACCAGCTCGGCCGTGAAGGCGCCGATCGACGTGCTCGCGCTGTCGAACGGCGCGCGCTCGGGGCTGACGGGCTTCGTCGCCGGGCTCGCCCGCAGGGTCGCCGCGCACAACGTGACGGTCAACAACCTGCTGCCGGGGCTGTTCGACACCGATCGCATCGCGACGACGATTGCCGCGTCCGCGAAGGAGCAGGGCGCCACGGTCGACGAGGTGCGCGCGCGGCGCGTGGCGGCGATCCCGGCCGGGCGGCTCGGCACCCGCGAGGAATTCGGCGCCGCGTGCGCGTTCCTGTGCAGCGCGCACGCGGGCTTCATCACCGGGCAGAACTGGCTGCTCGACGGCGGCGCGTATCCGGGCACGTTCTGACGCGGGCCGCCGCTTTCCGTTCGACGACAACCGACGCAACAAGGATGAGCAAATGAGTACACCTCGCATCGCATTGATCGCACACGACGCCAAGAAGGATGAGATCGTCGCGCTCGCCGGCGAATACCGCGCGACGCTCGCGCAATGCCGGCTGGTCGGCACCGGCACGACGGGCGGCCGCATCGCGGCCGCGCACGGTCTCGACGTCGAGCGCAAGCTGTCCGGGCCGCTCGGCGGAGACCTGCAGATCGGCGCCGAGCTGGCCGACGGCCGGGTCGACGTGGTCGTGTTCCTGCGCGACCCGATGACCGCGCAGCCGCATGACCCGGACATCACGGCGCTGGTGCGCGCGTGCGACGTGCACAACGTGCCGTGCGCGACCAACGTCGCGACCGCGCGGATGCTGCTCGACGATCTGGAGCGGAAGATGGGGGCGGCCGACTAGGCGAGGGCGTTTGATTCAGATTTGTTGACGCAGACGGATCGCGCCCGGTCGGTGGCATGTCCGGAGGGCGTGAGCCGTCTGAGTCGTCCGTGAAACAAATTCAATGGAGTACGGCTCTGCTACTGGGATAGCATTACTTCATTCGGTTGAATATCGAGGGTGGGCTTCTCCAGTGCAACGCCTCACTTGATTTAAGGTGTTGAACTTGGAACTAGAGTCTAAGCCTTGAGCATCGCGTTCGTTTTCATTTTTCTCTCAGTCTGAGTTCACTGGTCTGAGAGGCGGAGGGTATTCAACATATCCATGAATATGTCGTAGCTGAAACCGTTCTCCAGGCTATATTCGCGCTTGCGGAGAAGGCATGCGCCACCAATCTGAGCAGTTATTTTTTCATTCCCAACCATCACGTGAATGCAGCGGTAGCGGGATGTGTACTCTTTGTCTGGCTTGCAGCGGCTTCGCGATTTTTGAAAGGCCTCTTCTGCGATCCATCCGTGCCAGTTGCTTCCATTGATAGGGGTTATCGTTGTTTTGATAACGGGATCTCCGCAGTTTGATCTGTGATACTTGATTCCATTCCATAGTGTGGGTATTCCGTCATTAAATGGCGGGTGAAAATTACTCTCGCCGCCGGAGGAGATGAATTTATTAATTCCAATTCCATAAATCACGAATCCGATTCGCTCGCCTCCATTCTTTTTATTTGGATTGTATTGAAAATCCATGTCTAAAATGGCTGTATTTCCGTCTCTATACGTCCCCGTGCAACCAAATCCAATGGATTGATCGTGCGCGTTCTGTAAATTCGGGACGAGCATTGACATCCCACATTGCTTTGCGGTTTTGGCGTCGATCGGGGTGGTGCTCACGCTTCTAGCATGGATGGTGGTCGTCGAATGTGCGTGCGCGATATGGCAAAATAAAGCAATGAAAAATAATACAATCTCGCGAATCATGTGTTGTCCTCTGTCTGAATTTTTAGATTCGCATCGTCTGGCACCTGCGTAGAATCGTTGAGGAGATAGTAGGCGTGGCGGAAAAACTGCTGGCGTTCTCTCAATCCGCCGGCCCCGCCGACTAGACGGAAACAGCCTTGGACGTCAAGGTTTCTTGAGCCTCTGTCTGCGCACCGGTGAATGCCGGTTTTGATCCAAAAATATCCCGCTGAGTCAGAAGCTATTTCTGCGTCGGATTGCAATAATTCTTGATTGGGGTTGGTCGTGAAATCTCGTGCCCGGTAGGTGCCATATTTTATGAAAATGTGATTGAGCGCTCGACCAATATGGACGGGGCGCGACCTGTCGGTCCGGTGCTGCCTTCCTTAAGCCTGAGTTTGCTTTCACTCCAATATATTGTTCCGCCAGCTGTGGTCGTTGATATATGCGGAAGAAGTTGAGCTTGTTCCTGCAACGTAAGCCATGAAAATCCTCTAAAATTCCTGATAAACGCAAGAGGATGAAAAAACCAAACTCTCCTTCCCTCAGGCAAGCCAGGGTGCGAGCCGTCTGCGCCATCCATGTAATAAATTCAAGGGATTGCGGCGATGCTGTGCGGGATATTCGGTTGGATATCCTGTGCAGAATTTTTTATCGCAAGGAATTATTTGATTTGCGGTGTTGCGCTTGGAATTGGGGCGAAGCACTCACTTTCCATGACACTTCTGTGTCAAAAATGGAGGTGAATACGTTGGTTCAAAAGATTTTGACTTCATCCTTGAGATATCCAATACGTCGGCGCCAAACTGGTTTTCAACCAGGACGAACCGCTGGTCGCTGCTAAATCGTGCATCATATACCCCGCCACCATACACCTCCCTCATTAGGAGGGTTGGCTGGGGTCGTAGTCGATATAAGGAGAGATGGGTTACCTGTGGGTAATTTCTGTTTATCTTGATTGGAGTGCCAAAAATAACTAATAATGAATCATCTGAGCTAAAAGATCCGCCATCTATATTGTGATCAACGGGGATTTTTCTTATTTCTTTCTCATTTCTTTTCAGTTGCATCACGCCTGGTATGGCAATAATTGCTGTAAATTCCGTGTCGCACGATTTTATTGTTGTTGCTGACATCGAAAGAATCGGCCAAATGGACATCAAAAAAAATAAGGTGCGATGTTTCACGAAAAATCCCCCAATATATTATTGGCGTTTTGAGTTTATTTCCAGCGCAAAGGCGGACTTTTCTTGTCAAATGGATTCACGATCTTGGTAATCATAATGGATGTTCGCTCATTTGCGCCTCTGTCTGCGGATTTTGCAATCGAATGGCGCGCGCAGAAGAAGCCTGCAGTGTCGACGCATGAGTACTCGTCGTTGCCAATATATTGAGGATCATCGATTTTTGGTCCATTTATATATCTGCCGTCCACCTTATTCTTGAACCACGCGTGGTCATATGACCTCGTGTCTAGCCATCCTCTATACACCAAATATTCGGAATAGTTGTATCTTCCTGTAAGTTGTTTGAAGCCTCGTCCGCGAAATTTAACCCCATCTCCAACATCCGTATTCGCTAGATTGAGGTTTCCGTCGTATCTCATGAAGTATGCGATGTCAGTCTGGGGCGATGGTGGTTATTTTAAATAGCCATTAAGTTCTGGCATTATTGATGTATGGTTATTTTTTATGGCCATTCCAATCGCCGTTGAGCATTCTCTCACAACCATCATATAATATGACTCGATCGCGCATTGCCCAAAAAAATGAGAAATTCGAAAAGGTGTGTTGAGGGCGTACTTTCTCAGCACGTTGTTGATGCTGGTTCGATATCGCTCTTTGTATTCTTCGCCCGTCTTCCCGACTGAGGTGTACGTTGACTCAGCATAGATCTGGGACAGCTCACCCTTGCTTAGCCATCCGCACCTCCTGAAGTGCCGAATGAAAGCAAGCGGATGAAAAAACCAAACCTTCCCTCCCGCAGGCAAGCCGGTCTTGTCCCAGAAATGAAGCTTCCTGGCGAAATCCAGGAATTGGTGATAGGCGTCCTGCCTGCATTCGAAGTGCTCGCCTTCGTTCAGCAAATGCCGGTAGCACGCATCGAGATTGGCGCTGTCCCACTCGCTCGGCGCCTCGCAGATGAAGCCGCGCAGCAGTTTCCGGACGGGCTCGTGATCCGGGTCGATCACGTAATAGCGCATGGCGTCGTTTTTCTGCTGCGAAGTTTGCGGCTCGCCCGCCAGATCGGCTCCGGGTAGTTCGACGTCGCCAACGGCTGCCCGGACCACACCCTTGAGCTTGTCCAGATCCCACAGCCCGTTCTGATCGACCGGCGCAGTTGGCGCCTGAATCTTCCGCCACCCGGCGAAGAACGGAAAATCCGCGTCGGACAGCCGGGTGATGGCCGGCTTGCTGATGTCGATATACCCGTGCTGCCCGTTGGCGAACGGGATGCAATACCAGGTCTTGCGCAGATTGCGGGCCGTCGAGGTTTCTTGATCGGGAGCCGGGGGCAGCGTTTCAGGTTTGCTCAGAATCCTCCCGAACCGGAGCATCTCGTACCCGTCGCTCGGACAGCTCGGATACAGCGCGCTCGCGCGCTTGTACATGTCGTATTCGAACTGCGACTCAACCGCGGGCTCATCGGTCAGCAATGTCCGGCTACCATCGGCCGCCACGCTCCACACGTTGGTGTATTTGTCCCCCTTCTGGAAATACACCTCGACGTAGAGGGGGTGTTCGTTCTGGCCGGACTGCTTCGCGGGAAATTTGATCCCGCGCAGCTTGTCCGCTTCCACGCCCCGCGGCTGCGCGTGAAAATTCTGATTCGCGGGAATCACGTAATAGCTATGCCCCCAGCAATCGCCTCCTCGCGGCGTCGCAACCGCCTGATTCCCGAGTTGCGTTTCCCCGAAATAGGCGTCGAAATCCTCTGGCGCCATGAAGATCTCGAAGTGCAGTTGCCACCGGTCCTGGCATTGCCCCGTGTAACCGAGAATATCCTTCCGCCGCACCTTCTTGCCCTCGCCTGATACGGGACCACCCGAGTCCCAGCGCAACCATTCGGGCATGCTATGGGGCTCGTCAATCGGCGGCGGCTGCATGCCGTCATGGGTCATGGTGTTCAGGTCGAGCAGGTGCATGTACAGCGAATAGAACGTCAACGTGCGGTTTTCGCCCGTTTCGGTCGTGTGCTTCAGCAGCACGAAACCGGCGTTGGTGTTCTTGTTGCCGGCCGTGTCCGCGATCGGGTGCTGGCACACGCGGTAAGCGACGACCTCCCCATCGGCGATCGCCCGCACCGGCAGCGAGCGGTCATTCCATGGAACGAGATGCAGGCCGGTATGCCAGCGGCGATCGAACGCGACCGGATAGAGACCGCTGCTGTCGGTCATCTTGTCGAGTGCCTCCATCAGCGGATCTTCTTTCGTCGAATCGGCATTGATGGGAGGCAAGAAAGGCGGGCTGATGACCATGGCATTCAGTGGGAAAGCGAACAATCGCGGAGCGCACTCAGGTTGAGAGGAACTGGCAACAGCGGATTCAGATTGAAGGGCAGTCGGAACGCGGACGATCCGGCCATGATCCTGAAGGCGCTAGGCCGATGACCAGATCAGTACAGCAAATCATTGGAACAATGTCCATGAGACAAATCCGAATGTGACAAGGCTTGTAAAAAATGTCGAAGCGAAGACGCCGCGTTGTAGCGACGGGGAGTGGGGAGATGGATGTATCGGGTGTGCGTCCCGTGCGACATGCCGCCGATCAAAATACCCATATCGTCTGAAGGGAAATGCATGGTCATGCTGCATGACTTCAAGCGACGCGCGAGAATCATCGGTTGTATTGCACACGTCACTGCGGTTGTTTCCGCCGTGTTGAGCGGCTTCGCGCACTGGCAAAATCCGACATTTCCCTTACCGACTACGAGACGAGGAACGATACGATGCCGAAAGCAATCCGATACGACCAGCCCGGCGGCCCGGACGTGATGAAGTGGGTCGACGTCGAGGTCGCCGAGCCGCAGGCCGGCCAGGTCCGCGTCAGGCAGCACGCGGTGGGCCTCAACTACATCGACGTGTATTTCCGCACCGGCCTCTATCCGCAGCCGCTGCCCGGCGGGCTCGGGATGGAAGCGGCGGGCGAGGTGACGGCGGTCGGCGACGACGTGACCGCATTCAAGCCGGGCGACCGCGTCGCCTACGTGTCGTCGCAGCCCGGCGCGTACGCGCAGGAGCGCGTGCTGCCCGCCGATCGCCTCGTCAGGCTGCCCGACGCGATCGGCTACGACGAAGCGGCGTCGGTGATGCTGCAGGGCCTGACCGCGCATTACCTGCTGCGCCGCACGTATCCGGTGAAGGCCGGCGAGACGATCCTGATCCACGCGGCGGCGGGCGGGGTCGGCCTGCTCGTGTGCCAGTGGGCGAAGGCGCTCGGCGCGACGGTGATCGGCACGGTCGGCTCCGACGAGAAGGCCGCGCTCGCGAAGGCGCACGGATGCGATCACACGATCGTCTACACCCGCGAGAACTTCACGCAGCGCGTGCGGGAGATCACGAACGACGCGCTGGTGCCGGTCGTCTACGATTCGATCGGCAAGGACACGTACATCGGCTCGCTCGACTGTCTCGCGCCGCTCGGCTATTTCGTCAGCTTCGGCAGTGCGTCCGGGCCGCTGCCGCCGATCGACTCGAAGGAATTCTCGTCGCGCGGCTCGCTGTTCTTCACGCGGCCGACGCTGTTCTCGTACATCGCGAAGCGCGCGGACCTCGAAGCGGCCTCCGCCGAGCTGTTCGAGATGATCGTGTCGGGCAAGGTGAAGACGAGCATCAACCAGCGCTATCCGCTCGCTGAAGTCGCGCGCGCGCACGCCGATCTCGAGGCGCGCAGGACGACCGGCTCGACGATCCTCGTGCCCTGACCGCGCGACGCCGGCACACGGCCGGCGCATGCGGTACCGAAAGGCGGCGCCACGGCGCCGCCTTGTTTCGTTTACGCGTTTTTTACGTCCCCCCGGATACCTTTGACCCGTCCTTTACGCGCAATCCAATAACGTTCGAAACGTCCGATTTCGTAGACGGAGAACACAAAAATGGATGGGGTATTCATCGGCGGTCTGGTGCTGTTCGCGGCACTGATCTTCGGATTGATCGCCGGATGCGAGAAGCTTGCGCAATACGGCCGAGGGGGGCGTTCATGACCTGGATGTTGTGGTTGGCAGGGGGCGCGACCGCCCTGCTGTTCGCGTATCTCGTCTATGCGCTGCTGCGCGCGGAGGACATCGAATGAACGCGAACAATCTTCTGCAATCGGCGCTGTTCATCGTCGTTCTGCTGGCGGCGGCCGTGCCGGTCGCCCGCTACCTGGCGGCGGTGATGGACGGCAGCGCGCGCGTCGTGCGCGTGTTCGGGCCGCTCGAGCGCGCGCTCTACCGCGTCGCGGGCGTCGATCCGCACAGCGAGATGGGCTGGAAGCAGTACGCGATCGCGACGGTCGCGTTCAACGCGCTGGGCGCGCTGTTCCTGTACGCGCTGCTGCGCGTGCAGGGCCTGCTGCCTGGCAATCCGCAGCAGTTCGGCGCGATGACGGTCGACGGCGCGTTCAACACGGCCGTCAGCTTCGTGACGAACACCAACTGGCAGGACTACGCGCCCGAGCAGACGGTCAGCTACCTGGCGCAGATGCTCGGCCTGACCGTGCAGAACTTCCTGTCCGCGGCGACCGGCATCGTCGTCGTGGTCGCGCTGATCCGCGGCTTCGCGCGTCATACCGCGCAGACGATCGGCAATTTCTGGGTCGACCTGACGCGCGTGACGCTGTACGTGCTGGTGCCGATGGCATCGATCATCGCCGCGCTGCTGATCAGCCAGGGCGCGATCCAGAACATGAACGCATATCAGGACGTGCCGGTGCTGCAGGCGAGTACCTATGCCGCGCCGAAGCTCGACGCGCAGGGCAACCCGGTCAAGGATGCGAAGGGCAATCCGGTGACCGTGCAGACCCCGCTCAAGACGCAGACGCTCGCGATGGGGCCGGTCGCGTCGCAGGAGGCGATCAAGATGCTCGGCACCAACGGCGGCGGCTTCTTCAACGCGAACTCCGCGCATCCGTACGAGAATCCGACCCCGTTCGCGAACTTCCTGCAGGTCTTCTCGATCCTGATCATTCCGGCCGCGCTCTGCCTCGTGTTCGGCCAGATGATCGGCGATCGTCGGCAGGGCATCGCCGTGCTCGCGGCGATGACCGTCGCGCTCGCGACTGCGATCGGCGTCGAGGTGAGCGCCGAGCAGGGCGGCAACCCGACGCTGGCCGCGCTGCGCGTCGACCAGGCCGCCGGCGCGCTGCAGCCGGGCGGCAACATGGAAGGCAAGGAAACGCGCTTCGGCATTGCGCAGACCGGCATCTTCACGGTCGCGACGACCGCCGCGTCGTGCGGCGCGGTCGACGCGATGCACGATTCGCTGACGCCGATCGGCGGCCTCGTACCGATGCTGCTGATCCAGCTCGGCGAAGTGGTGTTCGGCGGGGTCGGCTCGGGCCTCTACGGGATGCTCGTGTTCGCGCTGCTCGCGGTGTTCGTCGCCGGCCTGATGATCGGCCGCACGCCGGAATACGTCGGCAAGAAGATCGAGTCGTACGAGATGAAGATGGTGTCGATCGTCGTGCTGCTCACGCCGCTCCTCGTGCTCGTCGGCACGTCGATCGCCGTGCTCGCCGATGCGGGCAAGGCCGGCATCGCGAACCCGGGGCCGCACGGCTTCTCGGAAATCCTGTACGCGTTCAGCTCGGCCGCGAACAACAACGGCAGTGCGTTCGCCGGGCTGACGGTCGGCACGCCGTTCTACAACTGGATGACGGCGATCGCGATGTGGTTCGGCCGTTTCGGCACGATCGTGCCGGTGCTCGCGATCGCGGGCTCGCTCGCCGCGAAAAAGCGCATCGCCGTGACGAGCGGCACGCTGCCGACGCACGGGCCGCTGTTCGTCGTGCTGCTGCTCGGCACCGTGCTGCTCGTCGGCGCGCTGACCTATGTGCCCGCGCTCGCGCTCGGCCCCGGGGTCGAACATCTGATGATGTGGCTCGGCGCCTGACCGGCTTCCCACAAGGACAAGCATTCAAGAGATTGCGATGACTCAACATTCCGCAACACGGTCCATGTTCGATCCGGCGCTGTTGCGCCCGGCGATCGTGGATTCGTTCAAGAAACTCACGCCGCGCACGCAGTTCCGCAACCCGGTGATGTTCTGCGTGTACGTCGGCAGCATCCTGACGACGATCCTGTGGATCGCCGCGCTGGCCGGCCAGGCCGAGGCGCCCGCGGGCTTCATCCTCGCGGTCGCGCTGTGGCTGTGGTTCACCGTGCTGTTCGCGAACTTCGCGGAGGCGCTCGCCGAGGGCCGCTCGAAGGCGCAGGCGGCATCGCTGCGCAGCGCGAAGAAGGACGTGATGGCCAAGAAGCTCAACGAGCCGCACCCGAAGTCGCCGGTGCGCATCACGACCGCGACCGAGCTGCGCCGTGGGGACGTCGTGCTGGTCGAGGCGGGCGACACGATCCCCGCCGACGGCGACGTGATCGAGGGCGTCGCGTCGGTCGACGAATCGGCGATCACCGGCGAATCCGCGCCGGTGATCCGCGAGTCGGGCGGCGACTTCTCGTCGGTGACCGGCGGCACGCGCGTGCTGTCGGACTGGATCGTCGTCCAGGTGACGGCGAACCCGGGCGAGGCGTTCCTCGACCGGATGATCGCGATGGTCGAAGGCGCGAAGCGCAAGAAGACGCCGAACGAGATCGCGCTGACGATCCTGCTGGTCGCGCTGACGATCGTGATGCTGCTCGCGACCGCGACGCTGCTGCCGTTCTCGATGTTCTCGGTCGAGGCCATGAAGGCGGGCCACGTGGTGACGATCACCGCGCTCGTCGCGCTGCTCGTGTGCCTGATCCCGACGACGATCGGCGGGCTGCTGTCGGCGATCGGCGTGGCGGGCATGAGCCGGATGATGCAGGCGAACGTGATCGCGACGTCGGGCCGCGCGGTAGAAGCGGCCGGCGACGTGGATGTTCTCCTGCTCGACAAGACTGGCACGATCACGCTCGGCAACCGCCAGGCGTCGACCTTCCTGCCGGCGCCGGGCGTGACCGAGGAAGCGCTCGCGGACGCCGCGCAGCTGTCGTCGCTCGCCGACGAGACGCCGGAAGGCCGCAGCATCGTCGTGCTCGCGAAGGAGCGCTTCAACATCCGCCAGCGCGACATGGGCGTGCTGCATCCGACCTTCCTGAGCTTCTCCGCGCAGACGCGGATGAGCGGCGTCGACCTGTCCCCCGCGGGGACTGCCTCCGGCGCGCCGAGTCGCGAGATCCGCAAGGGTGCGGCCGACGCGATCAAGCGCTACGTCGAGTCGCACGGCGGCCGCTTCCCGGACGAGCTGCGCCGCACCGTCGACGACGTCGCGCGGCGCGGCAGCACGCCGCTCGCGGTCGCGGAGCTGCATGACGGCGTTGCGCGCGTGCTCGGCGTGATCGAGTTGAAGGACATCGTGAAGGGCGGCATCAAGGAGCGCTTCGCGGAACTGCGCAAGATGGGCATCAAGACCGTGATGGTGACCGGCGACAACCGGCTGACCGCGGCGGCGATCGCGGCGGAAGCGGGCGTCGACGATTTCCTCGCGGAAGCGACGCCGGAAACCAAGCTCGCGACGATCCGCGAGCACCAGGCGGCGGGCCGGCTGGTCGCGATGACGGGCGACGGCACCAACGACGCGCCGGCGCTCGCGCAGGCGGACGTGGCGGTCGCGATGAACACCGGCACGCAGGCGGCGAAGGAAGCGGGCAACATGGTCGACCTCGACTCGAACCCGACCAAGCTGATCGAGATCGTCGAGATCGGCAAGCAGATGCTGATGACGCGCGGCTCGCTGACGACCTTCTCGATCGCGAACGACATCGCGAAGTATTTCGCGATCATCCCGGCCGCGTTCGTGACGACCTATCCGCAGCTGAAGGTGCTCGACATCATGCACCTGACGTCGCCGTCGTCGGCGATCCTGTCGGCCGTGATCTTCAACGCGCTGATCATCATCGCGCTGATCCCGCTCGCGCTGAAGGGCGTCAAGTACCGTCCGCTCGGCGCGGCATCGCTGCTGCGCCGCAACCTGCTGGTCTACGGCCTCGGCGGCGTGCTGCTGCCGTTCCCGTTCATCAAGCTGATCGACATGACGCTCGCCGCGCTCGGCTGGGCCTGACGCGGCGCGACCTGAAGGAGATTTGCCATGAAAACGTTGATTCGTCCGCTTGTCGTGATTTTCACCGTGCTCACCGCGGTGACGGGGCTTGCGTATCCGGCCGTGATGACCCTCGTCGGCCAGACGGTGTTTCCATCGCAGGCGAACGGCAGCCTGATCGAGAAGGACGGCAAGGTGGTCGGCTCGGCACTGATCGGCCAGTCGTTCGACACGCCGAAGTATTTCTGGGGCCGCCTGTCGGCGACGTCGCCGATGCCGTACAACGCGGCCAATTCGGGCGGCTCGAACCTCGGCCCGATCAATCCGGCGCTCGCCGATCAGGTGAAGGCGCGCATCGCCGCGCTGCGCGACGCCGGCACCGACATCTCGAAGCCGGTGCCGGTCGATCTCGTGACCGCGTCCGCGAGCGGGCTCGATCCGGAGATCAGCCCGGCGGCCGCGGCCTATCAGGTCGAGCGCGTCGCGAAGGCGCGCAACCTGCCGGCGGACACGGTCGCGCAACTGGTTGCCGCGAACACGGCCGGGCGCCAGTTCGGCGTGCTCGGCGAGCCGCGCGTGAACGTGTTGAAGCTCAATCTCGCGCTCGACGCGGCACAGGCTGCGCACTGAGCGGTGCGTTGCCCCGGGCGGCGCACCGCCGGCCCGGGGCTTTTTTCCGCGAACGGCGGCGCGGGTGCGCCGTCTTTGCCTTTTGCGGCAGTTTGGATCAACAATGCTTGAAAGCCCGTGTACCGGAGACCTCCGCCTCGCATGAACCGTCCCGATCCCGATCAACTCCTCGACAAGCTGCAGCGTGACGAAGAGAAGCAGCGGCGCGGCCAGCTCAAGATCTTCTTCGGCGCTTCGGCGGGTGTCGGCAAGACCTACGCGATGCTGCAGGCGGCACGCCAGCGCAAGCAGGACGGCGTCGACGTCGTGGTGGGCATCGTCGAGACGCACGGCCGCGGCGAAACCGCGGCGCTGCTCGACGGCCTCGAGGTGCTGCCGCTCGCACGGCTCGAGTACCGCGGCCGCACGCTTGGCGAATTCGACCTCGACGCGGCGCTCGCGCGCAAGCCCGCGCTGATCCTCGTCGACGAGCTGGCCCACTCGAACGTGCAGGGCGCGCGCCACCTGAAGCGCTGGCAGGACGTCTACGAGCTGCTCGACGCCGGCATCGACGTCTACACGACCGTCAACGTCCAGCATCTGGAAAGCCTGAACGACGTGGTCGGCTCGATCACCGGCATTCGCGTGTGGGAGACCGTGCCGGACCGCGTGTTCGACGTGGCCGACGAGGTGACGCTCGTCGATCTGCCGGCGGAGGAGCTGCTCGAGCGGATGCGCGACGGCAAGGTCTATCTCGCGCAGCAGGCCGAGCGCGCGGTGCGCAACTTCTTCCGCAAGGGCAACCTGATCGCGCTGCGCGAGCTGGCGCTTCGGCGTACCGCCGACCGCGTCGACGCGCAGATGCGCGAATACCGCGCCGACCGCTCGATCCAGCGGATCTGGCAGGCGCGCGAGCGGCTGCTCGTGTGCGTCGGGCCGGGGCCGGAGGCACCGACCCTGGTGCGCGCCGCCGCGCGGCTCGCCGCGAGCCTGAAGGCCGACTGGATCGCGGTGTACGTCGAGACGCCGCGGCTGCAGCGCCTGCCGGCCGTGCGGCGCGAGCACACGCTGAACGCGCTCAAGCTGGCCGCCGAGCTCGGCGCGGAGACCGCGACGCTCGCCGGCAACGACGCGATGGCCGCGCTGATCGGCTATGCGAAGGTGCGCAACGTGTCGAAGGTCGTCGCGGGGGGCTCGCGGAAGACCGGTTTCATGCGCTGGTTCGCGCGGCCGTTCGGCGAACGGCTCGCGGAGCGCGCGAGCGACGTGGATCTGATGCTGATCCGCGCGTCGGCGAGCGACGAGGTGCGGGCCGCGCCGCTCGACGCGCGCGCGCGCGACTGGCGCGACGCGTTCGCGCGCCTCGGCGGCCACCGGTCGCCGCCGCGCAATTACGCGTATGCGGCGGCGATCTGCGCGGCGATCACGGTGATCGCGAGCCTCGTGCACGACCGGCTCGACCTGACCAACCTGGTGATGCTCTACCTGCTGGGCGTCGTGTTCTCCGCGATGCGGCTCGGGCGTGGCCCGGGCGTCGCGCAGTCGTTCCTGTCGGTGGCCGCGTTCGATTTCTTCTTCGTGCCGCCGCGCATGTCGTTCTCGGTGAGCGACACGCAATACCTGCTGACGTTCTTCGGGATGCTGCTCACGTCGCTCGTGATCAGCCACCTGACGTCGAGCCTGACGCGCGAGGCGACCGTCGCGCAGCGGCGCGAACGCCGCACGGGCGCGATGTACGCGATGGCGCGCGAGCTGGCGGCGGCGCTCACGACCGAGCAGATCGTCGAGATCGGCAGCCGGCACGTGAGCGAGGTGTTCCGCGCGCGCGTCGCGATCCTGTTGCCCGACAGCGCCGACAAGGTGCAGCAGAAGATCGAGGAGCCGGACGCGGCGATCACGCTGACGGGCGCCGATCTCGACAGCGACGTCGGCCAGTGGGTATACGACCAGCAGAAGCTGGCCGGGCACGGCACCGACACGCTGCCGGCGACGCGCGCGCGCTACTTGCCGCTGAAGGCGCCGATGCGCACGCGCGGCGTGCTCGCGGTCGTCACGCACGACGCGAACGAGCTGGACGTGCCCGAGCAGCAGCGCATGCTCGACGCGTTCGCCGCGCAGATCGCGCTTGCGCTCGAGCGCGTCCACTACGTCGAGATCGCGCGCGACGCGCTGGTCAACATGGAGTCCGAACGGCTGCGCAATTCGCTGCTGTCGGCGATCTCGCACGACCTGCGCACGCCGCTCACCGCGATCGTCGGCTTCTCGTCGATGCTCGCCAGCGCACGCGCGGCCGCGCAGGGCGGCGATGCCGCCGCGCAGCAGCGGCTTGCGGCGCGCGAGGACGAGCTTGTCGAATCGATTCACGACGAGTCGCTGCGCATGACCGGCATCGTCACCAACCTGCTCGACATGGCGCGGCTGCAGGCGGGCAGCCTGCAGCTCAAGCGCCAGTGGTCGTTGCTCGAGGAAACCGTCGGCGCGGCGCTCGCCGCCTGCCGGCGCGTGCTCGCGCGCCACCCGGCGCGGGTCGCGCTGCCGCCGGACCTGCCGCTGCTGCAGATGGACGCGGTGCTGATGGAGCACCTGTTCGCCAACCTGTTCGAGAACGCCGCGAAATACACGCCGCCGGACACGTCGATCGAGATCGGCGCGGAGCGCGTCACCGAGGACGGACTGCCGTTCGTGCGCGTGCACGTCGACGACCACGGCCCCGGCTTGCCGGCCGGCATGGAAACGCGCATCTTCGACAAGTTCACGCGCGGCGAGAAGGAATCCGCGACGCCCGGCATTGGGCTGGGCCTCGCGATCTGCCGCGCGATCGTCGAAGCGCACGGCGGTAGAATCGGCGCGTCGAACCGCACCGGCCCCGACGGCCGCGTGACGGGCGCGCGCTTCTGGTTCACGCTGCCGGTCGAGACGCCGCCGCCCGCGCCGGGCGTGGCCGACAACGAAGCCGAGGCGCTGGCTGCGCTGCCGCCGGGCGCGCCCGTGCCGTCACCCTCCGACCCATCGCAAGCCCATGAGTGATCCGAGCCTGACCGTCGTCCTGATCGAAGACGAAAAACAGATCCGCCGTTTCGTGCGCGCCGCGCTCGAGGAGGAAGAGGGCCTCGACGTGTACGAGGCCGAGACCGGCAAGCAGGGGCTCGTCGAGGCCGCGACGCGCAAGCCCGATCTCGTGATCGTCGATCTCGGCCTGCCCGACACCGACGGCCTCGACGTGATCCGCGAGCTGCGCGGCTGGTCCGAGGTGCCCGTGATCGTGCTGTCCGCGCGCACTCAGGAGGACGAGAAGGTGGCGGCGCTCGACGCGGGCGCCGACGATTACCTGACCAAGCCGTTCGGCGTGTCGGAGTTGCGCGCGCGGATTCGCGCGCAGTTGCGGCGGCGCAACCAGGGCGGCGCGAACGAAACGCCGAAGGTGACGTTCGGCACCGTGACGGTCGACCTCGCGCTGCGCCAGGTGTGGCGCGACGGCGAGATCGTGCACCTGACGCCGCTCGAATACCGGTTGCTCGCGACGCTGGTGCGCCATGCGGGCCGCGTGCTGACGCACCGCCAGCTGCTGCGCGACGTGTGGGGGCCGTCGCACATCGAGAGCCACCATTACCTGCGGATCTACATGGCGCACCTGCGCCAGAAGCTCGAGCGCGATCCGGCGCAGCCCGAATTCATCATCACCGAAACGGGCGTCGGCTATCGGCTCGTCGGCGCCGCGTGAGCGCCGGACCTGCGGTTTGTACGCGATACACGCCGCGCGGTTTCCCCGCTATGCTGGCCGTTCGTCCCCGGAAAAGGAGCGCGTGATGCTTGCCCGTCTGACGACCTGTTGTGCGCTGGCGCTCGCTGCGTCCGGCGTGTGCGCCCAGCCGCTGCCGCCCGGCCAGCCGCAGACGGCGCAGCTCGCATTGCCGAATCCCGCCGCCGTGAACTGCGAGAAGCTCGGGGGCCATCACGTGATCCGCAAGACGCCGGGCGGCGACGTCGGCATGTGCGTGTTCAAGGACGGCCGCGCGTGCGACGCGTGGGCGCTGTACCGCGACGACCGCTGCGTCGGCGCGGGCGCGCCCCGGCGCGTGTCCCAGTAGCCGCGTCGCATCGTCGTCGTCGCGCGCGGCGGATACGCGGCGCAGTGCTGGTCAGTGTCGGAGCAATCCGCGAGCGGGTGTAAGCCATTTGTTATACTCGGCGCCGCCCGGGGACGGCCCCGGATCATTCGAGTCAACGGGGACGGCCCCATCTGATCCATGGAGTCTCTCGGCATGGCCTGGGTATGGTTGTTGATTGCCGGTTTGCTCGAAGTCGCGTGGGCGGCCGGGCTGAAGTCGTCGGACGGGTTCACGCGGCTCGGCCCGTCCGTGTTCACGATCGTGACCGCGCTCGGCAGCTTCGGGCTGCTCGCGATCGCGATGCGCCAGCTGCCGCTCGGCACCGCCTATGCGGTGTGGACCGGCATCGGCGCGGTCGGCGCGTTCATTTTCGGCATCGTGATGATGGGCGAGGCGCTCACGGTCGCGCGCGTCGCCAGCGCGTCGCTGATCGTCGCCGGCCTGGTCGGGCTCAAGCTGTCGTCGGCCGCCTGAGCGGCCGGGCTTTTGTGCCGGACGGCACCCGCGCCCGTCTATAATGGAACGCATTCGAGCCTGAATGCCGCATGGCGCCGCGCGCCGTGCGGCGAACAACAGCGTGAGCCGCCGGCCGTTCCACGCCGCGGCCGACGATATTTTTCGGCGAAGCGCACGCAACGTGCAAGGAGACGGCCATGGTCGAAGCCATTTCGCTCGGCGCGGGGCTGGCGTGGGCAAGCGGCCTGCGCCTGTACCTGACCGTACTCATCGCAGGCGTGCTGGCGCGGGCCGGCTGGCTTCATCTGCCCGATACGCTCGCCATCCTCACGTCGCCGTGGGTGATCGGCGCCGCGGCCGTGCTGGCTGTCGCCGAATTCCTCGCCGACAAGATCCCCGCGTTCGATTCCCTCTGGGACGCCGTGCACACGTTCATCCGCATTCCCGCGGGCGCGGTGCTCGCGGCCGGCTCGCTCGGCCATGCCGATCCGGCCGTGCTTGCCGTGGCCGGGCTCGCGGGCGGCACGCTCGCCGGCGCCGCACACGTGACGAAGGCCGGCACCCGCGCGCTCATCAACCTGTCTCCCGAGCCGATCTCCAACTGGATCGCGTCGTCAACCGAAGACGGGCTCGTGTTCGGCGGACTCGCGCTCGCGTTTTTCGTGCCGCTGCTGTTCCTCGTGCTGCTGACCGCCTTCATCGCGTGCTCCGCGTGGGCGCTGCCGCGGCTCTGGCGCGGCGTGTCGGGCGGTTTCCGGGGCATGGCGAACCACATGGGGTCGCGCTTCAACTCGATCGGGAAGCACGATTGACCGGGCCGCGCGGCGCGGGCGGCCCGTCGCACGCCGGCCGGTTCGGCTGGCGCGACCTGTTCGCGCAGGCCGCGCGAATGACCGGGCGCGACTGGCGCGCGGGCGAGCTGACGCTGCTCGTGCTCGCGTTGGTGCTGGCCGTCGCGGCGCTCACGAGCGTCGGCTTTCTCGCCGACCGGCTGCGCCAGGGGCTCGAGCGCGACGCCCGCCAGATGCTCGGCGCCGACTTCGTGGTGCGCGCGGATCATCCCGTCGATCCTTCGTTCGTTGAAAAGGCGCGCGCCCTCGGGCTACGTACCGCGACCACGGCAATCTTTCCCAGCATGATCGGCGCGACCGCCGAAGCGGCGCCGGGCGGCACCCCGCCGGGCGGCGATCCGCCGTCGCGGCTCGCGGCCGTGAAGGCCGTGTCGCCGGGCTATCCGCTGCGCGGCGCGGTCGAGATCCGGCCGGCGCCGGGTGGCGCGGTGCGGAAGGCCGCGGCGGCACCCGCGCCCGGCACCGTCTGGGCCGACCCCGCGCTGCTCGATGCGCTGCACCTGCGGATCGGTGACACCGTGCGCGTCGGGCAGCGCACCTTCACGGTCGCCGCGGCGATCGTCCGCGAGATGGATCGCGGCTTCTCGTTCGTCAATTTCTCGCCGCGGCTGATGATGCGCGCCGACGAGCTGGCGTCGACCGGGCTCGCCGGCTACGGCAGCCGCGTCACCTACCGGCTGCTGGTCGCGGGCGACGATCAGGCGGTCGAGCGGTTCGCCGCATATGCGCATGCGCGCGTCGACGGCGGCAGGCTGCGCGGCGTCGGCCTCGAATCGCTGCAGGAAGGCCAGCCGCAGGTGAGGCAGACGCTCGACCGCGCGCGCCACTTCCTGACGCTCGTCGCGCTGCTGACCGCGCTCCTGGCCGCGGTCGCGATCGCGATGGCGGCGCAGCGCTACATGCGCCGCCATCTGGACGGCTGCGCGACGATGCGCTGTCTCGGCGTGAGCCGCCGCACGCTCGGCGCGCTGTTCGCGCTCGAGTTCCTCGGCGTCGGCATCGCGGGCGGCGCAGCGGGCGCGCTGCTCGGCTACGGCGGCCACTGGGTGCTGCTCGCGGCGCTCGGCGGCCTGGTCGACGTCGTGCTGCCGCCGCCGACCGTCTGGCCGGCGGCAGTCGGCGTCGCCGCGGCGCTCGTGCTGCTGCTCGGTTTCGCGTTGCCGCCGCTCGCGGCGCTCACGCGCGTGCCGCCGGTGCGCGTGCTGCGGCGGGAGTGGGGCGGCGCGGCGCGCATCGCCTGGGCCGCCTACGCGGTCGGCGTCGTGCTGTTCGCCGCGCTGCTGGTCGCGGCGGCGGGCAACCTGAAGCTCGGCCTGATCGTCGCGGGCGGGTTCGCGGGCGGGCTCGTCGTGTTCACGCTGGTCGCGCGGCTCGCGCTGTTCGCCGCCGCGCGCGCGGTGCGGGACGGGCGGGTCGCGGCGGGCCTCGGCTGGCGCTATGCGCTCGCGTCGCTGCATCGGCGCGGCGCCGCGAGCGCGCTGCAGATCACCGCGCTCGCGCTCGGTCTCATGTGCCTGCTGCTGATCTCGATCACGCGCAACGACCTGGTCGCCGGGTGGCGGCAGTCGACGCCGCCCGACGCGCCGAACCAGTTCCTGATCGACATCCAGCCGGATCAGCGTGCCGACGTGGCCGCCTATCTCGCCGCGCGCGGCATGCGCGACGCGGCGCTCGCGCCGATGGTGCGCGGCCGGCTCGTCGCGATCAACGGCCGGCCGGTGAATCCCGACGCCTATCCGAACGACGACGCGCGGCGGCTCGTCGACCGCGAGTTCAACCTGTCCTATACGGCCGAGCTGCCGTCCGACAACCGGATCGTCGCGGGCGACTGGTTCGGCGCGTCGTCCACGCCGCAGATCTCGATCGAAGCCGGCCTCGCGCAGACGCTGGACGTGAAGCCCGGCGACGTCCTGCGCTTCGACGTGACGGGGCTGCCCGTCGAGGCGCCGGTGACGAGCGTGCGCAAGCTGGACTGGGGCACGTTCCGGGTCAACTTCTTCGTGCTGATGCCGCCCGCCGCGCTGAAGGATTTTCCGGCGATCTACCTGACGAGCTTCCATCTGCCCACCGAGCGCCAGTCGCTGCTCGATCCGCTGATCGCGCGCTATCCGAACCTGACGGCGATCGACGTGACGCCGATCCTCGCGCAACTGCAACGCGTGCTGCTGCAGGTGATCGGCGCGGTGCAGTTCCTGTTTGCGTTTACGTTGGCGGCCGGCGTGCTGGTGCTCTACACGGCGCTTGCCGGCTCGCGCGACGAGCGCGTCAGGGAGACGGCGCTGCTGCGCGCGCTGGGCGCGTCGCGCGCGCAGGTCAACGCGGTGCAGCGCGCCGAGTTCATCGTCGTCGGCGTGCTGGCCGGCGCGATGGCGGCGGCGGGCGCGCTCGCGGTCGGCTGGGTGCTCGCGTCGCGCGTGTTCGACTTCCGGCTGGCGGTCGATCCGTGGCTCGTTCCGGCCGGCATCGCGGCGGGTGTCGCATGTGCCAGTGCGGCCGGCTGGCTGAGCCTGCATAATGTGCTGAGGCGCCCCGCGCTGCAGTCGCTGCGCGACGTGTGAGCGCGGCGTCCGATCCTTGAATACCCTTGAACCCAGGCAATTTCGTATGACCGATGTGAATGACGATGCGCCGTCGCAGCCGACGGCGTTCGAGCTCGTAGGCGGCGAGGCGCGCGTGCGCGAGATGGTGGACCGCTTTTACGACCTGATGGATCTGGAGCCCGAGTTCGCGGAGACGCGCGCGTTGCACCCGACGTCGCTCGACGGCTCCCGCGACAAGCTGTTCTGGTTTCTGTGCGGCTGGCTCGGCGGGCCGGACCACTACATCAGCCGCTTCGGGCATCCGCGCCTGCGCGCGCGGCACATGCCGTATCCGATCGCGTCGGCCGGGCGCGACCAGTGGCTGCGCTGCATGGCGTGGGCGATGGAGGATATCGGCGTGCCCGAGCCGCTGCGCGAGCGGTTGATGCACTCGTTCTTCGATACGGCCGACTGGATGCGCAACCACCCTGGTTGAGCCGCCGGTGCGCCGCTGCCCGGATGCGGCCGAGCCGCGTCCGGGCGCACGGACGGCGCCGGGCGATACCGGCCGGCCCTTCATTCATCGTCGACGAGACATGCGCCATGACCACAGTGCGTTATTTCGTGAAGATGCGAATCCGGCCCGCTGCGAGGCGGGCGTCGGTGCGGGCGTTCGCATGACGGCGCGCGGCGAGGTCGGCGCCGATCACGCGGCGCTCGCGCCCGAGGCCCGCGAGGTGCTGGATTTCTGGTTCGGCGCGCCCGGCTCGGACGCATTCGGCAAGTCGCGACCGATGTGGTTCAACGGCGGCGCGGTGCTCGACGCGCAGTTGCGCGAGCGGTTCGGCGCGCTGTTCGACGCGGCATGCAGCGGCGCGTGCGATCACTGGGCGGTCACGCCGCTTGGCGCGCTTGCGCTGATCGTCGTGCTCGACCAGTTCTCGCGAAATATCCATCGCGGCACGCCGCGCGCGTTCGCGGCCGACGCGAAGGCGCTCGCGCATGCGCGCGAGATGGTCGAGGCCGGCTGGGACGCACGGCTGCCGAGCGGCCATCATCGGGCGTTCGCGTATCTGCCGTTCGAGCATGACGAGTCGCTCGGCAGCCAGCAGGCGTGCGTGGGCCTGTGCGCGGCGCTGAAGGACGAGCCGGGCTGCGGCAGCTATCACCCGTTCGCGCTGCGTCACGCGGCCGTGATCGAGCGGTTCGGGCGCTTCCCGCACCGGAATGCGATTCTCCGGCGTGCATCGACCGACGAGGAAATGGCGTTTCTGAACGAGCCCGGCTCGTCGTTCTGAGCGCGACGGCCGCTTGCGTGTTCACCCGGCGCGCGTTCGCGCTGCGCCGGCACCCGGTTGCGGGGCGTGACCGTTACCGGCCGCCGCCGACGTCGAGGAGTGCGCCGGTCGTGTACGACGCGGCGTCGCTGAGCAGCCAGACGATCGCCTCCGCGATCTCGCGCGCGTCGCCCGCGCGCCCGAGCGGCGTTTGCGCGCCGAGCCGGGCGGCGCGCCCCGGCTGGCCGCCGCTTGCGTGGATGTCGGTTTCGATCAGCCCGGGCCGCACCGCGTTGACGCGCACGCCGTGCGGGCCGAGTTCCTTCGCGAGGCCGATCGTCAGCGAATCGACCGCGCCCTTCGAGCCGGCATAGTCGACGTATTCGTTCGGAGAGCCGAGCCGCGCGGCGATCGACGACACGTTGACGATCGCGCCGCCACGGCCGCCGCGATCGGTCGACAGGCGGCGTGCGGCTTCGCGCGCACACAGGTAGGCGCCGAGCACGTTGGTGTCGAACATCCGTTTCAGCCGCTCGGCGGACATCTCGGCGAGCGGCAGTGACGGCGCGACGATCCCGGCATTGTTGACGAGCGCGTCGAGCGGCCCGAGCGTCGCGGCGACGCGATCGAACATCGCGACGACGTCTGCTTCGTTCGACACGTCGCCCGCCACGACGCACGCGCGGCCGCCCGCGTGGCGCACCGCTTGCGCGGTGGCGTCGGCGGCCGCGGCGTCGCGTGCATAGTTGACGCCGACGTCCCAGCCGCGCGCCGCCGCGAGCACCGCGGTCGCGCGGCCGATGCCGCGGCTCGCGCCGGTGATGAGGACGACCTTGCGTTCGGGCGTGGCGGTCATCGCGTCGTCGCTCGCGTCATTCCGCGTCGTCGAGCACCCACTTGTCGCGCGTGGGCGGGCGGTAGCGGCGCAGCTGGTCGATCAGCGCGGCCGGTGTGGAGTCGATGCACAGCGCATCGAAGTAGGCCGGGCGCATGAAGCCCTCGTCGACCGTGTGCCTGAGCAGCGCGATCAGCGGATCGAAGAACGCATCGATGTTGTACAGCGCGACCGGCTTGCGGTGATAGCCGAGCTGCGACCACGTGTAGACCTCGAAGAACTCTTCGAGCGTGCCGGCGCCGCCGGGCATCGCGACGAACGCGTCGGCGAGATCGGCCATCATCTTCTTGCGATGGTGCATGTCGGGCACGACGTGCAGCTCGGACAGGCCGGTGTGGCCGACTTCCTTGTCGAAGAGCAGCTCGGGAATCACGCCGACCGCGCGGCCGCCCGCTGCCATTACCTCGTCGGCGATCACGCCCATCAGGCCGACCCGGCCGCCGCCGTAGACGAGCGTGAGGCCGGCCGCGACCAGCGCGCGGCCGAACGCGCGCGCGGCGTCCGCATAGACGGGCCGAACGCCCGGCGACGAACCGCAATAGACGCACACGGCCTTCATGGCTTCGCGTCCTTTGCGCCGGTGCGCGGCGGCAGGTAGTCGGTGAATTCGCGCTTCGGCAGCTTGCCCGACACGAGATCGTCGAAGAGCTGCCGCGAACGGCCGCGCAGATACGGCGCCATCACGGAGATCACGTGCATGCTGACCTGATGCAGCTCCTCGCGGATCGCGTCCTGGTCGTTGTACTTGCGCGGGTGCATCACGTACTGGTACGACAGCCAGTAGGTCGAGATCACCGCCATGTTGGTCGCGATCACGCCGATCTCGGCGGGTGTCGCGACCATTTCGCCGTCGGACACGAGCAGTTCGCACATCTCGTGCGCGAAGCGCACCTTGTGGCTGATGATCTGCTTGAAGTGCATCTCGAGCGTGCGGTTGCGCGCGAGCAGGTCGTTCAGGTCGCGGTACAGGAAACGATAGGTCCACATGAAGTCGGCCATGTACTGCAGGTACGACCAGGTTTCGTCGATCGTCGGACGGTGATCATCGGGAAAGCGCAGGCGCCGTTCGATCTGCTGCTCGAACTGCGCGAAGATGCTGTTGATGATGTCGTCTTTGTTGCGGAAATGGTAATAGAGGTTGCCCGGGCTGATTTCCATTTCCTCGGCGATTGTCGTGGTGGTGACGTTCGGCTCGCCGATCTCGTTGAACAGCTTCAACGACAGCTCGAGAATCCGCTCGCGAGTGCGGCGGGGAGGTTTCGCTTCCATGTCGTCCGGCCCTGTGTATGCCGGACGGGCGGGCGCTGCAATCGATGCTGCGGGATGCGTCCGGCTCGGGTTACTGTCTTAAGTCTGACGAACGATTATAAACCCGGCTTTCGCCGCGCCGGCGCATTTCGTCATCGGGGCATACCCGCCCGTGCATGCCCGGCCTTCATCGTGTCACGCGCGCAGCCAGCGCATCACGACCGGCCAAAGAATGAGGCCCCAGGTCGTCACGCACATGAAGAGCGCCACCGTCACGGCGGCGCTGCCGAGATCCTTCGCGCGCTTGGACAATTCGTGGCGTTCGAGCGAGATGCGGTCGATCGCGGTTTCGACGCTCGAATTGAGCAGCTCGACGATCAGTACCAGCAGCACCGAGCCGATCAGGAGCGCACGCGACGCGGCAGGCACCGGCGCGAGCACGGCGACCGGCAGCATCAGCGCGGCGAGCGTGAGTTCCTGGCGGAATGCGCTTTCCTCGCGAATCGCCACCCTGAAGCCGTTTATCGAATACTTGAGCGCATACCACGCGCGCGTGAGGCCGCGATTGCCCTTGTACGGATTCGGCGGCGGCGCGAGCGGATCGTCCGTGCCGAACGGTTCGTGCGGATGGTCGTGCGCGTGCGCTTCGTCGTGCAGGTCGTCCTGATCGAACGGTCGAGCGTGCGGCGCCTGCGCGCGCGGCGCAGGCTGCGAGGTTTTGGCGTGCATGGAACGTTTCAAACGGCGGGGCCGCCATCGATGCTGCGGGATGCGTTCGGCTCGGGTTATTGTTTCAAGTCTGATGAACGATTATAAACCCGGCCTTCGCCGCGCCGGCGACGTTTCGTCGGCGGCGCGCGGCGCAGGCTGCGAGGTCCTGGCGTGCATCGCGCGCTTCAGGCGGCGGCGCCTTCGGCGGGGCTGTACGCGGCTTTCTGCAGCGGCTTGAGGTGCGACGCGAACTGCTCGGACGCCGCACGCCACGAGTAGCGCTCCGCCCAGGCGCGCGCGGTCGCGCGATCGATCTTCAGCGCGTCGAGGCAGGCTTCCTGCAGATCCTCGTGCATGGCGCCGGCGCCGCCGTCCCCGAGCACGTCGATCGGGCCGGTGACCGGATAGGCCGCGACCGGCGTGCCGCACGCGAGCGCTTCGAGCAGCACGAGGCCGAAGGTATCGGTGCGGCTCGGGAACACGAACACGTCGGCGGCCGCATAGACCTTCGCCAGTTCGGCTTGCGACAGCACGCCGAGGTAGTTCACCTCCGGATAGCGCGATTTCAGCTCGGCGAGCGCGGGGCCTTCGCCCGCGACCCACTTCGAGCCGGGCAGGTCGAGCCGCAGGAACGCCTCGACGTTCTTCTCGATCGCGACGCGCCCGACATAGAGGAAGATCGGCCGCGCGGTGTTGAGCACCTTCGACTCCATCGGCCGGAAGATGTCGAGATCGACGCCGCGGGTCCACAGCGCGACGTTCGTGAAGCCGTGCTGCTCGAGGTCTTGCTTGACGACCGGGGTCGGTGCCATCACCGCGCGCGACGGGCCGTGGAACCAGCGCAGGAAGCGGTACGTCGCGGTCAGCGGGATGCCGAAGCGCGCCTGCACGTATTCGGGGAAGCGGGTGTGGTAGGCGGTCGTAAACGGCAGGCCGCGCGCACGCGCGTAGCGGCGCGCGGCGACGCCGAGCGGGCCTTCGGTCGCGATGTGCAGCGCGTCCGGCGCGAAGGCGTCGATCCGCGCGCGCAGCTTGCGGTACGGCAGGATCGACAGGCGGATTTCCGGGTAGGTCGGGCAGGGGAGCGTGCGGAATTCCAGCGGCGTCAGGAGTTCGACGCGGTGGCCGAGCGCGGTGAGTTCGCGGGCCGTGCTCTTGAGCGTGCGCACGACACCGTTGACCTGCGGCTCCCACGCGTCGGTGATGATCATGATCTTCATCGGGGGCATGTGTCCTGTAAGTGTGGGTACGTCTGTCAGGCAGTCGCTTTCGTCTTGCGCGAGACGGACGCGGGCGGTGTGCGCATCACCGTCCAGTAGACGACCTTCAGCTCGCCTTCCATCGTCTCGACGAGCGCGGACAGGCTCTCGACCCAGTCGCCGTCGTTGCAGTACAGCACGCCGTCGATGTCGCGGATCTCGGCCTTGTGGATGTGGCCGCAGACGACGCCGTCGCAGCCGCGCCGGCGCGCCTCGTCGGTCATCACGGTCTCGAACGACGAGATGAAGTTCACCGCGTTCTTGACCTGATGCTTCAGGTATTGCGACAGCGACCAGTACTGGAAGCCGAGGCGGTTGCGGATGCGGTTGAACCAGCGGTTCAGCACGAGGATCAGCGTATAGAGCGTATCGCCGAGATACGCGAGCCATTTCGCGTGCTGGATCACGCCGTCGAACAGGTCGCCGTGGACGATCCACAAACGTTTGCCTGTCAGCGTCGTGTGGAATGCCTCGCCGCGTACCTGGATATCGCCGAACGCGAGGTCGCAGAACTGCCGCGCGCCCTCGTCGTGGTTGCCGGGGATGTAGATGACCTGGGTGCCCTTGCGCGCCTTGCGGAGCACCTTCTGCACGACGTCGTTGTGCGCCTGCGGCCAGTACCAGCCCTTCTTCAGTTGCCAGCCGTCGATGATGTCGCCGACGAGGTACAGGTATTCCGAGTCGTTATGACGCAGGAAGTCGAGCAGGTACGTCGCCTGGCAGCCGCTCGAGCCGAGGTGGATGTCGGACAGCCAGATGGTCCGGTAGCGGTGCGCCGGAGGCTCGTGGTCGCCCTGCCGGGCGGCGTGCGTGGCGGGCGGCAACGGGGCCGCGAGGGCGTCGGCCGATGCCGATCCGGACAGGAAGGCGCTGGTGGTGGCCCGGGCGCCTAAAGGGGGACGAAACAGGAAGGTCGCGGACGTTTTCTGGCCCATGCGTGACTCGCGCCGATTGACATTACCGGCATTGCGCCATGCGGGCGTGACTGTGCCGTGACAGTCACGAGACGTTCTTATTACGGGCCGAAATCAGCGCGGCAGCGCGACGATGCGGGTGCGCGCGAGGCGGTCGTGCGGGAACTGGCGGGCCGGGTGCAGCCGGGCAGAAAGGGCCCAGGCGGCGACCCACGCGCACGCGATCGCGAGCGTCGTGGGCACGGTGAGGCCGGCGAGCGGATGCAGCGCGAGCGGCGGCAGGAACCACAGCCAGCCGAGCGCGTAGCGCACGAGCGCGCGCGCTGGGGTCAGCGGGCCGCCGTCGGCGGACTCGACGCGCAGCCGCCAGGTTTTCATCGGCAGTGTCTGGCCGCCATGGGTCCAGAACCAGACGAAATAGGCGCAGACGACGAGTGCGATCCACGCGGCGAGCAGGTCAGGGTGGGCGAGGCCGTTGCGCTGCCGGGTCGCGAGGCTGAACGCGAGGCCGGCGAAGAACACGACCCCGAACAGCAGGACGCATTCGTAGAGCAAAGCGGCGAGGCGCCGCCCGACGGACGGCCAGACAGGCGAGGACGGCGGCGCGGACGGGCGCGGCACGGCCGCTTACGATCCGTTGAACATCGACGAAGTGCCCGGCAGCGCCGCGGGCGGCGGCACGGCGGCCGGCGATGCGGCGACCGGCGCGGCGGCCGCGTTCGACGTCGGCTGCGCGGGGGCCGTCGCGCTGCCCGGGCGGTCGTGCGCGTTTACGAGACGGCTGATGTCGCGATCGGCCTTGCCGGTCGGCGGCGCGCTGACGACGGTCGGGCGCCGGCGGCGCTCGGCGGCCGCGAGGCGCTCCTTCTGCTCGGCGGGCAGTTGCTGGTAGGCGTTCCACGCGCGCTCACGCGCCTGCGCGGACAGATCCTTCGCGACCTGGTAGTTCTCGCGCGCGACCCGGCGCTGCTCCGGCGTCATCCTGGCCCATTCGGCCATGCGCTCCTGCAGGCGTTTCTGCTCGTCCGGCGTCATCCTCGGGAAACGGGCGGCGATCTTCAGCCATTTGCGCTTGCGGGCATCGCTGAACGCGTCCCACTGGTCGGCGAACGGCGCGAGCGCGACGCGCTGCGCGGGCGTCAGGCGCGCCCACGACATCGGGCCGCCCGTGGCGGGCAGCGGGGCCAGATCGGCGGTCAGCGCGGCGGCGGCCGATGCGAGAGCGGGCGCGGGCGTGCTTGCCGTGGCAGGCGTCGGCGCGGGCTGCGGGTGAAAGCGCGAATAGGTGGCGGCGTAGGCGACGGCGGCCGCGATCACACATCCGAAGAATACGGCCAGGCCGCGTTTCTGACTCACCCGTGCGATCCTCTCGTGGCGTTAGTGGGCGTGCGAAAGATACGCGTTGAACCCGTGATCGAGATACGCGTTGAGCGGCAGGTCGTCGCTGAGCATCGCGGCGTCGATGTCGGCCAGCTCCGCGGTGCGCTGCATGTCTTCCCAGTACGCGATGCCCACCAGCCCGGCGAGCAGCAGCGCAAGCGGCCATGCGCGCAGCAGGCGGCGCGTAAACGACACCGGGGGCCGCTGGCCGGCGCGCGTCGGGCCGACGGCGCCGGGCATGCCGGCGAATGCGGGCACGAACACCGGCGCGGTCGCGGCCTCGGGCTTCTTGCGCGCGAGCGCGGCCCGGCGGGCGGCGGCCAGTCGGTCGGTCGTGGTAGCGGGCAGGGCGGCGGCGCGCTCGTCGAGCGCGTGGCGCACCTTGAGCGCGAATTCGAGTTCTCGGGTTTCGGGAGCGGAGCTCATAGCGTGATTCCTTTGGCCTTGAGCGCTTGCGCCAGCGCGTGGGTGGCTCGCGAGCAATGCGTCTTGACGCTGCCTTCGGAGCATCCCATCGCAGCGGCGGTCTCGGCGACATCCATATCTTCCCAGTAACGCATCAGGAACGCTTCTCGTTGACGCGCTGGAAGTTTCTGGATTTCTTCGTCGATCAGGGCCAGGATCTGTTCACGCTCGAGACGGTTCTCGCTGCTCTCGACGCCCGCCGCGTTGTCCGCGGATTCGAGGGTTTCGAGGGGGTCGAACTCGTCGTCGTCGGTGTTGTTGAGCGACGAGAAGAGCGTCACCCAGGTGTTGCGGACCTTCTGCCGCCGGAAATAATCGTGGATCGCGTTCTGGAGGATCCGCTGAAAGAGCAGCGGCAGCTCGGCGGCCGGGCGGTCGCCGTACTTCTCGGCCAGCTTGATCATCGCGTCCTGCACGATGTCGAGCGACGCGTCGTCGTCCCGTACCGCGTACGCAGCCTGCTTGAACGCGCGCCTTTCGACGCCCGCCAGAAAGTCGGCGAGTTCCTTGTCTGATGCCATTCCGTGAAGGTCTGCGCTGCGGCCCGCGGCGTAAAGAAGGTCGAAAAATTTCGTAAAACCCGCGGATGCTAACAAATTTTCGCGCAGCTTGACACGGGAACCCTGCCGGCGCGTTGCGCGCGCGCCGCGCCACGCGCCGGCAGCGGGGTGCCACGTGGTGCGCGGGGGGATATTTTGCTTGACCGCGTCAGGGGGAGCCGCTATCGTTGGCGGTTCGCAACATAAGTGATGATGGTCTCATTTGAGGCAGGCCCAAGAAGCCCGCCCTTCAACTGGACGCGCCGCTTGAACCCGAGCCACAAGCCCGGTAGAGAGCACCCGATCAATTTTTTGCCGAAAATTCGAAAGGTCAACGATGAACATGCCCAGCGCGGAATTCTCCACGTCTGAACCCCTTTCCCCTCCCGATACCGATTCGATCGGCGCCACCGTGCTGATGAAGGCACTGGCCGACGAAGGTGTCGAGTTCATCTGGGGCTACCCCGGCGGCTCCGTTCTCTATATTTACGACGAGCTGTACAAGCAGGACAAGATCCAGCACGTGCTGGTGCGCCATGAACAGGCGGCCGTGCACGCAGCCGATGCCTATTCGCGCTCGACCGGCAATGTCGGTGTCTGCCTCGTGACCTCGGGCCCCGGCGTCACCAATGCGGTGACGGGCATCGCCACCGCGTACATGGATTCGATCCCGCTCGTCGTGATCAGCGGCCAGGTGCCGACCGCGGCGATCGGCCAGGACGCATTCCAGGAATGCGACACGGTCGGCATCACGCGCCCGTGCGTGAAGCACAACTTCCTCGTGAAGGACGTGCGCGACCTCGCGGAAACCGTCAAGAAGGCGTTCTACATCGCACGCACCGGCCGTCCCGGCCCCGTGCTGATCGACATTCCGAAGGACGTGTCGAAGACGCCGTGCCAGTACGAGCCGGTCAAGAGCGTGTCGCTGCGCTCGTACAACCCGGTCACGAAAGGCCACTCGGGCCAGATCCGCAAGGCGGTGTCGCTGCTGCTGTCGGCGAAGCGCCCGTACATCTATACTGGCGGCGGCATCATCCTCGCCGACGCGTCGCGCGAGCTGAACCAGTTCGCGGACCTGCTCGGCTATCCGGTCACGAACACGCTGATGGGCCTCGGCGGTTATCGCGCGTCGGACAAGAAGTTCCTCGGCATGCTCGGCATGCACGGCACCTACGAAGCGAACATGGCGATGCAGCACTGCGACGTGCTGATCGCGATCGGCGCGCGTTTCGACGACCGCGTGATCGGCGATCCGGCGCACTTCGCGTCGCGTCCGCGCAAGATCATCCACATCGACATCGACCCGTCGTCGATTTCGAAGCGCGTGAAGGTCGACATCCCGATCGTCGGCGACGTGAAGGAAGTGCTGAAGGAGCTGATTGAACAGCTGCAGACGGCCGAGCACGGCCCGGACACCGAGGCGCTCGCGCAGTGGTGGAAGGACATCGAGGGCTGGCGCGCGAAGGACTGCCTGAAGTACGACCGCGAAAGCGAGATCATCAAGCCGCAGTATGTCGTCGAGAAGCTCTGGGAGCTGACGGACGGCAACGCGTTCGTCTGCTCGGACGTCGGCCAGCACCAGATGTGGGCCGCGCAGTTTTACCGTTTCAACAAGCCGCGCCACTGGATCAACTCGGGTGGCCTCGGCACGATGGGCTTCGGCCTGCCGGCGGCGATGGGCGTCAAGATGGCGCACCCGGACGACGACGTCGTCTGCATCACCGGCGAAGGCTCGATCCAGATGTGCATCCAGGAGCTGTCGACCTGCAAGCAGTACGACACCCCTGTGAAGATCATTTCGCTGAACAACCGCTACCTCGGCATGGTCCGCCAGTGGCAGCAGATCGAATACAGCAAGCGCTATTCGCATTCGTACATGGATGCGCTGCCGGATTTCGTGAAGCTCGCCGAGGCATACGGCCACGTCGGCATGCGGATCGAAAAGACCGCGGACGTCGAGCCGGCGCTGAAGGAAGCGCTGCGCCTGAAGGACCGCACCGTGTTTCTCGACTTCCAGACCGACCCGACCGAGAACGTCTGGCCGATGGTCCAGGCCGGCAAGGGCATCACCGAGATGCTGCTCGGATCGGAAGATCTGTAACGGCGCGACGCGCGCCGGCCGCGGGCGGCCGCCTTCACGAAGGGCGGCGCGGCACGTGGCGGCGCGCGGCGACATGCAATCGACACGGGATAATTCTGGAAGAAGCGAACATGAGACACATCATTTCCGTCCTGCTGGAAAACGAACCGGGCGCGCTGTCGCGCGTGGTCGGCCTGTTTTCGGCACGCGGCTACAACATCGAAACCTTGACGGTGGCGCCGACCGAAGACCAGTCGCTGTCGCGGCTGACCATCGTTTCCATCGGCTCCGACGACGTGATCGAACAGATCACGAAGCATCTGAACCGCCTGATCGAGGTGGTGAAAGTGGTGGACCTGACCGACGGTGCACACATCGAACGCGAGCTGATGCTGATCAAGGTTCGGGCAGTGGGCAAGGAGCGCGAAGAGATGAAGCGGATGTCGGACATTTTCCGCGGCCGCATCATCGACGTGACCGAAAAGACCTACACGATCGAATTGACGGGCGCGAGCGACAAGCTCGACGCATTCATCCAGGGGCTGGACGCGGGCGCGATTCTCGAAACCGTGCGGACCGGCAGCTCCGGCATCGGACGCGGCGAGCGCATCCTGAAGGTTTGATGCCGCAATGGCACGCCGGGTGCGCCGTCATGTCCCGGCCGCAGTACTCAACTGAACGACATAACTGAATTAGCGAAGGAACAATCATGAACGTTTTCTACGACAAAGACGCCGACCTCTCCCTCATCAAGGGCAAGCAAGTCACGATCATCGGCTACGGCTCGCAAGGCCACGCCCACGCGCTGAACCTGAAGGAAAGCGGCGTGAACGTGACGGTCGGCCTGCGCAAGGGCGGCGCGTCGTGGAGCAAGGCCGAGAACGCCGGCCTCGCGGTCAAGGAAGTGGCGGAAGCCGTGAAGGGCGCGGACGTCGTGATGATGCTGCTGCCGGACGAGCAGATCGCCGACGTGTACGCGAAGGAAGTCCACGCGAACATCAAGCAGGGCGCGGCACTCGCGTTCGCGCACGGCTTCAACGTCCACTACGGCCAGGTGATCCCGCGTGCCGACCTCGACGTGATCATGATCGCGCCGAAGGCGCCGGGCCACACGGTGCGCGGCACGTACTCGCAGGGTGGCGGCGTGCCGCACCTGATCGCGGTTGCGCAGAACAAGTCGGGCGCGGCCCGCGACATCGCGCTGTCGTACGCGGCGGCGAACGGCGGCGGCCGTGCCGGCATCATCGAAACCAACTTCCGTGAAGAGACGGAAACCGACCTGTTCGGCGAGCAGGCCGTGCTGTGCGGCGGCACCGTCGAGCTGATCAAGGCGGGCTTCGAGACGCTGGTCGAAGCAGGCTACGCGCCGGAAATGGCGTACTTCGAGTGCCTGCACGAGCTGAAGCTGATCGTCGACCTGATCTACGAAGGCGGCATCGCGAACATGAACTACTCGATCTCGAACAACGCCGAATACGGCGAGTACGTGACGGGCCCGCGCGTCGTCACGGAAGAGACGAAGAAGGCGATGAAGCAGTGCCTGACCGACATCCAGACGGGCGAGTACGCGAAGAGCTTCATTCTCGAGAACAAGGCGGGCGCACCGACGCTGCAATCGCGCCGCCGCCTGACGGCCGAGCACCAGATCGAGCAGGTCGGCGCGAAGCTGCGCGCGATGATGCCGTGGATCGCGAAGAACAAGCTCGTCGACCAGTCGAAGAACTAAGCCCCACGCGCATGTCCGGCCCTCCAGCGGAGGGTCGGTGTCAAAAAGCCGTCCGAAGGCAGCAGTGCCCCGGGCGGCTTTTGCTATCCTACGGGCTTTGCAATTCACAGAACGACTCCATGAACTATCCTCATCCGATCATCGCGCGCGAAGGCTGGCCGTTCATCGCGATCGCTGCCGTCCTCGCGCTGTTGATCCATGCGGTCGCGGGCCTTGGCCTCGCGTGGCCGTTCTGGCTGCTGCTCGTGTTCGTCGTCCAGTTCTTCCGCGATCCGCAGCGCCCGATCCCGTCGCAGGCCAATGCGGTGCTGTGCCCGGCCGACGGCCGGATCGTCGCCGTGGAGACTTCGCACGACCCGTATGCCAATCGCGACGCGCTGAAGATCAGCGTGTTCATGAACGTTTTTAACGTTCACTCGCAGCGTTCGCCGGTCGACGGCGCGATCACCAAGGTCGAATATTTCCCGGGCGCGTTCCTGAACGCGGCGATCGACAAGGCATCGACCGAGAACGAGCGCAATGCGGTCGTGATCCAGACCGCGAGCGGCAAGACCGTGACCGCGGTGCAGATCGCCGGCCTCGTCGCGCGCCGGATCCTGTGCTACGTGCGCGCCGGCGAGCCGCTGTCGCGCGGCCAGCGCTACGGCTTCATCCGTTTCGGCTCGCGGGTCGACGTCTACCTGCCGCTCGGCAGCCGTGCGAAGGTGTCGATCGGCGAGAAGGTCTACGCGTCGTCGACGATCCTCGCCGAACTCGAACAATAAGCGGGAACGCGCATCATGGCCGCCTTCAAACCGCGCCGGCCGCGCAACGGCAACACCCAGCTGCCGCGGCCGTTCCGCCGTAACAAATCGATCGCACCGGACTCGGCGCCCATCGACAGCCGCCGCGCCGCGCGCCAGCAGTTCCTGAAGACGCGCGGCATCTACCTGCTGCCGAACGCGTTCACCACTGCCGCGCTGTTCTGCGGTTTCTTCGCGGTCGTGCAGGCGATGAACGTGCGCTTCGAGATCGCGGCGATCGCGATTTTCGTCGCGATGGTGCTCGACGGGATGGATGGACGCGTCGCGCGCATGACGCACACGCAAAGCGCGTTCGGCGAGCAGTTCGACAGCCTGTCCGACATGGTGTCGTTCGGCGTCGCGCCCGCGCTCGTGATGTACGAGTGGGTGCTGAAGGATCTCGGCCGCTGGGGCTGGCTCGCCGCGTTCGTCTACTGCTCGGGCGCCGCGCTGCGCCTCGCGCGCTTCAACACGAACATCGGCGTCGTCGACAAGCGCTTCTTCCAGGGGCTGCCGAGCCCGGCGGCGGCCGCGCTGATCGCCGGCTTCGTATGGCTCGCGACCGACAACCGGGTGCCGATGAAGCTCGGCTGGCTGCCGTGGGTCGCGTTCGCGCTGACCGTCTACGCGGGCGTGACGATGGTGTCGAACGCGCCGTTCTACAGCGGCAAGGCGCTCGACGTGCGCCATCGGATGCCGTTCGCAGCGACCCTGCTGGTGGTGGTCGCGTTCGTGCTGGTGTCGTCCGATCCGCCGCTGATGCTGTTCTGCCTGTTCGTGCTGTACGGCCTGTCCGGCTACGCGTTCTGGGCCTATATGGCGGTGCGCGGGCGGGCGAACCCGGCCCGCTCGTCGCAACGCGAGCACTGACCGGCGCCCCGCGCGCAACGAAACGGCGGCCCGATGGCCGCCGTTTTCATATGGCCCTTTTCGTCGGCCTCGGGATCGCCGCCGATTGCACGCGCTGCGGAATGCCGCTATAGTCTTCGGCATGACCGCATTTTCCCGCCTCTCCCTTCTTCTAGCCGGTGCGCCGCTACGCGCGCTAGCGCTAGCGCGCCTGCCGCGCTGACCGTCTTCGCCCCCCGTCAAGCCTCGTCTGTTGTTGAGCGTCGCCAGCGGTGGCGCGAACTCATCTCGTTTGATTTCCGAACAAAGAGCCCTGGAGCCCCCCATGACAGACAAGCTGATCATTTTTGATACGACGTTGCGTGACGGCGAGCAGTCGCCCGGCGCGTCGATGACGAAGGAAGAGAAAATCCGCATCGCGAAGCAGCTCGAGCGGATGAAGGTCGACGTGATCGAGGCCGGCTTCGCCGCCAGCTCGAACGGCGATTTCGACGCGATCCACACGATCGCCGGTCTCGTGAAGGACAGCACGATCTGCTCGCTGGCCCGCGCGAACGACAAGGACATCCAGCGTGCCGCCGATGCGCTCAAGCCGGCGAACAGCTTCCGGATCCACACGTTCATCGCGACGTCGCCGCTGCACATGGAGAAGAAGCTCCGGATGACGCCGGAACAGGTCTATGAGCAGGCGCGGCTCGCGGTGCGGTTTGCGCGCCGGTTCACCGACAACATCGAGTTTTCGCCGGAAGACGGCAGCCGCTCGGACATGGATTTCCTCTGCCGCGTGCTGGAAGCCGTGATCGACGAGGGCGCGACGACCATCAACGTCGCCGACACGGTCGGCTACGGCGTGCCGGAACTGTACGGCAACCTCGTGAAGACGTTGCGCGAGCGCATTCCGAATTCGGACAAGGCGATCTTCTCGGTGCACTGCCACAACGACCTCGGCATGGCGGTCGCGAACTCGCTCGCCGGCGTGAAGATCGGCGGCGCGCGTCAGGTCGAATGCACGATCAACGGCCTCGGCGAGCGCGCGGGCAACACGGCGCTCGAAGAGATCGTGATGGCGGTGAGGACCCGCAAGGACTACTTCGGCCTCGATGTCGGCATCGACACCACGCAGATCGTGCCGGCGTCGAAACTCGTGTCGCAGATCACCGGTTTCGTCGTGCAGCCGAACAAGGCGGTGGTTGGCGCGAACGCGTTCGCGCACGCGTCGGGCATCCACCAGGACGGCGTGCTGAAGGCGCGCGATACCTACGAGATCATGCGCGCGGAAGACGTGGGCTGGAGCGCGAACAAGATCGTGCTCGGCAAGCTGTCGGGCCGCAACGCGTTCAAGCAGCGCCTGCAGGAACTGGGCGTGTCGCTCGACAGCGAAGCCGAGATCAACGCCGCGTTCATGCGCTTCAAGGATCTCGCCGATCGCAAGGCCGAGATCTTCGACGAAGACATCATCGCGATCGTCTCCGAGGAATCCGCGCTCGCGCAGGAGCAGGAGCATTACAAGTTCGTGTCGCTGTCGCAGCATTCGGAGACGGGCGAGCAGCCGCATGCGAAGGTCGTGTTCTCGGTCGGCGGCCGGGAAGCGACCGGCGAGGCGCGCGGCAACGGCCCCGTCGACGCGACGTTCAACGCGATCGAAAGCGAGGTCGGCAGCGGTTCCGAGCTGCTGCTGTATTCGGTCAACGCGATCACGACCGGCACGCAGGCGCAGGGCGAAGTGACCGTCCGCCTGTCGAAGAGCGGCCGGATCGTCAACGGCGTCGGCACCGATCCGGACATAGTCGCGGCATCCGCGAAGGCGTACATCTCGGCGCTGAACAAGCTGGCTTCGAACGCAGACAAGCTCAACCCGCAGCGTTCGTAAGCGGTGCGCGCGTCCCGTCTCGCACGGCTTTCGGCCGGCGCGGGACGGCGATGCCGGCCCGCCCCCCTGACAACCCGATCGGCGTACGCCGATCGGGTTGTTTCTTTATGGCCGGCTCATTCCGCCGTCGGCGCGCGGAACGGCCAGCGCCGCGCGGCCGGCCGTGGCGGTGTGCACGGCGGGCGGTATTCCGCCGCGATGCCGCGCCGTGGCGCGTCGGCGACGAACGCGTCGATCAGTTCGCGCACGTCATGGTCGATGAAGTCGGCGCGGGTGGCGTCGATGATGACGGCGGCGCGATCCGGAATGTGGCGCAGATGGTGCTTGACCTGCACCTTGCCGATGAACGAGATGTCCTTGCGGAACGACAGCAGGTAATGGTCGTCGTGCTGCGCGAGCGTGACCGGGCTGCGCAGGTTCGCTAGCGCGACGGCGAACACGCTGCACGCGAGCCCGAGCGCGATGCCGAACAGCAGGTCGACCGCGAGCACGCCGCCGATCGTCGCGGCGAACGGCACGAGCGCGCCGGTCCCTTGCCGTGCGACTGACCGGAACAGCGCCGGCGTCGCGAGCTTGTAGCCGGTGTGGATCAGGATCGCGGCGAGGCTCGCGAGCGGGATCAGGTTGATCAGCCCGGTGAGCGCGAACACGCTGACGAGCAGCAGCGCCCCGTGCACGACGGCGGACAGCCGGCTTTGCGCGCCCGCATTGACGTTGACCGAGCTGCGCACGATGACCGACGTGATCGGCAGCCCGCCGACCGCGCCTGCGACGAGATTGCCGACGCCCTGCGCCTTCAGTTCCCGGTCCGGCTGGGTGGGGCGGCGCTGCGGGTCGATTTGCTCGACCGCTTCGAGGCTCAGCAGCGTTTCGAGGCTGGCGACGACGGCGAGCGTGAGCGCGACGCGCCACACGTCGGGATTGAGCAGCTGGGTGAAGTTCGGGCCCCATTCGGCATGCGTGAGCGCTGCGACGAATGCCGGGACAGACGCGAGTTCCGGCAGGGCGACCCGGTGCGCGGCGCCCGGCGCGAACGCGGGCGCGAGCGCGTCGAGCACAAGCGTCGCGCCGATGCCGAGCGCGACGACTGCGAGCGGTGCCGGCACCGCGCGCACCAGCGCGAAGCGGCGCATCGGGCGCGTGTCCCAGACGGCGAGCAGCGCGAGCGATGCAATGGCGATCGCGGATGCGGCCCGGACGGCGGGCGAGGCCGCCAGCGCGGCGAGCGGTTGCGACGCGGTGCTGCCGATGCCGAGCGCGAACGGAACCTGCTTGACGATCAGGAGGAGCCCGATCGCGGCCAGCATGCCCTTGATCACGGGCGACGGCACGTAGGCCGCGAGCTGACCGGCGCGCAGCATGCCGAAGCCGAACTGCAGCACGCCGGACAGCAGCACCGCGAGCAGAAACGCGGAGAAGCTGCCGAGCTGAGCGATGCCTTCGACGACGATGACGACGAGCCCGGCGGCCGGCCCGCTGACGGACAGCGGCGAGCCGCTCAGCAGCGCGACGACGATGCCGCCGACGATGCCGGAGACGAGGCCGGAGACGAGGCCGGCGAACGGCTCGACGCCGGATGCGTTGGCGATGCCGAGACAGAGCGGCAGCGCGACGAGAAAGACGACGGTGCCGGCGATCGCGTCGCGCGGCAGCGAGGAAAGGCGGGTGCTGAGGTTCATGTCGTGAGGTTCCGGGCGGATGAGGGAAGGCGGGCGACGATCAGCCGCATGCCGGCGTGGTGGCCGGCGTGGTGGCCGGCGCGGGCCGGGCGTCGGCTTGCGCGGCGGGATAGCCTGACGCCAGCTCGTTGAGGCGGCCGTCGGCGAGCGAGAAGATCCAGCCGTGCACGAGCGGCGGGCGCTCGCGGTCCCGCACGATCGGCGACGCGCGCAGCAGCCGGACCTGCTCGAGCACGTTGAGCTCGGCGAGGCGGTCGGCGGCGGCGTCGGCCGGCAGGCCGTCGAGCGCGTCGCGGTGCCGCCGCGCGAGCGCGCACAGCGGCGCGATGCGGCGGGTGACGTGCGGCAGGCCGGGCGACGGCGGCAGCAGCGACGCGCGCACGCCGCCGCAGCCGTAGTGTCCGCAGACGATCACGTGATCGACTTCCAGCACGCGCACCGCGTATTCGAGCACGCTCGCGCAGTTGTCGTCGTCCGGGTGGAACAGGTTCGCGATGTTGCGATGGACGAACAGTTCGCCTGGCGGGCTGTGCGTGATGGTTTCGGCCGGCACGCGGCTGTCCGCGCAGCCGATCCACAGCACGCGGGGATTCTGCCCGCGCGACAAGCCGGCGAAGAAGCCGGGCGCGCGCTCGCGCGTCTCGCGGGCCCAGGCGATGTTGGCGACCAGCATGCTCTTCGGGCGATTCATGAGGACTCCTTTTTGACGTGTCCGGACAATGATGCGGCGAAGCAAGCGGAAATCTTATCTTGCGAAATTGAAAGGTTTGGGTTTCGGGTGATATTAGGGGGTCGCCCTAGCGCGAAACACGAGTTGAAATATTTTGTTTCAAATTAAATCGAGGCGGTACGTCAATTGCACCAGGCTGGCGCGCCCGACGCGCGGGGTCGAATGGCGGAATCCCCGGGAGGGCTTGTCCTGCGGCGTGTCCGGGCGGATCGCCGATTATTGTTTATTCGTGCGGAAATGATTTCCTGCGGGCAGCGGCAAGGCGCGGGGGCGGAAAAACTTCGCCATTCACGCGCGCGGGGCGTGAATGGCGACAATAAAAAATCGGGCGGATTGCGCCAAATGTTTAAAAAAGGGTGCGGCGATCGGGGTCGTGCAGCGGGTCGGGGCTCTTCTGCATCATTCGCAAGATGCCCTGGCCGTCGAAATAGAAGCTGTACATCATGTACCAGACGTTGTCCTCGAGGTAGCGGTACGTCCACACTTCGCGCTTCATCAGCGGGAAATACCCGGTCTCGACCGGGCGGCCGAAATTGACGAGGACGTCGGTCCGGGTCCATGTGCCGATTTCCGCGCGATAGAACTCGCTCGGCTGCAACACCTGACGCACGTTGACGATCTTGCCGGCCGCGTCGACGTCGGCCGCGGTGGTGACCTCGCCCATCGGCTGGGTCGGCCACATCAGGCGCTTGCCGCCGCCGGGCAGGTCGTAGATTTCGCGCGGCGGCCCCATGCGCGCGACGATCGCCGACTGATCCTGGCCAGCCTGAAATTGCTGCCACGGCTGCGCGCAGCCGGCGACGAGCGTCGCGGCGCAGGCGAGCAGCAGCGGAAGACGAATACGCATGTGCTTCTCCATGACACGGGATAACGACGTTTTATCACGGACGGCGCCGGCTCGTGCGCGCGGCGCGCAAAATGGTGCGCGATCGCCTCGCCCGGCCGCCGCCGGGGGGCGCTTGCCCGTGCGGGGCGTCGCGGCCTATGATCCGCGCTTCTCATGCAGATACGAGGCGGGAAAGCAGATGCAGGCATGGAAGCGTTGCGTGCTCGCGGCGAGCGCAGGATGGATGCTGGCGGCGACGGCCGCGTTCGCGGGCGGCGAGCCGGTCAGGATCGCGCTGATCGAGGGGATGTCCGGCCCGTTCGCGAATGCCGGGGCGGCGGTCGAACGCAATCTCCGCTTCGGCGTCGAGCGGGTCAACGCCGACGGCGGCGTGAAACTGCGTGACGGCGCGCATCCGCTCGAGCTCGTCGTGCTCGACAGCAAAGGCAGCCCCGAGGAGGCGCTCGTGCAGCTGCGCGCTGCGTCGGACCGGCACATCGGCTTCGTCGCGCAGGGCAACGGCTCGGCCGTCGCAGCCGCCCTCGTCGCGGCGCTGGACAAGCTGAACGCGCGCAGCCCGGATAACCGGATGCTGTTTCTCAACTATTCGGCCGACGACCCGGCGCTGACGGGCGCGCGCTGCAGCTTCTGGCATTTCCGCTTCGACGCGCACGCGGGCATGCGGATGGCCGCGCTCGCCGACGTGATGGCGCGCGACCGCGCGCTGCACAAGGTCTACCTGCTGAACCAGGACTACAGCTTCGGCCGCGACGTCAGCACGCTGGCTCGCGACGCGCTCGCCGTGCGGCGCCCGGACGTGGCGGTGGTCGGCGACGAGTTCCACCCGATCGGGCGGATCAAGGATTTCTCGCCTTACGTCGCGAAGATCCGCGCGAGCGGCGCCGACGCGGTCGTGACCGGCAACTGGGGCAACGACCTGACGCTGCTCGTCAAGGCGGCGCGCGAGCAGGGGCTCGACGCGAAGTTCTACACGTTCTACGGCAACAGCCTCGGTGCGCCGGCGGCGCTCGGCGACGCGGGCGTCGGGCGTGTCGTCGCGGTCGCCGACTGGCACCCGAACGCTGGCGGCACGAAATCGGACGCGTTCTACCGCGCGTTCCGGGCGCGCTTCCCGGCCGCGCAGGACGACTATCCGGTGCGGCGGATGAGCCTGATGATCGAGATGCTGGCGGCGGCGATGGCGCGCGCGGGCTCGGCCGACCCGGCCGCCGTCGCGCGCGCGCTCGAAGGGCTGTCCTTCGACGACGGCTTCCATTCGTCGCGGATGCGCGCGCAGGACCACCAGTTGATCCAGCCCCTTTACGTGATGGAAATGGACAAGGCCGGGGCGTCCGGCGTGCGCTTCGACAACGAAGGGTCCGGCTACGGCTTCCGCACGGTGCTGGCGGTCCCGCCGCAGCGGACCGAGCTGCCGTCGGCCTGCTCGATGACGCGCCCGTGACGGGGCGTCCCGGCGTGTCGCGGACCTGTGCTACAATCCTGCCCGGTTGTTACCACGGCACGGCCATTCTTCCGTGTCCGCCTGTTCAGTTAGAAAGGAAATCAAATGTCTGTTGCTGATATCAAGAAGTCGGAAGTCGTCGCTCAGTTCGCCCGTGGCGCAAACGACACGGGTTCGCCCGAAGTGCAGGTCGCGCTGCTGACCGCACGCATCGTCGAACTGACGGGTCACTTCAAGAGCCACGCGAAGGATCACCACAGCCGCCGCGGTCTGCTGCGCATGGTGAGCCGCCGCCGCAAGCTGCTCGACTACCTCAAGGGCAAGGATGCCGACCGTTACCGCGCACTGATCGAGAAGCTGGGTCTGCGTAAGTAATCGGGGCGACTGCCTCCAGCAAGATGCCTGTGTCAGTGCGCTGATACAGGCATTTTGTTTTTGCGCGGTGCGTCGCGTCTCACGCACCGCGGGCGGTCGGGCCGTTTTGCGCCAGCCGCCCGAACGGCCGATACCGGGGTCGGGATTTGTGTCATTCCAGCGCGCTGCTTGCCGAGCGCCGCGCTGGAATGGCATAAAAAACACACCTTTCTCCGGGGAGTCCGGCCGGGACGCCGCCGCACCGACTGTCGGCGCGGCGAACGACACAGATCGAATCCAAAGGAGCAAACATGTCCATGTTCAACAAGGTCGTGAAGGAATTCCAGTGGGGCCAGCACAAGGTGCGCCTCGAAACCGGCGAGATCGCCCGTCAGGCGAGCGGCGCCGTGATCGTCGACGTCGAGGACACCGTCGTGCTCGCGACCGTCGTCGGCGCGAAGTCGGCGAAGCCGGGCCAGGATTTCTTCCCGCTGACCGTCGACTACCTCGAGAAGACCTATTCGGCCGGCAAGATCCCGGGCGGCTTCTTCCGCCGTGAAGGCCGTCCGTCGGAGCACGAGACGCTGACCTCGCGCCTGATCGACCGTCCGCTGCGCCCGCTGTTCCCGGAAGGCTTCTACAACGAAGTGCAGGTCGTGATCCACGTGCTGTCCGTGAACCCGGAAATCCCGGCGGACATCCCCGCGCTGATCGGCGCGTCGGCCGCGCTGGCCGTGTCGGGCCTGCCGTTCAACGGCCCGGTGGGCGCGGCGCGTGTCGCATACATCGACAACGCATACGTGCTGAACCCGACGCGTGACCAGATCAAGGCGTCGAGCCTCGACCTCGTCGTTGCGGGTACGGAACGCGCGGTGCTGATGGTCGAGTCGGAAGCGGATCAGCTGACGGAAGACGTGATGCTGGGCGCCGTGGTGTTCGGCCACGAGCAGATGCAGACGGCGATCGACGCGATCCACGAACTGGTGCGCGAAGGCGGCAAGCCCGAGTGGGACTGGCAGCCGGCGCCGAAGAACGAGGCGCTGATTGCACGCGTGACCGAATTGGCGGAGAACGACCTGCTCGCCGCTTACCAGCTCCGCGACAAGCAAGCCCGCTCGGCGAAGCTGAAGGAAGTCTACGCGGCGACTTCGGCGAAGCTCGAGGAAGACGCGCTGGCGGCCGGTACGGTCGCGGCCGACAAGGCCACCGTCGGCAACGTCCTGTTCGATATCGAGGCAAAGATCGTCCGTTCGCAGATCCTGAACGGCGAGCCGCGCATCGACGGCCGCGACACGCGCACCGTGCGCCCGATCGAGATCCGCACCGGCGTGCTGCCGCGCACCCACGGCTCGGCGCTGTTCACGCGCGGCGAGACGCAGGCGCTGGTCGTCGCGACGCTCGGCACGAAGGGCGACGAGCAGATCATCGACGCGCTCGAAGGCGAATACCGTGAGCGCTTCATGCTCCACTACAACATGCCCCCGTTCGCGACCGGCGAAACGGGCCGCGTCGGCTCGCCGAAGCGTCGCGAAATCGGTCACGGCCGCCTCGCTAAGCGCGCGCTGGTCAAGTGCCTGCCGAGCGCCGACGAATTCGGCTACTCGATCCGCGTCGTGTCGGAAATCACCGAATCGAACGGTTCGTCGTCGATGGCATCGGTGTGCGGCGGCTGCCTCGCGCTGATGGACGCCGGCGTGCCGATGAAGGCGCACGTCGCGGGCATCGCGATGGGCCTGATCCTCGAAGGCAACAAGTTCGCGGTGCTGACCGACATCCTCGGCGACGAAGATCACCTCGGCGACATGGACTTCAAGGTGGCCGGCACGGAGCAAGGCGTGACGGCGCTGCAGATGGACATCAAGATCCAGGGCATCACGAAGGAAATCATGCAGGTCGCGCTCGCGCAGGCGAAGGAAGGCCGCATGCACATCCTCGGCAAGATGACGTCGGCAGTGTCGGGCGCGAACACGCAGCTGTCGGAATTCGCGCCGCGCATGATCACGATCAAGATCAACCCGGAAAAGATCCGCGACGTGATCGGCAAGGGCGGCTCGGTGATCCGCGCGCTGACCGAAGAAACCGGCACGACGATCGACATTTCGGATGACGGCGTCGTGACGATCGCGAGCACGAGCAGCGAAGGCATGGCCGAGGCGAAGAAGCGCATCGAGAACATCACCGTCGAGATCGAAGTCGGCCAGGTGTACGAAGGCACGGTGCTGAAGCTGCTCGATTTCGGTGCGATCGTGAACCTGCTGCCGGGCAAGGACGGCCTGCTGCACATCTCGGAAATCGTCAACGAGCGCGTGAAGGACATCAACGACTACCTGAAGGAAGGCCAGCAGGTGAAGGTCAAGGTCATCCAGACGGACGAAAAGGGTCGCGTGCGCCTGTCGGCGAAGGCGCTCCTGAACGAAGCGGCGGCAGCGCCGCAAGCGGATACGCCGCCGCAGCAGTAAGCGGACGGACAAACGGCCGGCAGCGTGAAAGCGCGCCGGCCGTTTTTTCTGTAGCATCGGCCGCCTTGTCTTGCGCCCGAGCACGGGCGCGCCTACTCATCGCGATCCTGGAGCGACGCACATGAAAGCCATCGAAATCACCGAATTCGGCGCCCCCGACGTCCTGAAACTCACCGAGCGCCCGCGCCCCGAACCGGCGCGCGGCGAAGTGCTGATCAAGGTGACGGCGTCGGGCGTCAACCGTCCGGACGTGTTCCAGCGCAAGGGCGCCTATGCGCCGCCTCCCGGCGCGTCGGATCTGCCGGGCCTCGAAGTCGCCGGCGAGATCGTCGGCGGTGACCTCGGCGATGCCGCGTCGAACCCGTTCGGGCTGAAGCTCGGCGATCGCGTCTGCGCGCTGCTCGCGGGCGGCGGCTATGCCGAATACGTGGTCGCGCCGCTGCCGCAATGCCTGCCGGTGCCCGACGGGCTCACCGACATCGAGGCGGCGTCGCTGCCGGAGACGTTCTTCACCGTGTGGAGCAACGTGTTCGACCGCGCGCAGCTCGGCGCGGGCGAGCGCGGCGCGCAGGAGACGCTGCTGGTGCAGGGCGGCTCGAGCGGCATCGGCGTGACGGCGATCCAGATCGCGCACGCGCTCGGCTATCGCGTGTTCGCGACCGCGGGCAATGCCGACAAGTGCCGCGCGTGCGAAGCACTGGGCGCCGAGCGCGCGATCAATTACAAGACCGAGGACTTCGTCGAAGTCGTGAAGTCGCTGACGCACAACCGCGGCGTGGACGTGATCCTCGACATGGTCGCGGGCTCGTACGTGCCGCGCGAGCTGTCCGCGCTCGCCGACGGCGGCCGCCTCGTGCTGATCGCGTTGCTCGGCGGCGCGAAGTCGGAGGTCAACCTGGGCGAAATCCTGCGCCGCCGCCTGACGGTGACGGGCTCGACGCTGCGCCCGCGCCCGGTCGAGTTCAAGGCGCGCATCGCCGCGCAGCTCAAGGCGCGCGTGTGGCCGCTCCTCGCCGACGGCCGGATCAAGCCGGTGATCTACCGCGTGCTGCCGGCCTCGCAGGCCGCGCAGGCGCACGCGCTGATGGAAAGCGGCGAACATATCGGCAAGATCGTGCTGGATTGGGGTGCGAACGCGTGACATGCCCGGTTTGACCGGTTCAAGACGCACGCAGTAAAATCGCCGGTTTGCTTCGCCAGATGAAACCTGACGGCCGGTTCCCGGTTCGTCCATGACGAGACAAACGATGTCGAAACAAAGAACAAAGCGGGTGATCGGCAACTGGAAGATGCACGGCCGGCTGGCCGGCAACCAGGCGTTGCTGAACGAAGTGGTGCAGGGTGCGGGCGCAGTGCCGGCGGAAACGGAAATCGGCGTGTGCGTGCCGTTCCCGTATCTTGCGCAGGTTCAGCAGCAGCTTGGCGGCGGTCGCGTCGCCTGGGGCGCGCAGGACGTGTCGGCGCACGAGCAGGGCGCGTTCACCGGCGAAGTGGCCGCGGCGATGGTCGCGGAATTCGGCGCGCGCTACGCGCTCGTCGGCCACTCCGAGCGTCGCGCGTATCACGGCGAGCGCAACGAGACGGTCGCCGCGAAGACGCAGCGCGCGCTCGCCGCGGGGCTCACGCCGGTCGTGTGCGTCGGCGAAACGCTCGACGAGCGTGAGGCGGGTGCGACGGAGCAGGTGGTCGGCACGCAGCTCGATGCCGTGCTCGACGTGCTGACGGCCGACGAGGCCGCGCGCATCGTGGTCGCGTACGAGCCGGTCTGGGCGATCGGCACCGGCAAGAGCGCGACGGCCGGGCAGGCGCAGCAGGTTCATGCGTTTCTGCGCGCGCGTCTTGCGGCAAAGGGCGCGGCACACGTGTCGTTGCTGTACGGCGGCAGCGTGAAGCCGGACAATGCTGCCGAATTGTTCGGACAGCCGGACATCGATGGCGGCCTGATCGGCGGCGCATCGCTGAAGGCTGACGATTTTCTGGCGATCTGCCGGGCCGCGCATTGAGCGGTCCGGGGTCGTATTGAACCATGACGGCGGCCGGCGCGAGCCGGTCGCCCGATTCAAGCTCGGGTGGATGTGATGCTGTATTTGAAAACGCTGATTATTGTGGTGCAGGTTCTGTCTGCGCTCGGTGTGATTGGTCTCGTGCTGCTCCAGCACGGCAAGGGTGCGGACATGGGGGCGGCATTCGGCAGCGGCGCATCGGGCAGCCTGTTCGGCGCCACGGGTTCCGCGAACTTCCTGTCGCGCACGACCGGGATCCTGGCGACGCTGTTTTTCATCGCGACGCTCGCGCTGACGTATCTCGGCTCGTACAAGTCGCAGCCGTCGGCGGGGGTGCTCGGCGGTGTGGCGACTGCGCCTGCATCGGCGTCGGCCGCTTCCGCGCCGGCAGTCGCATCGGCTGCGATCGCGGGTTCGGCGGCACACGCGCCGGGTCAGGACGTTCCGAAATAAAAAGTTAAAAAAGTTGCACTTTCTCGTTGAACTCTTCTGAGAGCCGGGTTAGAATTTAATTCTTGAAGCGATTCGCGGGAAGCAAGTAGTGAATTCCCGGGTTGCATGCAGTGCCGACGTGGTGAAATTGGTAGACACGCTATCTTGAGGGGGTAGTGGCGAAAGCTGTGCGAGTTCGAGTCTCGCCGTCGGCACCAAAGTTTCTCAATGCCAGCCGCTTCGTGTGGTCTGGCATTTTTCATTTCTGGGCCTCGCTTGCGATTGTCTTGCGATCTCCGGCAGTCCGAAATGATTCCTTCCGCCGGATAGTGTTATTCTCCGGACGCTCAGAACTAACCGATTGAGGATAGCCTTGAACCTCGCAGCCTATTACCCCGTCTTGTTGTTCCTCCTCGTGGGCACCGGTTTAGGTATAGCGCTGGTCAGTATCGGCAAGCTGCTCGGTCCGAACAAGCCGGACGTCGAGAAGAACGCGCCGTACGAATGTGGCTTTGAAGCCTTCGAGGACGCACGGATGAAGTTCGACGTGCGCTACTATCTCGTCGCCATCCTGTTCATCATCTTCGATCTCGAAACCGCGTTCCTGTTTCCGTGGGGCGTCGCCCTGCGTGACATCGGCTGGCCCGGTTTCAGCGCAATGATGATTTTTCTGCTCGAATTCCTGCTGGGCTTTGCCTATATCTGGAAGAAAGGCGGCCTCGACTGGGAGTAATGGGCTAATCGCCGGTTTGCATAGGCGGCCACGCTTCGCCGCCTGTCTGGAGTGGAAAGCAAATGAGTATCGAAGGGGTCTTGAAGGAAGGGTTTGTCACCACGACGGCTGACAAGCTGATCAACTGGACGCGTACTGGCTCGCTGTGGCCGATGACGTTCGGTCTCGCGTGCTGCGCCGTCGAGATGATGCACGCGGGCGCCGCCCGTTATGACCTGGACCGGTTTGGCGTCGTGTTCCGTCCGAGTCCGCGTCAGTCCGACGTGATGATCGTCGCTGGCACGCTGTGCAACAAAATGGCGCCTGCGCTGCGCCGCGTCTACGACCAGATGGCCGAGCCGCGCTGGGTGATCTCGATGGGGTCGTGCGCGAATGGTGGTGGCTACTACCACTACTCGTATTCCGTGGTGCGCGGTTGTGATCGCATCGTGCCGGTCGACGTCTACGTGCCGGGCTGTCCGCCGACCGCCGAGGCGCTGGTCTATGGCGTGATCCAGCTGCAGGCGAAGATTCGCCGGACCAACACCATCGCCCGTCAATAAAGCTCCGAGCGTCCCCTCAATATGGCAAGCAAAATCGAGACCCTCAAGGCGAACCTCGAAGCCGCGCTCGGCGCGCGCGTGGTGAGCCTCACCGAAGCAATCGGTGAACTGACGCTCGTCGTGAAGGCGAGTGATTCCCTCGAAGTCGCGAAGATCCTGCGCGACGATCGCAAGCTCGGCTTCGAGCAGCTGATCGACCTGTGCGGCGTCGACTACCAGACCTACGGCGACGGCGCGTACGATGGCCCGCGTTTCGCGGCCGTGTCGCACCTGCTGTCGGTGGCGAACAACTGGCGTCTGCGCCTGCGCGTATTCGCACCGGACGACGACCTGCCGATCGTCCCGTCGTTCGTCGACATCTGGAGTTCCGCGAACTGGTACGAGCGCGAGGCGTTCGACCTGTACGGCCTGGTGTTCGAGGGTCACCCCGACCTGCGCCGCATCCTGACCGACTACGGCTTCATCGGCCACCCGTTCCGCAAGGACTTCCCGGTGTCGGGCTATGTCGAGATGCGTTACGACCCGGAAGAGAAGCGTGTCGTCTACCAGCCGGTGACGATCGAGCCGCGCGAAATCACGCCGCGCGTGATCCGCGAGGATCGCTATGGCGGTCTGAAACATTAAGAGGGCGTCATGGCAGAAATCAAGAACTACACGCTCAACTTCGGCCCGCAGCACCCGGCAGCGCACGGCGTGCTGCGCCTCGTGCTCGAGCTCGACGGCGAAGTCATCCAGCGTGCCGATCCGCACATCGGCCTCCTGCATCGCGCGACCGAAAAGCTCGCCGAATCCAAGACCTTCATTCAGTCCGTGCCGTACATGGACCGTCTCGACTACGTGTCGATGATGGTCAACGAGCACGGCTACGTGCTCGCGATCGAGAAGCTGCTCGGCATCGACGTACCCGAGCGCGCGCAGTACATCCGCGTGCTGTTCGATGAAGTCACGCGCGTGCTGAACCACCTGATGTGGATCGGCGCGCACGCGCTCGACGTCGGCGCGATGGCGGTGTTCCTGTATGCGTTCCGCGAGCGCGAAGACCTGATGGACGTGTACGAAGCGGTGTCCGGCGCCCGGATGCATGCGGCGTACTACCGTCCGGGCGGCGTCTATCGCGATCTGCCTGACGCAATGCCGCAATATAAGGCGTCGAAGATTCGTAACGAGAAGGCGCTCGCGAGGATGAACGAAGCGCGCCAGGGCTCGGTGCTCGACTTCATCGACGATTTCTTCACGCGCTTCCCGAAGTGCGTCGACGAATACGAAACGCTGCTGACCGACAACCGGATCTGGAAGCAGCGTCTGGTCGGGATCGGCGTCGTCAGCCCGGAACGTGCGCTGCAGCTCGGCCTCACGGGGCCGATGATCCGCGGCTCGGGCATCGCGTGGGACCTTCGCAAGAAGCAGCCGTACGAAGTGTACGACCGCCTCGACTTCGACGTGCCGGTCGGCGTGAACGGCGACTGCTACGACCGCTATCTGGTGCGCGTCGAGGAAATGCGTCAGTCCACCCGCATCGCGAAACAATGTATTGAGTGGCTTCGCAAGAATCCGGGGCCTGTGATGACGGACAATCACAAGGTTGCGCCGCCGTCGCGGGTCGGCATGAAGACCAACATGGAAGACTTGATTCACCACTTCAAGCTCTTCTCGGAAGGTTTCCATGTGCCGGAAGGCGAAGCGTACGCTGCAGTCGAGCATCCGAAGGGCGAATTCGGCATCTATCTCGTGTCGGACGGCGCGAACAAGCCGTACCGCCTGAAGATCCGTGCGCCGGGCTACGCGCATCTGGCGGCGCTCGACGAAATGGCGCGCGGTCACATGATCGCCGACGCCGTCACGATCATCGGTACGCAGGACATCGTGTTCGGCGAAATCGATCGCTAATGGTTGCGCCGCCCGCGCGAGCGGGCGGCGAGCAGCAAGTCACACGCGATGCGCGCTGAACCGGCGCGGCTTCGCAAGCTGTCAACAGTGAGCGCCAGGTCTGCCCCACGCATGCCGTGCGGCAGGTTGTTCGTTCGGTAGGAATTGAAAGAGTCGTGTCTGAAAATGATCTCAGCTGAAGGCCTGAAAGAAATCGATCGCGCGATCGCGAAGTACCCCGCCGATCAGAAACAGTCCGCCGTGATGTCGGCGTTGGCCGTCGCTCAGGAAGAGCATGGCTGGCTGTCGCCCGAACTGATGCAGTTCGTCGCGGACTACCTCGAGATGCCGGCTGTCGCCGTGCAGGAAGTCGCGACGTTCTACTCGATGTACGAGCTCGCGCCTGTCGGCAAGCAGAAGATCACGCTCTGCACGAACCTGCCGTGCCAGCTCGGTCCGCACGGCGGCGCGGAAGCGACTGCCGATTACCTGAAACAGAAGCTCGGCATCGGCTTCGGCGAAACGACGCCGGACGGCAAGTTCACGCTGAAGGAAGGCGAGTGCATGGGTGCGTGCGGCGACGCGCCGGTGCTGCTGGTGAACAATCACAAAATGTGCAGCTTCATGAGCCGCGACAAGATCGACCAGCTGCTTGAGGAGCTCTCGAAATGACGTCCCTTCACGACCGTCACATCAAACCGCTGATCCTCGCTGGTCTGAACGGCGAGAACTGGCACCTCGAAGATTACGTTGCGCGTGGCGGCTACAAGCAGCTGCGCCGCATCCTCGAAGAAAAGATTCCGCCCGAGCAGGTGATTGCCGACGTCAAGGCGTCGGGCCTGCGCGGCCGCGGCGGCGCGGGCTTCCCGACTGGCCTGAAGTGGAGCTTCATGCCGCGTCAGTTCCCGGGGCAGAAGTACCTCGTCTGCAACTCGGACGAAGGCGAGCCGGGCACGTTCAAGGATCGCGACATCCTGCGCTGGAACCCGCACGCGCTGATCGAAGGCATGGCCATCGGCGCGTACGCGATGGGCATCACCGTCGGCTACAACTACATTCACGGCGAGATCTTCGAAGTGTATCGACGCTTCGAAGCTGCCCTCGAGGAAGCGCGCAAGGCGGGCTTCCTCGGCGACAACATCATGGGCTCGGAATTCTCGTTCCAGCTGCACGCGCACCACGGTTACGGCGCGTACATCTGCGGCGAGGAAACGGCGCTGCTCGAGTCGCTCGAGGGCAAGAAGGGCCAGCCGCGCTTCAAGCCGCCGTTCCCGGCGAGCTTCGGCGTGTACGGCAAGCCGACCACGATCAACAACACCGAGACGTTCGCCGCGGTGCCGTTCCTGCTGACGGTCGGCCCGCAGAACTACCTCGAGCTGGGCAAGCCGAACAACGGCGGCACGAAGATCTTCTCGGTGTCGGGCGACGTCGAGCGTCCGGGCAACTATGAAGTGCCGCTCGGCACGCCGTTCGCGACGCTGATGGAACTGGCCGGCGGCATGCGCGGCGGCAAGAAGATCAAGGCGGTGATCCCGGGCGGCTCGTCCGCGCCGGTGATCCCGGGCGACATCATGATGCAGACCGACATGGACTACGATTCGATCGCGAAGGCGGGCTCGATGCTCGGCTCGGGCGCGGTGATCGTGATGGACGAGACGCGCTGCATGGTTCGTTCGCTGCTGCGCCTGTCGTACTTCTATCACGAAGAGTCGTGTGGCCAGTGCACGCCGTGCCGCGAAGGCACCGGCTGGCTGTGGCGCGTCGTGAACCGTATCGAGCATGGCCAGGGCCGCAAGGAAGACCTGGACCTGCTGAATTCGGTCGCAGAGAACATCATGGGCCGCACGATCTGCGCGCTCGGCGATGCGGCAGCGATGCCGGTGCGCGGCATGCTGAAGCACTACTGGGACGAATTCGCGTACCACGTCGAGCACAAGCATTGCATGGTCGGCGGCCACGCGCACGCGGCGGCGGCCTGACGCGAACCCGGTTGCAGAAAATGAGCGCGCGGTCGAGCGAATGCGCGAACGAGCGGAAATAGGTTAAGGACCATTCACCATCATGGTTGAACTTGAAATAGACGGCAAGAAGGTCGAGGTGCCCGAAGGCAGCATGGTGATCCAGGCTGCGCACAAGGCGGACAAGTACATTCCTCACTTCTGCTATCACAAGAAACTGTCGGTTGCGGCCAACTGCCGGATGTGTCTCGTCGATGTCGAGAAGATGCCGAAGGCCGTGCCTGCCTGCGCGACCCCCGTGTCGGCCGGCATGATCGTCCACACCAGCTCCGAGAAGGCGGTGAAGGCGCAGCAGTCGGTGATGGAATTTCTCCTCATCAACCACCCGCTCGATTGCCCGATCTGCGATCAGGGCGGCGAGTGCCAGCTGCAGGATCTCGCGGTCGGCTACGGCAAGTCCGCGTCGCGCTACAGCGAAGAGAAGCGCGTGGTGTTCCACAAGAACGTGGGCCCGTTGATCTCGATGGAAGAGATGTCGCGCTGCATCCACTGCACGCGCTGCGTCCGCTTCGGCCAGGAAATCGCCGGCGTGATGGAGTTCGGCATGCTGAACCGCGGCGAGCACTCGGAAATCACGACGTTCGTCGGCAAGACGGTCGATTCCGAGCTGTCGGGCAACATGATCGACCTGTGCCCGGTCGGCGCGCTGACCAGCAAGCCGTTCCGCTACAGCGCACGGACCTGGGAACTGTCGCGCCGCAAGTCGGTGAGCCCGCACGATTCGGTCGGCGCGAACGTCGTCGTGCAGGTCAAGAACAACCGCGTGATGCGCGTGCTGCCGTTCGAGAACGAAGCGATCAACGAATGCTGGATCTCGGACAAGGACCGCTTCTCGTACGAAGGCCTCAACAGCGAAGAGCGCCTGACCAAGCCGATGATCAAGCAGGGCGGCCAGTGGATCGAAACCGACTGGCAGACCGCGCTCGAATACGTCGCGAAGGGCCTGAAGGGCATCAGCGCGGATCACGGCGCGAACGCGCTGGCGATGCTCGCGAGCGCGCACAGCACCGCTGAAGAGCTGTTCCTCGTGAAGCAGCTCGCGCACGAGCTGAAGACGCCGAACGTCGACTTCCGCCTGCGCCAGCTCGATTTCTCGGCGCCTGTGCAGGGCGCCCCGTGGCTCGGCATGCCGATCGCCGATCTGACGAACGTGAATGCCGCGCTCGTGATCGGTTCGCTGCTGCGCCGCGACCACCCGCTGTTCGCCGCACGCCTGCGTCAGGCCGCGAAGAACGGCGCGAAGCTGCATTTCCTCCACGCGACGCGTGACGACGCGCTGATCCCGGGCGCGCAACGCATCGCCGCTGCGCCGTCGGCATGGCTCGACGAACTGGCCGGCATCGCCGCCGCCGTCGCACAGCTGCGCGGCGTCGCGCTGCCGGACGCGCTGTCGGGCGTCGCCGCATCGCCGGCTGCGCAGCAGGTCGCGCAATCGCTCGCGAACGGCGAGCGCCGCGTCGTGCTGCTCGGCAACGCCGCCGTCCAGCATCCGCAATTCGCCCGTCTGCACGCACTGGCGCAGTGGATTGCCGACAACACCGACGCGACGCTCGGTTTCCTGACCGAAGCCGCGAACACGGTGGGCGCCCATGCGGTCAACGCGCTGCCGGGCGAAGGCGGCCTGAACGCACGCGAAGCGTTCGCGCAACCGCGCAAGGGTTACGTGCTGCTCAACGTCGAGCCGGAATTCGACACCGCCGATCCGGCGCAGGCGATCGCCGCGCTGAACCAGGCAGAGATGGTCGTCGTGATGTCGCCGTTCAAGCACGGCCTCGACTACGCGGACGTCCTGCTGCCGATCGCGCCGTTCACCGAAACGGCCGGTACCTTCGTCAACGCCGAAGGCACCGTGCAGAGCTTCAACGGCGTCGTGCGCCCGCTCGGCGACACGCGCCCGGCCTGGAAGGTGCTGCGCGTGCTCGGCAGCCTGCTCGGCCTGCCGAACTTCGAATACGAGACCTCGGAAGAAGTGCGTCTCGCGGCGCTCGGCGACGAAGGTGTCGCGGCGCGCCTGTCGAACAAGACCGGCGTGGCGCCGTCGCGTGTCGCGGCTCAGGCGAATGGCGGCTTCGAGCGCCTGGCCGACGTGCCGATCTATCACGCCGACGCGCTGGTGCGCCGCGCGGGTGCGCTGCACCTGACGGCGGCGGCGAAGGCGGCGAACACGGTTGGCCTGCCGGCTGCGCTGTTCGACAAGCTGGGCTTGAAGGAAGGCGACGCGGTGCGCGTGCGCCAGGGCGAGCGTGCGGTGCAGTTGCCGGCCGTGCGTGACGAGAATCTTGCGGAGACGGTCGTTCGCGTGTCGGCGGCGACGCCTGCCGGCGCAGCGCTCGGCAGCCTGTCCGGTGAACTGGTGGTGGAGAAGGCGTAAATGAGCTTGTTCGATACGATCAACTCGGGCGGAGCCCAGCTTCTCGGCGTCGCATGGCCGACGGTGTGGGCGCTCGTGCGCATCCTCGTCGTCGCGGTCGCGATCCTGCTGTGCGTCGCGTACCTGATTCTGTGGGAACGTAAGCTGATCGGCTGGATGCACGTGCGTCTCGGTCCGAACCGCGTCGGCCCGGCCGGTCTGCTGCAGCCGATCGCCGACGTGCTGAAGCTGTTGCTGAAGGAAGTCATTCAGCCGAGCGCGGCCAGCCGCTGGCTGTACCTCGTCGCGCCGGTCATGACCGTCGTGCCGGCCTTCGCGGTGTGGGCGGTGATCCCGTTCCAGGCCGAGGCGGTGCTCGCGAACGTGAACGCCGGCCTGCTGTACGCGATGGCGATCTCGTCGATCGGCGTGTACGCGGTGATTCTCGCCGGCTGGGCGTCGAACTCGAAGTACGCGTTCCTCGGTGCGATGCGAGCCGCGGCGCAGATGGTCTCGTACGAAATCTCGATGGGCTTCGCGCTGGTGCTCGTGCTGATGACGGCCGGCAGCCTGAACCTGTCGGAAATCGTCGGTTCGCAGCAGCATGGCTTCTTCGCGGGCCACGGCGTCAACTTCCTGTCGTGGAACTGGCTGCCGCTGCTGCCGGCGTTCGTCGTCTACTTCATCTCGGGCATCGCCGAAACGAACCGCCACCCGTTCGACGTGGTGGAAGGGGAGTCGGAGATCGTCGCCGGTCACATGATCGATTACTCGGGCATGGCGTTCGCGCTGTTCTTCCTGGCCGAGTACATCAACATGATCGTGATCTCGGCGCTCGCCGCGACGCTGTTCCTCGGCGGCTGGGATGCACCGTTCGAATTCCTGTCGTTCATTCCGGGCATCTTCTGGCTGGTGCTGAAGGTCTTCGGGCTGCTGTCGATTTTCATCTGGGTCCGCGCGACGTTCCCGCGTTTCCGTTACGACCAGATCATGCGTCTGGGCTGGAAGGTGTTCCTGCCGGTCACTGTGATCTGGGTGGTCGTGGTCGGCTTCTGGATCATGTCGCCGCTCAATATCTGGAAATAAAGGTCGGATGCAATCATGACGGCAATTCAACAATTCTTTAAGACCTTCTTCCTGATCGAACTGCTGAAGGGGCTTGCGCTGACGGGGCGTTACACGTTCAAGCGCAAGTTCACGGTGCAGTTCCCGGAAGAGAAGACGCCGCTGTCGCCGCGCTTTCGCGGGCTGCACGCACTGCGCCGCTACGAGAACGGCGAAGAGCGCTGCATCGCGTGCAAGCTGTGTGAAGCCGTTTGCCCCGCGATGGCCATCACGATCGAGTCGGACACGCGCGCGGACAACACGCGCCGCACGACGCGCTACGACATCGACCTGACGAAGTGCATCTTCTGCGGTTTCTGCGAAGAGAGCTGCCCGGTCGATTCGATCGTCGAGACGCAGATCCTCGAGTATCACGGCGAGAAGCGCGGCGATCTGTATTTCACGAAGGAAATGCTGCTCGCAGTGGGCGATCGTTACGAGAAGGACATCGCAGCGGCGAAGGCTGCCGACGCGCCGTATCGTTGATTGTGTTTGCAGTGCCGGCTCGATGCGAGCCGGCCGAGCCGCCGCGGCGGTTGCGGCAAGCACTGCGCGCCGCAACCCGTGCCTGACTATGGCCTAACGATGAACCGGTAATCATGGAATTCACGACCGTACTGTTCTACATCTTCGCGCTGCTCCTGGTGGTATCAGGGGTGAAGGTGATCACTTCGCGCAACCCGGTGGCGTCTGCGCTTTTCCTTGTGCTGGCGTTCTTCAACGCCGCCGCGATCTGGATGCTGCTGGAAGCGGAATTCCTCGCGATCCTGCTGGTGCTGGTCTACGTGGGCGCCGTGATGGTGCTGTTCCTGTTCGTCGTGATGATGCTCGACATCAACATCGACTTCCTGCGGCGCGACTTCAAGCGATTCGTGCCGATGGCCACCGTCGTCGGCGCGATCATCGTGGTCGAGACGGCACTGATTCTGTGGCACGGCTACGGCGCGACGTCGACGCCGGTGCGTGACATGGCGACGGGCGCGCTGGCCGGCATGTCGAACACCCGCCTGATCGGCAAGATCATCTACACCGACTACATCTTCGCGTTCGAAATCGCCGGCCTCGTGCTGCTGGTCGCGATCATCGCAGCGGTCGCGCTGACCGAGCGCAAGGGCAAGGACAGCAAGCGCCAGCGCGTGTCCGACCAGGTCAAGGTGCGCCGCGAAGATCGCGTGCGCCTCGTGAAGATGCAAGCCGAGAAGCCGTTGCCGGAAACCGCCCAGAGCGAAGCCGGTTCGGGCACGAACGGCTAAGCGGAGGAAAGAAAACCATGTTGACTCTTGCTCACTACCTCGTGCTCAGCGCGATTCTGTTCGCGATCAGCATCGTCGGGATTTTCCTGAACCGTCGCAACATCATCATCATCCTGATGGCGATCGAACTGATGCTGCTCGCGGTGAACACCAACTTTGTCGCGTTCTCGCATTACCTCGGCGACGTGCACGGCCAGATCTTCGTCTTCTTCGTGCTGACGGTCGCCGCCGCGGAAGCCGCGATCGGCCTCGCGATTCTGGTGACCCTGTTCCGTAAGCTCGACACGATCAATGTCGAGGATCTCGATCAGCTCAAAGGTTAATTTCAGGCAACGCTGTTATGTCAACGACACTCAATGAAAACCTGCTGCTGGCGATTCCGCTCGCTCCGCTGGCCGGCTCGCTGATTGCGGGGCTGTTCGGGAACGCAGTGGGGCGCAAGGGCGCACACCGGATCACGATCCTCGGCGTCGCGATCGCATTCCTGCTTTCCGCGAAAGTCTTTTTCGACGTGATGGGAGGCGCGAGCTTCCACGCCACCGTCTACGAATGGATGCGCGTCGGTTCGCTGAAACTCGAAGTCGGCTTCCTCGTCGATTCGCTGACCGCGATGATGATGGTGGTCGTCACCTTCGTCTCGCTGATGGTGCACATCTACACGATCGGCTACATGTCGGAAGAAGACGGCTACCAGCGCTTCTTCTCGTACATCTCGCTGTTCACGTTCTCGATGCTGATGCTCGTGATGAGCAACAACTTCCTGCAGCTGTTCTTCGGCTGGGAAGCGGTGGGCCTGGTGTCGTACCTGCTGATCGGCTTCTACTTCACCCGTGAGAGCGCGATCTACGCGAACATGAAGGCGTTCCTCGTGAACCGCGTCGGCGACTTCGGCTTCCTGCTCGGCATCGGCCTGCTGCTCGCGTACGCCGGCTCGATGAACTACGGCGAAGTGTTCGCAAAGCGCGCCGAACTGGCGAGCCTGCACTTCCCGGGCACCGACTGGGGCCTGCTGACGGTTGCCTGTATCTGCCTGTTCATCGGCGCGATGGGCAAGTCGGCACAGTTCCCGCTGCACGTGTGGCTGCCGGACTCGATGGAAGGCCCGACCCCGATCTCGGCGCTGATTCACGCGGCGACGATGGTGACGGCCGGCATCTTCATGGTCACGCGCATGTCGCCGCTGTTCGAACTGTCGGATACCGCACTGTCGTTCATCACGGTGATCGGCGCGATCACGGCGCTCTTCATGGGCTTCCTCGGGATCGTCCAGAACGACATCAAGCGTGTCGTCGCCTACTCGACGCTGTCGCAGCTCGGCTACATGACGGTCGCGCTCGGCGTGTCCGCCTACCCGGTCGCCGTGTTCCACCTGATGACGCACGCGTTCTTCAAGGCGCTGCTGTTCCTCGGCGCAGGCTCGGTCATCATGGGCATGCACCACGATCAGGACATGCGCAACATGGGCGGTCTGCGCAAGTACATGCCGATCACGTGGATCACGTCGCTGGTCGGCTCGCTCGCGCTGATCGGCACGCCGTTCTTCTCGGGCTTCTACTCGAAGGACTCGATCATCGACGCGGTGAAGCTGTCGCACCTGCCGGGTTCGGGCTTCGCGTACTTCGCGGTCGTCGCGAGCGTGTTCGTCACGGCGCTGTACTCGTTCCGCATGTACTTCCTGGTGTTCCACGGCGAAGAGCGTTTCCGCAAGCCGAAGCATCCGGAATCGCCGATGGGCATCGAAGCGGCGCACGGTCACGGCCACCATGGTCATGGTCACGACGATCACGGCCACGCGCACGAGCCGCATGAGACGCCGTGGGTCGTGTGGGTGCCGCTGGTGCTGCTCGCGATTCCGTCGATCATCATCGGTGGGATCGCCATCAGCCCGATGCTGTACGGCGACTTCTTCCAGCACGGCGTGGTGTTCGACAAGGTGATCTTCATCGGCGCGAATCACCCGGCGCTGGCTGAAATGGCCGAGGAGTTCCACGGCTGGGCCGCGATGGGCCTGCACTCGGTGTCGACGCTGCCGCTCTGGTTCGCGCTCGCCGGCGTCGTCGCCGCATGGTTCCTGTACCTGAAGCGTCCGGCACTGCCCGCTGCGATCCGTCGCGCGTTCGGCCCGATCTACACGCTGCTCGACAACAAGTACTACATGGACAAGATCAACGAGGTGGTGTTTGCCAAGGGCTCGGTCGCGATCGGCCGCGGTCTGTGGAAGGAGGGCGACGTCGTGGTGATCGACGGCATCGTCAACGGCAGCGCCCGGTTCGTCGCCTGGTTCGCCGGCGTGATCCGCTTCCTCCAATCCGGTTACATCTATCACTACGCGTTCGCCATGATCATCGGCATGCTGGGGCTCCTGACCCTGTTTGTAACGCTCAGCGGCAAATAAGGCGGGGGACGACTAATGCACTCTTTTCCGATTCTCAGTACCGCGATCTGGCTGCCGATCGTCTTCGGCCTCCTCACGCTCGTGGTGGGTTCCGACAAAAACCCGGCGCCGGCGCGCTGGGTCGCGCTGATCGGGTCGCTGGCGGGTCTTGCCGTCACGATTCCGCTCATCACCGGCTTCGATGCAAGCTCGGCCGCTCTGCAGTTCGTCGAGCAGTCGACCTGGATCGAGCGCTTCAACATCTCGTATCACCTCGGCGTCGACGGCATCTCGATGTGGTTCGTCGTGCTGACCGCGCTCATCACCGTGATCGTCGTGATCGCGGGATGGGAGGTCATCACCGAGAACGTGGGCCAGTACCTGGCCGCCTTCCAGATCCTGTCGGGGATCATGGTCGGCGTGTTCTCGGCGGCTGACGGCCTGCTGTTCTACGTGTTCTTCGAAGCCACGCTGATCCCGATGTACATCATCATCGGCGTGTGGGGCGGCCCGAACCGCGTGTACGCGGCGTTCAAGTTCTTCCTGTACACGCTGGCCGGCTCGCTGCTGATGCTGGTCGCGCTGATCTACCTGTACACGCAAACGCACTCGTTCGACCTCGCGACGTGGCAGAACGCGAAGATCGCGATGACGCCGCAGATCATGTTGTTCATAGCGTTCTTCCTCGCGTTCGCGGTGAAGGTGCCGATGTGGCCGGTCCACACCTGGCTGCCGGACGCGCACGTGGAAGCGCCGACGGGCGGCTCGGTCGTGCTGGCGGCGATCATGCTGAAGCTCGGCGCGTACGGTTTCCTGCGCTTCTCGCTGCCGATCACGCCGGATGCGAGCCACTTCCTGGCGCCCGTGGTGATCACGCTGTCGCTGATCGCGGTGATCTACATCGGCCTCGTCGCGATGGTGCAGGCCGACATGAAGAAGCTGGTCGCGTATTCCTCGATCGCGCACATGGGCTTCGTCACGCTCGGCTTCTTCATCTTCAACCAGCTGGGCGTCGAAGGTGCGATCGTCCAGATGATCTCGCACGGTTTCGTGTCGGGCGCGATGTTCCTGTGCATCGGCGTGCTGTATGACCGCCTGCACTCGCGCCAGATCGCCGATTACGGCGGTGTGGTGAACGTGATGCCGAAGTTCGCGGCGTTCGCGATGCTGTTCTCGATGGCCAACTGCGGCCTGCCGGGTACGTCGGGTTTCGTCGGCGAGTTCATGGTGATTCTCGCGGCCGTCCAGTTCAACTTCTGGATCGGTTTTGGCGCGGCATTCACGCTGATCCTCGGCGCGGCCTACACGCTCTGGATGTACAAGCGCGTGTACTTCGGCGCGGTCGCCAGCGACAAGGTCGCGAAGCTCGCGGACATCAGCCGCCGCGAGTTCCTGATGCTCGGCGTGCTGGCCGCGTTCACGCTGGTGATGGGCCTGTATCCGAAGCCCGTCACGGACGTGATGCACGTTTCCGTGGAAAACCTCCTCTCCCACGTCGCGCAGTCGAAGCTGCCGCTGGTGGCCCAGTAAGCGCGAGCAGAGGAAATCAAGATCATGCAAAACGCACCTATGAATGTCCTGTTGCCTGATGCGCTGGTGATGTTCGCCATCATCGTCGCGTGGCTGAACGACACCTTTACCGGCGCGGCCGGCCGCCGCCTGACCTATCTGATCGCGGTGCTGTCGTCGACGGCCGCTGGCGTGTGGTTCGCGACGCAAGCGCTCGATCCGCAGCAGTACTACTTCTTCTCGCGGATGTTGGTCGTCGACTCGTTCGCGAGCGTGATGAAGGCGGTCGTGTCGTTCGGCTTCGCCGTGTCGCTCGTCTACTCGCGCAAGTACCTCGAAGACCGCGACCTGTTCCGCGGCGACGTGTTCCTGCTCGGCATGTTCTCGCTGCTCGGCCAGCTGATCATGGTGTCCGGCAACAACTTCCTGACGCTGTATCTCGGTCTGGAACTGATGTCGCTGTCGCTGTACGCGATCATCGCGCTGCGTCGCGACGCGGCGCAGTCGAGCGAAGCGGCGATGAAGTACTACGTGCTGGGCGCGCTCGCATCGGGCTTCGTGCTGTACGGCATCTCGATGCTCTACGGCGCGACGGGCTCGCTCGAGCTGCCGGAAGTGCTGAAGGCGGTCGCATCGGGCCACATCAACACCGGCGTGCTGCTGTTCGGCGCGATCTTCATCGTGGCCGGCGTGGCGTTCAAGATGGGGGCGGTGCCGTTCCACATGTGGGTGCCGGACGTCTACCAGGGCGCACCGACCGCGATGACGCTGTTCGTCGGCGGCGGCCCGAAGGTCGCGGCGTTCGCGTGGGGCCTGCGTTTCCTGGTGATGGGCCTGTGGCCGCTCGCGGGCGACTGGCAGGAGATGCTGGTGATCCTCGCGGCGCTGTCGCTGATCGTCGGTAACATCACGGGTATCGTCCAGCGCAACATCAAGCGGATGCTCGCGTATTCGGCGATCTCGAACATGGGCTTCGTGCTGCTCGGCCTGCTGGCGGGCGTCATCAACGGCAATCCGGCCGATGCGGCGAATGCGTACAGCTCGGCGATGTTCTACACGATCGTCTACCTGGTGACGACGCTCGGTTCGTTCGGCGTGGTGATGCTGCTCGCGCGCCGCGATTTCGAAGCGGACACGATCGACGACTTCAAGGGCCTCAACAAGCGTAGCCCGGTGTTCGCGTTCGTGATGATGGTGATGATGTTCTCGCTCGCAGGCATCCCGCCGACGGTCGGCTTCTACGCGAAGCTCGCCGTGCTCGAGGCGACGGTCAACGCCGGCCTGACGTGGCTTGCCGTGCTGGCCGTGATCACGTCGCTGTTCGGCGCCTTCTACTACCTGCGCATCGTCAAGCTGATGTACTTCGATGAACCGCAGGATTCGACCCCGATCGCCGGCGATTTCTGCAAGCGCACGATCCTCGCGCTGAACGGCGTTGCCGTCCTCGTGCTCGGCCTGATCCCGAGCCCGCTGCTGACGGTCTGCCTGCAGGCAGTGCGTCACACGCTGCCGCTCTAATGTCGGCAGCAGGCTGGTTCATTGTGCTGTTGGCGCTCGCGGGCGCCAACTTGCCGTTTCTCAACCAGCGCCTCTTCGCCGTCGTGCCGCTCGGCGCGGCGAAGAAGAGCGCGTGGGTGCGGATCGGCGAACTGATCGTGCTGTATTTCGTCGTCGGCGCGCTCGGCTTCTGGCTCGAAGCGCGCGCCGGCAACCGGTTCGAACAAGGCTGGCAGTTCTACGCAATTACGTTCAGTCTCTTCGTCGTATTCGCGTTCCCCGGCTTCACGTTCCAGTATCTCGTCAAACGACGCTGACGGCTCAGGGCCTGTTCACGCCAATCGCGGACCCCGGCCGTCGCGCTCAACCTTGGAGCCGCCGATGGCCGAATTGCCCAACCACGACGCCGCATTGACCGAAACCTGCCTCGAAAGCGAGGCGATGTTCGACGGCGCATTCCTCAAGCTCAAGCGCGACACGGTGCGCCTGCCCGACGGCAAGCGTGCGACGCGCGAATACGTGCAGCATCCGGGCGCGGTGATGGTGATCCCGCTGTTCGACGACGGCCGCGTGCTGATGGAGAGCCAGTACCGTTATCCGATCGGCAAGGTGATGGCCGAATACCCGGCGGGCAAGCTCGATCCGGAGGAGGGCGCGCTGGCCTGCGCCGTGCGCGAACTGCGCGAGGAAACCGGCTACACGGCCCGCGAATATGTCTTCCTGACCCGCATTCATCCGGTCATTTCCTATTCGACCGAGTTCATCGACCTGTACCTCGCGCGCGGCCTGACGGCCGGCGAGCGCAAGCTCGACGACGGCGAGTTCCTCGAAACCTTCACCGCAACGCTGCCCGACCTGCTCGAATGGGTGCGCACCGGCCAGATCACCGACGTGAAGACGATCATCGGAACGATGTGGCTCGAAAAGGTGCTGTCGGGTGCATGGCCGCTCGGCGACGCGTTGACGCCGCGCGCTTAGGCGGGCGCGGGCATGCCGCGCTACAATTTGATGACACGGCCTGCGGCCGCGATCCCGATTGTTTTAGCACGATCGTTCACAAAAAGTCTTTTTGCGCTACACTCGTCACACGCCCTGATTCAGCATGAAGGTCCTCGATTTACAGTGCCCGCACGGTCATCGGTTCGAAGGCTGGTTCGCTTCCGCCGATGAATTCGAAGCGCAGTTGTCCCGCAAGCTGGTCGAATGCCCGGTGTGCGGGGCGACCGAGGTCAGCCGCATGCCGTCCGCGCCGCGCCTGAACCTGTCCGGCGCGACGCAGGCGCAGCCGGCCGACCCGCGCGCGCTGCAGGCGCAGGTGATGCGCGCGTTGCGCGAGGTGCTGGAGAAGACCGAGAACGTGGGCGAGCGCTTCGCCGAGGAAGCGCGGCGCATCCATTACAACGAAGCGCCGGCGCGCAGCATCCGGGGCGTCACGACTCCGGACGATGCGCAAGCCTTGGCCGAAGAAGGTATCGACGTGATGCCGCTGCCGATTCCTGCCGCGCTGAAAGAACCGCTGCAATAACGACATACGCAGCGTTTCCGTCGCCGGGCCGGTCGGCCGCGGCGAGCCCAGCATGGGACCAGAGTAAGCCCTAAAGCGCTAACTCTGGGCGACAGGAGACACTTCGCATGGATCTGGATTATTCCCCCGCCGACGACGCGTTCCGCGCCGACATCCGCGCATGGCTCGAGGCCAACCTGCCTCGCGCGTTGCGCGCCAAGGTTCTCAACCACAAGCGACTGAATCGCGAAGACTACGCGAGCTGGCACCGGATACTCGGCGCGCGCGGCTGGTCGGCGCCCGCGTGGCCGATCGAATACGGTGGCCCGGGGTGGAACGCGACGCAGCGGCACATCTGGGACGAGGAGTGCGCGCGGATCGGCGCGCCGACCGTGCTGCCGTTCGGCGTGTCGATGGTCGCGCCGGTGCTGATGAAATACGGTAGCGACGTGCAGAAGCATCGTTACCTGCCGCGCATCCTCGATGGTTCCGACTGGTGGTGCCAGGGCTATTCGGAGCCGGGCTCCGGCTCGGATCTCGCGTCGCTGCGCACGCGCGCCGAGCGCCACGGCGACCATTACATCGTCAATGGCCAGAAGACCTGGACGACGCTCGGCCAGCACGCGGACATGATGTTCTGCCTGGTGCGGACCGACCCCGGCGCGAAGAAGCAGGAGGGCATCTCGTTCCTGCTGGTCGACATGAAGACGCCGGGCATCACCGTGCGGCCGATCGTCATGCTCGACGAGGACCACGAAGTCAACGAGGTGTTCTTCGAGGACGTGAAGGTGCCTGTCGAGAATCTCGTCGGGGAAGAAAACCGCGGCTGGACCTATGCGAAATATCTGCTCGGTCACGAGCGCACCGGCATCGCGCGCGTCGGCAATTCGAAGCGCGAGCTGGCGTTCCTCAAGCGCGTCGCGCTGAATCAGCGGAAGAACGGCAAGCCGTTGCTGGCCGATCCGGTTTTCGCGGCGAAAGTGGCCGCGCTCGAAGTCGAGCTGATGGCGCTGGAGGTGACGGTGCTGCGCGTCGTCAGCCGCGAGACGAGCGGCAAGGGACCGGGCCCGGAGGCGTCGATGCTGAAGATCAAGGGCACCGAGATACAGCAGGCGCTCACCGAGCTGATGGTCGAGGCGATCGGCCCGCTCGCCGCGCCGTTCGACGTGCCGTTCCTCGAAGGCGAGCGCGACCACAGCGCCGCGGGCGACGACGATGCCGCGCCGCTGGCCGCGTACTACTTCAACTTCCGCAAGACGTCGATCTACGGCGGCTCGAACGAAATTCAAAAGAACATCATCGCGCAGATGATTCTCGGACTGTGAGTGCTGCAGGGGCGGCCGACAGGCGCTGACGCGCCAGCCGGCGGCTTTGCACGGAATCAGAGCGCGTTGCATGGAACAGGAGACGACGATGGATTTCACCTTTACCGATGAGCAGCAGCAGTTCGCCGACGCATTGCGGCGTTACCTCGGCGAGCGATACGGGTTCGAGGCGCGGCAGGCGATCGTGCGCAGCGCGGCCGGCGTGTCGGACACGCAATGGCAGGCGTTCACGGAACTGGGCCTGAGCGCGTTGCCGGTGCCGGACGCGCAAGGCGGCTTCGGCGGAAGCGCGGTCGACATGATGGTCGCGATGCAGGAACTGGGGCGCGCGCTCGTCGTCGAGCCGTACTGGGCGACGGCGGTGGGCGTCGAGGCGCTGCGTGTCGCAGGCTCGGGCGCGGGCGAGGACGCCGCGCTCCTCGACGCCGTCGCGCAGGGGCGTGCGCGTCTCGCGGTCGCGTTTCACGAACCGCACGCGCGCTACGATCTTTTCTCGCTCGAAACGCATGCGCATGAAGCGGACGGCACGTACCGGCTGAGCGGCGTGAAGTCCGTCGTGCAGCACGGCGCACAGGCCACTGCGTGGATCGTGCCGGCGCGGCTCGCGAGCGGCGCCGTGGGCCTGTTCGTCGTCGAACCCGGCGCGCCGGGCGCGGCGGTCGACGATTACCGCACGATCGACGGGCAGCGGGCGGCGACGATTCGCCTGAGCGACACGCCCGCCCGCATGCTCGACGGCGGTGTCCGCGACGCGGCGGCGCTGGAGCAGGTCGCCGATTACGCGACCGTGCTGCTCTGCGCCGAGGCGATCGGCGCGCTCGACGCGCTGAACCGCGCGACCGTCGACTACACGAAGACGCGCGAGCAGTTCGGTGTGCCGATCGCGCGCTTCCAGGCGCTGCAGCACCGGATGGTCGACATGTTGATCCATGCGGAGCAGGCACGCTCACTGACCTGCCTGGCTGCGGTACGCTATGCGGGCGGTGACGCCGATGCCCGGCGCAAGGCGGTGTCGGCGGCGAAGGCGCGCGTGGGGCAAGCGGCGCGTTTCGTCGGACAGCAGGCGGTGCAGCTGCACGGCGGGATGGGGGTGACCAACGAGGTCGCTGCCGCGCATCTGTTCAAGCGCCTGACGATCATCGAGACGACGCTCGGCGACACCGATCATCATCTCGCGCGCATCGCGGCGCTGCCGGATTTCATGCAGGTCGAGACCGCCTGACGGGGATGCACGCGTCACCCTTCAAACCAAGGAGACACATAGTGGGGATCAGTTACGAAGACCTGGAAGTCGGCAGCAGCATCGAAGTCGGCCGGTATACGTTCGAGGCGGACGACATCAAGGCGTTCGCCGAGCGCTACGATCCGCAGCCGTTCCATCTCGACGAGGCGGCCGGCAAGGTGTCGCCGTTCGGTGGCCTTGTCGCGAGCGGCTGGCACACCTGCTCGGTGTTCATGGGCATGCTGGTGCGCAACGTGCTGCAGGGCTCGACCGGCATGGGCTCGCCGGGCATCGACGAGATCCGCTGGATCAAGCCGGTGCGCGCCGGCGACACGATCACGATGCTGCAGAAGATCCTCGACAAGCGCGTGTCGTCGAGCAAGCCGGATCGCGGCATCGTGACGACGGAGTGGGTCGGCGTCAACGCAAGCGGCGAGACGGTGATTACGGTCCGCTCGAAAGTGATCTTCGGCTTGCGCGATCCGTCCTCCGGGGGCAACGCATGACCGCGGACGCGACCTTGCCGCTGATCGCGTCCGCGCAGGCGCTCGGTTCGCTCGTGGGCGCGCCGGCGCTTGCGAGCGGGTGGGTCGAGGTGGATCAGCGCCGGGTCGACCGGTTCGCCGACGCGACGGGCGATCACCAGTGGATCCACGTCGATCCGGAGCGCGCGCGGCGCGAATCGCCGTTCGGCGGCCCGATCGCGCACGGATTCCTGACGCTGTCGCTGATTCCCGCGCTGATGGCCGACGCGATGCGGTTCGAGCAGAAGATGGGCGTGAACTACGGCTTGAACCGCGTGCGTTTCCTGAAGCCGGTGCCGGTGGGCGCGCGGGTGCGCGCGCTGTTCGAGGTGAAAGAGACGGCCGACGCGGGGCGGGGCGGCGTGCAGGTGACGTGGACCGTGTCGATGCAGGTCGAGCGCCCGGGTGAGCCGCTGCCCGTGTGCGCGGCGGAATTCATCACGCTGCATTACTTCTGAATCCGGCCGGTGCCGCGCGGCGGAGACGGCCGGCATGCCGCCCCCGCCGCGCGCGACGTGGTGCGGCGCGGGATCAGTGCTTCGCGTACTGCGTCGCGCCGAACAGTACTTCGCGCGCGCGGTCGTCCTGCAGCGGCTGGCGCAGCGACGCCAGCACCTCGACGCCGCGTTGCACCGCCGGCCGCGCGGCGATCGCCTCGTGCCAGCGCTTGACGTTCGGCAACGCGTCGAGCGCGATGCCCTGGTTCTGCCACGAGCGGGTCCACGGGAACGCCGCGATGTCCGCGATCGTGTAGTCGTCGCCGGCCAGATAGGCGGTTTCGCCGAGCCGCTTGTCCATCACGTTGTACAGGCGCTGCGCTTCGTTCGTGTAGCGGTTGATCGCGTAGTCGATCTTTTCCGGGGCATACAGGCGGAAATGGTGGGCCTGTCCGAGCATTGGCCCGATGCCGCCCATCTGGAACATCAGCCATTCCAGCGTCGTGTAGCGCCCGACCGGATCGGTCGGCAGGAATCGTCCGCTCTTTTCCGCGAGATAGACGAGGATCGCGCCCGATTCGAACAGCGCGAGCGGCTGGCCGCACGGGCCGTCCTGATCGACGATCGCCGGAATCTTGTTGTTCGGGCTGATCTTCAGGAACGCGGGCGCGAACTGGTCGCCCGCGCCGATGTCGATCGGATGCACGCGATAGTCGAGCCCCGTCTCCTCGAGCATGATGTGCACCTTATGGCCGTTCGGGGTCGCCCAGCTGTAGACGTCGATCATCGTTCGCCACTCCTATTTGCGTCCGGTAAGGCGGCGCCCCAACGGTCCGCCGCAGTCGGAAATTAGAGCACGGATCGGCGCGGGCCGCAGACGCCCCCGCGCCCGCTACTGCGCGTAGCGCGCCAGCTCGAGCTTGGCGATCGCGATGCGGTGCACTTCGTCCGGGCCGTCGGCGAAGCGCAGCGTGCGCGCCGCCGCATAGGCGTATGCGAGCGGAAAATCGTCACTGACGCCGCCGCCGCCGTGCGCCTGGATGGCCCAGTCGATCACCTGGCACGCCATGCCCGGCGCGACCGCCTTGATCATCGCGATCTCGCCACGCGCAGCCTTGTTGCCGACCGTATCCATCATGTGGGCCGTCTTCAGCGTGAGCAGCCGGGCCTGCTCGATCATGCAGCGCGCCTCGCCGATGCGCTCCTGCGTGATCGTCTGCGATGCGATCGGCTTGCCGAACGCGATCCGCTGTGCGGCGCGCCGGCACATCAGCTCGAGCGCGCGCTCGGCGAGCCCGATCACGCGCATGCAGTGATGAATGCGCCCCGGGCCGAGCCGCCCCTGCGCGATCTCGAAGCCGCGCCCCTCGCCGAGCAGGAGGTTCGACGCGGGCACGCGCACGTCCTTCAGCGTGATGTCCATGTGGCCGTGCGGCGCGTCGTCGTAGCCGAACACGTTCAGCGGCCGGTGGACGGTGATGCCGGGCGTGTCGGACGGCACGAGGATCATCGACTGCTGCGCGTGGTGGGGGGCCGACCGATCGGTCTTGCCCATCAGGATGTAGAGCGTGCAGCGCGGATCGCCCGCGCCGGACGCCCACCACTTGCGGCCGTTGATCACGTAGGCGTCGCCGTCGCGCTCGATGCGGGTCTGAATGTTCGTCGCATCCGACGAGGCGACGTCCGGCTCCGTCATCAGGAATGCAGAGCGCATCGTCCCGTCGAGCAACGGGTCGAGCCACGCGCGCTTGTGCGCCTCGGTGCCATAGCGTTCGAGCGTCTCCATGTTGCCGGTGTCCGGCGCGTTGCAGTTGAACACTTCGGGCGCCCACGGCACGCGGCCCATGATTTCGCAGAGCGGCGCGTATTCGAGATTGGTGAGACCGGCGCCGTGCGGCGAATCGGGGAGGAACAGGTTCCACAGGCCGGCCGCGCGCGCCTGCGCCTTCAGCGTCTCGATCAGCTCGACGGGACGCCACGGGTTGCCGTCGCGGCGGTTGCGGGCGACTTCCGCGTGGAAGGCCCGCTCGTTCGGATAGATGTGCGCATCGAAGAATGCGTGCAGTCGTTCGCGTAATGTCTGGACTTTCGGGGAGTAATCGAAGTGCATCGCCGGCCTCGCTTTCGGACAACGTCGGGAAATCAGTGCTTCGCGAATTGCAGATATTGCTGATACAGCACTTCCATCGTCGTGTTGCGCGTGTCCCGGTGCAACGCTTCGGGCGGCGAATAATTGAGCATGCGGATCACCCAGTCATGCGGCGCGTCACCGACGTCGAGTGCATTAATGCAGCCGGTCGACTGCGACAGGTGGCCGATGAAGAGACGTTGGCCGGGCACGGTCGCGTGCGACAGCAGCGCGCAGTTGACGCCGCCATGCAGGACGAGAAGCGCCGTGTCCCATGCGCGGTCTGCGCGCAGCGCATCGAGCGGTGGCAGCACCCGGTCGATCAGCTCGCCGATCGTTTCGCCGCCGAGAAAGCGGGTCGATTCGGGCACGATGCCGTCGAGCAGGCGCAGGAAGGCGTCGCGATGCTGTTCGGGCGGGATGTCGGACAGATGGCCGCCGCGGATTTCCCGCCATGCAGGCTGCAATTCGATGTCGATGCGCTGCCCGGTTTCCGCGAGCACGCGCTGCGCGGTCTCGACGGTGCGCGGCAGGCCGCTCGCGATCACGCGGTCGAAGCGGATGTCCTGCTCGGCGAACACGCGCCCGGCGGCGCTCGCCTGCTGGCGGCCGCGTTCGTTGAGCGGCACGCTGTCCGGGTCGATCGCGCGCCCGGAAGCGTCGAAATAGGTGACGTCGCCGTGCCGCATCAGGAAGATGCGGCGGCGTTTGGGCAGTTCGAAACGTGACATGGGAGCGTTATCGTTTGTAAGTGGCCGGACGCTTTTCGAGAAACGCGGTGATGCCCTCGAACGCGTCCGGATGGTGCAACGACGCGACGAAATGGTCGCGTTCGGTGCCGAGGTGCGTGGCGAGCGGTTGCGCGATCGCGTCGTCGAGCAGCGCCTTGATGCGCGTCAGCGCATTGGGCGAAAGCGCGCCGAGCGTGTCCGCCCACGCCAGCGCGTCGCCGAGTGCAGCGCCAGGCGTGGCGAGGCGGTTGACGACGCCCAGCGCGTGCAGCCGCTCGGCCGCGACCGGGCGGCCCTCGAACAGGATCTCCGCGGCCAGCGCACGCGGCAGCGCCCGCGCGAGGAACCACGAGCCGCCACCGTCGGGCGTCAGGCCCACGCGTGCATAGGACATCACGAATTTCGCATCGTTCGCGGCGACGATCAGGTCGCAGGCGAGCGCGAGCGAGAAGCCGGCGCCGGCCGCGGCGCCTTCGACCGCAGCGATCACGGGCTTCGTCGACGCGCGGATCGCGGCGATCCATGCGCCGAGCTGGTCGATGCTGTCGGCCTGGACCGACGGAGCCTTCGAGCGGTTGTCGAGCAGGCGATTGAGGTTGCCGCCCGCGCAGAAGAAACGGTCGGCGCCGGTCAGCACGACTGCGCGGATCGCGGGATCGCGCTCGGCGGTCGCGAGCGCCTCGATGCCGGCCGCGTACATGTCGGGATGCAGCGCGTTGCGCGTGCCGGGATTCGACAGCGTGAGGACGAGTGTCGATTCGCTTTCGGGCGGGCGCGATGCCAGCAGTTCGGCGCTCATGCGAGTGTGTCTCCATCGGTTCGGGCAGCCGCGGCGCCGCATGCCGTGCGCGGGCGGACGACGATGATGCTGCCGCACATGCAATGTTGTCGTGACGGACGCTAAACTGCTTTAGACTAGCACGAACGTGCTTTTAGGCGCGACGAATCCCTGACCGAACGGCGTCGTACCGTTCGTCCCCCTGCCTGGAAGGAGACATCCGATGCTCAAGCTGTGCGGTATCCCGTTGTCAAACTACTACAACAAGGTGAAATTCGTCCTGCTCGAACACGACATCCCGTTCGAGGAGTCGCTGGTCGGGTTGCCCATCCGCGATGCCGGCGTGCTTGCGGACTCGCCGCTCGGCAAGGTGCCGTTCCTGCAGACGGAGCAAGGGGCGCTGTGCGAGTCGCAGGTGATCGTCGAGTATCTCGCCGATCGCTATCCAGACAAGCACATCTACCCGTCCGATCCGTTTGCGGCGGCGAAGGTGCGCGAGCTGATCGCGATGCTGGAGCTGTATCTCGAGTGGCCCGCGCGCGAGTTGTATCTGGAGGCGTTTTTCGGCGGCACGGTCAGCGACGGCACGAAGGGGCACGTCGAGAAGCAACTGCCGCGCGCGATCGACGCGTTCAGGAAGATGGCCGCATTCTCGCCGTATGTGCTTGGCGATACGTTCGGTTTCGCGGATATGGCCGCCTCGATTCATCTGCCGCTCATCGGTCTCGCGACGAAGACGATCTACGGACGCGACTTCCTGCTCGATGCGGGTCTCGACTGGAAGGCCTACGTTCAGAAGGTCGGCGAGCGTCCTGCGGCGCAGCGCATCGCCGAGGATCGCAAGGCCTATCTGGCCACGGTCACGAAGCGGCCCTGAACGTGCCGCCCCGCATCGCGCGGGGCGGGCGGCGCGCAATGTGCGACGCGGAACGGTGCCGCGTGCGCGCCGGCCGTCGCGCGCGACTTACAGGCGGGCGAGCCGTTCGAGCGCGCTCGCAAGCGTCCGCTCCTGCTTGGCGAAACAGAAGCGCACGACGCCCGATTCATGCGGCTCATGATAGAACGCCGAGACCGGAATCGCGGCGACGCCGATTTCGGCGGTGAGCCACGTCGCGAATTCCGCTTCGGGCAGGTCGCTGATTGCCGAATAGTCGACGCACTGGAAATACGTGCCCGTGCAGGGCAGCAGCTTGAAGCGGGTGCGTTCGAGGCCCGCGCGGAAGAAGTCGCGCTTTTTCTGGTAGAAATCGGCGAGCGTCAGATACGGCGCCGGGTCGCGCATGTAGTCGGCGAGCCCCATCTGCATCGGCGTGTTGACCGTGAACACGTTGAACTGATGGACCTTGCGGAATTCCGCGGTCAGTGCGGCGGGCGCCGCGACGTAGCCGACTTTCCAGCCGGTCACGTGATAGGTCTTGCCGAAGCTCGACACGATGAAGCTGCGCGCGGCCAGCTCGGGATAACGCGCCACGCTCTCGTGGCGCGCGCCGTCGTACACCATGTGCTCGTACACCTCGTCGGAGATGATCAGCAGGTTGGTGTCGCGCACGATGTCTTCCAGCTTGCGCATGTCCGCGTCGCGCCAGACAGTGCCGGTCGGATTGTGCGGCGTGTTGATGAGGATCAGGCGCGTCTTCGGCGTGATCGCGGCCGCGAGCCGGTCGAACGGAATCGCGTAGTCCGGCGCGTCGAGCGTGACGAACACGGGCTTGCCGCCCGCCAGCTCGATCGACGGCAGGTAGCTGTCGTAGGTCGGCTCGACGACGATCACCTCGTCGCCCGGATGGACCGCGCACAGGATCGCCGTGAGCAGTGCCTGCGTCGCGCCGGCCGTCACGGTGATCTCGGTCGCCGGGTCGTAGCGGCGGCCGTAGACCTGCGCGATCTTGTCGGCGATCGCGTCGCGCAGCGGCGCGACGCCCGCCATCGGCGGATACTGGTTGTGGCCGTTGCGCATCGCGGCGGCCACCGCGTCGACGATGCGCGGATCGCAATCGAAATCCGGAAATCCCTGGCCGAGATTGACGGCGCCTTTCTCGGCGGCGAGCGCGCTCATGACCGTGAAGATCGTCGTGCCGACGTTCGGCAGGCGCGAGGGGAAAACGGGTGTCGTGGGCATGTCGTTCAGTGCGTTCATCGTTGACGGTCGAAAGGAAAGGCCCCCAGGCGCCTCAGGCCGGCGCGGCTGTGGCGGCCGGGGCCGCGTCGATCGCACACGCTTCGGTGAACGGCGCAGGCTGGGTGATCCGGAAACCGAAGTCGCGCGCGGTGCGCCGATCGAGCTTCAGGAGCGCACGATCCTTCGACACCAGCCAGTCGGCCTGCGCGGCGTGGGCCAGCTCGAGAAATTTCTGATCGTCGCGGTCCTTGCACTTCGGCAGCGGCCGCGCATCGACATCGACGGAGGGCGGCGCGTCGATCCGGCATGCGAGGCGCGAGACCGTCGCGAGTGCAGCCGCCTTGTCGATCGCACGCGCCTGGAACTGCGGATAGTCGAGCACACGCTCGAGCTCGTACAGACAGCGGCTGTCGATCAGCGCGACGAGCGTGCCGCGCTCGAGCGCGGCCAGGATCGGGCGCGTGGCAGGGTCGTCGAAGACGAGGATGTCGATCCAGACATTCGAATCGAGCACGACGCGGCATTCGGCACGCGGGGCGGGAGAACTGGGCATTCGTTACAATCGGTGGTTTTCGTCTGACCGCACGGCACGGCGTGCCAGCGAGCCTCTATGATAATCGTTCTCTCTCCCGCGAAATCCCTCGACTACGATACGCCCGCTCATGTCCCGGCGTATACCGAGCCTGCCTTCGTCGAAGACGCCGCGGAGCTGATCGACGGCCTGCGCAAGCTGTCGCCGCAGGACATCGCGACGCTGATGAGCATTTCCGATCCGCTCGCCCGTCTGAACTTCCAGCGTTACGCGGACTGGTCGCCGACGTTCACCCCGGCGAACGCGAAGCAGGCGGTGCTGGCGTTCAACGGCGACGTCTACGAAGGGTTCGACGCGAAGTCGCTGTCGGCGGTGGATCTCGATTACGCTCAGCAGCATGTCCGCGTGCTGTCGGGCCTGTACGGCCTGCTGCGGCCGCTCGACCTGCTGCAGCCCTACCGGCTCGAGATGGGCACTCGCTTCGCGAATGCGCGCGGCAAGGATCTGTACGCATTCTGGGGCGACAGGATCACGCGCGCGCTGAACGCGGTGCTCGAGAGCCGCACGGGGGCGTCACGCGTGCTGATCAATTGTGCGTCGTCGGAGTATTTCAAGTCGGTCAAGCCGAAACTGCTGGCCGCGCCCGTCGTCACGCCGGTGTTCGAGGACTGGAAGGGCGGGCGCTACAAGATCATCAGCTTCCACGCGAAACGCGCGCGCGGGCTGATGGCCCGCTATATCGTCGAAAATCGCATCGCGGAGCCGCAGGCGCTGAAGGCGTTCGTGATGGAAGGCTACGCGTTCGACGAAGCGGCGTCGAACGACGCGACTTACGTATATCGCCGGCGCATCGGCGACTGACGAATCGACAAAGGAAAGACGATGACCATTTCGATCACCAGCAATTTCGACGCGGGCGCGATCGATGTCGTGTCGTGCGAGCGCGCGGATGCGATCCGTCTGCGGGTGCGCGGCGACAGCCATTCGGCATTCGCGCAGTGGTTCCATTACCGGCTCACGGGCGCGCGCGGCGAACGCTGCGTGATGCATTTCGAGAACGCGGCCGAATGCGCGTATCCGTCGGGCTGGCGCGATTACAGCGCGGTCGCAAGCTACGACCGGGTGAGCTGGTTTCGCGTGCCGACCGAATACGACGGCAAGACGATGACGATCGACCACACGCCCGAGTTCGACAGCGTCTATTACGCGTACTTCGAACCGTATTCGGAGGAGCGCCACGCGGCGTTTCTCGGCGCGGTCCAGCAGATGCCGCAGGCGAGTGTCATCGAGCTCGGACGCACCGTCGAGGGACGGCCGATGTCGCTGCTCACGCTCGGCACGCCGGAAGCAGGCGCCGCGCCGAAGAAGAAGGTGTGGATCATCGCCCGCCAGCATCCGGGCGAAACGATGGCCGAGTGGTTCGTCGAGGGGCTCGTGAAGCGGCTGGCCGGCTGGGGCGACTGGGCGGGCGACGCGGTCGCGCGCAAGCTCTACGACCATGCGACGTTCTACATCGTGCCGAACATGAATCCCGACGGCAGTGCGCATGGCAACCTGCGCACCAACGCAGCCGGCGCGAACCTGAACCGCGAATGGATGGAGCCGGACGCCGAGCGCAGTCCCGAGGTGAGGGTCGTGCGCGACGCGATCCATGCGATCGGCTGCGACATGTTCTTCGATATCCATGGCGACGAGGACTTGCCGTACGTGTTCGTTGCCGGTTCCGAGATGCTGCCGGGCTTCAGCGAGCAGCAGGCGAACGAGCAGGCGGCGTTCATCGACGCTTTCAAGCAGGCGAGCCCCGATTTTCAGGACGAGCACGGCTATGAGGCGGGCAAGTATCAGGAAGATGCGCTCAAGCTCGCGTCGAAATACATCGGACACCAATTCGGTTGCCTGTCGCTGACGCTTGAAATGCCGTTCAAGGACAACGCGAACCTGCCCGACGAGCGTGTCGGCTGGAACGGCGAACGCAGCGCGGCGCTTGGCGCCGCGCTGCTGGCCGCGATCCTGCGGCACGTTCAGGCGTTCGCGTAACGCCTCGCCATTTCGTCGGGGCAAGAAAAAAGCCGGAGCATCTTCACGATGCTCCGGCTTTTTTTCTGTCGGTGTCGCCCCGTTCGATCAGGATTTCTTCGCCGTCGATTTCTTCTTCACGGCTTTTTTCTGGGTGGTGGACTTCTTCGCGGTCGCAGCCTTCTTGGTGGTGCGGCCCGACGACTTCGCCTTGCCCTTGGTCTTGCCCGACGCCTTGCCCTTCAGTTTCGTCGTCGGCGCGGAACGCTCGGCGCGCGGCTTGAGCGGCGGGACCGGGTCGTTCCAGCTGAACGCGAGCATTTGCTGGCCGACGTAGCCGCAGCGGAACTTGAGATGGTCCGGATCGCCGCCGTCGTTGCGGATGCCGAGCCCTTCGACGGTGACGATGTTGTCGACCTTGACGCGCTGCTTGCCTTGATCGAACGATTCGTTCCACGGCGTGATCGCCGCATTGCCGCTCGCGAACGCGCTCGGCGGGAACTCGACCCGCGAGAACGCCGGCGATGTGCTCGCAATGAAATTACCGTGTGCGGCGCAGTCCGCGACGAGAGGATCGGCGTGCATCTCGTTGACGAACTTGTTGACGAGTTCGCTGCGCTGGTCGAGGAGATCGGCAAAAACAGGCGCGGAGAACGCAAGAGACAGGCCCGCGATACAGGCTGTCAACTTGCCGAACGCTCTGAAGATCCGGCGCGACGCGGGTAAGCTGTCCATCTGGATATGTGTGAGGTGCAAATGAGGCATCGGGCACGTATAGATGCCCGACGAAGAACAGGAGTTCAATCTTAGCGTAAAAATTCTGTGCGGCAGTAGACGGCTCGCTCGCTTGCGCGGGCGGCGCGCCGGTGGCAGGCGCGGCCGTCGGCCGGACTCACGCGCGCGGGCCGCCGAGGCGATAGCGCCGCACATCGAAGGTCGTGACCCATGCAGGGCGATAGACTGCGATGAGCGCCGTCGCCGTGCCGGTGAACCACGCTTCTCCGAGCGCGAGCAATGCGGTATTCAGCAGATATCCTGGCGGAATCACGATCGGCGTGCCGCCCGCGAGGGCAAGCTGCACGCCTGCCGCCGCAGCGGCGACCGAGACGATCGCAAGGGCGGGCGACACCACGCCCTGGCCGGCGATGAACGACGCCAGGTTGTGCGGTAGCCAGGCGATGGCGGCGCGTTGCAGCAGCGCCGACACCGCGACCGGCAGCGCGCCGTAGACCAGATAGGTCAGGCCGATGCCTTGCCAGGGCGCATCGAAGATGATCGCGGCGATCGCGGTCACGGCGCCCATCGCGACGAGCGCGAGTGTCCAGTCGAACAACGTGACGAGCAGCGTGGCCCCGAGCAGATGCATGACGAGCCCGTCTTCGAGCCATGCGTTCGATGCCCAGAGCACCGTGATCGCCGTGACCAGCGCAAGCCAGACGTGCTGGAGCGTCGCATCCTGAAGACGGACGAATGGGCGATTCCAGATCGCCAGCGCGAGCAAAGCCGCGGTGGCGATCCAGCCACCGATGCCAACCCAGAGCGGAAGCGGTGTGTAAAGGAAACCCATGTGTCCATATTACTCGTTGAATATCAAAGGTGGGAATCCGCACAAATGTCGACCGTGGTAATAGTGAGACGGTCCGGCTACCGATTGCGCCGGAACGGCACCGGCGGCTCCGCCGCCTGCGGTATGCGCTCCACGGTATCGTTGCGAGCCGCCGCCGCTGCATATTTGAGATAGGTGCGTGTGGCGCGCAACGGAATGGGACCGTGTTCGCCGAGCGCCGGCTTGCGCGTGCCGTCGCGGCTCGACAGCAGGACTTCGAGATGCGGCGGCAGCCAGCCGTTGTAGATCGCGACCGCGGCCGCCCGGTTGGTCGCGCCGAGCAGCTGAAAGATGCTGGCCAGATGGATCTTCACCGTGCCTTCACTGATGCCGAGCGTGCGCGCGATCATCTTGTTGGTGCTGCCCATGTGGACGAAGCGCATGATTTGGGCTTGCCGCGGCGACAGCATGCCGGACGGCGAGCGGCGGGGAATTCTGCTGACGAGCGCCTGGATGTGGGCCTCGTTGCGGTTCGCGGCGGCGGCGGGGGCGAGGTTGAGGGCGATCGGCGGGATGTAATGACCGCCCAGCAGGACCATCTCGAGCGCCCGCACGATCAGGTGCGGCCGCGTCGAACGGGGGATCACGCCGGTCACGCCGCAGTCGAAGAGCCTTTGCACGACCTCCGGCGTGGCATCGTCGATGAGGACGGCGACTGGGGCCGGCGCGCACGCCTTGCAGAGCGCCTGCAGGTCGGCGAGGCGCCGGATGTCGTGCCAGTCGACTGCGACGAGGTCGAATCGCTGGTGGCGCAACAACTGTTTTGCGTGCAAGCCGTCGGGCGCGTCGTTGTAGCCGGCGTGGCGGTCGATCTGCCGCAGCAGCGCTTTCAGTCCGTCACGCCGCTCGGCGTCTGAGTTGAGTACCAAGAACCGCATAGTCTGCCTCCAGAGGAAGTGTCGATGAGCCGCGGGCGTCATGCCTTAGGCTCGATCATGACAAAATCCTTACGAAATGTCGGCCTGGCTAAAAGGGTTAAGAAATTTCGTAAGACTGGCGGGCAAGAAAAAAGCCGCTCCGGCGGTGGCCGGGAGCGGCTTTCGACGATCGTCGGTCTGGCCGGACGTGCGTCAGTGGAAGTGCGGCTGCGCGGGGGACGCGTCTTCTGGCATCTCGGCGTGGACGATTTCTCCGAGCGGGTCCGCATACAGCGGCACGCCGCAGTCATCGCAGTATTCCGGCTCGAAACGGCCGGGGTGCCGGCGGATGTCGGTGACACCGCAGTCCTTGAGCAGGCTTGCGATTTCCTCGACCGGCCCGTCCGTCGGCACGTCGCCTTCGAGCGTTGCGCTGTCCATCGATGCCTCGCCGTTTTCTCGCCCGTAAAGCGGCCAGACGACCCCGTAGATCACGTCGTTGTTGCCGCGGCGGGTGAAGCCGATGCGGTATTCGTCGATGCGGCGCTCGCCGAAGCCGGCGATCACGGCGCGCAATTCTTGCGGCGCTGCGCCAATTGTGTCGAAAAGATAACGGATCGCGGTACGTACGGTGTGCGGGCGGATGCGTTCGTCCGCGTCGCGGCATGCGGAATAGTACGCGTCCGGCAGCAGGCATTCGAATTCGCAGCCGGGCAGCGCGACGGAAAGGTTGGCGCCGCCTTGCGCGGCCCATTGCTCGAGACACTGGCCGCGCTCGATTCGCGCGCCGTGCTCCTCCTCCTGCCAGCGAAACAGCGCTGCGCCCGCGGGTGCGGCGACGACCGCAAGCAGGAAGCGCGGGTCGGCGAGGATCGGCGACGTCTCGGGCAGGTCCCCGAAGTTGATCTTGGCCGGATGCTGGCCGAGCGCCGCATGCGCGAGTTGCTGGGCGAGGCGGTAGGTCTCGACATGATGCCGCGGCAATTGGTCGATGCTGTAAAGGAACGGCGCGAGTCCGACGAGCGTCCCGTTTGCGAGAACGTGCGCCTGCAGTTGCGTGCGCAGCGCATCGACTGTGTCGCCTTTCAGCGGACCCGACGGAATGACGTAGCGCGTCCACGCCAGCACGGGCACGGCGATCAGGAGCGCGTCGTAAGGCTGGCCGTCGTGTTCGACGGTGAGCGACTCGCTGTGCGTCTCCGCCATGTCGGCGAGCGCGCCGTAGGCGTCCGGGTGGTTCTGCTGCAGATGGTCGAGTGCTGAATCGAGCGTGGTCTGATTGCCGTTGCGGACGATCTTGGCGAGCAGCGCATCGAGCTTCGCTTCCCAGAAGCGGTCCTCGATACGGCTGCCGGAAGCGAAGAGCGCAAGCGACAGGCCGACCAGCTTGTCGGCATCGGGAGGGAGACGTTTGGCGATTCGCTGGCGCATATTAAATACGTATAAAGAGAGGCGAAGAACCTACCATTCTAGTCGGTTCTGCGTTCGTTACGCGCTCTCGCGTCACCGCATCGCGTGTAATGGCCGAAAAGCGGTGTATGTAAAAAAATGCTTCAAACCGCTTGCGTATTTGGAAGGACGTCTCTAGAATCACGCCTCTTTCG
>NZ_JGVW01000049.1 GCF_000687455.2 Burkholderia sp. lig30
GCCAAAACCCCCGCGCAAGCGAGCAGCCGCTCCCGACTGCTGCTGATACGCGGCGCGCGCGTATCGTCGGCACCTCGCCGGCCGCCGGCCGCCTCGCACGCCGGGCGGGCGCCCGCTGCCGGGCGCGCGCTTTTTTGCTTGAAAACGCGCGGCACGCACTTACCTTTCAAGCATGGCCGGCGCGCGCGGCGAACCCGGCGCGCGGCGCGCGGCGCGCGGTCACATCACGGTTGATTTCGTTCGAGCGTAAGATGCTGGTTTTTCCCCCGTATTCGCGCGTTTCCGGAGAGGCTTCATGCTGAAACACGGCCTCGCCGTCCTGCTCGCGAGCGCGGCGCTCGCCGCCCGCGCAGAGAGCACCGCGCCGCCCGCCATCGCCTGGGAGATCCAGGTCGTGCGCGACGGGCAGACCATCGATACGTTCCAGCAGACGACCACCGTCGGCCAGGCCCGCACCGACACCCATCACTATCCGTCCGCGCAGCCGGTCGGCTGCGGCGAAGCGGCGCGCGTCGTCGCGACCGAGCGCACCCGCTCCGTCACCGTCGCGCCGCTCGCGGCCGATTCGGGCGCCGTCTCGCTCGCGCTCGACGTGCAGGAAACGATGGACGATCCCGCCAGCGCCGGCAGCGATCCATGCGTGCCCGGCTCGCCACGGCAGATCGTCGCGAGCCACCCGGGCCTCGCCGTCGGCGCGGACTGGACCGACTGGACGCTCGTCGAGCAGCACCCGCGACTCGTCTACCGCGTGCGGGCGCATATCGCCAAGGATTGAACCGACATGCAAGCGTCCGACGCCCTGCCGTTCGCCGAGCCGCACGCCGCGGCCGACGAGATCACCGCCGTGAGCTGGAACCTGCACAAGGGCCGCTCGCCGCTCGGCTTCACCGCCTGGAACGCGATGCGCCGCTGGATGCAGTCGACACACGCCGACGTCTACTTCCTGCAGGAAGCGATGGCGCGGCGCCTGCCGCGCCCGGTCCTCGCGCCCGGCTTCGGCGCGCAGATGGACGAGTCGTTCGACGACGTCTGGCATTGCCAGGCGACCGAGATCGCCCGCACGCTCGACTGGCAGATCGCGCTCGGCCCGAACGTCTTCAAGCCGTCATGGCGGCACGGCAATGCGATCCTGTCGCCGCATCCGCTCGACCTCGGCGGCCGCTGGGACATCTCCGCGCACCGCTTCGAGCGGCGCGGCCTGCTCGTCGCGCGCGCGACGCTTGCCGGCGCGCGCCCCGTCACGCTGCTGTGCGCGCATCTCGCGCTCACGCGCGCCGCGCGGCTGCGCCAGATGCACTGGATCGCGCACTGGATCGTGCGCAACGCGAGCACCGGCCCGCTGGTGCTCGCCGGCGACTTCAACGACTGGCGCAACGACTCGGTCGCGCTGTTCGGCGAAATCGGCCTGTCCGAAGTCGCGACGCAACTCGGCGAATCCGGGCGCACGTTTCCCGCGTTCTCGCCCGCGCTCGCGCTCGACAAGATGTTCGTGCGCGGCCTCACGCCGATCGAGTGGACCGCGCCGTCCGGCGAGACCGCGTGGCTGTCGGATCATCTGCCGTACATCGCCCGCCTGCGGCTCGACTCGCGGTAAGCGCCAGGCGCGGCGGCACGGCACGCGCGACCGTGGTGGCTTGCCCCGCCCGAGGCCCGCGCCGCCATGAACCGGTTGCGGATCCTGCCGCAGATCGCCGCCGACAGACGAAAGGCAAACGAAAGACTGCGTTGCGTTAAATCCGCGTGCGGCGCAATGTCAAGCCCGCAATCAGCGCAAGCAAGGTAAAATAGCCAGCTATTCAAACGTCTGTCATCGAGAGGGCGCGTGTTCGGCGCGCCGGCCGGCCCATCGCAGGATCGGGCCGCCGCCCTCATTTTTCGCCCGTAACACGCGTTCATTACACGCGCCCGTTTTCGCAGCCATGAGCAAATTCGACACCGCTACCGTCCAATCCGTCCACCACTGGACCGACACGCTTTTCAGCTTCACCTGCAGCCGCGAGCAGAGCCTGCGCTTCAACAACGGTGAATTCACGATGGTCGGCCTCGAGGTCGACGGCAAGCCGCTGACCCGCGCGTACAGCATCGTGAGCCCGAACTACGAAGATCACCTCGAGTTCTTCAGCATCAAGGTGCAGGACGGCCCGCTGACGTCGCGCCTGCAGCACCTGAAGGTGGGCGACACGGTGCTGATCGGCAAGAAGCCGACCGGCACGCTCGTCGCCGACAACCTGCTGCCGGGCAAGACGCTGTGGCTGCTGTCGACCGGCACGGGTCTCGCGCCGTTCATGTCGATCATCCGCGATCCGGACATCTATGAGCGCTTCGAGCGCGTGGTCCTGACGCACACCTGCCGCCTGAAGGGCGAGCTGGCGTACATGGACTTCATCAAGCACGACCTGCCGGGCCACGAGTACCTGGGCGACATCATCAAGGAAAAGCTCGTCTACTACCCGACCGTCACGCGCGAGGAGTTCGAGAACGAGGGCCGCATCACCGACCTGATCTCGTCGGGCAAGCTGTTCACCGATCTCGGCGTCGAGCCGTTCTCGCCGGAAAACGACCGCGTGATGCTGTGCGGCAGCACCGCGATGCTGAAGGACACGACCGACCTCCTGAAGAAGGCCGGCCTCGTCGAAGGCAAGAACAGCGCGCCGGGTCACTACGTGATCGAGCGTGCGTTCGTCGATTGATCCGTACCGATATTTGTCGTGGATCACGAACCGGAGCGAAAGCTCCGGTTTTTTTTTGCGTGCGCGTCGCGAATTCGTAACAATTCATGGAATCGTCATCTCAAATAGTTACATTTCGCGGTGCCACTTCCTCCCGGTCGCGTGTCGGCATTTTTCTTACAAAGCGTTGATGCCGATCATGCACATTTACCCTTAAATGCCCGCCCGACATAAATTTTCATATTTTTTTGAGATATGATGCCCGGCGCTCGGATGCGATCCGGATGCGCATGGAAGGGTCGGACCAACTTGTTGCAAGATGTAAATTTTGTTACATTGGCATATAGCGATTCTCTTGCGGCAACCGTGACGTCAGTTACATCCGGTGTCCGCCGCCAATCGGTGTCCGAATAGATTTCTGACAGCAGGGAGAGTCATGGATACGCCGTTCACCGCGCCCGAGAGCGCCAGCGCGCCGTCGTCGCCGCAACACCCCTCGTCTGCGGACGCATCGCCCCGGCTCCACACTGCCGCCAGCCGCGAAGCGCTGCTCGCGCGCATCGCCGAGCTGTCCGCCGAACTCTTTTCCGCCGACGAAGCCGCACGCCGCCATCTGGCCGGCGAACTGCACGACGGCCTCGGCGCCGAACTGACCGCCGCGCGCTTTGCGCTCGCGAACGTCGATACCTGGCTGCCCGCCGATGCACCCGAGGGCTGCCGGCGCGCGCTCGATCTGGCACAGCGCGCGCTCGAAGCCGCATCCGACGCGAACCGCCGGCTGATCGCCGAGCGCGACATGCCGGCGCTCGACACGGGCCTCGTCAGCACGCTGTCGGCCTGGATCGCCGGCTACTCGGAACGCACCGGCCTGCGCACGAGCTTCGTGTGCGCCGCCGACGCGCGGCTGACGCAGCTCGCCGGCCCCGGCGCGGTGGCGGTCGTCCGGGTCGCGCAGGAAGCCCTGTCGAACGTCGCGAAGCACGCGCGCGCATCGCACGCCGACGTGCGCGTCGAGACCGACGACACGCACCTGTCGCTCGTCGTCGTCGACGACGGCATCGGTTTCTCGCGCGCCAGCCGGCGCGGCTACGGCTTGGCCGGCATGCGCGCCCGCTGCGAGGCGTTCGGCGGCCGCTTCGAGCTTGCCGCTCAGCCGGACGGCCGCGGCACCCGCCTGCATGCGCGCTTCGCGTGGGACGCCCTGGGCGCCGCGCCCCGCATGCTGCATTCGTGAGGCCGCGATGAGTCTGAATATCCTGCTCGTCGACGACCACGCGATCGTCCGGCAAGGCATCCGGCAACTGCTGGTCGATCGCGGCGTCGCCCGCGAGGTCGCGGAAGCCGAGACGGGCGCCGAAGCGATGGCGCTCGTCGACAAGAGCGCATTCGACGTGATCCTGCTCGACATCTCGCTCGCCGACATGAACGGCATCGAGGTGCTGAAGCGCATCAAGCGCAAGGAGCCGCGCACGCCGGTGCTGATGTTCTCGATGTACCGCGAGGATCAGTACGCGGTGCGCGCGCTGAAGGCCGGCGCGGCGGGCTACCTGTCGAAAACGGTCAACGCCGCGCAGATGGTCTCCGCGATCCAGCAGGTCGCCGCGGGCCGCAAGTACGTGAGCCCGGCGATGGCCGAGGCGCTCGCCGAATACGTGTCGTTCGAGAACGAGCCGATGCCGCACGAGAAGCTGTCCGACCGCGAATACCAGACGTTGTGCATGCTCGCGTCCGGCAAGCGGCTGACCGATATCGCGAACACGCTGTCGCTGTCGGTGAAGACGGTCAGCGTCTATCGCTCACGGCTGCTGGAGAAGATGAAGCTGTCGAACAACGCGGAGCTGACGTTCTACGTGATGAGCAACCGCCTCGTCGACATGACGCCGACCGCCGGCGCCTGACGCGTGCAGCGTGCCGTGCGCGCCGGCGGAACGCGCGCCGCACCGCTCGCGCAACCGCTTGTTTTCATTAGACGATTGCACTGCCCGATGTTGCGTCGCGGCGGGTCATTTTCTCCAGATCCGCTAAAATTCAGGGTTTTCACTTCGTTCCGTCGCGCTCGCGCGTTCCTGGCAATTCATTCGCAATGTCTCTCTTTCGCAAGAAAAACGTCGATCACATGATCGCCGGCGCGCACACCGCCGGACTCAAGAAAGCGCTGGGCGCGATCGACCTCACCTTCCTCGGCATCGGCGCCATCATCGGCACCGGCATTTTCGTGCTGACCGGCACGGGCGCCGTGCAGGCCGGCCCGGCGCTGATGCTGTCGTTCGTGATCGCCGCCATCGCGTGCGGCCTCGCGGCGCTGTCGTACGCCGAATTCGCGTCGACGATCCCGGTCGCCGGCTCGATCTACACGTATTCATACGCGACGCTCGGCGAGCTGGCCGCGTGGATCATCGGCTGGGACCTGATGCTCGAGTACGGCCTCGCGGCATCGGCCGTGTCGGTCGGCTGGTCCGGCTACCTGCAGTCGCTGCTGCAGGGCTTCGGGCTCGCGCTGCCGACCGTGCTGACCGCCGCGCCGGGCGCGGTGCCGGGCGTCGTCACCTGGTTCAACCTGCCGGCGTTCCTCGTGATGGTCATCATCACGACGCTGCTGTCGATCGGCATCCGCGAATCGACCCGCATCAACAACATCATGGTGTTCATCAAGGTCTCCGTGGTGCTGCTCGTGATCGCGGTCGGCATGTTCCACGTGACGCCCGCGAACTGGAAGCCGTTCATGCCGCATGGCTGGAACGGCGTGTTCGGCGCGGCTGCCGTGATGTTCTTCGCGTTCATCGGCTTCGACGCGGTGTCGTCGGCCGCGGAGGAAGTGAAGGACCCGAAGCGCGACCTGCCGATCGGCATCATCGCGTCGCTCGCGGTGTGCGCGGTCCTCTACGTGGCGGTCGCGGCCGTCGCGACGGGCATCGTGCCGGCCGCGCAGTACGCGAGCGTCTCGCACCCGATCTCGTACGCGCTGCAGGTCGCCGGCGAGAAGTGGGTCGCGGGCTTCATCGACCTCGGCGCCGTGCTCGGCATGCTGACCGTGATTCTCGTGATGAGCTACGGCCAGACCCGCATCATCTTCGCGATGTCGCGCGACGGCCTGCTGCCGTCCCTGCTGTCGCGCGTGCACCCGCGCTTCTCGACGCCGTTCCTGACGACCTGGCTGGTCGGCCTGTTCTTCGGCCTGATCGCCGCGCTCGTGCCGCTCAACGTGCTCGCCGAGCTGATCAACATCGGCACGCTCGCCGCGTTCTCGATGGTGTCGATCTCGGTGCTGGTGCTGCGCCGCACGCACCCGGAACTGCCGCGCGCGTTCCGCTGCCCCGGCGTGCCGGTCGTGCCGATCCTCGCGGTGGCCGCCTGTCTGTTCCTGATGCTCAACCTGGAACGCGTCACCTGGATCGCGTTCGTCGTCTGGCTCGTGATCGGCCTCGCGATCTATTTCGCGTATTCGCGACGCCACTCGAAGCTCGCGCACGGTCACCGCGCGCACTGACGCCCCGGCGTGACCCGCCGCCGTGCGCGGCGCCGGCACGGCCCCCTCGAAACGGCGCGCCCCTGGGCGCGCCGTTTTCTTTTTCGTCAGCCCAGGCCGGCGGCGAGCGCCGCCGCGACCGAGCCGGCGACCAGCACGACGCCGACCGTGCGGCGCTTGTTCAGCTCGGTCCAGAGCAGCACGCCGGTCAGCGACAGCAGGATCAGCGAACCGGCGATGGTGTCCGTCAGCAGCACCCAGAACAGGTTCATGCCGACGCCGCGGTGCAGGTTGTTGAGCAGGGTGAGAAACGTGTTGCTGGTCCGTTTCACCGACACGTAGCCGTTGCCGACCCAGTATTCGGCCTGCACACTGTTGCGCGGCCCGACGATGCCGAACTGCCAGTGCTCGGGCTGCGTGACGCGCTGGTCGCCCCACGCGACGGCCTGCGCCGGCTCCTTGCGGACCCGGCCCGGCTGGCCGTCGAACCGCAGCGTCCGCTTCAGCCATGCCGCCATCGCCACCGGCGTCGCGGGTACCGGGCTCGGCAGCGCGAGCTGCAGCTGCTCGACCTGCGGCTCGCCGGTGGAGATCTTCAGCGGCGGCGCGCGGTGGTTCAGCAGCACGCCCGTCACGCCGAACAGCAGGCCGAGCGCCGCGCCCCACAGGCCGACCCAGCCGTGCACCTTGCGCAGCCACTTGATGAAGGTCGCACGGCGCGAGCGCCGGCGGCGCGCGGAAAGTTCGACGTGGGACAGGGGGTGAGCCGCCGGATGACGCACGGGCGGCGAGGCGATCGTTTCGGGCGCGTTCACGCGAGTGATTCCATTCGTTCAAGGCAACGGGCGGCACGCGTTGCTCGCATGCCGCCCGCTCTATTTAAATGAGAATGGATATCATTACACAAATCGCCGCGCGGCTCAATCGCGCAGCGTGCCGGCGCGCGGCGGGGGCAACGGAAAGCGCGGCTCGCCGGCGGTGTCGCCGTCCTGGCGCTCGAGCGCGTACAGCCAGGCGAGCAGATCCGCGACCGCCTGATACAACTGCGGCGGGATGCGCGAATCGAGATCCACCTGCATCAGCAGCGACACCATTTCCGGCGCGGTATGCACGTACAGCCCGGCCTCGCGCGCGCGCGCGATAATCATTTCCGCGACGAGCCCGTAGCCCTTCGCGATCACGCGCGGCGCCGCGTCGCCGCCCTTCGAGTCGTAGACGAGCGCGGCCGCGCGCTTGCGGGACGATTCGCTCATCGCAGCATCCAGTCGTCGGCATGGGTGGAGCCGTCCGCGCCAGGCGCGGCGGCGGCGGCGGCGGACGGGTGACCCGCCGTGCCGTCGGCGGCGCGCGCATACGCGGCGGCGGCCGTCCGGGCGGCGGCCGCATCGAAGCTGTCGGGCGCGCCGTCGACCGCGCGGATCGATAGCCCGCCCAACTGCAGCCCCGATGCGAGCAGGCGCGCGCGCAGCTCGCTTTCGTGCCGCGTGAGGCGCTCGGCGCCCGCCTCGTTCGCCCCCAGCCGCGCGACGAGCTGCGTGCCGTTCAGCACCAGGTCCGCATCGACGGTGCCGAGCGACGGCAGCGTCAGCGTCAGCCGCGTGCGCCACGCGATGCCGTCTTCCATGTCGGCGACGCGCGCCGCGTGCCCGCCGGAGCCATCGGGCTCGATCGTCCAGTCGAGCCGCGCGCCCGGCCAGGCCTCGCCGATCCAGCGAAACTGGTCGGTCGCGAGCAAATCGAGCTGCTGGCGCACGAGCGGCATGGTCGCCGGATGCAGCGCGGCCGACGTCGCCTGCGACGCGTCCGCGGAAGTGTCGGCGAGCGCCGCGCGCGCGTGCGTCCCTGGCGCGCCCTGCAGGTCGGCATCGGCCGCGCGCGCATCGCCCGCCAGCGCGGCGAATCGCGGCGGCGTGGGCGCGTCAGGGGTCAGAAATGCGTGGGCAGGCGTGCCGGTCTGAGGCGGCGCGGCGGCGTCGCGTGCCGCGCCCGCCGGCAGCGGCACGCGCGCGGAGAGAATGTCTTCGAGCGACGGGTCGGGCACATCGCCGGCGCCCGTGCCCGCGGGTGTCGCCGACGGCATCGGCAGGCGCGCCTGCGGCTCGCGCTCGAGCGCGGCGGCGGGCCGCTGGCCGGCCAGCCACTGTGCGAGATGGGATTCGTAGAAAAGGCCGCTGTCGTTGACCGCTTGCGCGAGCGCCGCGCGCAGCGCCGCGACCGGCCCGGACGGCTGCGCGGCCTGGGTGGCCTGCGCGTGCTGCGCCGCCTGCGCCGCCGTGGACGACGCGTCCTGCGGCACGGTCGAGCCGGCCGCGTCTGCCGCCGTTTGCGACGCGGCGGCCATCAGCAGCGCGGCCGGATCGGCAAGCAACGGGACGCTGCCCATCACGGCCGGCGTCGCATCGCCGCCGAAGCGCGAGATTGCATCGAGCACGAGTCCGACCTCGGACAGCGCGGTTTGCGCGGATGCCTGCGGCGGCGCCGAAAGCCCGGCGGCCTGCGCGGAAGACGGCGACGCGCCCGCGGCCGGCGTGCCGACCTGCGCGGCCGTCGCCCCGCCCATCGGCGGCATCGCGATGTCGGTCAGCAAGCTGTCGATGCGGCTCGCCAGCGTCGCGGCGGCTACGGAGTCGATACCGGTCATGCTAGGGCCTGTTCACGCTAATAACGGGCTTGCGCCGGCCGCCAGACAGGCCGGGCACGAGGATTGCGAGGAAGCGGAGACGGCCCTGTTCGCTGGCGCCGGCCGGACATGGACCGGCGAACACGCGCCCGCCGGGCACGCCGTCAGCCGCGTGCCTGATACATGTCCGTCAACATCTTGGTCGAGCGGCGCGACTCGAACAGCGCGGACAGCCGCGCGACTTCCGGCGTCGCGAGATCGCGGATCGCGGCGTCGTCGGCAAGAATGCGGCGAATCAGGTCGAGCTTGCGGCCCAGCTCGATTTCATCGAGCGACACGCCCACCTCGGCCTCCTTCAGGCCTTCGACGAGCCGCAGGTATTCCGCCTGCAGCCGCGACAGCGCGCCCCAGTCCGCGACGCGCGCCGCGCGCAGCATCCGTGCGGATACCGCGACGATCGCGTCGTAACGCGCGAAATACTCTGCGTTCCGGTTCATCGCGCCTGATCCGCAGCCTGCTGGGCAGCCATGCGAGCCACTTCCGGGGCGATGCCGGTCCACGCCTCCTCGAGCGTGGCGAGCAGGCCGTCGACCTCGATCAGCATCGACTCGCTTGCCTCCACGTTCGCCTGCAGCAGGCGGCGGCAGATGTAGCTGTACAGTGCGTCGAGGCGTGCCGCGATCTCGCCGCCCGCCTCGCGATTGAGCGCCTGCTGCAGGCCGCTCTCGACGATGCGGATCGCCTTGCCGATCGCCTCGCCGCGCGCCGGGACGTTGTTCTGCTGCATGTGCATGCGCGCCAGGGCGATCGCCTGGCGCGCGCCCTGATACAGCATCGCGATCAGGCGATGCGGGTTCGCGCTCATCACCCCTGTTTCGACGCCGACGCGCGCGTACGCGCTGGCTCCAGCGTGTCCTGGGGAAAACATGCGCTCCTCCTTCTTCTAGATGCGTGGATGACGGTTGGTCCGCTGCCGCGTGACACTCGACGGCAGCCTTCTCCCGCTGTTATCGGAACGGAAACCCGAAAGCTTTAGATGCGACCTGCCTGCCGTCGCGTCAGACGGACATCTGCATGATGTCGTTGTAGGCGGTCACCAGCTTGTTGCGGACCTGCAGCCCGAACTGGAAGCCGATGTTGGCCTTCTGCATGTCGACCATCACGTCGTTCAGCGACACGTTCGCCGCGCCGACTTCGAACGCCTGCGCCTCGCCGACCGATTTCTGCTGGTCGCCGCTGATCTTGTCGAGCGACGCCTTCAGCGCGCCCGCGAAAGTGCTGGCCGTCGCCGCGCCGGAGCCGGCCAGCGCCGCAGTCGGGCTCGCCGTGCCGCCGGTGGCCTGCGCGGCCATCGCCTGCATCTGTTGCAACACCGATCCGATTCCGCTGACGCTCGCAGTCATGCTCTCTCCAGGAAAATGAACCCGGACGTGCCGGGCCGGCAATTCGCTGCGCGCAACGCGCCCACCATGCCGGATGACGAAAAGCATAGCAGCGCGCCGCGCGGCAAAGCCGCGAAAGTACGGGGGAAACCCGGCTCTTTTCCGGCGATCGGATTGGCGGCGACATCCCGATAATCGCATCGTGTCATTGTCTGCCCGCTCGCCCGAGCGGGCCTGTCGTCCCGCTCCGGAGAACCTCGACGCATGGATTCGCAGGCCAATTCGCTGATCAATCCCGACGCCCGCACGGGCCTCGCCACCCCGGCGCCCGCCGCCGCGGCGATGCCGGGCGCGGGCAGCGCCGGCGCGGACTTCGGCCTGGGCGGCTTCGCGGAGCGCATCCCCGGCATCGCGCGGATGAAGGGCAACCCGAAGCTGCCGTTCATCATCGCCGCCGCGCTCGCCGTCGCCGTGATCGTCGCGCTGGTGCTGTGGAGCCGTGCGCCCGACTACCGCGTGCTGTACAGCAACCTGTCGGACCGCGACGGCGGTGCGATCATCACCGCGCTCCAGCAGGCAAACGTTCCCTACAAGTTCGCGGACGCCGGCGGCGCGATCCTCGTGCCGGCGGCGCAGGTTCACGAGATGCGCCTGAAGCTCGCGGCGATGGGGCTGCCCAAGGGCGGCTCGGTCGGCTTCGAGCTGATGGACAACCAGAAATTCGGCATCAGCCAGTTCGCCGAGCAGATCAACTACCAGCGCGCGCTCGAAGGCGAGCTGCAGCGCACGATCGAGTCGGTCAACGCCGTGCGCGCCGCGCGCGTGCATCTCGCGATCCCGAAGCCGTCGGTGTTCGTGCGCGACCGCGAGGCGCCGTCCGCATCGGTGTTCGTGGATCTCTATCCGGGCCGCGTGCTCGATGAGGGCCAGGTGCTCGCGATCACGCGGATGGTCTCCTCGGGCGTGCCCGACATGCCCGCGAAGAACGTCACGATCGTCGACCAGGACGGCAACCTGCTGACCCAGCCGGCCTCGGCCAGCGGCCTCGACGCGAGCCAGCTCAAGTACGTGCAGCAGATCGAGCACAACACGCAAAAGCGCATCGACGCGATCCTCGCGCCGATCTTCGGCACCGGCAATGCCCGCTCGCAGGTCAGCGCCGACGTCGATTTCTCGCAGGCCGAGCAGACCTCGGAAAGCTACGGCCCGAACGGCGTGCCGCAGCAGGCCGCGGTCCGCAGCCAGCAGACCAGCACCGCGACCGAGATGGCGACGGGCGCCGCGTCGGGCGTGCCGGGCGCGCTGTCGAACACCCCGCCGCAGCCGGCCTCCGCGCCGGTCGTCGCCGGCGCCGGCCAGAACGGGCCGGGCTCGACGCCGATCAGCGACCGCAAGGACCAGACGACCAACTACGAACTCGACAAGACGATCCGCCACATCGAGCAGCCGATGGGCGGCGTGAAGCGGCTGTCGGTCGCGGTCGTCGTCAACTACCAGCCGGTCACGGACGCGAAGGGCCACGTGACGATGCAGCCGCTGTCGGCGGCGAAGCTCGCGCAGGTCGAGCAGCTCGTCAAGGATGCGATGGGCTACGACGCGAAGCGCGGCGACTCGGTCAACGTCGTCAACGCCACGTTCTCGAACGCGGACGATCCGTTCGCGAACCTGCCGTGGTGGCGCCAGCCCGAGATGATCGAGCTCGCGAAGGAAATCGCGAAGTGGCTCGGCATCGCGGCGGTCGCGGCGGCACTGTATTTCGTGTTCGTGCGCCCGGCGATGCGCCGCGCGTTCCCGCCGCCGGAACCGGCGGAGGCGGCGCTGCCCGTCGCGGACGAGGTGGTCGCGCTCGACGGCCTGCCCGCGTTCGAGCAGGAGAACGCGGAAGCCTCCGAGGCCGAGCTCGCGCTGCTCACCAGCGAGAACGACCGGGCCCGCTACGAACGCAATCTCGAATACGCGCGCACGATCGCCCGCCAGGATCCGAAGATCGTCGCGACCGTCGTGAAGACCTGGGTGAACGATGAACGTTGATCGCCTGCCCGAACGTACGCTGCTGCCGATGCCGACTGGCCTGGCAGAAGTCGCGCAGGCATGCGTCGCCGGGCGCGGCCAGCCCGTGAACGGCGGCAACGTGGAAGACACCCATGACTGATCAGGCGAGCGACCTGTCGAAGCCGCTCACCGCGTACCAGCGGTGGGAGATGGCATCGTTCGACCCCCCGCCGCCGCCGCCGCCGCCCGACGAGACGGCGGCGGCCGCCGCCGCGCTCGCGGCGGAGCTGCAGCGCGTGCGCGACGCCGCGCATGCGGAAGGCATGGCGGCCGGCCACGTCGAAGGCCAGGCGCTCGGCTACCAGGCCGGCCACGAGCAGGGCCTCAAGCAGGGTTTCGAAGCCGGCCAGGTGGCCGCGCACGCCGAAGCCGCGCAGCTCGCGGCGCTCGCGGCAACCTTCAAGGAAGCGCTCGCCAGCGCCGAGCACGATCTCTCCGCCGACATCGCGCAGCTCGCAATCGATATCGCGCAGCAGGTCGTGCGCCAGCACGTGAAGCACGATCCCGCCGCGCTGGTGGCCGCCGTGCGTGAAGTGCTCGCGTCCGAACCCGCGCTGTCGGGCGCGCCGTACCTGTGCGTCAATCCGGCCGACCTGCCGGTCGTCGAAGCGTACCTGCAGGAAGAACTCGGCGCGCTCGGCTGGACCGTGCAGACCGACGCGGCGATCGAACGCGGCGGCTGCCGCGCGCACGCGGCGACAGGCGAAATCGACGCGACGATCTCGACCCGCTGGGAGCGCGTCGCCGCGGCGCTCGGCAAGGTGAGCACATGGTGACGCTCGCGTCCGAGCCGAACGCACCGGGCGGCCTCACGCCGCTCGAGCGCGAAGTCGCACTCGCGTCGCTCGGCCCCGAATCCGCGCCCGATGCCCGCCTGGCCATCGCGCCGCTCGCCCCCGACGCGCTGCGCGCGCCGCACAACCCCCATCTCGCGCACTGGCGCTCGAACCTCGACGGCCTGCGCGCGCTGAACGCGCGCGCGTTGCCGATGCGCCCGTGCGGGCGCCTGACCCGTGCCGCGGGCCTCGTGCTCGAAGCCGTCGGCCTGCGCCTGTCGGTCGGCGCCGAATGCACGATCGAGCTGCCGCCCGGCAGCTCGCTGCCGAGCGCGGAAGCCGAAGTGGTCGGGTTCTCGGGCGAGCGCCTGTTCCTGATGCCGACCACCGAAGTCCACGGCGTGCTGCCCGGCGCGCGCGTATGGCCGCTCGAAAGCGCGCCGATCGCCGATCCGCTGTCGGGCGCGAAGCGGCTGCCGGTCGGCTGGGGCATGCTCGGCCGCGTCGTCGACGCGTCGGGCCGCCCGCTCGACAATCTCGGCCCGTTGACCTCGAAGGTCGACGCGCCGCTGTCCGCCCCGTCGATCAACCCGCTCGAGCGCGAGCCGATCCATCACGTGCTCGACGTCGGCGTGCGCGCGATCAACGGGCTGCTCACCGTCGGGCGCGGCCAGCGGATGGGCCTCTTTGCCGGCTCCGGCGTCGGCAAGTCGGTGCTGCTCGGCACGATGGCGCGCTACACGAGCGCCGAGGTGATCGTGATCGGCCTGATCGGCGAACGGGGCCGCGAAGTGAAGGAATTCATCGAGCAGATCCTCGGCGAGGACGGGCTCGCGCGCTCGGTCGTGGTCGCCGCGCCCGCCGACGTGTCACCGCTGCTGCGGATGCAGGGCGCGACATATGCGACCTCGCTCGCCGAATATTTCCGCGATCAGGGCAAGCACGTGCTGCTGCTGATGGATTCGCTGACCCGCTACGCGATGGCGCAGCGCGAGATCGCGCTCGCGATCGGCGAACCGCCTGCGACGAAAGGCTATCCGCCGTCGGTGTTCGCGAAGCTGCCCGCGCTCGTCGAGCGCACCGGCAACGGCCCCGAAGGCGGCGGCTCGATCACCGCGTTCTACACCGTGCTGACCGAAGGCGACGACCAGCAGGATCCGATCGCCGACTCCGCGCGCGCCATCCTCGACGGCCACGTCGTGCTGTCGCGTGCGCTCGCCGAAGCCGGCCACTATCCGGCGATCGACATCGAAGCGTCGATCAGCCGCGCGATGACCGCGCTGATCGACGACGCGCACCTCGACCGGGTGCGCCAGTTCAAGCAGATGCTGTCGCGTTACCAGCGCAACCGCGACCTGATCGCGGTGGGCGCCTACGCGCCGGGGCGCGACGCGCAGCTCGACCGCGCGATCGCGCTCTACCCGCGCATCGAGGCCTTCCTGCAGCAGGGCTTTCGCGAATGCGCGCCGTTCGCATCGAGCCTCGCCGCGCTCGATGCGCTGTTCGACACTCAAGGAGGCTGACGCTCATGGCCAAGAGCTTTCCCATGCAGATCCTGCTCGATCGCGCGAACGAGGACCTCGACGCCGCGACCAAGCAACTTGGCGTCGCGCAGCGCGAGCGCACCGACGCCGTGAACCAGCTCGACGCGCTGCTGCACTATCGCGACGAATATCACGCCCGTTTCGCGCAGACCGCGCAAAGCGGGATGCCTGCCGGCGACTGGCGGAATTTCCAGGCGTTCATCGACACGCTCGACGCGGCGATCGCGCAGCAGCGCCGCGTGCTCGCGGCCGCCGAGGCGCGCATCGACGAAGCCCGCCCGCACTGGCAACAAAAGAAACGCACTGTCGGCTCGTATGAAATCCTGCAGGCGCGCGGCGTGACGCAAGAAGCCCGCCGCACCGCGAAGCGCGAACAGCGCGAAGCCGACGAACACGCCGCCAAGGTCCTGCGCATGCGGGCCGACGCGGCGAACTCGATGTAATCGTCCGTTTTCGACCGAGAGATACCCCATGCCTTCACTGTCCATGCTCGGCGCGCTGATCGACACCGCCAGCGCCGCGATCAAGGCCGTCCGCCAGGCCAGCGCGTCCGATTCGTCCGCCGCCGCGAGCGGCGCGTCGGCAGCGAGCCCGCAGCCGTTCGCGCAGACGCTGCAGCAAAGCGTCACCTCGCACAATTCGGCTGCGTCGGGCAGCACATCGTCGTCGAATGCGGCGTCGGGCTCGACGTCGACGGTGGCGGACGGCACGAAGCCGTCCGGCAAGTCCGACGGCAAGTCCCACGACGACACCACGACCGGCGACGTGAATCCCGATGCCGCCGCGCTCGCCGCCGCTGCAGCGGTGCAGGCCCAGTTGCAGGCGCGCCCCGACGCGGCGACGACCGTCGCGAACGCGGCGTCGACGGTCGCGCAGGCCGCCACCGACGCGCAGCAGATGCTCGCCGGCGCGGCGAAGACGGTCGCGAATGCGGTTGCGGGTACCGCGCAGGATGCCTCGCAAACCGCCGGCGCCGGCACCCCGTCGACGAGCCAGGACGCGCTGCACGCAGCGCTCGCGAAGCTCACGGGCGGCGGCGGGGTGACGGTGCCGTCGGTCAGCGGGGCTGCCGCGCAGCCGGCCGCGACGTCGACCGCATCGGCGCTCGCGGAGAAGACGCCGACCTTCGGCAAGACGCTCGCCGACGCGAAGGACGCGCTCGCCGCGCCGCAGCCGCAGGCAGCTGCCACGCCGGCGCTGCAGGTCGACGCCGCCGCGAAGGTTGACGCATCGCACGCACTTGCCGCCACGCAGGACGCGACGACGGATGCGGCCAGCTCGACGCTCGCCGCGGCGACGGCCGTCGCGCAGCAGCAGAGCCTGAGCGCGGCGCAGTCGCCGGCCGCAAGCGCCGCCGCGACGACGCACTCGCTGGCGCCGCAAGTCGGCACCACCGACTGGACGGAAGCGCTGAGCCAGAAGGTCGTATTCCTGTCGAATGCACACCAGCAAAGCGCCGAGCTGACGCTCAACCCGCCGGATCTCGGGCCGCTGCAGGTCGTGCTGCGGGTCGCCGACAATCACGCGCACGCGCTGTTCGTGTCGCAGCACGCGCAGGTGCGCGAGGCCGTCGAGGCCGCGCTGCCGAAGCTGCGCGAGGCGATGGAAGCCGGCGGCCTCGGCCTCGGCAGCACGACCGTCAGCGACGGCGGCTTCGCATCGTCCCAGCAAAACGCGCAGCAGGCGTTCGGCGGCGGCCAGTCGGCACGGCGCGGCAACGGCGCGTCGTCGGGCAGCGGCACCGTGATGGACGCCGCGGCGTCCACGGCCACCGTCGCGACCCAGCAAAGCGTCGGCCTCGTCGATACGTTTGCCTGAGCCCCGGTGAGCGCGCCGGTCAGCGACCGTGCGCCGCGCTCACCGTCTCCCCACGCGGCACGCCCGCCCTGCGCGCGGCCGCGATGAAATCCGCCGCGCGTTCGCCGATCATCACGGACGGCGCGTTCGTGTTGCCGCCGATCAGCGTCGGCATCACCGACGCATCGACGACGCGCAAGCCTTCTACGCCGCGCACGCGCAATTGCGGATCGACGACCGCGCGCGCGTCCGAACCCATCCGGCAGGTGCCGACCGGGTGATAAATCGTGTCCGCATGCGCGACGATCGTCGCGCGCAACTCGGCTTCCGACTGACCGGGATGCGTGTACAGCTCCCGCCCGCCCATCGACGCGAGCGGCGCCGCTGACAGGATGCGGCGCATCGCCTGCGCGCCGCGCACGAGCAGCTCGAGGTCGCGCGCATCGCTGAAGAAGCGCGGATCGATGCGCGGCGCGTCGCGCATGTCGCCGCTCGCCAGCGTCACGGTTCCGCGGCTGAACGGCCGCAGCGCGCACACGTGCAGCGAGTAGCCGAATCCCCAGTGCATCCGGCGGTTGTGGTCGTCGACGAGCGCGGTGCAGAAATGCAGCTGCAGGTCCGGGCGATCGAGTGCAGGATCGCTCTTGATGAAGCCGCCCGCCTCCGCGACATTGCTCGTCATCATCCCCGTGCGGCGCGAGAAGTAGCGCGCGAGCGCCGGCGTCATCTTCGCGATCCCGCGCACGCAGATGCCGACCAGATCCGACGAATCGACGCGCGTATTGATGATGAAGTCGATGTGATCGATCAGGTTCGCGCCGACGTCCGGCGCGTCGTGCACGACCGCGATGCCGTGGCGCCGCAGCTCGGCGGCCGGCCCGATCCCCGAGCACATCAACAGTTGCGGCGTGTTGAACGCCCCCGCCGACAGCACCACTTCCGCGCGCGCGCCGAGCGTCTCGACCCGGCCGTTGCGCGACACCGTCACGCCGATCACGCGCTTGCCGTCGAAGCCGACACGCAGCACGGTCGCGTCGGTGATCACGTTCAGGTTCGGCCGGTTGCGATCGTGGAGGTAGGCGCGCGCGACGCTGCAGCGCGAGCCGTCGCGATGCGTGACCTGATAGAAGCCGACGCCTTCCTGCGTCGCGCCGTTGAAATCGTCGTTGAGCGGATAGCCGGCCGCATGCGCGGCCTGGATGAATCGTTCGGAGAACGGATTACGGAAGCGCAGATCCGATACGGAAAGCGGCCCGGCCGCGCCATGCCAGTCGTCCGCGCCGCGCTGGTTGCCTTCCGCGCGCCTGAAATACGGCAGCACGTCGCGCCAGCCCCAGCCGGTGCAGCCGAGCCGCGCCCACTCGTCGTAGTCGAGCGGATGGCCGCGCGTGTAGATCATCGCGTTGATCGCGCTCGATCCGCCCGTTCCGCGCCCGCGCGGCTGATACCCGCGACGGCCGCCGAGGCCCGGCTGCGGCACGGTCTCGTAGCCGTAGTTGGTGCCGAACTTGAACGGCACGAGCGCCGCGATGCCGACCGGCATGTTCACGAGCAGGTTGCGCTCGGTGCGCGGGCCCGCTTCGATCAGCGCGATCGTCGCATCGGGGCACGCATCGGCGAGCCGGCCTGCGAGGCTCGCGCCGCCCGAGCCCGCACCGACAATGATGTAGTCGTAGTACATGTCAGTCTCCTTCATGTCACGAATCGCGCCCGGCGCGGCCGGATCTGTGTCGTTGTGTTCGCGCATTGTAGAAATGCCGCACGCCCGCGCGGTGCACGGATTCAAGAGCGATTCCTCTAAACGTGCGCGTGAACTAAATTTAAGATGCTTGGATTCGTGATGCGCGATTCCGCCGGGCGCCACGCTCAACTGGAGGAGACGACATGAAAAACGACCTGCCCGAATTCGCCGCGCTGACCGCGCTGCTGCACGACCAGCGCGCCGCCTGGCTGCGCGCGCCGTATCCGTCCTGGGAGACGCGCGCGACGCACCTGCGCTCGCTGCGCGCGATGCTGCTCGGCCATGCCGACGCGCTCGCCGATGCGATCAGCGCGGATTTCGGCCATCGCGCGAAGCAGGAAGTGCTGCTGTCGGAAATCTGGATGGCGAAGGAAGAGATCGACGAGGCGCTCAGGCACGGCAAGCGGTGGATGAAGCCGATGCGCCGGCCGATGAACAAGTGGCTGCGCCCGGCGCGCGCGAAAGTGATTCCGCAGCCGCTCGGCGTCGTCGGCATCGTCGTGCCGTGGAACTATCCGGTGCTGCTGGCCGCCGGCCCGCTGATCTGCGCGCTCGCGGCCGGCAATCGCGCGATCGTCAAGATGTCCGAACTGACGCCGCGCACGTCCGCGCTGTTCGAGCAGCTGATCGCGAAGACCTTCTCGCGCGACCACGTCGCCGTCGTCAATGGCGATGCCGAAGTCGGCGCGGCGTTCAGCGCGCTGCCGTTCGACCACCTTCTGTTCACCGGATCGACGCAGGTCGGCCGTCACGTGATGCGCGCCGCCGCCGAACACCTGACGCCCGTCACGCTCGAGCTCGGCGGCAAGTCGCCGGCGATCGTCGGGCCGGACGCGCGCTTCGACGCGGCGGTCGACGCGATCGTCGCGGGCAAGACGCTGAACGCCGGCCAGACCTGCATCGCGCCCGACTACGTGCTGCTGCCGCGCGGCATGGAAGCAGCGTTCATCGAGCGGGCGCGCATGCGGCTCGAAAAGATGTATCCGGATTTCGCGCGCAACGCCGATTACACGTCGATCGCCACCGAGCGCCACTTCGCGCGGCTGCAGCGGCTCGCGAGCGACGCGCAGGCAGCCGGCGCGCAACTGCACCCGCTCGTCGATGCGTCGTCCGATCCGGCGTCGCGCCGCTTCGCGCCATGCGCGATCACGCACGCGCCGGACGCATCGCCCCTGATGCAGGAGGAAATCTTCGGGCCGCTGCTACCGCTCGTGCCGTACGAGACGGTGGATGAAGCGATCGCGTACGTGAACGCGCGGCCGCGCCCGCTCGCACTCTACCTGTTCGACGAGGACGCCGCGACGATCGACCGCGTGATGCGCGAGACCGTGTCGGGCGGCGTGTCGATCAACGAGACGCTGATGCACATCGCGTGCGGCAGCCTGCCGTTCGGCGGCGTCGGATCGAGCGGGATGGGCGCGTACCACGGCTACGACGGCTTCGTGACCTTCTCGAAGATGAAGCCGGTGCTGACGCAGGCGCGCGTGAACGCACGCAACCTGCTCGCGCCGCCGTACGGCGCGCGTTTCGCCGCGCTGATCAAGCTGATGATGAAGTTCTGAGCAAGGCGCGGCGCGCAGCGTGGGGCGCGCGGCTGCGTCGCCTCACTCGCCGCGCCGGCTGTCGGCGGTCGGCGGTCGGCGGTCGGCGGTCGGCGGTCGGCGCGGCGGTCGGCCGGCAAGCGGCACGCCGCACCAGTACGCGTCACACCGGCCAGAGCGGCCCTTCCTGCATCGCGCCGATCTGCTCGCGCAGTTCCAGCACGCGCGCTTCCCAGTAGTGGTGCGTGTTGAACCACGGAAACGCGGCGGGAAACGCCGGATCGTCCCAGCGGCGCGCGAGCCACGCGGCGTAATGAATCAGGCGCAGCGTGCGCAACGCCTCGATCAGGTGCAGTTCGCGCGGCTCGAATTCGCAGAAATCCTCGTAGCCGGCCAGCAGGTCGGCGAGCGCGCGCGACGCGCCTGCGCGGTCGCCGGGCAGGAGCAGCCACAGATCCTGGATCGCCGGCGCCATCCGGCTGTCGTCGAAGTCGACGAAATGGGGGCCGGCGTCGGTCCACAGCACGTTGCTCGGATGACAGTCGCCGTGCGTCCGCAACAGGCGTATCTCGCCCGCACGCTCGAACGCGGCCTCGACACCTTCGAGCGCGAGCGCCACCGCGGTCTCGTAGGCGGGCCGGACGTCGGCCGGAATGAAGTCGTGCGCGAGCAGATAGTCGCGCGGCTCATAGCCGAACGAGCGGATGTCCAGCGTCGGCCGCGCGACATAGGGTCGGGTCGCGCCGACCGCGTGAATGCGGCCGATGAAGCGGCCGAGCCATTCGAGCGTGTCGCTCCGGTCGAGATCGGGCGCGCGGCCGCCTCGCCGCTCGAAGATCGAGAAGCGAAAGCCGTCGAACGCGTGCAGCGTGCGGCCGTCGAAGACGCGCGCGGGCACCGCCGGGATCTCGCGCGCGGCGAGCTCCGCGACGAACGCGTGTTCCTCCAGGATCGCTTCGTCCGACCAGCGATGCGGCCGGTAGAACTTCGCGACGATCGGCGGGCCGTCTTCGATGCCGGCCTGATAGACGCGGTTTTCGTAACTGTTGAGGGCGAGCAGGCGGCCGTCGGTGCGCTGGCCGGCCGGCATCAGCACGCTGTCGAGCGCGTCGAGCACGCACTCGGGGGTCAGGCCGGCGAAGGGCGGCCCGGCGGGGGCGGCGGAGGTGGATTGAGCTTCGTTCATGCCACGCATTGTGCCGTCAGCCGGGCCGAAAGACGAGCGCTCGCCGGGCGGGCGCTCGATGGGCAGGCGCTCAGTGCAGCGCGGCGCCCGTCGGCAGCACGGATTCGCCGGTATCGATCAGGTCCTCGAGAAAAAAAGGTTCGGTGTTGAGCTCCTTCGACTCGCCCGGCACGCCCGCGTACCAGGTCACCATTGCCATGTCGCCCAGGATGCGCTGGACGATGCCGCGCGCGCCTTTCGGCACCGCGATATGGGTTGTGCAGACAATCGACCCGACATGCATGATGTTTCCCCATTCTTGTAACCGGCCTGGACCGCATGGCCGGGAAATGCTCGATCCGCGCCGCCGCTCGTGGCGAGCGCCGCGCGTGTCCCATTGTTCACGGTTTATCGAAGCGCGAAAAGAAAAAGAAGCGGCCAAAGTGCCGCGAATTCGCTGGATGTATCGAATCAACCACTCGGTCGCCGGCGCGCTTGCGCCCCGGACGCCCTCATCATACCCTGTCGATCGCAACGGCCCGTGTTTCCGCCCGCCGCGCTCCGGCAGCCGACGCGAATCGCGCAACCGGCGTATCGTTCCGGGTTTCCGTATCGCCCTGGAGATTCCGCGTGACCGCCCCATCCGGGACGGCGTCCCGCACGCCGCCCCCTGCCGCCCCCGGCGCCTATCTCGAACGCGGCTCCCGCAGCTACTGGCGCGCGAGCGTCGCGCTGCTGTTCGCCGGCTATGCGACGTTCTCGCTGCTCTACTACGTACAGCCGCTGTTGCCGGAATTCTCGAAGACATTCGGCGTGAGCCCCGCGCAAAGCAGCCTCGCGCTGTCGTTCTCGACCGCCGCGCTCGCGCTCGCGGTCTTCGTCGCGGGCTTCGTGTCCGAAAGCCTGAGCCGCCACCGGCTGATGACCGCATCGCTCACGCTGTCGTCGCTGCTCACGCTCGGCGCGGCGTTCGCGCCGCACTGGCACCAGATGCTCGTGCTGCGCGCGCTCGTCGGGCTCGCGCTCGGCGGCGTGCCGGCCGTCGCGATGGCCTATCTCGCCGAGGAAGTGCATCCGGACGGCCTCGGCCTCGCGATGGGCCTGTACGTCGGCGGCACCGCGATCGGCGGGATGGCCGGGCGCGTGATCACCGGCGTGCTCGCCGACCTGTTCACATGGCGCATCGCGGTCGGCGCGATCGGTGTGCTCGGCTTCGCGTCGATGCTCGCGTTTCGCGCGCTGCTGCCGCCGTCGCGCCACTTCACGCCGCGCCGCGGCCTCGATCTCGCGCATCACCGCGCGTCGCTCGCGCGCCACCTGCGCGGCCGCCGCGAGCTGCCGGTGCTGTTCGCGATGGCGTTCCTGCTGATGGGCAGCTTCGTCACGCTGTACAACTACATCGGCTACCGCCTGCTCGCGCCGCCGTATACGATGAGCCAGGCGACGATCGGCGCGATCTTCGTCGTCTACCTGGTCGGCGTCGTCGCGTCGCCGTGGTCCGGCCGGATGGCCGACTCGCTCGGCCGCGGCCGGGTGCTGATCGCCAGCGTGGGCATCATGCTGACGGGCGTCGCGCTCACGCTGCTGCATCCGGTCGCCGCGATCGCCGCGGGCATCGCATGCGTGACGTTCGGCTTCTTCGCCGGGCACTCGGTCGCGAGCGGCTGGGTCGGCCGCCTCGCGAAGCTGGGCAAGGGGCAGGCCGCCGCGCTGTACCTGCTCGCGTATTACCTCGGATCGAGCCTCGTCGGCTCGTTCGGCGGCCATTTCTGGAGCGCGAGCGGCTGGCCGGGTGTCGCGGGTCTCGTCGCGACGCTGCTCGCCGCCGCTCTCGCGGCCGCGCTGTGGCTGCGCCGCCGCGAGCGCACGGGCGCCGCGTAGCGCGCGCCGGGCGTCCGTAACCCAATGCAGCGCCGCGACGCGAGCGCCGGCGATGGCCGGCGCCTCGCGCCCCGCATCGGCCCCGCACCGAAACGAAAGCAAATCGAAACACATTTGCAAGACGTTCGCGTCACACGCAGGCAGCACATGCGCTTCGTCGTGTTTTCGACTGATTTTTAATGGTTCGGATAGCGAAAAACGACGCGTCGTTTCCTATACTCGAATTAACCGCCTCCGGCATCCGCGAGGTGGCCAAAACAAATACCGGAGACACGCATGACCACCTATTTCACGATCGGCGACTTTATCCTGCTCATCCCGATGGCGCTTGCCGGCGCGCTGTTCCTCGGCGCCGTGCCGTGCCACACGCGGTTCCGCCACAACCTGCTGCGCGTGATCGGTGCGATCCTCGGCGTCGGGGTCGCGATGCTGCTGGTCGAAGGTCTCCCCGCGCTGATCTGACGGCGCGATCCCGCCGCGGCGGCGGGGCGGCGCGCGCCGCCCGCGCGCCGCAATGCGGCCGGCAACGCTCGTTCCCCTGCCTTTGAAAAATTCCTTCGTGGGGCAGGCCGCCCGGTGAATGCCCTTTCCCACGGATTGCCGCAGCGTTTCTCTGCGCAGACCGGTCGCGGCGCGTTCGTCCGCCTGGATCGCAAAATACAGGCGACAACGCTCCGGCATCGCCGCGCTTGCGCCCGTTGCGTGAAGCGCAAGCGCCATCGCCCCATGCGCGCGTGCGCGCGGCGATGGACGCGATGCTGCCGCTCGCCTTACACTCCGGCGTCTTGATTCATCGTTTCAGCGAGGCTTGTATGACCCGGGCTATCTCGGTTGCGCTGCTCGTCGGCGGCGTCGTGCTGCTGTATTTCGGCGGCCAGTCGTTTCATTCGATCAACGACGACGTCGCACGCGTGCTGACCGGCTCGCCGTCGACCAAGACGATCCTGCTGATCGCCGGCGGCGTGGCCGCGACGCTCGCCGGCCTGATCGGCCTCACCGTGCCAGGCAGCAAGCGCTGACCCGCGCCGGTGCGGCGGCGCGACTCGCGCGCCGCACGGCTCCGGTCAGAACGGCACTTCCGGCTTCGACGTGGAGCGCGTGCCCTCGAGCGGCCGGTTGCTCGCGCCGTGATAGGTGAACACGAGCGAGAACTTCACCTGGTCCGAGCGGTTCTGGCCCGCCGAATGCAGGGTGTTGCAGTGGAAGAACACCACGTCGCCCGCCTTCAGCGTCGGGCACACCGCGGCGTCGAGCACCGTCCGGTTGACCGGCAGGTCGCTGCGGAAGAACTTCGCGGCATCGAAACTCTCCGGCCCGAATTCCGCGCCATGCGACCCCGGCACGAGCCACAGCGCGCCGTTCTCGTCGGTCTCCGGCCCCAGCGCGAGCCACACCGACACCAGGTCCGGCCGCTCGAACGACCAATAGCGCACGTCGCGATGCCAGCCGGTCAGGCTGCCGTAGGCGGGGTGCTTCGTCATCATGCAGTTGTGATGCGCGCGCGACAGCACTGGCTGCTCGCCGAAATAGACCCGCATCCACTCGCCGATCTCGGGCGCGGTCGCGCGCGCGGCAAACGCCGGATCGCGCGCGTACGCGTCGAGCAGCCGCCGCACCGTGTGGCCGCCGGGCGCGTGTTTCGACTCGGGCGCCCCCGGATAACGAAGATCGGCCTCGAATTCGACCGGTTGCGCCGCGTCCTGCAACTGGCGCTCGGCGACGCGCTTCAGCGCCGCGCACTGCTCGGCGCTGACGAGCCCGGGCGACACGACGAAGCCGCGCTCGCGCAGTTCCGCGACCTGCGCACGAATCGATTCCGACTGCAATGAAGACATGGGATGCTCGATGTATTTCTTGTGAATGTTTCGATTGTAAAACGGAGCCGGATGGTGCGCGCGGCATCTGCATCCGGCCCCGGGAATTGCCGGTGCGCCACTTGATCTAACGCAAAGGACGCACGGATCGCCCGGACGCCCTCGCAGCCGCGCCGGAACACGCCGCGCGCGTTGCGGCACAAGGGTTATCCGCGACTTTTGCGCGTCACGAATCGCCTGTAGCCTGCGCGAGCCTGTCAATTCTGGCGGGCGCGCGACGCGGCGCGGTTCGGTAACATGCGCTGCGCCCGATAAGGCTGCTTACATTCCCGCGCGCCATGAGCGCGACATTACTCAAGCGAAGTACCGTTCACATGCCATTCCGCCTGACCTCCCGTCTCAGCCGCGCCGCGAAGCGCGTGGTGCCCTCCGCTCCGCATCGTGCGATGCGCGCGCTGCGTCACCATCGCACGCGGGCGCAGGCGCTTGCCGAGCAGGCGCAGCAGCACGCCCGGCTCGACGGCATCCGTGCGTGGTTCCACGCGTTCCTGTCGATGATGAGCACGCACGCGATCGCACGCCGCAACGGCCTGCGCTCGCTGCTGCAGAAGCCGTCGTCGCTGCGCGTGCTCGAACTGCGCCGCGCGCAGGGGCCGCAACGCCGCGTCAACCGTCCGCGCCGCCTCGCGGCAAGCGCCGGCTGGTTCGCGTTCGGCGCACGATAAACGCCGCGACGGCCACGCGCATCGCGCATCGGGCCGGCACACGATGCCGCCCCCGCGCCAATGCCCGCCCCAAACAAAAAACCCCGGCCAGGCCGGGGTTTTTTGTTGCCGTGCGGCGCGCGATGCTTACGCGACCTGCACTGCCGGCTCCACGCCGGCGGCTTCGGCCAGTGCGAGCGCCTTGTCGGTCGCTTCCCACGAGAATTCCGGCTCTTCGCGGCCGAAGTGGCCGTAAGCGGCGGTCTTTTCGTAGATCGGGCGCAGCAGGTCGAGCATCTGGACGATGCCCTTCGGACGCAGATCGAAGTGCTCGCGCACCAGCTTCGTGATCGTTGCGTCCGACACGCGGCCGGTGCCGAACGTGTTGACCATCACCGAGGTCGGCTGCGCGACGCCGATCGCGTACGACACCTGGATCAGGCAGCGCGACGCAAGGCCTGCCGCGACGATGTTCTTCGCGACGTAGCGGCCTGCGTACGCGGCCGAGCGGTCGACCTTCGACGGATCCTTGCCCGAGAACGCGCCGCCGCCGTGCGGCGCTGCACCGCCGTAGGTGTCGACGATGATCTTGCGGCCGGTCAGGCCGCAGTCGCCTTGCGGGCCGCCGATCACGAACCGGCCGGTCGGGTTCACCAGGAACTTGATGTCGCCCTTGATCAGGTCGGCCGGCAGCGTCGGCTTGATGATTTCCTCGATCACCGCTTCGCGCAGCGTGGACAGCTCGATTTCCGGCGCGTGCTGCGTCGACAGCACGACGGTGTCGATCGAGTGCGGCTTGCCGTTTTCGTAGCGGATCGTGACTTGCGACTTCGCGTCCGGACGCAGCCACGGCAGACGGCCGTCGCGGCGCAGGTTCGCCTGGCGCTCGACGAGGCGGTGCGACAGGTAGATCGGCAGCGGCATCAGTTCCGGCGTCTCGTCGCACGCGTAGCCGAACATCAGGCCCTGGTCGCCCGCGCCCTGATCGAGGTTGTTGTCATGCGCACGGTCCACGCCCTGCGCGATGTCCGGCGATTGCTTGTCGTATGCGACGAGCACCGCGCAGCCCTTGTAGTCGATGCCGTAATCGGTGTTGTCGTAGCCGATGCGCTTGATGGTGTCGCGCGCGATCTGGATGTAGTCGATGTTGGCCGTCGTGGTGATTTCACCGGCCAGCACGACGAGACCCGTGTTGCACAGCGTTTCGGCGGCAACGCGGGAGTATTTGTCTTGCGCGAGGATGGCGTCGAGAATCGCGTCCGAGATCTGGTCCGCGACCTTGTCCGGATGGCCTTCAGAGACGGACTCGGACGTAAAGAGATAATCGTTTGCCACTTTTTCAGGCTCCTGTTTGGTTACGGTTGAGTTCACGTAGCCAGCTTCTGGTTAGCCTGAAGCGGCGACGCTTTAGCGGATCAACCCTGCCGGAGAGCGCGCTTCGCGCCAGCCGGCTTCGCCCCGCAAGTTGTCAGTTAACTCGGCGAAGCCCGTATTATAGCGGGTTTCCAGAATTGTCACAGAGCGTTGCCCGTGTCGTATCTTCCGCTGTCACTCAACCCTCATTGCAACGCGCCGGCCCGCCGGATCGACGGAGGTTTCGCATGCTAGGCCGCCTCGGCACGCATCTCGCCATCGGTTTCCTGAAGCTGCTCGCCCTGCTGCCGTACGGCCTGACGGCCCGTTTCGGCGACGGTCTGGGCTGGCTGCTGTACCAGATCCCGAGCCGGCGAAAGCGCATCGTACATACCAATCTGAAACTCTGTTTTCCCGAGTGGAGCGACGCGCGCCGCGAGGAAATCGCCGGGCTGCATTTCCGCCATGCGATCCGCAGCTACGTCGAACGCAGCGTGCAATGGTTCGGCTCCGAGAAGAAGCTCGAGAAGCTGATCCAGATCGACAGCGCGGTGGACCTCACCGATCCGGACCTGCCGCCCACGCTGTTCCTCGGGCTGCACTTCGTCGGCATCGAGGCCGGCTCGCTCTGGCTCAACCGTTCGCTGCAGCGCCGCTGCGGCTCGCTGTACCAGCCGTTCTCGAACACGATCCTCGAAGCCGAGGCAAAACGCGCCCGCGGGCGGTTCGACGCCGAGATGGTCGGCCGCGCCGAGAGCGCGCGCGTCGTGCTGCGCTGGCTGCGCGACCGCAAGCCGGTGATGCTCGGCGCCGACATGGATTACGGGGTCCGCAACTCGACCTTCGTGCCGTTCTTCGGCGTGCCCGCCTGCACGCTGACCGCGGTGGGCCGGCTCGCGAAGACGGGCCGCGCGCAGGTGGTGCCGTTCATCGGCGAGGTGCTGCCGAACTACAAGGGCTACCGGCTCAAGGTGTTCAAGCCGTGGGCCGACTACCCGACCGGCGACGACGACCTGGACGCGCGCCGGATGAACGCGTTCCTCGAAGAGCAGATCCCGCTGCTGCCCGAGCAATACTATTGGGTCCACAAGCGCTTCAAGACCCGTCCGCCCGGCGAGCCGGGCGTCTACTGAGCGGGCCGCGCGGGCGGCGTCACGCGCGCGCCGGCGCGCGCATGACCTTCGGCATGCCCTTCGCGCGCGCCTGCCAGAGGTCGTACGCGGCTTGCTGCGACAGCCAGAGATCGGCGCGCCCGCCGTTTTCCTCTCCGAGCCACCCCTCGATGCGCAGCGCCATTTCAGGCGAGATCGCGGCGCGACCGTTCAGCACGCGGGACAGGGCTGCGCGCGTCACGCCAAGCTGCGCGGCGGCCTCGGTCACGGTCAGGCCGAGCGACGGAAGGATGTCCTCCCGGAGCGTTTCGCCCGGATGCGGCGGATTGAACATGCGAATCATGTTTGACGTACCTCAGTGATAGTCCAGGTAATCGACTAGGGCCTGTTCACGCTAATAACGGGCTTGCGAACGAGCCTTGCCGGCTGTCCCCCAAGGGGACTTCCTGCGGGCGCGTGCAAGGAGGGAGGAGCGCCGTTTGGCCGAGCCAAACAAGCGACGACCGACGCCGCAATGCGGCCGGCAAGGCTCGTTCCCCTGTCTTTGAAAAATTCCTTCGTGGGGCTGGCCGCCAGAAGGGCCGATCGCCGCGTCATGCTCCTCGCGAATACGTCGAGTATTCGCTTCGTCGCATTCCTCGCGCTCGGCCCTTCTGGCGGCCAGCGCAAGCCCGTTATTAGCGTGAACAGGCCCTAGGACGGCGTCGGTTCCTTCGAACCCGAACGTCAGCCTCCAGTTGCCGTTGACCTTGACGGCGTAGTGGCCGGCCAGCCCGCCCGCGAGACCATGCAGATTCCAGCCCGGCACGTTCATGTCCTGCGGCGATTCGGCCGCATCGAGCCTGGCGAGCTGACGCCGCAACTTCGGCGCATGGTCGGGCCTGATGCCCGCCCGGCTTCCATCGAAAAAGAACGCTTCCAGTCCCTTGTGTTGCCATGACTTGATCATTGGCCTCCCGCATTCGAGTCGTTGCGGCCGCCGACCTGGCTGTATAGCGTAGCGTTTCACTATACATACAGGCCGGCTCGACGTCAATCCGGCAAGCGCCGCCCGGACCGCACGCCCGGCCGCGGATTTCGCTCCATCGGGCGATGGATGCCCGGCCAGAGTAATCGCGCCGCCGTGCGCCCCACAACGCGCCGATCGGCCAACGCGCGATGCCGACCTGCTGCCGCCCCGCGCGCCGGCAGCCCGGGACGGCCCCCGGCGCTGCATGTATCATTCGCGTTTGGGCCTGCGCGAAAAAGCGGGCCATCCGGCTGCCGCGGGCGGGCGCCCCGCTCGCGCCGCGCGCCTCAATTGCCAAGGAATTGCGGGACAACGTGAAACTCTCGTTCACCAAGATGCATGGCGCGGGCAACGACTTCGTCGTGCTCGACGGCTACACCCGCGCGCTCGCGCTCACGGAAGCGCAGGTGCGCGCGCTCGCCGATCGTCATTTCGGCATCGGCGCCGACCAGCTGCTGCTCGTCGAGCAGCCGACCGTCGACGGCGCGGACTTCAAGTACCGGATCTTCAACTGCGACGGCGGCGAGGTCGAGCACTGCGGCAACGGCGCGCGCTGCTTCGTCAAGTTCGTGCGCGACAGGCACCTGACCGACAAGCGCAGCGTGCGCGTCGAAGTGAAGCACGGCGTCATCACGCTGACGATGCAGGACAACGGCGAAGTGATCGTCGACATGGGGGCGCCGGTGTTCGCGCCCGAGCGCGTGCCGTTCGACGCGGCCGGCCTCGAAGGCCGCCCGGAAGGCCGCGACACGCTCTGGCCGCTCGACGTGAACGGCGCGACGCGCTGGATCTCGACCGTGTCGATGGGCAACCCGCACGCGGTGCAGATCGTCGACGACGCCGAAGCGTACCCGGTGCACGCCGAAGGGCCGCTCGTCGAGCTGCATCCGCGCTTTCCGCAGCGGGTCAACGCCGGCTTCATGCAGATCGTGTCGCGTCACGAAGTGAAGCTGCGCGTCTACGAGCGCGGCGCGGGCGAAACCCTCGCGTGCGGCACCGGCGCATGCGCGGCGGTGGCCGCCGGCATCCGGCGCGGGCTGCTCGATTCGCCCGTCACGGTCCACACGCACGGCGGCACGCTGACGATCGACTGGGACGGCGCGCGCGACGAAGCCGCGCCGCTGTTGATGGCCGGGCCCGCCGCGACCGTTTTCGAAGGCGAGATCGACCTGCCCGCCTGATTCCCTGATTGCCCTGAATGAGCCTCCCCTGCCACATGAACGATCGCGAAGTCGCCGACTACCTGCTCGCCACCCCCGAATTCTTCGCGCAGCACGCCGAGCTGCTCGCCACGATCCGTCTCGCGAACCCGTACGGCAAGGCGGCGATTTCGCTGCAGGAACGGCAGATGGACATGCTGCGCGACAAGAACAAGCACCTGGAGCGCCGTCTGGCCGAGCTGTTGCGCTACGGCCATGAAAACGACGGCCTCACGGTGAAATTCAACAGCTGGACCGCGCGCGTGATCGCCGAGCGCGATCCGTACGCGCTGCCGCGCGTGATCGCCGACGGGCTCGCCGACGTGTTCGACGTACCGCAGACGGCGCTGCGCCTCTGGGACGTCGCCGACACCTACGCGCAGGCGGAATTCGCGCGCCACGTCGGCGAAGAGGTGCGGCTGTTCGCAAACGGCCTCATCGCGCCTTACTGCGGCGCGAACGCCGGCTTCGAGGCCGCACAGTGGCTGGCCCCCGCCGCAGCCGCGTCGGTCGCGAGCGCGGCAGACGGCACCGCCGGGCGGCCGGCCGACGGCCCGGCTGCGTCGGTCGCGCTGCTCGCGCTGCGCGCGCCGCAGGCGGCCGCCGATGCGCCTGCGTTCGGGATGCTCGTGCTCGGCTCGCCGGACCCGCGCCGTTTCCATGACGGCATGGCGACCGATTTCCTCACGCAGATCGGCTCGCTCGCGAGCGCCGCGCTCACGCGCCTCCTGCCGCACTGAGGTTTCGCGCACGATGACCGACGACCCGATCGCCGCCTACCTGTCGAACCTGAAGCACGTCAGGCAGCTGTCGGATCACACGCTGCGCGCGTACGCGCACGAGCTCGACGAGCTGCGCAAGCTCGCGGGCGCGCGTCCGCTCGAGACGCTGGGCGCGGCCGACGTGCGCGGCGCGGTCGCGCGCGCGCATGCGGGCGGACTGTCGGCGCGCTCGATCTCGCACCGGCTGTCCGCGTGGCGGGCGTTCTACCGCTGGCTCGCGCAGCAGGTCGAGATGCCCGCCAATCCGGTCGCCGCGGTACGCGCGCCGAAACGCCCGAAGACGCTGCCGAAGGCGCTGTCGGTCGACGCCGCCGCGACGCTGATGGACACGCCGCTGCCGGACACGACCGAAGGCATCCGCGACCACGCGATCATCGAGCTGTTCTACTCGTCGGGCCTGCGGCTCGCCGAGCTGGTCGGCCTCGACGCCGCCTACACGGAGGCCGGCGGCTATCGCTCCGAAGGCTGGATCGATCTCGCCGAAGCCGAGGTGACCGTGCGCGGCAAGGGCAACAAGGAGCGCAAGGTGCCGGTCGGCCGCAAGGCGATCGATGCGCTCCGCGCATGGCTCGCGGTGCGCGGCGAATTCGTCACGCACGATCCGCATCCGCTGTTCCTGTCGGTGCGCGGCAACCGGATGTCGCCGGGCGTGGTGCGCGAGCGCGTGAAGCGCGCGGCGCGCGCGGCCGGGATTCCGGCGAACGTCCATCCGCACGTGCTGCGCCACTCGTTCGCGACGCACGTGCTGCAATCGAGCGGCGACCTGCGCGCCGTGCAGGAGCTGCTCGGCCACGCGAGCATCTCGGCGACACAGGTGTATACGTCGCTCGATTTCCAGCATCTCGCAAAGATTTACGACAGCGCGCATCCGCGCGCGAAAAAGCGCGACTGACGCGCCGTCGTTTCCGATTGTCTCCGCCGCGCCCGACGCTCCGGGAAAGTCCCCGACGGACGCGGCCTTATCCGAACCAGCCATGCATACCGTTACGCTCAAACCGTCCAAGGACAAATCGCTGTTGCGCCGCCATCCGTGGATCTACGCCAACGCGATCGACCGGGTCGACGGCAAGCCGGCCTCCGGCGCGACCGTCATCGTGCGCGCGCACGACGGCCGCTTTCTCGCGCGCGGCGCGTACAGCCCGCACTCGCAGATCCGCGTGCGCGTGTGGAGCTTCGACGAGAACGAGCCGGTCGATCACGCGTTCTTCAAGCGACGCGTGCAGCGTGCGGTCGCGCATCGCCAGGCGATGGTGACCGGCACGGGCGCGGTGCGGCTCGTGTTCGGCGAAGCCGACGGGCTGCCGGGGCTGATCGTCGATTACTACGTCGAGGCGCCCCTCCCGTCGGGCGACGCCGCGGAGCAAACCGCCGCGGCCGGCGCCACGCCGCGCGGCCAGCTCGTCTGCCAGTTCATGGCGGCGGGTGTCGAAGCGTGGAAGGACGCGATCGTCGCCGCGCTGGTCGGCGCGACCGGCTGCCCGAACGTCTACGAGCGTTCGGACGTGTCGATCCGCGAAAAGGAAGGTCTCGAGCAGACGACCGGCGTGCTGGCGGGCGACCCGCCGCCCGCGACGCTGATCACGAACGAGAACGGCGTGCGCTATCACGTCGACGTGCTCAACGGCCACAAGACCGGCTTCTACGTCGACCAGCGCGACAACCGCGCGCTGGTCGCGCAATACGCGCGCGAGCGCGACGTGCTGAACTGCTTCTGCTACACCGGCGGCTTCTCGCTCGCCGCGATGAAGGGGGGCGCTGCGCGTGTCGTGTCGATCGACTCGTCGGGCGACGCGCTCGCGATCGCGCAGCAGAACGTGGTGGCGAACGGCTTCGACGCATCGCGCGCGACCTGGCTCGACGCGGACGCGTTCAAGACGCTGCGCCGCCTCGTCGACGAAGGCGAACGCTTCGACCTGATCGTGCTCGACCCGCCGAAATTCGCGCCGACGCGCGACAGCGTCGACCGCGCGGCGCGCGCGTACAAGGACATCAACCTGAGCGGCTTCAAGCTGCTGCGTCCGGGCGGCCTGCTGTTCACCTACTCGTGCTCCGGCGCGATCGACATGGACCTGTTCCAGAAGATCGTCGCGGGCGCGGCCGCCGACGCGAAGGTCGACGCGCGCATCCTGAAGCGGCTCGGCGCGGGCGTCGACCACCCGCTGCTGGCCGCGTTTCCGGAAGGCGAATATTTGAAGGGGCTGCTGTTGCAAATCGTCTGAACGCCCCGATCTGCGCTGCCAGCCGCGCCCGTCGGCCATTCGGCCGGCAGCGGGCGCTTGACAGGTATGTTTCAATGAATGGTTGTGCGTCCGGCCCCCGGGCCGCCGGCGCAACCTTCATCTGGTTTTGACCCCGACCCCGATTCACGAACCACAGGCGATCGACATGGCCATTCCCGTCACCATCCTCACCGGCTTCCTCGGCAGCGGCAAGACGACGCTGCTCAAGCGCATCCTGAACGAACAGCACGGCATGAAGATCGCCGTGATCGAAAACGAGTTCGGCGAGGAAAACATCGACAACGAGATCCTCGTGCAGGACACGCAGGAGCAGATCATCCAGATGAGCAACGGCTGCATCTGCTGCACGATCCGCGGCGACCTCGCGCGCGCGCTCGGCGAGCTCGCCGCGAAAAAGCGCGACGGCAAGCTCGGCTTCGACCGCGTGGTGATCGAGACGACCGGCCTCGCGAACCCGGGCCCGGTCGCGCAGACCTTCTTCATCGACAGCGAGATCGCCGACGACTTCCTACTCGACGCGATCATCACGCTCGTCGACGTGAAGCACGCCGACGCGCAGCTCGACGAGCACGAGGTCGTGCAGCGCCAGGTCGGCTTCGCAGACCGCCTGTTCCTCACGAAGTCCGACCTCGTCGACGACCAGACGCTCGCCGCGCTCAAGCACCGCCTGCTGCACATGAACCCGAAGGCGACGGTCAAGGTCGTCAACTTCGGCGACGCGGACATCAAGGAGATCTTCGACCTGCGCGGCTTCAACCTGAACGCGAAGCTCGAGATCGATCCGGATTTCCTCGCGGAAGACGATCACGCGCACCCGCACCACGGCCATGACCATGGCCACGATCATGCGCATTGCGATCACGATCACGGCCATTGCGACCACGATCACGATCACGGGCATCACCATCATCACGCGCACCACGACGACAAGATCAAGTCGTTCGTCTACCGCAACGACCGCCCGTTCGATCCGAACAAGCTCGAGGACTTCCTCGGCGGCATCCTGCAGATCTACGGCGAGCGGATGCTGCGCTACAAGGGCGTGCTGTTCATGAAGGGCGTCGACCGCAAGGTCGTGTTCCAGGGCGTGCACCAGATGATGGGCAGCGACCTCGCGTCGAAGTGGCTGCCGGCCGAGAAGAAGACCAACAAGATGGTGTTCATCGGCGTGGACCTGCCGCAGGATCTCATCACCGACGGTCTCGACGCCTGCCTCGCGTGACGCCCGCGCGCGCAGCGCGGGCCTGAAGCGGACGCGCCGCGCGCCCGCTCCTCCGGCCCGCACCGCTGCGCGTCATGCGCCAACTGCCGCCGCGCCGGCAGTCGGGCGGCACGGTGTCGCATGCACACGGCGGTTTTACCGTCATCGCTTTTTCGCGATTTGCAGGTTATATTTTCAAGATATTGGCGCAGCCGACGGGGGATCGACCCGATACGGCGCAGGCTTGCGATTCAGTTACAATACGTGCCCGCTGGAAAGCGGCATAAAACAGGCCCGGTTCTTGCAGAACAAATATCCGGGAATCGCACCCGCTCCGGATCGCGTGCACCCTACCCGGGCCGCGACCGATGCGACCTGCCGCGCAGCACACCGGTTCGCCGCGCGCGCAAGTCGGCGCCGGGCATGTCCCGGCATTTGAGAACCGGTTTCCAGAGGCTTTCGGCCCCGCCGCCGCGCATCGCACATCGTGCGCGCAGTTGCGGGTAATCCCAAAGTGCAGGCAATATCTGTGATTTGCCGCACATTGAAGAAGCAAGCAGATGACTAAGAAACTCTTGACCGAAGCCGAAATCCTGAAGATGAGCGACAAGGATTACATGAATGAGGATCAGCTCGCCTTCTTCAAAGCTCGGCTCGAACAATTGCAGGCGGAAATTCTCCACAATGCGGGCCAGACGACCGAGAACCTCCGCGAGACGGTGATCGTTCCCGATCCCGCCGACCGCGCGACGATCGAGGAAGAGCACGCGCTCGAACTGCGTACGCGCGATCGCGAGCGCAAGCTCCTGAAGAAGGTTCAGCAATCGCTCGCCCGCATCGAAGCCGGCGATTACGGCTGGTGCGAAGAAACCGGCGAGCCGATCGGCATTCCGCGCCTGATCGCGCGGCCGACCGCCACGCTGTCGCTCGAGGCGCAGGAGCGCCGCGAGCTGCGCCAGAAGCTGTTCGGCGACTGAACGGCCGGCGTTCCGCCAAGACACGCTGCTTCACGAAAGCGCGCGGACTTCCGCGCGCTTTTTGTTTTTCCTCGTCCAAATCGTCCCGGCCGCGCTCTTGATATCGCGGCGTGCGCCCTAAAATAAAACGAATGCGCGCCGGACGGCTGGCTTCGGCGCACCGGGATTCACGCGGCGGCGCGGCGCGCTGCCGCCTCCCCCCCGCTTTTATCGAGGAACGCAGATGGAGCAATTTCACGGCACGACCATCGTTTCCGTCCGACGCGGCGACCAAGTCGCGCTCGGCGGCGACGGCCAGGTGACGCTCGGCAATATCGTCATGAAGGGCGGCGCGCGGAAAGTGCGGCGCATCTACAACAACCAGGTACTAGTCGGCTTCGCGGGCGGCACCGCCGATGCGTTCTCTCTGCTCGACCGCTTCGAGGCGAAGCTCGAGAAGCACCAGGGCAACCTGACGCGCGCGGCCGTCGAGCTCGCGAAGGACTGGCGCACCGACCGGATGCTGCGCCGCCTGGAGGCAATGCTGATCACGGCCGACGCAAGCACGACGCTCGTCATCACCGGCAACGGCGATGTGCTCGACCCGGAAGGCGGGATCTGCGCGATCGGCTCGGGCGGCGCGTATGCGCAGGCCGCGGCCCGCGCGCTCGCCGACAACACCGAGCTGTCGCCGCGCGAGATCGTCGAGAAGGCGCTCGAGATCGCCGGCGACATGTGCATCTACACGAACCACAACCGCGTGATCGAAACGATCGAGTAAGGACAGCGCAATGAGCACCATGACCCCTGCCGAGATCGTCTCGGAACTCGACAAGCACATCATCGGCCAGGACAACGCGAAGAAGGCCGTCGCGGTCGCGCTGCGCAACCGCTGGCGCCGCCAGCAGGTCGCCGAGCCACTGCGCCAGGAAATCACGCCGAAGAACATCCTGATGATCGGGCCGACGGGCGTCGGCAAGACGGAAATCGCGCGGCGCCTGGCCAAGCTCGCCGACGCGCCGTTCATCAAGATCGAGGCGACCAAGTTCACCGAGGTCGGCTACGTCGGCCGCGACGTCGACAGCATCGTGCGCGACCTGATCGAGATCTCGGTCAAGCAGACCCGCGAGGCGGAAATGCGCAAGGTGCGCAGCAAGGCGACGGACCAGGCCGAGGACCGCGTCCTCGACATCCTGCTGCCGCAGCCGCGCGCGGTCGGCTTCGGCTCGAACGCCGAGCATGCGAACGACGACAACAACGCGACCCGCCAGACGTTCCGCAAGCGCCTGCGCGAAGGCCAGCTCGACGACAAGGAAATCGAGCTCGACCTCGAGCAGCCGACGATCGGCATGGACATCATGGCGCCGCCGGGCATGGAGGAGATGACCGAGCAGATCCGCTCGATGTTCTCGAACCTGGGCAGCGGCAAGAAGACGCGCCGCAAGGTGAAGATCAACGAAGCGCTGAAGCTGCTGACGGACGAGGAAGCGGCGAAGATGCTCAACGAAGAGGAAGTGAAGACGAAGGCCGTGCAGAACGTCGAGCAGAACGGCATCGTGTTCCTCGACGAAATCGACAAGATCACGTCGCGCAACCACGAAGGCGGCGGTGGCGAGGTGTCGCGCCAGGGCGTGCAGCGCGACCTGCTGCCGCTGGTCGAAGGCACGACGATCAACACGAAGTACGGGATGGTGAAGACCGATCACATCCTGTTCATCGCGAGCGGCGCGTTCCATCTCGCGAAGCCGAGCGACCTGATTCCGGAGCTGCAGGGCCGCTTCCCGATCCGCGTCGAGCTGGATTCGCTGTCGGTGAAGGACTTCGAGGCGATTCTGGTCGCGACCGACGCGAGCCTCGTCAAGCAGTATCAGGCGCTCCTCGCGACCGAGGACGTCGAGCTCGAATTTGCCGAGGACGGCATCCGGCGCCTCGCGGAGATCGCGTTCTCGGTCAACGAGAAGACCGAGAACATCGGCGCGCGGCGCCTGTACACGGTGATCGAGAAGCTGCTCGAGGAAGTGTCGTTCTCGGCCGGCAACCATGCCGGCGAGCGCGTGACGATCGACGCGGCCTACGTCAACCGTGCGCTCGGCGAAGTCGCGCAGGACGAAGACCTGTCGCGCTACGTGCTGTAACGCGCCTGCGCATCGCGCAATGCAAACGGGCGGCCCGGCGGGCCGCCCGTTTTTTCATCGGCTGCCGCGCGAAGCCGCATGCCGGGCCGGCCCGCGCGACGCGCCGGGCGCGCGCGACCGGCAAGCGCGCAGCGCGTTACTGCCGCACCGGCTTCTTCGCGAGCTTGCGCTGCAGCGTGCGGCGGTGCATGTTGAGCGCGCGTGCGGTCGCCGAGATGTTGTTGTTGTTCTCTGCGAGCACGCGCTGGATGTGCTCCCACTCGAGGCGATCGACCGACAGCACGACCGGATTCTCGAGCGCTTCCTCGGCCTGCACCTCGGTCGCGTTGGTCTGCAGCGCGGCGAGGATCGACTCGATGTTCGCGGGCTTCGCCAGATAGTTGTCCGCGCCGTCCTTCACCGCCTGCACGGCGGTCGCGATGCTCGCATAGCCGGTCAGCACGAGAATCCGCGCGTCCGGCTGCAGGTCGCACAGCGGCGCGATCAGGCTCAGGCCCGAATCCTCGCCGAGATGCAGGTCGACGGTGATGAACTGGAACCGGGCCGACGCCGCGAGCTTGAGCGCCGCCTCCTTGTCGTGCGCCTGCTGGACCGCGTAGCCGCGACGCTCGAGGCCGCGCGCGAGCGTGCTGGCAAATACCTCGTTGTCGTCGATCACCAGGAAATTGTTGTCGCTCATGAGTTTTCTCCGTCAGTCATGTTGGGGCTGGGCCGCGTGGCGGGGGCCACGTGGCGCGCAACGGGCAGGCGCAGCACGGCCCGGGTGCCGCGCGGCGTCAGGTCGGCCAGCTCGATGTCGCCGCCGAGCCGCGCCGCCGCGCTGAATGCCAGATACAGGCCGACGCCGTGGCCGCCCTGCGTGCTGTCGACCGGCATCGCGCCGAGCGACTCGCGCAGCGCAACCGGAATGCCGGGGCCGTCGTCGCATACGTCGAATTCGATGCCGTCCGCCGCGCCGTCGCGCGTGGCCTTCGCGGCGAGCGTCACCCACTGCGGGCTCGCGCGCGCGGCATTGTCGAGCAGGATCGTCAGGATCTGGCCGGCGGCCACCGGATCGTCGAGCGCGATGCCCGTCGGGCGCCGGCCGAGCAATTCGAACTGCACGTGCGGATGCCGCAGCCGCCAATGCTCGACGAAGGTGTCGAGCCAGTCGTCCACCGGCTGGCGGCTCGACGGCGCGCTCGCGCGGCTGCGCAAGCGCGCGAGTGCCGACCGGCAGAGCGTCATCTGGTCGTCGAGCACCGTGAGATCGGCCTCGTAGCGGGCGAGCCCCGGGTCGGTGCGCGCGGCGTCGCGCAATTCCTCGGTGAGCATCGCGATGGTCGACAGCGGCGTGCCCATCTCGTGCGCGACGGTCGCCGCCTGCACACCGAGCGCGACCGCCCGCTCGTCGCGCAACAGGCGCTGCTGCGCCTCGCCGAGCGCCGCGTCGTGCTGGCGCAGCGCGCTCGACATCCGCGCGACGAACCACGCGATCAGGCCGACGCTGACCATGAAGTTCACCCACATCCCGGTGCGGAAATAATCGAACAGGTTCGCCGGGTTGTCCATGTTGAGCGGCACCGAATCGAACGCGAGCGACGCATAGCACGCGACCGCGAACGCCGCGAGCCAGATCATCAGATGCCACGGCAGCACCGCCGCCGCGATCGCGAGCGACGGCAGGTACAGCGTCACGAACGGGTTGGTGGTGCCGCCCGACAGGAACAGCAGCGCCGACAGTGCGCCGAGATCCACCCACAGCTGGCCGAGCAGCTCGAAATCGGTCTCGGGCCGCGCGCGCAGCACGCGCACCCAGGTCAGCGCGTTGAACACGACTTCGAGCGCGATGACCATCAGCATCGCGGGCAGCGGAAGATGAACGCCGAAAAAGGTCTGGACGACGCCGATCGTCACGAGCTGGCCGACGATGGCCAGATTGCGGAGCCAGAACAGGTGGCTCAGGTTGACGCGGCCGGTAGTAGTGATTCGTTGCATCCGCGCAGTTTACCCGTTTAGCCCTGCGCCGCCGACACGCGCCGGGCGATGTCGTCCGCGAGGCATTCCGGGCACAGGCAGCGCGCGCCGAGCGCGGGCTGCGCGCCGGCGGGCAGGCCCGGCATCGCCGCGCACCAGCAGACGAACGGCTGGCTGTGCGCGCCGCAATCGAAGATACGGCCACAGCGCGGACAGCGGGCGCGCGGCGGCGCGGAACGGTGGGCGGCGGAGGAATCGGTCATGGCCAGGCGGCAGGCGAAAGGCGCGGTGGCGCGCAACGGTTCAAGCATAACGCGCCGGACGGATTTTGCGCGCCGGCCATCCGGCCAACGCGGCCGTTCGCCGGGTACCTGGAACCGTTCGCCCAACCCGCGTCGCCACGGCGGGCCGGCGCCCGCCGGCCGCCCTGCCCCCTTGGGCGGCCACCGTTTCCGCCCCCGAAAAACCGGATGCTGCGCTGCGCCACTCCTGTACAATTCGCCCTGTTTCAACCGTTCCCAGCCAGAGCCGCCGCCATGTCCGAGCCCATCGACCTCTCGCAGATCGCCCCCACGCTGAAAGCCGAAATCCTCGCGGAGGCGCTGCCGTATATCCGCCGCTACCACGGCAAGACCATCGTGATCAAATACGGCGGCAACGCGATGACGGAAGAGCGGCTCAAGCAGGGCTTCGCGCGCGACGTGATCCTGCTGAAGCTGGTCGGCATCAACCCGGTGATCGTCCACGGCGGCGGTCCGCAGATCGATCAGGCGCTGAAGAAGATCGGCAAGCAGGGCACCTTCATCCAGGGCATGCGCGTCACCGACGAAGAGACGATGGAAGTCGTCGAATGGGTGCTCGGCGGCGAAGTGCAGCAGGACATCGTCATGCTGATCAACCACTTCGGCGGCCACGCGGTCGGCCTGACCGGCAAGGACGGCGGCCTGATCCACGCGCGCAAGCTGCTGATGCCGGACCGCGAGCATCCGGGCCAGTACATCGACATCGGCCAGGTCGGCGAGGTCGAGACGATCAACCCGGCGGTCGTGAAGGCGCTGCAGGACGACGCGTTCATCCCGGTGATCTCGCCGATCGGCTGCGGCGAGGACGGCCTGTCGTACAACATCAACGCCGACCTGGTCGCCGGCAAGCTCGCGACGGTGCTGAACGCCGAGAAGCTCGTGATGATGACCAACATCCCGGGCGTGATGGACAAGGAAGGCAACCTGCTCACCGATCTGTCCGCGCGCGAGATCGACGCGCTGTTCGAGGACGGCACGATCTCCGGCGGCATGCTGCCGAAGATCTCGTCGGCGCTCGACGCAGCGAAGAGCGGCGTGAAGTCGGTGCACATCGTCGACGGCCGGATCGAGCACTCGGTGCTGCTGGAAATCCTGACCGAGCAGCCGTTCGGCACGATGATCCGCTCGCACTGAGCATGCGCCGCACGCAAGCCGCACCGGCCCCGTCCGGCGCGCGCCTGCCGCCTGCCGTGCTGCGCCGGCGCGTGTCGCGCAGCCGGCCCCGCACCGGCACGCCGGTGTGGCTGTTCGATCTCGACAACACCCTCCACCACGCATCGCACGCGATCTTTCCGGAGATCAACCGCGCGATGACGCAATACATCGCCGATACGCTGCAGGTCGGGCACGCCGAGGCCGACCGCCTGCGCACCGGCTACACCGAGCGCTACGGCGCCGCGCTGCTCGGCCTCGCGCGCCACCATCCGATCGATCCGCACGACTTCCTGCGCGCCGTCCACACGTTCGCCGACCTGCCCGCGATGCTGCGCGCCGAGCGCGGCCTCGCGCGCATGGTCGCCGCGCTGCCCGGCCGCAAGCTCGTGCTGACCAACGCGCCGGAAAACTACGCGCGCGCGGTGCTGCGCGCGCTGCGCATCGAGCGGCTGTTCGAGCGCGTGATCGCGATCGAGCACATGCGCGACCGCCGCGGCTGGCGCGCGAAGCCCGACACCACGATGCTGCGGCGGGCGATGCGCGCCGCGCATGCGCGGCTGGCCGACGCGATCCTCGTCGAGGACACCCGCGGCCACCTGAAGCGCTACAAGCGGCTCGGCATCGGCACGATCTGGATCACCGGCCATCTGCCGGGCCACTTGCCGAACACCGGGCGTCCGCACTATGTCGATCAGCGGATTCGTTCGTTAAAATCGCTGCGACTGGGCACTCGATCGGGGCGACAGAAATGCAACCGACTCACCCGCAAGACCACGCCGTAACGGACAACCAGGCAGTCACCCGCACCCGCCCGAAGCCGGGCGAGCGCCGCGTGCTCATCCTGCAGATGCTCGCGTCGATGCTCGAGGCGCCGAAGTCCGAGAAGATCACGACCGCGGCGCTCGCCGCGCGGCTCGACGTGTCGGAAGCCGCGCTGTACCGGCACTTCGCGAGCAAGGCGAAGATGTACGAAGGACTGATCGAATTCATCGAGCAGTCGTTCTTCGGACTCGTCAACCAGATCGTCGCGAAGGAGCCGAACGGCGTGCTGCAGGCCCGCGCGATCGCGATGATGATGCTCAACTTCGCCGCGAAGAATCCCGGCATGACCCGCGTGCTGACGGGCGAAGCGCTCGTCGGCGAGCACGAACGCCTCACCGAGCGCGTCAACCAGATGCTCGACCGCATCGAGGCGACGCTCAAGCAATGCCTGCGGGTCGCGCGGATGGAAGCGAACGGGCAGCCGGACGGCATGGCCGCCGCCGTCCCGCTGCCGGCCGACTACGACCCGGCCGCGCGCGCGAGCCTCCTCGTCAGCTACGTGATCGGACGCTGGCACCGCTACGCGAAAAGCGGCTTCCAGCTCCCGCCCGGCGAACATGCCGATGCCCATCTGCTTCTGATCCTGCAATGACGCGCGGGCCGGCGCACCCGCGTGCGCCGGCCGACCCTGCATCGCTTTGCGCACCCGGGCGGCCAGCGCCCGACAAGCTGCCCGGTCGACTCGCGAACGGCGGAACCGGCCGTTTTGCCCACGCGTCGGCATGAGCGACGACAACGGCCCTCCCGAAGCTGGCGCCGCATCCGGAAGACATCGCCGCGCCCGGTTCGCCGCCGCACATGACGATTCGCAATCCTGAATGTCAGCATGACGTGCGCCATCGCGCCGCACGTTCAAGCCGGCATCCCTGAAGCGCCGCCTGACGCCTCGCGCCCACGCTGTCCGCCTCGCGCGGCTCGCCGTCCGGCACTCAAATCGCCACGTCAAATCCTGATGACGTTTCGCGCAGCCCGTCCCGCCATTTGAAGTTCTTTAAACAAATATAGGACTAGAACGAGGGAATCCGGACGGGTTTTAAATCTTGTCCAATTCTTTCAAACACCCTACTCCGGAACAATGGCACTTGTTTCCTGCAGTTGCTTCCAGCGAGTCCTAGCTACCGCTGCGAACGGTACGAAGGAAACGTCGGCGCGCCGCTTTTCGGCGCAAGGCCATCACTAACAGGGTACTTACATGTCCAAGAAAGCACTTTCCATTCTTCTGGCGACAGCGGGTCTCGTCACCGCGGCCTCGTCGGCACACGCTGCCGACGGCACGATCACGATCACCGGCGAGATTACCGCCCAGACCTGCACGATCTCGGGCGACGGCGGCGGCAAGGATTTCACCGTGACGCTGCCCACCGTGTCGACGTCGGCACTCGCCACGTCGGGCGCGACGGCCGGCCGCAAGCCGTTCCGCATCGCGCTGACCAACTGCTCGCCGAACTCGGGCAACGCCTCGGTGTACTTCGAGCCGGGCACCACGGTCAACGCGGAAACCGGCCAGCTGAAGAACGCCACCGGCAACGCAACGAACGTCGAAGTCGGCCTGCTGAACAAGGACGCATCGAACATCAAGCTCGGCGCGGCCCAGGCACAGCAGAACTCGCAGGTGGTGCCGATCGCCAGCGGCGCGGCAAACCTCGACTACTACGCGCAATACGTCGCGACGGGCGGCGCAGCCACCGCCGGCACGGTGGGTACGTCGGTCATGTATTCGGTCTCGTATCAGTAACCCGGTCTCACGACTGGCGGCCCGTGTCCATGGAGCAATCGCGGCACGGGCCGCACCCGACCGACGCGGCATGTGTTTGTTTATCGAGAAGGAGAAATCGACGATGGGGATGCCAATGAACTGGCGCTCGAGCGTGGGCGCCGCGATGCTGATCGCTTCGCTGTCCGGCGTGGGTACCGCGAACGCGAGCGTGGTAATCGGCGGCACACGCGTGGTGTATCCGGAAAAGGAACGCGAAGTCACGGTGAAGCTGACCAACGTGGGTGACCGGCCATCGCTGGTCCAGGCCTGGATCGACGACGGCAACGCCAATGCGCTGCCGGACGAATCGAAGGTGCCGTTCACGCTGACGCCGCCGCTGTTCCGCCTCGATCCGCAGAAAGGACAAAGCCTGCGGCTGATCCATACGAAGGAGCCGCTCGCGCAGGACAAGGAAACCCTTTACTGGTTGAACGTGCTCGACGTCCCGCCGCAAGCGGCCGACGATCCCGACACGCCGAACCTGCTGCAACTCGCATTCCGTTCGCGCATCAAGCTGTTCCTCCGTCCCGCCGCGCTGCAGGGCGTGGCCGACGAATCCGCCGAGAAGGTCACCTGGAACTTCGCGCCGAAGGCCGGCGGCGGCTATGCGCTCGAAGCGAAGAACCCGACGCCCTACCACGTGACGTTCACGCACCTGACCGTGAAATCCGGCGGCGCGACCTGGACCGACGAAAAGGGCGGCATGGTCAAGCCCGGCGCCACCGAGCGCTTCGACGTCGGCAACGTGCCGTCGCTGCCGGCCGGGCCGATCGAGGTCGACTACACGTTCCTCGACGACTACGGCGCGGGCGTACAGGGTACTTACGCGCCGAAAGCCGCGCGCTGACGCCCCCGCGCTTGCCAGCCCCAATCCCTGTCGGAACGTCGGTGCGGTTGTCGCACCGGTGAAGGTACACCGTCGCTCGCGTTATGACGATGCGGCATCGATACGTTGAATTTATGCGAGCCAATCATCAAACTCGGCCGTCGGAGGCCACCGCGCGTTTCACACTCAAGCCGAGCTGCCTGTTCGTCATGGCGGCGCTCGGCGGCTGGGCCGCCGATGCGGCGGCGGCCGACGTCTCCGCAGCGGCGGCTACGGATGCCCCTGCCGCGGCGGCGGACCATTTCGAGGTCGCCCAGGTTCATTTCAACGACACGTTGATGATGAAGCCGCGCGGACAGCGGCTCGATCTCGAGCGTTTCGCGAAGGGCAATCCCGTCGCGGCGGGCGACTACGCGCTCGACCTCTACGTGAACGGGCAATGGAACGGCCGCTCGACGGTGCGTTTCGCGGCGGAAGGGGATGCGGTCAACGCGAAGCCATGCTTCGATCGCGCACTGGTGGCCCGGCTCGGTCTCGACGACCAGGCGCTCGCCGACACGGGGCGCGCCGAGCTGGCGCGCGTGCAGGCGGGCGAGTGCACGGACGTCGACAAGCTGGTCGCCGACGCGAAGTATGAATTCGACATGTCGGAGCTGCGCCTGAACGTGAGCATTCCGCAGGCGGCGCTGCTGCGCAATCCGCGCGGCTACGTCAGCCCGGAACTGTGGGACGGCGGCGTGCCGAGCGCGACGCTCAAGTACAACGCGAACGTGTTCCGCAGCACGTCGTCCGGCTACGAAAGCACGCAGGGGTACCTGGGGCTGAACGCGGGCGTCAACATCGCGAACTGGCATTTCCGGCACAACGGCACCTATACCGCGCAGTCGCACGGCGAAACCCGGTATCAGAGCCTCAATACGTATGTGCAGCGCGACCTGCCGGCCTGGCGCAGCCAGCTGAAGATCGGCGAGACCTATACCGACGGCACGCTGTTCGAAAGCGTCGGCATGCGCGGCGCCACGCTCGAGACGGACGACCGGATGCTGCCCGATTCGATGCGCGGCTATGCGCCGGTGATCCGCGGCGTCGCATCGAGCAATGCGCACGTCGAGGTTTCGCAGAACGGCAACAAGCTCTACGAGACGAACGTCGCGCCGGGCGCGTTCCAGATCGACGACCTGTACCCGACCGGCTACGGCGGCAACCTGCTCGTCACCGTGACCGAGGCCGACGGCCGGAAACACAGCTTCACCGTGCCGTACGCGGCCGTCGTGCAATCGCTGCGCCCCGGCGTCTCGCGCTACGGCGTCGCGGTGGGCCAGCTGCGCGAGTCGCAACTGAACAGTCATCCGGGTTTCGCGCAGGCCACGTATCAGCGCGGCATCAGCAATCTGCTGACGGGCTATGTCGGCGCGATCGTCGCTGAAAACTATCTGGCCGGGCTGGTCGGCGCGGCGGTCAACACGCCGGTGGGCGCGCTCGCCGTCGACGTCACGCATGCCAGCGCGCGCATCCCGGGCGTCTCGGCGACGAGCGGCCAGAGCGTGCGCGTCAGCTACAGCAAGTTCGTGGAGCCGACCGGCACGAACATCGCGGTCGCCGCGTATCGCTATTCGTCGCGCGGTTACTGGGGCATGCGCGACGCCATGTATGCCCGCGAACGCGCGGCGGCGGGCGGCGATCCGAACGACGCGTACCGGCAGCGCAACCAGGTCCAGCTCACGCTGAACCAGACGCTCGGCGAAGGGCGCGGCAGCCTGTTCGCAGTGGGCTCGACGGTCAGCTACTGGAATCGTCAGGGCACGACGACGCAATTCCAGGTCGGTTACAACAACAACCTGCGCCTGGCGGGCGTCAACCTGAGCTACAACCTGTCCGTCTCGCGCCAGCGCGATGGCTACACGGGCCGGTTGAACAACCAGGTGTACGCGAACGTCACGGTCCCGCTCGGCCGGCGCAGCAATGCGCCGACGCTCAGCGCGAGCGTCACGCACGACAGCCGGAGCGGCGCGATCGGCCAGATGTCGCTGAGCGGCACCGCCGGGAAATCCAACGCGTTCTCGTACGGCGTGAACGCGACCACCGGCGGCGGCGCGACGTCCGGCGGCGCCAACGCGCAGTACCGCAGCCCGTTCGCCACCGTCTCGGGCAGCGCGGCCGGCGGCAGCGGTTACTCGAGCGTGTCCGCCGGCGTGTCGGGCGCAATCGTCGGACATGCGGGCGGTGTCACGCTCGCCAACGATCTCGGCGAAACGGTCGCGATCGTCGAGGCGAAGGATGCTGTCGGCGCACGCGTCACGAACGGCACGGACGTCCGGATCGACCGGCGCGGCTATGCGGTGCTGCCGTATCTGACGCCGTACCAGATGAACACCATCGAGCTCGATCCGAAGGGCATTCCGCTGGACGTCGAAATGCTGTCGACGAGCCAGCAGATCGCGCCGCGCGCGAACTCGGTCGTGAAGGTCAAGTTCGGAACCGTCAGCGGGCGCGCCGCGCTGCTCACGGTGCGTCAGCCGAACGGCGGCGCGTTGCCGTTCGGCGCCAACGTGCTGGACGAGCAGGGCCAGATGGTCGGAACGCTCGGCCAGGGCGGCCACCTGTTCGTTCGCGGGCTGAACGACACGGGCAAGCTGACCGCGAAATGGGGCAATCGTGCTACGGAATCCTGCACGTTTGCCTATCAACTGCCGACCAAGCAGCGCGGCGAGGATGTGTATGCGCGCACCAACGCGGTCTGTGACTACGGCGCGAACAAAGCCGACAGTCAGCGCGGCTCCCGCACGCCCGGCCATGCCGAGCCGTATGCAGGCGCGCATGACGACGCGACGGCGCAACGCTGAATGCTCTTGAACAGGGGAGATTAATCAATGAATTCGAATCGTGATATCGATGCGACCAAGTCATTTAAATATTTAATGCGCAGTTTCATCGTCGTGCTTGCAGCATTCGGCTCGAATTTTGCGCACGCGCAGGCCACGTGCAGAAGTACGGGACCGAGTGTTTATCAATATTTCTTTTCGTTCGGCAATCTGCTCGTTCCTCCGAATGCGCCCAACGGAACCGTTCTGGCGACGGCGACAGTCGACATGCCGTACGAATGCGACGCCAATGCGGCGCCTCCCGGAGGGTGGAAATATGAATACTTCAACACGTGGAGACCGTCGACCATTCCCAACGTCGGATATTACGGAACGGGCGCCGGGATTTTTGGAGCGATCGGGATTCGCGTGAGCAATCTCGATACGGGTGAGGTGATGACTGGATTCAATAGCACCCCTCAGGAATGGGGGCCGCCGAATCCCACTACCCAGCCGCTTTCCGGGACATTCAGAATGAAATACGAACTGATCAAGCTAAGCGACACCATTTATAGCCAAAAGAACCTGCCAAACGGCGTGATTGGAATTTTTAATGCAAAAGTATTGAGCAGGGCAAATACCGGCCGTGGCTACACATTCCAAGCCTATTGGAAGGCGCTTGGCGAAAAAATCACCGTCATGCCGCAGAGCTGCACCGTCACGACGCCGTCCCCCAACGTGCGTTTGCCGTCGGTCGCTGCCAGCAAGCTGAATGCGGTCGGCATGACCGCGGGCGATACGGGATTCAACATCGGCTTGTCGTGCAAGTCGGGCTCGAATGTCTACGTGACGCTGACCGACCTGACCGACCCGGGCAATACGGGCAACCAGTTGACGCTCGCACCGGGATCGTCGGCGAACGGTGTGAAGCTGCGCATCCTGAAAGACGGTCAAGCGCTCGGCTACGGCCCCGATTCGGCCGCGGTCGGCAACACGAATCAATGGTATGTCGGCCCGTCGGCAACGACCTCCAGCATTCCGTTGAGTGCGCAGTACATCTCCACCGGCGCCGTCTCCGGCGGCACGGTGAAGGGTGTCGCGACGTTCACGATGAGTTATCAGTGAACGCAGTAATTCCGGGGCGCATCCGGTTGCCCGCAAGTCGCGTCAACGGATGCTCCCCGGCGGCCACCGGTCCAGCCGGTGGCCAGAACAGGCTTCTGCTTGGCAATCCGAACGGATTGCATCGGGAGGCCACTGTCGGACGAAGTCGCGTGTGGCCTGCATCGCCGTTCACGGCATGCAGACGGCTCGACGGCGGAGTTCGTTTATCTACCTAGTACTAGAGGAATTGACATGAAATTCGCATTCTCCAGCATCGCCGCCCTGACCGTGGCCGCCGCAGCGGCACTTCCGGCCGTATCGCACGCCGCCGACGGCACCATCACGATCAACGGCCGCATCGGCGCGCAGACCTGCACGATCGACGGCAACGGCACCGGCGGCAAGGACTTCACGGTTGCGCTGCCGAAGGTGTCGACGTCGGCACTCGCCTCCGGCGGGATGACCGCGGGCCGTACGCCGTTCCACATCGGCCTGAAGGACTGCTCGCCGGCGACGGGCAACGTCTACACGCACTTCGAGCCGGGTACGACCGTCAACTCGACGACCGGCCAGCTGCTCAACGCGCAGGGTACCGCGAAGAACGTCGAAGTCGGCCTGCTCAACGGCGACGATATGAGCAACATCGGCCTCGGCAAGGCAGATGAAAACTCGCACACCGTCGCGCTGGCAAGCGGCGCGGCGACGCTGCCGTACTACGCGCAGTACGTCGCGACCGGCGGTGCGGCAAGCCAGGGCACGGTGAACACGTCGGTGATGTACTCGATCATGTATCAGTAATCGCTGATACCACGCGCGCACGCGCACCGGCGCATTGCCGGTGCGCGTGCGCGCGGCCAGCCTTTCCCGACGCCCTGTCGGCAGAATGGATACACGCGTCGACGTCCATCGCGACGGCGGCGCGCCCGCGAAGCGCATCTCCATCGGCACCGATGCAGACTACACGCACGGCGTACCCGCCTACGGACGTGATGGTCGAATCGACATCGACACAATCCGGTCGGCCCACTCGTTCCAGCTACCGAAAATTCGTACCAGTCCAATATCGCTACCCTCGACACTCCGCTAAGTTTTCGCTTGTCCAAGCTAAAATGAGGTGAGCGAATGAATGACAAGTTCCGACTCTTGCCGGTGCGGGCCGGCGGGCGGCTCGCACGTTCCGCGCTGGTCGCGGGCGCAGTGATCCCGTGGCCGGCGGCGGCGGAAATTTCCGATGAAGGCGCACAGCGTGCGAACGGCGTCCTGCTCGAAATCGCGCCCGGCTCCTACACGACGACCGGCCACGGCCAGCCGGTGCTCACCGCCGTCAACGGCGGCGTGCTGACCGCCACCGGCAAGACCCGCGTGTTCTCGTCCGGCCACAACTCGCCCGGCGCCACCGCCGAGGGCACCGGCTCACGCGTCGAGCTGCGCGACACCGACATCCGGACCCGCGGGCTCCTCAGCGCCGGCATTCAGGTCCGTTACGGCGGCAGCGCGCTCGCCGAACGCGTCTCCATCGATACGGACGGAGACAGCGCGCACGGCGCCTACGTCGGGGGAAGCAACGCCCGGCTCCGCATCGCCGACAGTGCGATCGTGACGCGCGGCACCGAGGCGCATGGCATCGCGGTGAACGCCGCGCCCGGCAGCACCATCGACGTCACCGACACGCTGATCCGCACCAGCGGAAATTTCGCCTACGGCCTGGGGTTCAGCTACGACGGCATCCGCGCGACACTGGATCGGACCGACATCCGGACGTCCGGCGACTACGCGTCGGTCCTGTACATGCCGGGCGCGTCCTCGGTCACGTTCCGCGATTCGCGCCTCGAGACGGACGGCTTCGCCGCGCTCGGCGTGGACACGCGCGCGGGCGACGTGGAACTCGCCCGCACGCGCGTCTACACGCATGGCGTCAGCGCGCACGGGCTTTACGCATCGAAGGAATACGACCCGACACCCGTCATCCGGGCGATCGATACACACATCGTCACCAGCGGCGCCCGCTCGATCGGCGTGGTCGCACGGCTCGGCGGCCTGGTCGCGATGACGGGCGGCAGCATCGAGACCAGCGGCGAGCGGGCCTACGGCATGCTGTCGAGCGGCGGGGGCTCGGTCGCATCGATCGAGGACGGAATCGTCACCACCAGCGGCAAGAACGCCACCGCGCTCTACACGGGCGCCAACGGCACGATCGACACGCTGCGCACGGACGTGCGTGCGACCGGCGAAGACGCGCTGGCCGCGGCCGTCTACGGCGGCACGCTGAACGTCGACGGCGGCTCGCTCGTCAGCGAGCGCTACAGCGCGATCGATGCATCCAATGCAGTCGTCTCGCTGCGAAACGGCGCACGCGTCGCGGGCGGCAACGGCACGCTGCTGTCCGTTCACGCGCAGTCCGGCGAGCCCGTGCGCCTGACGCTCGACACCGGCGCGCAAGCAACGGGCGACATCGTGAACCAGCCATCCGCAGACGGCAGTCCGACGGCCGCCGTGACCGACGTCGCGCTGTCCGGCGCGTCGGCATGGACCGGCGCGACGGATGCCGTTCGCGCGTTGTCGCTCGACACCGGCAGCCGCTGGAACGTGACCGCCGATTCGTCGGTCGGCTCGATCGCGCTGAACGACTCGACCATCGCGTTCGCGCCGCCCGACACGGACGCGCCGCGCACGCTCGTCGTGAACGGCGACTATGCGGCGCAGGACGGCCGGCTCGTCATCCACACCGCGTTTCGCGACGACGCGTCGCCGACCGACAAGCTCGTGATCGACGGCGGGCATGCGTCGGGCAACACCGGGATCGTCGTGAAACGCACCGGCGGGGACGGCGCGCAGACGACGATCGGCATTCCGGTCGTCGAGACCCGCAACGGCGGCACGACGGACGCCGCGGCGTTCATGCTCGACCCGGCGTCGGACGGCTACCGGACGGGCTTCGGCACGCTGTCCGCGGGCGGCTACGACTACATGCTCACGCGCGGCGGGCAAGGAGGCCAGGACGACGACTGGTATCTGGTATCCGCGCGCGACGGCGATGCCTCGATCGAAAAGGAAACGCCCCCACCCCGCGCCGCCGCCCCGGAACCCGATGCGTACCTGGCGAACGCCGACGCAGCGGCCATGATGGCGGTCCACACGCTGCGCCAGCGCGAAGACCGTTCGCTGCGCGGCGGCGGTTCGCCGTCGCGCCCGCTCGACGGCGCCGTCTGGCTGCGCGCCGAAGGCCAGTTCACGTCGCTGTCGGGCGGCACGCGCAGCGTGTCGGGCAACGGCCGGCTGGTCCATGCGGGCGCGGACCTGCTCCGTTTCGACGACGGCCGCGGCGGCCACTTCCGTTTCGGCGCGATGGGCATGTACGGCAGCCACACGAGCTGGTCGACGCGCACGCTCTGGAACGCGACCGGGCAGCGCGACGCGGACGCCACCGCACGCGGCAGCGTCGCCGGATACAACGTCGGGCTGTATGGCACCTGGTACGGCGACCGCGACATCCTGTCCGGCCCCTATGTCGATGCGTGGGTGATGTACGGCGCATACGCGAACAGCGTCGGCGGCAGCCTCGCCGGCGATTCGTACCGGTCGCGCACGGTGACGGGGTCGCTCGAAGCCGGCTATTCGTTCCGCTTCTACGAACGCGGCGACTCGCGTTTCTTCGTCGAGCCCGAAGCGCAGCTCGTCGTGTCGGACTACCACGCGGCCGCGCATCAGACGCCGGGCGGCTATCTCGACGCACTGGGTTCGACCGATGTGCTGACCCGCGTCGGCGTGCGCGTGCATGGCATCACCACGATGCCTGCCGGGCGCGAGTTGCGGCCGTTCATCGAGGCAAGCTGGTGGCACGGCCCCGGGTCGCGTTCGCTGGCGCTCGACGGCAATGCGTTCTCGTTCGGCGTGCCGCGCGACCGTGCCGCGCTCAGGGTCGGCGCGACCGGCGAATTCGCGAAGCGTTTCGCGGTGTCGGCCAGCCTCGGCGTGGAATCGAACCTGTCCGACTATGCGGTGGTCAAGGGTCAGCTCTCGATGAAATACCGCTGGTGACACCGTCCGCCCACGGCACGCGCGGCGGCCGGCGCCGCCTGCCTCGCGCGCCGCATGCAAGCTGGCCGAGCGCGCCCGGCGCGCAGCCATCCGGCCATGTCGCCCGCCAGGCCGGCATCGCACCGAAGTCGCGCCGCCCGGATTTCCGCTATACTCTGCCGACTGTCGCCACCCTGGCGGCGGGTTGGAAGCGCGCCGATTTGCTGACTCGATTGCGGGCGCGCGAACCAGCCGGGGCACCGATCCCGGCGGTTCACTACAAATGCGGCTAAAGAGGTCGTCAGCCGCGCTTTTTCGACTCCGCGCATCGCCGACACCGTTTAGCCGCCCAGTGAATAAGGCGGAACGAATGGAATCGATCGGCATCGTCGCTCCACAGACCATGCACTTCGCCGAACCGCTGCGCTTGCAAAGCGGCAGCGTGATCGGCAACTATCAACTCGTCGTCGAGACCTACGGCGAGCTCAACGCCGCGCGCTCGAACGCGGTACTCGTCTGCCACGCACTCAACGCGTCGCACCACGTCGCCGGCGTCTATGCGGACGATCCGCGCAGCACCGGCTGGTGGGACAACATGGTCGGGCCGGGCAAGCCGCTCGACACCAACCGCTTCTTCGTCATCGGCGTGAACAATCTCGGCTCGTGTTTCGGCTCGACCGGCCCGATGAGCCTCGATCCGTCCACCGGCCAGCCGTACGGCGCGCGCTTTCCGGTCCTCACCGTCGAGGACTGGGTGCACGCTCAGGCGCGCGTCGCCGACGCGTTCGGCATCGACCGCTTCGCCGCCGTGATGGGCGGCAGCCTCGGCGGCATGCAGGCGCTCGCGTGGAGCCTGATGTATCCGGAGCGCGTCGCGCACTGCATCGACATCGCGTCGACGCCGAAGCTGTCCGCGCAGAACATCGCGTTCAACGAAGTCGCGCGCTCGGCGATCCTGTCCGACCCGGACTTCCACGGCGGCGACTACTACGCGCACGGCGTGAAGCCGAAGCGCGGGCTGCGCGTCGCGCGGATGATCGGCCACATCACCTACCTGTCCGACGACGACATGGCCGAGAAATTCGGCCGCGCGCTGCGCCGCGCCGACGGCGCGCTCGACGCGTACAACTTCAGCTTCGACGTCGAATTCGAGGTCGAGTCGTACCTGCGCTACCAGGGCGACAAGTTCGCCGACTACTTCGACGCGAACACCTATCTGCTGATCACCCGCGCGCTCGACTACTTCGACCCGGCGAAGGCGTTCGACGGCAACCTGACGGCCGCGCTCGCGCACACCAAGGCGAAATACCTGATCGCGAGCTTCATGACCGACTGGCGCTTCGCGCCCGCGCGCTCGCGCGAGATCGTCAAGGCGCTGCTCGACAACCGCCGCTCGGTGAGCTACGCGGAGATCGACGCGCCGCACGGCCACGACGCGTTCCTGCTCGACGACGCGCGCTATCACAACCTGATCCGCGCCTATTACGAACGCATCGCCAAGGAGGTGGGCGCATGAACCAGCACGTACTGCAATCCCTGTCGTCGCGCGCCGACTTCCGCGCGATCGCCCGCTGGGTCGAGCCGCGCTCGACCGTGCTCGATCTCGGCTGCGGCGACGGCTCGCTGCTGTCGCTGCTGATGAAGGAGCTGGAAGTCACCGGCTACGGCGTCGAACTGAACGACGCCGGCGTGCTCGCGAGCGTGAAGAACGGCATCGACGTGATCCAGCAGAACCTGGAGGACGGCCTGCGGCTGTTCGAGGATCACAGCTTCGATTTCGCGATCCTGTCGCAGACGCTGCAGACGATCCACCAGACCGCCGCGATCCTGCGTGAAACCGCGCGCGTCGGCCGCGAGTGCATCGTGTCGTTCCCGAACTTCGGCTACTGGGCGCACCGGCTGTCGGTGCTGCGCGGCCGGATGCCGGTGTCGAAGTCGCTGCCGTACCAGTGGCACAACACGCCGAACGTGCGCGTGCTGACGATCAGGGATTTCGAGGCGCTCGCGCCGGAAGTCGGCGTCACGATCATCGACAGGATCGTGCTGCACGAAGGCGAGCCGATTCGGTGGGGAGCGAACTGGCGTGGTAGTCTTGCTGTCTACCGCGTGAAGCGCAGCTGAAGCCGCAGCGCCGTCGACTGGCGGCGCCATCCCGCTCCCGGCCGGGCGTCAGGCACGCCGCTCACGCCAATGCAACCTGGTCTTCATCCATGTCGAAAACGCCACACGAGGCGCCCGCGCTCACCGCTCACGAGGATCATCCCGGCTGGCGCGCCTTCCTGAACACGCACATGCTGATCTGCGTGTTCCTCGGTTTCACGTCGGGGCTGCCCCTCTTCACGCTCGTCTACCTGGTGCAGGCATGGCTGCGCTCGGAAGGCGTCAATCTGAAGGAAATCGGCCTGTTCGCGCTGATCCAGTTTCCGTATACGTGGAAATTCCTGTGGGCGCCGCTGATGGACCGCTACATCCCGCGCCTGCCCGGCTGGCGGCCCGGCCGCCGGCGCGGCTGGATGCTGCTCACGCAGCTGCTCGTCGCGGCCGCGATCGCCGCGCTCGGCTTCGTGTCGCCGCGCGACTCGATCTGGACGGTCGCCGCGCTCACCACGCTCGTCGCGTTCTTCGGCGCAAGCGCGGACATCGTGATCGACGCGTATCGCCGCGAGCTGCTGCGCGACACCGAGCAGGGCCTCGGCAACGCGGTGCACGTCAATGCCTACAAGATCGCCGCATTGATCCCCGGCTCGCTGTCGCTGATCCTGTCCGATCATCTGCCGTGGGATGCCGTGTTCGCGGTTACCGGCGCGTTCATGCTGCCGGGCATCCTGATGACGCTCGTCGTGCGCGAGCCGGCCGTGCAGGGCGTGCCGCCGCGCAACCTGCGCGACGCGGTCGTGCTGCCGTTCCGCGAGTTCATCCAGCGCGACGGCTGGCGCGGCGCGCTGCTCGTGATCGCGTTCATCTTCCTGTTCAAGCTCGGCGACACGATGGCGACGACGCTGTCGACCTCGTTCTTCCTCGACATCGGCTTCAACAAGACGCAGATCGGCGTGATCGCGAAAACCACCGCGTTCTGGGCGAGCCTCGCGGGCGGCGTGATCGGCGGCATCTGGCTCGTGAAAATCGGCATCGCGCGCGGGCTGTGGATTTTCGGCATCGTGCAGATCGTGTCGACGCTCGGCTTCGCGTGGCTCGCGAAGGCGGGCGCGCAGCCGATCCTGATGGCCGCCGTGTACGGCTTCGAAACGTTCGCGACGGGCCTCACGCTCGCCGCGTTCACCGCGTACATCGCGAGCACGACCGACCCGCGCTACACGGCCACGCAGTTCGCGCTGTTTACGAGCCTCGCGTCGGTGCCGCGCACGCTGGCGTCCGCCGCGAGCGGCTTCATCGTCGCGCGGATCGGCTGGTTCGATTACTTCCTGGTGTGCGCGGCGCTCGGCATTCCCGGGATGCTGCTGCTGTTCAAGGTCGCGCCGTGGGGCGGCGACGCGCAGGACGACGGGGTCGCCCGTGCGCAATGACGCCCGGCGCCGCGCGCTGCGTGCAGCCGCGTCGCTGTCGCTCGGCATCGCGGCGCTCGGCGCGAGCGTCGGCCATGCGGGCGAAACCGGCGCCGCCACGCCCGGCTCGGCCGCGGCGGTCGCGCCGGCCAGTCCCGCGCCGGCCGCGGCCGAGCCGGCGCAGCCGACCGGCGCGAGTTCGGCCGCGCAGCCCTACGGCGCACCGCCGCCGCAGGTCCGCTACGGCAACCCGATCGCCTTCCGCACGCTGATCCCGTCGCCGCTGCTCGAGCAGCTGACCGCCAGCGAATACGCGCAACTCGTGCAAGGCGCCGCGCAAAGCAACCGCCTGCTGAGCGCAAGCCAGCCGCGCGTGAAGCGCCTGCGCGCGATCGTCGCGAAGCTCGCGCCGTATTCGGTCAAATGGAACGAGCGCGTGAAGGGCTGGGCCTGGGAAGTCAACGCGATCCGCTCGCGCGACATTCGCCTGTCGTGCCTGCCGGGCGGCAAGATCCTCGTCTACGGCGGCCTGCTCGACCGCATCCGCCTGAGCGACGACGAGCTCGGCGTGCTGCTCGCACACGGTATCGCGCACGCGCTGCGCGAGCACGCGCGCGGCAGCTTCGGCGATGCGTCGCAAGCGCCGCTGCGCGCGACGTCGCTGCTCGGCCTCGGCAATCCACTGCCGCAGACGCTCGATCTGGACGACCGCCTGCAGACGCTGCGCTACGATCCGACCGACGAAACCGAGGCCGACGTGATCGGCGGCGATATCGCCGCGCGCGCGGGCTTCGATCCGCGCGCCGCGATCCCGCTGTGGGACAAGCTCGCCGCCGCGACGCGCGCCAACCGGGACACCGGCTTTATCTACACGCATCCGTACGGCGCCGCGCGCCGCCAGGACCTGCTGAACCGCCTGCCGGACCTGCTGCCGCTCTACGCGAAGGCGACCGGCCAGCACGTCGACACGCTGCCCGATTACGCAGGCATCAGCGCACAACGGCGCAAGATCGCGCGGCATTGAGCGCGCCGGCCGCGCATTTTCGCGGAGCGCAAGACCGTGTGCTGCCGCTCCCCGCCCGCGGCGCAATCGCCCCGCCGAATCACTCCCCCGCGCCGACGCCGATCGTCCGGCTCTCGGCCTCGCGCATCCAGCGCACCTCGGTCGGAGTAGCCGGCAATTGAGCCAACGTGTACGACGACAGCAGATGGGCTGCTACAGGCGCGGACGCGCTGCCAGCAACCTGTCCCATCTGGAGGGCGGCAACGATATATCCGCATCGCCATCGTCTGCATCTCCAACGGAGAATGAAACAATTGCACCTTCGTAGTTAAGCCATGAAATCTCCGGGACAGACGTGCTGAACGTCTTCTGCGCAAGCAGCTTTCCGCTCTTCGCGTCGAATAACCGCCCAACGTATTTTGAACTACCACCCGGAACCCAATCCAACAAGCATCGCTCGGCAACGTAGAGGCCATCCGGGGAGGCGGATTTCCGACATTCTGTTCCGTGCGGCGTGCGGTCGAAGAGGCCGACACAAGACATGCCGATGACCGCCAGGATTGCAGCCTGCCTGGCAAAGTTTGCGATTCTTCGTCGCGACTCCTTATTCGATTTGATCCACTTGACGATCACCGTGGCAATGACAAGCAGCACGGTGGATGCGCCAATCAGGGCCGCGACTGGGGCACCGTAGTCGATCATCATAGGTAGATCTTGATCGGAGGGTCGAGCGGTACAAAACGGCGATCGGAATAGACAATGAAATCGCCACCGCGCTGATGCCTGCTTGCCCACTGACGGAAGTCGCTGTTGTGTACGGGGTAGTAGACGTTGCCCTTGATGGTGGGTTTTCCAACAGCGACAGGCGTGTCGATATAAGGAAGCGTGATGGAGGACTTGGCGTAGGGGAGATAGGCAGAAGTCGCCGCGAGGGCGTCAAGGGGAATGACGATAACGCCATCGCTACTCCAGTGGCCCAGATACTGCGATCGATCGCCCTGTTTGTCGGTAAACGTGTAGTGGTCTTTCACGTACACCCTGACGCCCATCACCTCGGCTATCGTCCTCCGCGACTCTACATCCCACGAGAACCAGACATGGCCAATGGCCGCGTAGATTACGAACGAACCCAGCGCGCCGGTGAGATCGTCAGGTGCACCGCTGCGTTCCCAGGCCGATGTCAGCAACAGGTTTATTTTTTGCGCGAATGTTCCGTCGACCGCGACGCGTTGAAACTGGAAGTGGCGATGCAGGCTAGCCGGATCGTCCCCGCAGATATCCGAGGCAAAAAGATGAGTCCCCTTGTCTTTGTATGCGGCAAGTTTTACGTAAAGCTCCCGGATCGCTTTCGGTGATCGAATACCTTCATTTATCAGATAATCGTATTTCTCCTTTGCGCGAGGGAATTGGAGCACCCAATCAAGCTTTATCGTGGTTGTATCGTACATATCAGGCGGGTAAGGCTTGCCATCCTGATTGATTTCCGCGATTTCATCGCCGTCAGTCGGGGAATAGTTGAGTCTTCCCGCAAACCACCGATCCATAAGGGCGGCGGACTTCGGCAAGTAAATCTTGCGCATCGCGGCCGGAATCTCCTGAATATCGAACGGCGCGGTGGCCTGTTCTCTATCTTGCTTCGCGACCGGTGCAGGCTTTGGTTCTTTAGGCGGGGGAGGCGTGTTCAGCCATTTCTTGAAACGCCAAAGGCTTTCTACGGCAGATGCCAGCGAATCAAGTGAGTTGTTCACGCGATCCGCGTGGGTGAGCCTTCTGGTCGGGGGCTTTGAAGGTTCAGGCTTCCTGGGCGAAGCTGCCAACGGTGGCGGCACCTTGTCCATTGACAGCGTTGCTTCGCGAACAATTTCACAACCGTCTGCGCCCTCGCGTCGGGTCCACTTCCACAGAAACTTGTTGATTTTGTAGTACGGCAACGCCATGAACTCCTCCATGCCCCCTGGTGGTGAGTGCGACGCCGCGATCCAACCTGCGTTACGACGAACTCATCGACTCGAGCCATTCAGCCCGCGCGTGCGAATCCGCCGAATAGTCTCAGCGAAACGGTGGCGCGTGGATATAGGATGAGTCTGAAAGCGATCACGCCAATCTTACTTAGCGAAGCTAAATTTGTGGGCGAAGGCCGTATTCACCGGAATGCCGTTGGACAGATACGCTATGCACGTCCCGCGAATACGCACAACGCGGCAAGATCGCGCAGCATTGACGAGGCCGGCCGCGCGTTCGCGCGGCGGCGCAGCGATCCGGCGTACGCGGCGCAATCGCCCCGCCGAATCACTCCCCCGCGCCGACGCCGATCGTCCGGCTCTCGGCCTCGCGCATCCAGCGCACCTCGTCGACCGGGCTGCGGCCGAACAGCCGCTTGAACTCGCGGCTGAACTGCGACGCGCTCGCATAACCAACGCGCGCCGCCGCCGCGCCTGCGCCCAGCCCGTCCTGCACCATCATCAGCCGTGCCTGATGCAGGCGCGTCGTCTTCACGTACTGCATCGGCGAAGTCGCGGTGACGCTCTTGAACTGCGCGTGGAACACCGCAAGGCTCATCCCCGCCTCGCGCGCGAGCGTCTCGACGTCGAGGTCGCCCTGCAGGTCCGCATGGATGCGCCGCAGCGCCTTCGCGATGCGGCCGAACTGATGCTGCTGGACGAGCGCCGCGCGGATCGCGTCGCCTTGCGCACCCGTCAGCACCCGATAGGCGATCTCGCGCATGATCGACGGCCCGAGCACGCGCGTGTCGTGCGGCGACGCGAGCGCTTCGAGCAGCCGCAGCACGGCGTCGGCAAACGGCGCGTCAAGCGGCGTCGAGCACACGCCGCATGGCTCGCTCGCGGACGCGCCGTGCGTCTCGTCGAGCAGGATCGCCAGCTCGGCGATCACGGCAAGATCGACGCGGATCGAGATCGCCAGAAACGGCGCGTCGGGGCTCGCGTCCGTTTCGCATTCGAACGGCAGCGGCACCGACAGCACGAGATACTGCTGCGCGTCGTAGACGAATGCCTGCTCGCCGAGATAGCCGCGCTTGCGGCCCTGGCAGACGACGATGATGCTCGGCTCGTACAGCACCGGCATGCGCGGCACCGGGCGGTTCACGCGAATGAAGCGCACGCCGTCGAGCCCCGCCTGCGTATAGCCCTCGTCGGGCGCCAGCCGCCCGAGCAGCTCGACCATGCGGCGCTGCACGCGCTCGCCGTTATCGGAGAAAAGGGGCTGGAAGCTCATCGGCGGGTTCATGGGCTGCGGGAGAATCAGGCTTGCAATGTAGCACCGCGACAGCGGTTTTTCTGCGGGGTCGCGTCAATTCGAGAGAAATAGGCAAATCTTCAAGACCTTCAGGTATTCCGTACGCACGCGCGGCTCCTTACGATGTCGTCCTGCGCCGCCGCACCGCCGCATGGTGCCGGGCGCGTCTTTTTTGCCGGACTCAGGAGCCTTCGATGAGTACAACCTTTGCCTACGCGGCCGCCGACGCGCGCGCGCCGCTCGCCCCGTTCGAATTCCAGCGCCGCGCGCTGCGCGATCTCGACGTGCAGATCGAGATTCTCTACTGTGGCGTCTGCCATTCGGATCTCCATCAGGCCCGCAACGAATGGAAGAATTCGATCTACCCGGTCGTGCCCGGCCATGAGATCGTCGGCCGCGTGACCGCGACCGGTCCGCAGGTGACGCGCTTCAAGGCCGGCGAGCTGGTCGGCGTCGGCTGTCTCGTCGATTCGTGCCGCACCTGCCCGAGCTGCGCCGAAGGCCTCGAGCAATACTGCGAGAACGGCTTCGTCGGCACCTACAACGGCCAGGACCGCGTGACCGGCGACGTGACCTTCGGCGGCTACTCGACGCAGATCGTCGTCGACGAGGCGTTCGTGCTGCGCGTGCCGGACACGCTCGATCCGGCCGGTGCGGCGCCGCTGCTGTGCGCGGGCATCACGACCTACTCGCCGCTGCGCCAGTGGGGCGCGGGGCCAGGCAAGAAGGTCGGCATCGTCGGCCTGGGCGGCCTCGGCCACATGGGCGTAAAGCTCGCGCGCGCGATGGGCGCGCACGTCGTGCTGTTCACGACCTCGCCGTCGAAGGTCGAGGACGGCAAGCGCCTCGGCGCGCACGAGGTCGTGATCTCGAAGGACGACGCGCAGATGAACGCGCACCTGAACAGCTTCGACTTCATCCTGAACACAGTCGCCGCGCCGCACGATCTCAACCCGTTCCTGAACCTGCTGAAGCGCGACGGCACGATGACGCTCGTCGGCGCGCCGGAGCACGACCACCCGTCGCCGCAGGTGTTCAACCTGATCATGAAGCGCCGCCGCCTCGCGGGCTCGCTGATCGGCGGGATCGCTGAAACGCAGGAAATGCTCGACTTCTGCGCGCAGCACGGCATTACGTCGGATATCGAAATGATTCCGATGCAGCAGATCAACGCAGCCTACGAGCGGATGCTGAAGAGCGACGTGAAGTATCGCTTCGTGATCGACATGGCGTCGCTCAAGCCGGCGCGCTGAGCGTCGTCACGCAGGACATGCGGCGCACCTGCGCCGCCGTCCCGCAAAAGAAACGGGCCGCATCGCGCGGCCCGTCGTCATTGCGGTGAACGCGCGATGCGCGGCCCGCTCACGCTCACTGGTAGTCGTAATCGACCGTCAGCGGCGCATGATCGCTGAACTTGATGTCGCGGAAGATCGACGTGCTTTTCGCGGTGCCCGCCACGCCGGGCGTCGCGATCTGGTAATCGATCCGCCACCCGACGTTCTTCGCGTACGCCTGGCCGCGGTTGCTCCACCACGTGTACTGCTCCGGCCGCGGGTCGAGCGTGCGGAACACGTCGACATACCCGACATCGTCGAACAGCTTCGTGAGCCACGCGCGCTCTTCCGGCAGGCAGCCGGAATTCTTCTGGTTGCCCTTCCAGTTCTTGATGTCGATTTCCTTGTGGACGATGTTCACGTCGCCGCACAGGATCACTTCGCGCGTCGCCTTCAGCTCGGCGAGATGCGGCATGAACGCGTCCATGAAGCGGTACTTCGCCTGCTGGCGCTCGTCGCCGCTCGAACCGGACGGCACGTACACCGACACGACCGACAGCTTGCCGTAGCGCGCCTCGACGTAGCGCCCCTCCGAATCGAATTCATCGCTGCCGAAGCCGATGATCACGTCGTCCGGCTCGTGGCGGCTGTACACGCCCGCGCCGCTGTAGCCCTTCTTCTCGGCGTGGTGGAAATAGCTCCTGAAGCCGTGCGGCGCGACGAAGTCGGCCGGCAGGTCGTCGGCCGACACCTTGATCTCCTGCACGCAGACGCAATCCGCGTTCTGCTCGCCGAGCCAGTCGAAAAAGCCTTTCTTCGCGGCGGAGCGGATGCCGTTCAGGTTGGCGGTAATCACACGCAGCATGTTGGGGTTCCGTTCAGTCTTCAGTCGTTTCGTTGCGTTCACTGGATCTTCACGCCGGCGAGCTCGGGCTTCGGCGGCGGGAACGTCAGCTTCATGTTGCTCATCTCGCGCAGCAGCAGCTCGGCGATCATCACGTTGCGGTGCGTCTTCGAATCTGCCGGGATCACGTACCACGGCGCATGCTCGGCCGACGTCGCGGCGAGCGCGTCGCGATAGGCGGCCTGATAGCCGTCCCAGCGCTTGCGCGCGTCGAGATCGGAGATGTCGAATTTCCAGTGCTTGGTCGGATCGTCGACGCGCGCCTGCAGCCGGTTGCGCTGCTCGTCCTTCGAGATGTGCAGGAAGCACTTGACGATCGTCGTGCCGTGCTCGACGAGCATCTCCTCGAACTGGCGGATCTGCCGGTAGCGGCGCTGGCATTCCGCTTCGTCGATCGCGCCGAGCACGCGCGGCACCAGCACGTCCTCATAGTGGCTGCGGTTGAAGATCGCCAGTTCGCCCGCCGACGGCACCTGCGCGTGCACGCGCCACAGGAAATCGTGCGCGGCCTCGATCGGCGTCGGCGACTTGAACGACACGACGCGCAGGCCGAGCGGATCGACCTCGCGGAACACGGCACGCACCGTGCCGTCCTTGCCGCTCGTGTCCATGCCCTGCAGCACGAGCAGCACGCGCTTCTTCTGCTGCGCGTGCAGCCGTTCCTGCTGCACGTCCAGCTCCATCGAGACCGTCGACAGCCGCGCGCGATCGGCTTCCTTCGTGCCTTGCGAGAACGGCTTCGCGATCGGGTCGAATGCATCGAGCCGGAATGCCGCGGCCTCCTTCTCGCGCGTGTGGTACGGCACGCGGTAATCGTCGAGCGACGGGGGTTTCGCCATTCGGTTCTCCATTTGACGGTGCGGCACGCGCGGCGGCGGTCGCACCAAGCGCGACGGGCCGCCCCGAACATCCGTCCGGCGGCGGCCCGTCCTCAAGCGCGGTTGACGCGGGGAGCGCGCACGCTCACCCGAGCTTCTTCTTCAGCAGTTCGTTGACCTGCTGCGGGTTCGCCTTGCCCTTCGTGGCCTTCATCGCCTGGCCGATCAGCGCGTTGAACGCCTTCTCCTTGCCGGCCCGGAATTCCTCGACCGACTTCGCGTTCGCCGCGAGCACCTCGTCGATGATCGCCTCGAGCGCGCCGGTGTCGGAAATCTGCTTCAGGCCCTTCGCATCGATGATGCGGTCGGCCGCTGCGTCGTCGGTCGCCTTCTCGTCCCAGATCGTCACGAAGATTTCCTTCGCGATCTTGTTCGAGATCGTACCGTCGGCGATCCGCTGCAGCAGCAGCGCGAGCTGCGCCGCCGAGACCGGGCACGCGTCGATGTCGATGCCGTCGCGGTTCAGCTGCGACGACACGTCGCCCATCAGCCAGTTCGCGACGATCTTCGCGTTCGCCGCGCCGGCCTTCTCGACCACCGCCTCGAAGTAGGCGGCCATCGCCTTGCTCGACGTCAGCACGCCGGCATCGTACGCGGACACGCCGTACTGTTCGGCGAAGCGCTGCTGCATCGCCGCCGGCAGCTCGGGCATCTCGCCCTTCACGCGCTCGATCCAGTCCGCGCCGATCACGAGCGGCATCAGGTCCGGATCGGGGAAGTAACGGTAGTCGTGCGCGTCTTCCTTGCTGCGCATCGAGCGCGTCTCGCGCTTGTCCGGATCGTACAGGCGGGTTTCCTGCACGACTTCGCCGCCGTCCTCGATCAGCTCGATCTGGCGGCGCACCTCGTAGTTGATCGCCTCTTCGAGGAAGCGGAACGAGTTCAGGTTCTTGATCTCGGCGCGCGTGCCGAACTTCTCCTGCCCGACCGGCCGCACCGACACGTTCGCGTCGCAGCGGAACGAGCCTTCCTGCATGTTGCCGTCGCAGATGCCGAGCCACACGACGAGCCCGTGCAGCGCCTTCGCGTACGCGACCGCTTCCGCCGCGCTGCGCATTTCCGGCTCGGTGACGATTTCGAGCAGCGGCGTGCCCGCGCGGTTCAGGTCGATGCCCGTCATGCCCGCGAAGTCTTCGTGCAGCGACTTGCCGGCATCTTCTTCCAGATGCGCGCGCGTCAGGTTGATCGTCTTCGAATACGCGTCCTGGCCGGCCTTTTCATTGGCGGGCACCTGGATCGTGACCTGGCCGCCCTGGACGACCGGGATCTCGTACTGGCTGATCTGATAGCCCTTCGGCAGATCCGGATAGAAATAATTCTTGCGCGCGAAGATGCTGCGCGGCGCCACCGTCGCGCCGATCGCGAGGCCGAAGCGGATCGCCCGCTCGACCGCGCCGCGGTTCAGCACCGGCAGCACGCCCGGCAGCGCGAGATCGACCGCGCAGGCCTGCGTGTTCGGCTCCGCGCCGAACTGCGTCGACGCGCCCGAGAAAATCTTCGAGACGGTCGACAGCTGCGCGTGCGTCTCGAGACCGATAACGACTTCCCACTGTGTCATGCTTACACTCCCGCCGGAACTTGCTTGTGCCAGTCGGTCACGCGCTGGAACGCGTCGGCGACCTGCAGCATCCGGGCTTCGTTGAAATAGTTGCCGATGATCTGCAGACCGACCGGGCGCGTGGCGTTCGCGCCCGCGCCGAAGCCGCACGGCACGCTCATGCCGGGCAGGCCGGCGAGGCTCACCGACAGCGTGTAGATATCCGCGAGATACATCTGCACCGGATCGTCGCCCTTCGCGCCGATGTCCCATGCGACCGTCGGCGACGCCGGGCCCATGATCACGTCGCAGGACTTGAACGCTTCCTGGAAATCCTGCGCGATGATGCGGCGGATTTTCTGCGCCTGCAGGTAGTACGCGTCGTAGTAGCCATGCGACAGCACGTAGGTGCCCACCAGGATGCGGCGCTTCACTTCCGGGCCGAAGCCTTCCGCGCGCGACTTCTTGTACATGTCGAGCAGATCGCGGTATTCGGCCGCGCGGTGGCCGTAGCGCACGCCGTCGAAGCGCGACAGGTTCGACGACGCCTCGGCCGGCGCGATCACGTAGTAGACCGGGATCGACAGCTCGGTCTTCGGCAGCGACACCGGCACGAGCGTCGCGCCGAGCGCCTCGTACTGCTTGAGCGCCGCGTCGATCGCCGCGCGCACGTCGTCGGCCAGGCCGGCGCCGAAATACTCGTTCGGCAGGCCGATGCGCAGGCCCGCGAGCGGCCTGGCCGCGTCGCTGTCCGGCGTCCACCCCTGGCCGATGTGGCGCGTGAAGTCTTCGTCGTCACGCTCAAGGCTGGTCGAATCGCGCGTGTCGAAGCCCGCCATCGCGTTCAGCAGCAGCGCGCAGTCGGCGGCGCTCTGCGCCATCGGGCCGCCCTGGTCGAGCGACGACGCGAACGCGATCATCCCGTAGCGCGACACGCGGCCGTAGGTCGGCTTGATGCCGGTCACGCCGGCGAACGACGCCGGCTGGCGGATCGAGCCGCCGGTGTCGGTGCCGGTCGCGGCCGGCGCGAGGCGCGCGGCGACGGCGGCCGAGCTGCCGCCCGAGCTGCCGCCCGGCACGGCCTTCGTGTCCCACGGGTTCTTGACCGGGCCGAACGCGGAATTCTCGTTCGACGAGCCCATCGCGAACTCGTCCATGTTGGTCTTGCCGAGCGTGACCATGCCGGCCGCCGACAGGCGGGCGACGACGGTCGCGTCGAACGGGCTCGTGTAGTCCGCGAGCATCTTCGAGCCGGCGGTCGAGCGCCAGCCGCGCGTCACGAACACGTCCTTGTGGGCGACCGGCAGGCCGGCGAGCGGCCCTGCCGCGCCCTGCGCGATCGCGGCGTCGGCGGCCTTCGCCTGCGCGAGCGTCAGGTCGGCGTCGACGTGGACGAACGCGTTCAGGTCGCGCGCGGCGTCGATCCGTTTCAGATAGTGCTGCGCGAGCTCGACGGCCGAGCATTCCTTGGCGTCGAGCGCAGCGCGCAGTTCGGTCAGGCTTTTTGCGTGCATGAAGTGGGTTTCCTGGGAATTCTGGGTCGCGCGCGGGCCACCGGCGGGCGCGCTGGGTCGCCAAATGCTTACTCGATCACCTTCGGCACGAGATAGAGGCCGTCCTGCACGGCGGGCGCCGGGCGCTGGTTGTCGTGGCGGTCGACGGTCTCCGTCACCGCGTCGTCGCGCAGGCGCTGCGCGACGGCCTGGATCTGTTCGATCGGGTGGGCGAGCGGCGCGATGCCGGCCGTGTCCACGGCCTGCATCTGCTCGACGAGGCCGAAGAATTCATTGAGCTGGCCAAGCGTATGCTCAGCGTCGGCGTCGGCCATTTCGAGCCGCGCAAGGTGCGCGATGCGTTTCACATCGGTCAGGGTCAGGGCCATGCGGTCACCGGAAAACGAGGCGGCGCAGCCCCGCGGAAAGCGGCGCTGCGGCGGGGGTTGGAGGGTGCGATCCCACCCTCAAAAATCGGGTACGAAGCGGGAAAAATACCGCCCGTTTCGATTCAAATACCCGGAAATTATAAGGTATCATTATGCGTTCGACCCAAACCCGGTCAGCCTTTTCCCGCACCGTTTCGCCCCGCTTCGGCAAGCCGTGCGGGCTTCGTGCGGTTCCCGGTAGATTTCAATCGCAGCTTCGCGCTCCCGCGGCGGCCGCTTCCGCCCGATCCGAGGCTGTTAATTTTTCCGCTGCCGCCCTTCGCGCTCCCCAGGCGGGGCCGGCCCTCAGCGAGACAGGATTCTGAATGTTCGGTTTTTTGCGCAGCTATTTCTCCAACGATCTGGCGATCGACCTCGGCACCGCAAACACCCTGATCTACATGCGCGGCAAGGGCATCGTGCTCGATGAGCCGTCGGTCGTGTCGATCCGCCAGGAAGGCGGCCCCAACGGCAAGAAGACGATCCAGGCGGTCGGCAAGGAAGCCAAGCAGATGCTCGGCAAGGTGCCCGGCAACATCGAGGCGATCCGTCCGATGAAAGACGGCGTGATCGCCGACTTCACGGTCACCGAGCAGATGATCAAGCAGTTCATCAAGACGGCCCACGAGTCGCGCATGTTCTCGCCGTCGCCGCGCATCATCATCTGCGTGCCGTGCGGCTCGACCCAGGTCGAGCGCCGCGCGATCAAGGAAGCGGCCCACGGCGCGGGCGCGTCGCAGGTCTACCTGATCGAGGAGCCGATGGCGGCCGCGATCGGCGCCGGCCTGCCGGTGTCGGAAGCGACCGGCTCGATGGTCGTCGACATCGGCGGCGGCACGACCGAAGTCGGCGTGATCTCGCTCGGCGGCATCGTCTACAAGGGCTCGGTGCGGGTCGGCGGCGACAAGTTCGACGAGGCGATCGTCAATTACATCCGCCGCAACTACGGCATGCTGATCGGCGAGCAGACCGCCGAGGCGATCAAGAAGGAAATCGGCTCCGCGTTCCCGGGCTCCGAGGTCAAGGAAATGGAAGTGAAGGGCCGCAACCTGTCGGAAGGCATTCCGCGCAGCTTCACGATCTCCAGCAACGAAATCCTCGAGGCGCTCACCGATCCGCTGAACCAGATCGTGTCGTCGGTGAAGATCGCGCTGGAGCAGACCCCGCCGGAACTGGGCGCGGACATCGCCGAGCGCGGCATGATGCTGACGGGCGGCGGCGCGCTGTTGCGCGACCTCGACCGCCTGCTGGCGGAAGAGACCGGCCTGCCGGTGCTCGTCGCCGAAGATCCGCTCACCTGCGTGGTGCGCGGTTCGGGCATGGCGCTCGAGCGCATGGACAAGCTGGGCAGCATCTTCTCGTACGAGTAAACGGCCCGGGGCCTGTTTTCCGATGAAACGCACGCGCGAGAACAGCCCCCTGCCTTGTTGTTTGTTGATATCGCGCACCTGCGGCGTGGCCGGCTCGCTCGCCTGAAGCGAACCGCCGCGCCGTTTGCGCGTCTGAGCATCATTTAACGGATCACACGCGCCCGGCGCCGACCATGGAATACAGTCCGCCGCCCCTTTTCAAGCAGGGCCCTTCCGCACTCGCGCGGCTCTTCTTCTTCGTCGCCGTGGCCATCGCGCTCCTCGTCTCGGATGCGCGCTTCAACACGCTCGAAATCGTCCGCGGCGTGCTCGGCACCGTGCTCTATCCGCTGCAGCGCGTGGCGCTCGTGCCGCGCGACCTGATCATGGGCGCCGCCGACATCGCGACGACGGGCGCGTCGCTGCGCCACGAGAACCAGCAGTTGCGCGCGCGCAACCTGCAGCTGTCGACGCAGGCCAACCAGGTCTCGGTGCTCGCCGGCGAGAACGCGCACCTGCGCGCGGTGCTCGAGCTGCGCCAGCACATCACGACCGAGGCCCTGCCCGTCGAGATCCAGTACGACACGGCCGATCCGTTCACGCAGAAGATCGTGATCGGGCACGGCGCGCAGCAAGGCATCCGGGACGGCGCGCCCGTCGTCAGCGAAGACGGCGTGGTCGGCCAGGTCACGCGCGTGTTCCCGCTGCAGGCGGAAGTCACGCTGATCACCGACCGCGACCTCGCGATCCCGGTCCAGGTGCTCCGCACCGGCCTGCGCAGCGTGATCTACGGCACGCCGAAGGGCGATTCGCTCGACCTGCGCTTCGTGCCGACGAGCGCCGACCTCATCGTCGGCGACGAGCTGGTCACGAGCGGGCTCGACGGCGTGTATCCCCCCGGCCTGCCGGTCGCGAAGGTCGTGCGCGTCGACAAGCTCGCCGACACCGCGTTCGCGCGCGTGACCTGCATGCCGGTCGCCGCGGTGCGCGGTGCGCGGCAGATGCTGGTGCTGCGCTACCAGAACGACATCCCGCCGCGCCCGGCCGAGCCGGAACCAGCCCCGGACAAGAAGGGCGGCAAGAAGGCGCAGAAAGCTGCCGCAAAGGCGGCGGACAAGGCAGCCGACAAGCCCGTGGACAAGAACGCGAAGCCGGCCGATCCGGCGGCCAGGCCCGCGGCCGGCGCGGCCCAGCCGGGCGCGAAGCCGGCGCCGGCCAGCGCCGCGCAGGCGAAGCCCGCGCCGGGGCAGTCATCAGGAGCCCAGCGATGAATCGCCCGCAATACATCCTGCAGCCGGTCAACCCGTACTTCATCATCTTCAGCCTCGCCGCCGCATTCCTGCTGAACCTGATGCCGTGGGGCCGCCTGCCCGGCATCCCCGACTTCGTCGCGGTGGTGCTGCTGTTCTGGAACATCCATCAGCCGCGCAAGGTCGGGATGGGCGTCGCGTTCGCGCTCGGCATCCTGATGGACGTGCACGACGCCGGCCTGCTCGGCGAGCACGCGCTCGCGTACACGCTGCTGTCGTACGGCGCGATCACGATCCACCGCCGCGTGCTGTGGATGCCGCTCGGCGTGCAGGTGCTGTACGTCGCGCCGCTCCTGATCCTCGCGCAGCTCGTGCCGTTCGTGATCCGCCTCGTGATGGGCGCGGCGTTCCCGGGCTGGCGCTATCTGATCGACGGGTTCGTCGAGGCCGCGATGTGGCCGGTCACGAGCCATCTGCTGCTGATGCCGCAGCGCCGTCCGGTCGATCGGGACGACACGCGCCCGATCTGAGCCGCGCCGCCAACCAGGATTCCGCCTTGAACACCCCCCGCCCTTTCGCCCGCCGCTTGCCGCGCAACGGGCAGCCGCCGCGTGCGCTCGCCGCGCGCGGGGCCGATCGACCGTAACCGCATGACCGATTTCAACGACACCCAACAGCAGCTCTCGAGGTTCCGCCTGCGCGTCGCGGCGGCGGGCGTGTTCGTGTTCGTCTGCTTCGGCCTGCTCGCGAGCCGCTTCCTCTATCTGCAGCTCTGGCAGCACGGCAAGTACGCGCTGCAGGCCGAGGAAAACCGCATCTCGGTCGCGCCGATCGTGCCGAACCGCGGGATCATCACCGACCGCAACGGCGTCGTGCTCGCGAAGAACTATTCGGCGTACACGCTCGAGATCACGCCGTCGAAGCTCACCGACACGCTCGAGAACACGATCGACAAGCTCTCCGGGATCGTGCAGATCGACGCGCGCGACCGCCGCCGCTTCAAGAAGCTGCAGGAAGATTCGAAGAATTTCGAAAGCCTGCCGATCCGCACGCGCCTCACCGACGAAGAGGTCGCGCGCTTCACCGCGCAGCGCTTCCGCTTCCCCGGCGTCGACGTGCGCGCGCGGCTGTTCCGCCAGTATCCGCTCGGCATGACGGCCGCGCACGTGATCGGCTATATCGGCCGCATCTCGAAGCGCGACCAGGAGCGCATCGACGAGATGAGCGACGACAACGACAGCGATCCGGAGACCTACGATCCGCGCCGCGACTCGAACAACTACAAGGGCACCGACTATATCGGCAAGATCGGTGTCGAGCAGAGCTACGAAGCCGAGCTGCACGGCCTGACGGGCTTCGAGGAAGTCGAGGTGACGGCGGGCGGGCGCCCGGTGCGCACGCTGTCGCGCACGCAGGCCACGCCGGGCAACAACCTCGTGCTGTCGCTCGACATCGGGCTGCAGCAGGTCGCCGAGCAGGCGTTCGCGGGCAAGCGCGGCGCGCTCGTCGCGATCGAGCCGAAGACCGGCGACGTGCTCGCGTTCGTGTCGTCGCCGAGCTTCGACCCGAATTCGTTCGTCGACGGCATCGACCAGCAGACCTGGGACGAGCTGAACAACTCGCCCGACAAGCCGCTCCTGAACCGCCCGCTGCACGGCACCTACCCGCCGGGCTCGACGTACAAGCCGTTCATGGCGCTCGCGGGCCTCACGCTCGGCAAGCGCACGCCGAGCTGGGGCATCCAGGATCCGGGCTACTTCACGTTCGGCGGCCACACGTTCCGCAACGACGTGCGCTCGGGCCAGGGCTTCGTCGACATGAACAAGGCGATCATGGTGTCGAACGACACGTATTTCTACATGCTCGCGCGCGACCTCGGCGTGAACGCGATCGCGAACTTCATGAAGCCGTTCGGCTTCGGCCAGATCACCGGCATCGACATCCCCGGCGAGGCGCGCGGCATCCTGCCGTCGCCGGACTGGAAGCGCAAGACCTTCAAGAAGGCCGCGCAGCAGAAATGGTTCGACGGCGAGACGATCAGCCTCGGGATCGGCCAGGGCTACAACTCGTTTACGATCCTGCAGCTCGCGCACGCGACCGCGACGCTCGCGAACGACGGCGTCGTGATGAAGCCGCACCTCGTGAAGGAGATCGAGGATCCGATCACGCGCGGCCGCCACCTGACCGTGCCGAAGGAAAGCGACACGATCGCGCTCAAGCAATCGGACATCGACGTCGTGAAGCGCGGCATGGAGAACGTGATCGAGAACCCGTCCGGCACCGCCTACCAGTTGTTCCGCGGCGCGCCGTACACGGCCGCCGGCAAGACCGGCACCGCACAGGTGTTCTCGCTGCAGGGCGCCAACTACAAGGGCCACCTGCTCGCCGAGAATCTGCGCGACCACGCACTGTTCATCGCATACGCGCCCGCCGACCATCCGCAGATCGCGCTCGCACTGATCGTCGAGAACGGCGGCTGGGGCGCACAGGCAGCCGCGCCGATCGCGCGCCGCGTGCTCGACTTCTATCTCATCGACCGCAGGAACCCGTCGAATGTCACAGCCGCCATCACGGCCGCGGCATCGGCGACCGAGCCGATCAGCGCGCCGGTGATCGGCGACACGAGCAGGTCCATCGCCATTGCCGCCGGCTTCAGGGCGCTGCCGCAGCCGGTCGTGCCGGGGGCGGCGAGCGCGGCGGACGCGGCCTCCTCGGGCGCGTCGGCACCGGGCGTGGCGCGCGCGAGCGCCGCGCCGGCTGCTCAGGCGACCCAAGCGACTGCTACGACTGCTACGACTGCTACGACTGCTGCGACCGCTGCGACTGCCGCGACCGCGGCGACCCACGCGGCGCCGGCCAGCGCCGCGAGCGCGCCTGCCGCCCGCCACGTGCCGACGCGCAAGCCCCGCCGCGAGCCGGCAAGTGATGCGCAGCCGGTGGCCGTCGCGCCCGACGACCAAAGGAAGTCCCCGCGCGCCGCAGGCGGCGCCCCCGGGTCGCGGGACGACAACCGTGCGACGTCCCCCGCGAAGGCGGCGGACGCCGGCACCGCTCAATAACGGAGAAAGGCATGCAATTCGACAAGCGCGCCTGGCTCGACAAGATCAAGCAGATGTTCGCGGGCTTCGACCGCCCGCTCGCGCTGATCGTGTTCCTGCTGATGTGCGTCGGGATCGTGACGCTGTACAGCGCGAGCATCGACATGCCGGGCCGGGTGGAAGACCAGCTGCGCAACATCCTGCTGACGTTCGTGCTGATGTGGGTGATCGCCAACATTCCACCGACGACGCTGATGCGCTTCGCGGTGCCGCTCTATACGGTCGGCGTCGCGCTATTGGTCGCGGTCGCGCTGTTCGGGATGACCAAGAAGGGCGCGAAGCGCTGGCTGAACGTCGGCGTCGTGATCCAGCCGTCGGAGATCCTCAAGATCGCGACGCCGCTGATGCTCGCGTGGTACTACCAGCGCCGCGAAGGCGGCCTGCGCTGGTACGACTTCATTGCCGCGTTCGGCATTCTGATGGTGCCGGTCGGCCTGATCGCGAAACAGCCCGACCTCGGCACCGGCCTGCTCGTGTTCGCGGCGGGGTTCTTCGTGATCTATCTCGCGGGGCTGTCGTTCAAGCTGATCGTGCCGGTGCTCGTCGCCGTGGTGATCGCGGTCAGCTCGATCGCCGTGTTCCAGGACCGGATCTGCCAGCCGGAAGTGCAGTGGCCGCTGATGCACGACTACCAGAAGCACCGCGTCTGCACGCTGCTCGACCCGACCTCCGACCCGCTCGGCAAGGGCTTCCACACGATCCAGGCGGTGATCGCGATCGGCTCGGGCGGCGCACTCGGCAAGGGCTACCTGAAAGGCACGCAGGCCCACCTCGAATTCATTCCGGAGAAGCACACCGACTTCATTTTCGCGGTGTTCTCCGAGGAATTCGGCCTCGCGGGCGGCCTCGTGCTGCTCACGCTGTACATGGCGCTGATCACGCGCGGGCTGATCATCGCCGCGCAGGGCGCGACGCTGTTCGGCCGGCTGCTCGCCGGTTCGCTCACGCTCGGGTTCTTCGTCTACGCGTTCGTCAACATCGGGATGGTGAGCGGCGTGCTGCCGGTGGTCGGCGTGCCGCTGCCGTTCATGAGTTATGGCGGCACCGCGCTCGCGACGCTCGGCGTCGCGATCGGGATGATCATGAGCGTCGGCCGGCAGAAGCGGTTGATGAAGAGCTGACCTCGGCCGCTGCGGCGAAGCGGCGAAGCGGCCGAGCCGTTGCGGCAATCTGTAGCGGAAAGCGCAGACCGCAGACCGCAGACCGCAGACCGACGGTAAATCGAAGCGGCGCCACGTGCGCCGCTTTTTTATTGCGGCACGGCGCCGGAGCCGCTTCCGGCCGCCCCGCCATGCGCCTTCACACGCTCGCTCAATTCACGGAATTTCAGCCCGGCCGTTTCGTCGCCCTGGGCGGCCGCCGCCGCGTAATACGCGCGCGCGATGTTCAGGTTCTGCTCGACGCCGTCGCCGCCGCGCTCGTAGAACGACGCGGTCACGTATTGCGCGGTCGGCTCGCCCGCGTCGGCAGCCTGCTTGTACCAGACGAACGCCTGGCGGTTGTCGCGCGGCGTGCCGCGCCCGTCGAGAAACTGGTTCGCGAGCGCGAGTTCCGCCTGCACGTGTCCCTGCCGAGCGGCCTTCAGGAACCAGCGATGCGCTTCGGCCGGATTGCGCGCGACGAATTCGCCGTCGTCGAGCATCCGGCCGTACACGTACTGCGCGTGCGACATGTTCGCGCCCGCCGCGCGCTTCAGCCAGCGCACTCCTTCGTCGACGTTCGCGGTCACGCCCTCGCCCGTGATCAGCATCATCGCGTAATTGAACTGCGCGAGCCGGTCGCCACGTTCGGCCGCGTCGTGGAACTGCACGAGCGCCGCGCGATAGTTGCCGGCGTTGTAGTCGGCGACCGCGGACGCCGTCTCGCGCGCCACGTCCGGCTGTACGCGCGGCGTGCCCTGCGCGCATGCCGCGCCGCATGCGGCCGACAGCGCGAGCGCGATGCCGCGCCTGCGCATCGCCCGCGCAAGCGCGCGGCGACACGCACCGTCGATGCCGTTCATGACCGCACCTCCTGCAACGCCTGCCGCGTTGCGCGCAACAGCCAGCTGACATCGGCGGACAGCGCGATCATCCGGTAGCCGGCGTCGCGGTACTGCCGCGCGGCCGCCGTGTCGCCGGCGAAGATGCCGACCGCGACGCCCGCCTGCCGGCCCGCCGCGAGCACGCGCGCCATTGCGGCTTCGACGTCCGGATGCCGCGTGTCGCCCAGATGCCCGAGGCTCGCCGCGAGATCGGCCGGGCCGATGAACAGGCAGTCGACGCCCGGCGTCGCGGCGATCCGCTCGACCTGGTCGACGCCGCGTGCCGATTCGATCTGCACGACCACGGAAATCTGCGCATTCGCGGTCACCACGTAATCGCGCCGCATCCCGTATGCCGCCGCCCGCACGAGTCCCGCGACGCCGCGCAGCCCGTCCGGCGCGTCCGGCGACGGATAGCGCGTGAGCCGGACCGCATGCACCGCCTCGTCGGGCGTCCCGATGTCCGGAAACATCAGCGTGCGCGCGCCCGCGTCGAGCGCGCGCTTCACGAGCCACGCGTCGCACGCCGGCACGCGCACGAGCGGCTCGCTCGGCAGGTGCGCAGCCGCGACCGCGCGCAGTTGCGACGCGACGTCGTGGCTGTCGTTCGGCGCATGCTCCATGTCGATGCAAAGCCAGTCGTAGCCGGCGTGCGCGAGCGCTTCCGCGGCGGTGGCGCTCGCGAGCGTCAGCCACAGGCCGTAAAGCGGTTCGTCACCGTCGCGCAGACGCTGCTTGAGGGAATTGGTGAGCGCGCTCATCGAAACGCCTCCTTGCGGAAAGGGCATCGAACAGGACAAGCAACGGGCAGGATGCGTCACGCCGTGCGTCACCGGCGCAGTCGTTCAGCGGCGCCGGGCCCGGCCGTCGAACGCGAATCGGCCGCCAGCGGGCGATCGGGCAAAGCCGGCCGTTCGAGCGGACGTGCGCGGACGCCATTCGACGATCATAGCGCGACGCAGGACAGAATGTGGGAAGGGCTGCAGCGGAGCGGGAACGTGCTGCCGCCATGGGGCAGCACGTCGTGGTGCGGCATCGGCAGCCTGCGCCGACGGGCGGGCTGCCGCAAAGACAGGCTCAGCGGGCGGGCGGGCGCTCGACGTCGGCCCAGCAGTTCGGCGTTTCGTACAGCCGCACGCGCTCGAGGCGCAGATTGACGCCGTAATGGGCGTCGTAGACGTTCGACAGGATGTCGAACGCGACCGCCGCGAGATTCTCGACGGTGGGAATCCGGTCGAGCACGACCGTCTTGTGATCGGCCATCTTCTCGAGGAACGCGCGCACGACTTCGTCGCGCGCGTAGACGAGAAACGCGTGATCCCACTTGCTGACCAGGTGCTCGACCGCGAGCGCCTTCACGTCGGCGAAATCCATGACCATGCCGCGATCGGGCGCGCCCTCGGTATCGACGAGGTCGCCGCGCAACGTGACTTCGAGCACGTAGCGATGCCCGTGCAGGTTCCGGCACTGGCTGCGGTGATCGGGGATGCGGTGGCCCGCGTCGAATTCGAGTTTTCGGGTAATCAGCACGATGTCAAAAGCCGAGGCTCAGGGAATGTTCAGATATTTGTGGGTTTGCATCGACAGCCGCCACTGCGGATGGCGCTTGCACCAGTCGATCGCGAGCTTCGTGTTGAGGTCGCGCGCGGGACCGTCCATCGGCTGGACCAGGAAATACTCGAAGTCGAGCTTCGCATAATCGGCCAGCCGCTGGTTGTCCTGCGGCATCACGACCTTCAGCTCGTTGCCTTTCGTGACGACGAGCGGCGCGTCGGCCTTCGGGCTCACGCAGATCCAGTCGATCGAATCGGGTACCGGCAGCGAACCGTTGGTCTCGATCGCGATCTCGAAGCCGGCCGCGTGCAGCGCATCGACGAGCGGCGCGTCGAGCTGCAGCATCGGCTCGCCGCCGGTGCAGACGACGAAGCGGTGCGCCTCGCCTTCCGGCCAGAGGCTCGCGATCTTCACCGCGAGCGCCGCGGCATCCTTGTACTTGCCGCCGTTCTCGCCGTCGGTGCCGACGAAATCGGTGTCGCAGAAGCGGCACATCGCGTCCGTGCGGTCTTCCTCGCGGCCCGACCACAGATTGCAGCCGGCGAACCGGCAGAACACGGCCGGCCGGCCGGCGTTCGCCCCCTCGCCCTGCAACGTGTAGAAAATTTCCTTGACCGCGTAAGTCATCGTCCTTCGTCCGGCTCGCGCCACTCGTTGTCGATCGGTTCAATCATTGTGCGCCGTCGGCGCACGCGTGTCACAGCGGCGCTTCGGTCACCTGCTCGCCCTTCAGGTACGCGTCGTAGCCGCGCTTGCGCAGCTTGCAGGCCGGGCATTCGCCGCAGCCGAAGCCCCATGCATGCAGCTCGGCGCGCTCGCCGACGTAGCAGGTGTGCGTCTCGACGCGGATCAGCTCGACGAGCGCCTGGCCGCCCAGCTGCTCGGCGAGACGCCAGGTGTCCGCCTTGTCGAGCCACATCAGCGGCGTCTCCAGCACGAAGCGCGTGTCCATGCCGAGATTGAGCACGACCTGCAGCGCCTTCATCGTGTCGTCGCGGCAGTCCGGGTAGCCGGAGAAATCCGTCTCGCACATGCCGCCGACCAGCACGCGCAGCCCGCGCCGGTAGGCGATCGCGCCGGCGATCGTCATGAACATCAGGTTGCGGCCGGGCACGAACGTGTTCGGCAGCCCGCTCGCGGCGGTCTCGATCTCGATCGCGCGCGTCATCGCCGTATCGCTGATCGCGCCGAGTACCGACAGGTCGACCAGGTGATCGTCGCCGAGCCGCCCGGCCCACGCGGGGAACTGGCGCTTCAGCGCGTCGCGCACGCTCTCGCGGCACTCCAGCTCGACGCGATGGCGCTGGCCGTAGTCGAAGCCGAGCGTCTCCACTGTCCGATAGCGTTCGAGCGCCCATGCCACGCACGTGGCCGAGTCCTGACCGCCGGAAAACAACACGAGCGCGCCGTCTTTAGCGTCTGTCCGAGTCACCGTGATACTCCGAGAATGATGTAGGCTCGCGCCGCGCTGCGCGCTCGGGCGACCCGCCGCCGCGAGACAACGCGACGCGTGCCGGCCGGCGCCGGCTCAGCCCGCATGGGCCGTGCCGCCCGCATCGAAGACAGCAGGCGCGTCACCCGCCCGTCTGTGCGACATCGGCGCCGCGCGACGGCGCGGCCAACCCGGAGCGGGGCGCGAGGCACGCGCCATGCCCGCGTTAAGTCATTGAGCGGACTGGATTTTATCACGCTGCGCGGAAGCTGGCCGGGCACTGCCGCGGCACCCGCCACAAACGAAAAACCCCAAGAACCTGACGATTCTTGGGGCTGAATACTTGGTGGCCTGGGACGGAATCGAACCATCGACACGCGGATTTTCAATCCGCTGCTCTACCAACTGAGCTACCGGGCCAACGAAGAAATGAAAGTATATCTATGTACACGAAACCGCGCAAGCCCTTTCGCAAAAATTTTTATGCAACCCCTTCCGACGGCTTCTTGCCCAGCTCGACGCCGAGCTGCTTGAGCTTGCGATACAGGTGCGTGCGCTCGAGGCCGGTCTTTTCCGCGACGCGCGTCATGCTGCCGTTCTCGCGCGCGAGGTGATACTCGAAGTACGCGCGCTCGAACGCATCGCGCGCCTCGCGCAACGGAATGTCGAACGGAATCGCCGCCGTGTGGCCCGCGACGCCGAGCGTGACGGTCATGTCGTCGCCGGCCGTCGGCAGCGCCGCCGCGGACGCGATCGCTGTCGGCCCGGTCGCGGGCTTCGCCGACGCATCCATCTGCGCGGGCGCCGCGCCGCGCGCGAGACCGTGCTCGACCGCCTTCAGCAGCTTCTGCAACGCGATCGGCTTCTCGAGGAAATCGAGCGCGCCGATCTTCGTCGCCTCGACCGCGGTGTCGATCGTCGCGTGCCCGGACATCATGATCACGGGCATCGTCAGCAGGCCCTGGGCCGCCCATTCCTTGAGCAGCGACACGCCGTCGGTATCGGGCATCCAGATATCGAGCAGCACGAGATCGGGCGCCTGGTTGAGGCGGTACTCCCGCGCAGCCTGCGCGTTCTCCGCCACCTCGACGAGATGTCCTTCGTCGCTGAGGATCTCCGAGAGCAATTCCCGGATGCCCATTTCATCATCTACCACCAGGATGGTTGCCATTTACGCTGCCTTTGTCTGCACAGTTGCTCTTGTCTTGCCGGATGCCGCTCCGCCATCGGAGCCTGACGCCTCGTCTGCCAGTTGCAGGAACAGGATCGACACCTGCGCGCCTTCGACGGTCTCGCCGTGCATGCGATTGCGCAGATCGATCCGTGCGCCGTGCTCGTCGACGATCTTCTTCACCGTAGCCAGCCCGAGGCCGGTGCCCTTCGCCTTCGTCGTCACGTAAGGCTCGAATGCGCGCGTGAGGATGCGCGCCGGAAAACCCGGCCCGTTGTCGGACACGGTGAGGCGTACCGCGACGCGCGTTTTGCCCTCGGCGTCGGGATCGCCATATTCTACTGTCTTGGTTTCGAGCCACACACGCGGAAGCTCGACGTCCGCCACCGCATCCTGCGCGTTCTGCAGCAGGTTGTGGATGACCTGACGCAATTGCGTCGCGTCGCCGCGAATCACCGGCAACGGCGCCTGCTCGGCGACGATCGGGCTCTTGCCCTCGCCGACGCCGTACAGGCCCAGCACTTCACTGACCAGCTCGTTCAATTGAAGATTCCCGAGCACCGCGGGCGGCGTGCGCGCATATTCGCGGAAATCGTCGACCATCCGCTTCATCGCCGCGACCTGGTTGACGATCATCGTCGCGCCGCGCTTGAGCACGTCCGCGTCGGCCGGCGCGAGCTTGTCGGTCAGCTTCATCTGCAAGCGCTCGGCCGACAGCTGGATCGGCGTGAGCGGATTCTTGATCTCGTGCGCGAGCCGGCGCGCGACTTCGCCCCATGCGACCGAGCGCTGCGCGGAGATCACGTCGGAGATGTCGTCGAACACGACGACGTAGCCCGACGTCTGCGCGTCGTCGGCGTCCGCGTCGAGCGTCGACAGCAGACGCGTGCCGCGCACCAGCAGCGTCAGCGGATCGGCCTCGCCCGGCACCTCGACCGCGAGCTGCTGCTGCCAGTGGCCGCGATCGCTGCCGCTGTCGGACGCCGCCTCGCGATCCGCGAACGCCTTGCGGACCATCGCGCCGAACTCCGCGACGACGCCGATCTGGTCGAGCGTCGTGCCGATCATCGAATTGAACGGCTGGCGGAAGATCCGCTCCGCGCCGCGGTTGGCCGTCGTCAGCCGGAACTGGCGATCGAGCACGAACACGCCGGCGGTCAGGTTCGCCAGGATGCTCTCGAGATACGTCTTCGAATGCTCGAGCGCGACGCGGTTCTTCTCGACCGCGAGGCGCGCCTCGGACAGCTGGCGCGTCATCGCATTGAACGACTGCGTGAGGAAGCCCAGCTCGTCGCGCGTCTTGATCTCGCGCTTCGGCGTGTAGTCGCCTTCCGCGACTTCCTTCGTCCCCTGCGCGAGCAGGAACAGCGGCCGCGCGAGTTGCTGGCCGAGCGCGAGCGCGAGCATCATCGCGATGAAGGTCGCGAGGAACAGCGCAAGCGTCAGCGTGCCGATGTACATCTTGCGCAGGCCGGTGCGGCCGAGCGACTTCTCCTGATATTCGCGGTACGCGCGCTGCACGGCGTCCGCGTTGCGGGCGAGCGTCGGCGACACCGGCTGCGTGAGCTGCAGGTAGCGCTCGGCCGGCTGCAGCAGCGCGGTGCTCGCGTCGGGAATGCGCCGCACCACGCGCAGCCGCAATGCGCCTTTCGAGCCGTGCGCGTGCGGATCGCCGTCCACCTCGCCTTCGATCGCCGCGTAGCCGCCGTGCTCGCGCGCCTGGGTCAGCATCAGCGGCGTCGGCAGGTCGTCGGAAATCAACGCGGAGAAATTGCCCGATGCCTGCGCGACGATGTGCAGATCCGGCGCGGCGCCCGATGCGCCGCGGCCCGGCTCGACGATCGTCGCGTCCTGCACGCCGAACTGGTCGCGCAGACGTAGCAGCGTGAGCGTCGTGCCGTTCGTGGCCGCGTCCGCGCTCGCGAGCTGGTCTGCCATCAGGCGCGCCTTCGTCTGCAGGTCGGACAACGACGCGTCGAGCGTGCCGCGGCCGAGGTTCAGGCCCGCGGTCAGCGCGGTCTCGACGTTCACGTCGAACCACGACTCGATGCTGCGCGACACGAACTGGTACGAGACGATGTAGATGATGCCGCCCGGCACCACGCCGACGAGCGCGAAGAATACCGCCAGCTTCGCGAGCAGCCGCGTGCCGAACTTGCCCTTGCGCAGCCGCACGACGATCATCCCGATGAGACCGAGCACGACGAGCAGGAACACCAGCGCGACGACGATGTTCGTCGCGTACAGCCACGAATAGTAGCGATCGAAGAATTCGGTGTTCGCGCTCGCGGCCGCCAGCAGCACGAGCAGCAGCAGCGCGGTGAGCGCGACGGTCGAGACGATCACGCGAATCAGCAGGCTCTTCCCGTTGGGCGCGCGACGAACCTTATTTAGCACGTTCGGCCACCGTGAAGGTAAAGCGTTTCCAGTCCGACACGAGCGTCCAGTCGCGGTTGTTCACCGCATCGACCTGGAACGGCTTCGGCATCAGCGCCGTATCGAGTTGCATCCGCACCGAGGCAGTGTACGTTTCGCCCTGGCGCACCTGGCCCTTGTCGATCACGTGCCACGACGTGACGTGCTTGATGACCGCGAGCGCATCCTTCAGCGTGCCGAAGCCGAGCTGCAGCCCCCCCGTCGATACGCGGTATTCGCGCGTGAGCGGCTGGAACGACAGGCGGATCGTCTGCGACACCGACACCGGCTGCTCGTCGAACCAGTACCAGCGCGCGCGGCCCAGCTCGAAGTCGGTCGTGAAGTAGACCGGGATGCCTTTGTTGACGGCATCCTCGAGGTTGGCGTTCAGCTCGAAATCGAAGCGGGCATCGAGGCTCCAGCCACTGCCGTCGGCTTGCAGCGACGCGCGCTGCACGGAAATCGAATCGGCGCGCGCCGGCGTCGCCACGGCGAGGCACAGCGTCAGCGCGACCATCAGCACGGCCGCGAGCCGAAGTGGAAAGAGGTGTTTGATCGTCACCGTTTCTGGAACCGCGCGTAGAAAAATCCGTCGTGATCGGTGTGCTGGCCAGGCTCGCTCGACCCCGAACCGTCTTGCGGCCCGCCCGGGACGGAGCACGGCAGCAGCTGGCCGGGTGCGTCCAATCGTACCGCATCTTCACAGGCCGCTTCAAACCAGCGCGCCTGCGCCTCGCCCTCTTCCGGGAAGATCGAGCAGGTGACGTAGAGCAATTCGCCGCCCGGTTTCACGAGCGGCCACAGCGCCGACAGGATGCGCCGCTGCTCGGCGACGAGCGCATCGATGTCGGTCGCGCGGCGCAGCCAGCGGATGTCCGGATGGCGGCGCACGATGCCCGACGCCGAGCACGGCACGTCCGCGAGAATCCGGTCGAACGGCCGGCCGTCGTGCCATTGCGCGGGCGTGCCCGCATCGCCGACCCGCACGTCGGCGGCAAGCGACAGGCGCGCGAGATTCTCGCCGATGCGCGTGGCGCGGATCGCGTCGCTCTCCAGCGCAACGACCTCGACGTCGGCCAGTTCCAGCAGGTGCCCCGTCTTGCCGCCGGGTGCAGCGCACGCATCGAGCACGCGCATCCCGTCGCGCGCGTCCAGCCACTGCGCGGCGAGCTGCGCGCCCGCATCCTGCACCGACACCACGCCGTCGGCGAAACCGGGAATGCGCTCGACCGGCAGCGGCGACGCGAGCCGCACCGCATGACGGCCGATCGCGGCCGCGTCGATGCCCTGTGCGCGCAGCAATTCGAGATATGCGTCGACCGTCGTGCGGCGCGCGTTCACGCGCAGCGTGAGCGGGCCGGGCCGGTCGCCTGCCGCGAGCACCGCCTGCCAGTCATTCGGCCACGCGCGCTCGACCGCGTCGACCCACCATGCGCGGTAGTTCCAGCGCGCGACGGGATCGGCCTGCATCGCCGCGACGAGCGCCGCGCGCTCGCGCAGGAAGCGCCGCAGCACCGCGTTGACCAGCCCTTTCGCGAACACGAATTCGCGCCGTGCGCCGATCGTCGTCACGGCCTGATCGACGACGGTAAACGGCGAGTACGCGGCGTCGCTCGCGTCGTCGAGCAAGAGCGCCAGCGAGCAGGCCAGCACCGCATGAACGTGCGCGGGCGGCGCCTTGCTGACCAGCCGGCCGATCAGCCAGTCCGCGCTGCCGAGGCGGCGCATCGTCCGGTACGCGATGTCCTGCGTGGCGCCCCGCGCGATCGTCTGCGCGCCGGGCACCATGCCCGCGAACACCGCCGCAAGCGCGGCCGGAAGCGCGGTGCCGCGCGCGACGGCGTCGACCGCCTGCGCGGCCGCATCGAGCGCGAAACCGAGCGAATCGGGCGCGAGGTGCAGCGCGGAGAAGCGGGCCGGGCGGACGGGCGAAGGTTTGGCGGAGGAACGGGGGCGTGTCATCAGGTCGTGGTGTCGGCAAGCGGCGGGAGCCGGAACCGCTGCGACGCCGCTGCGATCCCAAACCGCGCATTGTAGCGCGTGGCACCGCCGCCCTTTGGGGGCACGAGGAAACGCGCGGCGACGCGGCGGAACCGCCGGTGCAACGGCGCGCCCGCGTGCACGGCCGCGCGCGGGCGGCAGCGGCCGCGCTTAATCGAAGCGGCCGGTGCGCGCCATTTCCATCAGGCGCGCGATGCGCTCCTCGGTGGCCGGGTGCGTCGAGAACAGGTTCTGCAAGCCGCCGCCGTGCAGCGGATTCATGATCATCATCTGCGCGGTGGCCGGATGCGCTTCGGCAGCCGCGAACGGGATGCCGGCCGCGTAGCGATGGATCTTGTCGAGCGCCGACGCGAGCGCCTGCGGATCGCCGGAAATCTGCGCGCCGCCGCGGTCCGCCTCGAATTCGCGGGCACGCGAGATCGCCATCTGGATCAGCGCGCCGGCGATCGGCGCGAGCAGCGCAACCGCGATGCCGGCGATCGGGTTCGCCGGGCGGCCGTTCTCGTCACGCCCGCCGAACAGCATCGCGAAGTTCGCGAGCGCGGAGATCGCGCCCGCCATCGTCGCGGTGATCGTCGAGATCAGGATGTCGCGGTGCTTCACGTGTGCGAGCTCGTGCGCCATCACGCCGCGCATCTCGCGCTCGGACAGCACGCGCAGGATGCCGGTGGTCGCAGCCACCGCCGCGTGGTGCGGATTGCGGCCGGTCGCGAACGCGTTCGGCGCATCTTCGTTGATCAGGTAGACGCGCGGCATCGGCAGGTTCGCGCGCGTCGCCAGCTCGCGGACCATCCGGTAGAACTGCGGCGCGCTGCGCTCGTCGACTTCCTGCGCGTTGTACATGCGCAGCACCATCTTGTCGGAGAACCAGTACGAAAAGAAATTCATGCCGAGCGCGAACAGCAGCGCCAGCGTCATGCCCCGCGACCCGCCGATCATGCCGCCGATCACGACGAACAGCGCCGTGATCGCGGCCATCAGCATCGCCGTCTTAACCCAGTTGAACATACGTCCACTCCTTGTCCGAATGCGCGCCCGCGCCGCGCGCCGCCAGCGCGCGGCGTGAAATTGTAAGCGTTCCGTTAGATGAGTGCGTATCGAAAAAATTCAATCTCAGCGCTGTGACGTCGCGAGCTTGAAGCCCAGCCCGACGAACGCGCTGCCGACCGTCCGGTCGAGCCATTTCTTCACGCCCGGCTTGCCGGAAAAACGCTGCGTCACGCTGCCGGCGACCCACGCGAGCATGCTGTTCCAGACCGTGCTCATCGCGACGAACACCGCGCCGAGCGTCAGGAAGGCGAGCGCCTTGCGCGGGCTGTCCGCCGACACGAACTGCGGGAAGAACGACACGAAGAACAGCACCACCTTCGGGTTCAGCACGTTTGTCCAGAAGCCCTGCAGGAACAGCTGGCGCAGCGGCTTCGCGGCCGCGCGCGGCGCGGCCTGCGGCGCGTCGCCGCCCGCCGCCTGCTTCGCGAACACCATCCGCACGCCCAGGTAGATCAGGTACGCGGCGCCGACCATCTTGACGACGGTAAACGCCGTGGCCGATGCCGCCAGCACCGCGGTCAGGCCGAACGCGCACGCGAGCGCGTGCACGCAGCAGCCGGCCGAGATGCCGAGTGCGGACATCAGCCCCGCGCCGCGCCCCTGCGCGACGCTGCGGCCGACGATGTAGGCGGTGTCCGGCCCGGGTGTGGCGTTCAGCAGGAGAACCGCGACGAGAAAGAAGCCGAAATGGGTGATGCCAAGCATGCGAACCTCGGAACCGGAAAAGCGCAGGGAAATTCTACGCGCGAGCGCCGCACCGCGCGACCTGGCCGTCCGGCCGGTTGCGCGCGGGCGGCAGCCCGCGTCAAATGGCGGTCAGACCGCGTCGGGCAACGCGAACCGCTGCCCCGCGGCGAGCGGCGCGCCGGCCAGGAACTCGCGCGCGGGCAGCCGCTTGCCGCCCGGTTTCTGCAACTGCGTCACCCGCAGCGCGCCGGCGCCGCATGCGACGACCACGCCGTCCGGCCCCGCTTCGACGATCGTGCCGGGTGCGGCTTCGCCCGCCGCTGCGCCAGGCTCGGCTGCCCACAGCTTGAGCGCCGCGCCGTCGAGCATCGCCACGCCGCCCGGGAACGGATCAAACGCGCGCACCTGGCGGGCCAGCACGTCCGCGGGCTTGCGCCAGTCGAGCGCGGCCTCGTGCTTGCCGATCTTCTCGGCATAGGTCACGCCGTCGGCGGGCTGTGGCGTCGACGCCAGGCTGCCGCTGCGCTCCAGCCGGACCAGCGCGTCGACGATCAGCCGCGCGCCGTCCGCGGCGAGCTTGTCGTGCAGCGTCGCGGTCGTGTCGTCAGGTGCGATCGCGAGCCGCGCTTCCTGCAGCATCGCGCCCGTGTCGAGCCCGGCGTCCATCTGCATCAGCGTGACGCCCGTCTCGGCGTCGCCCGCCTCGATCGCGCGATGGATCGGCGCGGCGCCGCGCCAGCGCGGCAGCAGCGACGCGTGGATGTTGATGCAGCCGTGACGCGGGATGTCGAGCACCTCCTGCGGCAGCAGCAGGCCGTAGGCGGCCACCACCATCACGTCGTGCGGGGTGGCGCGCAACTGCTCGATCGCCGTTGCCGCGTCGGCGGGAAACTTGCCCGTGCGGCGCAGCGAAGGCGGCTGCGCGACCGGCATGCCGTGCTCGACGGCATAGCGCTTCACGGCGCTCGCCTGCAGCTTCATCCCGCGACCCGCGGGCCGATCCGGCTGGGTGAGAACGAGCGGCACAGGGAAACCGGCCTGATGGATCGCGGCGAGCGCCGCCGCGGCGAATTCCGGCGTGCCGGCAAAAATGACGCGCAACGAATGTGTCATGGGAACGGTCTGGCAGGGCGAACGCGCGTCACATCGCGCGTTCGAGTTTCTTCATTTTCGTCTTGATGCGGTTCTGCTTGAGCGGCGACAGGTACTGGACGAACACGCGGCCCATCAGGTGATCCATCTCGTGCTGGATGCACACCGCCATCAGGCCTTCGCAGTCGAGCTCGAACGTCTCGCCGTGCTCGTTGAGCGCGCGCACCCGCACGCGGTCGGGACGCTCGACTTCGTCATAGATGCCCGGCACCGACAGACAGCCTTCCTCGTAGATCTTCCGGCCGTCGCTGGCCCAGACGAGCTCGGGATTGATGAACGCGCGCAGGTCGTTCTTCTCTTCGGAAATGTCGATGACGATCACGCGCTCGTGGACGTCGACCTGCGTCGCGGCAAGGCCGATGCCCGGCGCGGCGTACATGGTCGCGGCCATGTCGGCGACGAGCGTGCGGATCCGGTCGTCGACCTTGTCGACCGGCTTGGCGACCTTGTGCAGCCGCTTGTCGGGGTAATGCAGGATGTTGAGCAAAGCCATGGCGTTCGGTAATCGGGTGAAGCGGCGCGCGGCGGACCGGCCGTCCGGCCGACTGGCGCAGCCGTCGGGATGCAATGAAGATGAGGCGGATGCGCGGCGTATCGACGCCCGCGGATCGGCCCCTGCAACCGGCTGCCTGCGCGTGCACGCAGCCTCATCTTGTAATTTCGGATAATGAAAATTTTAACATGGCGGCTCGTCGCCCGCAGGCGCCGCCGTTCGACGGCTCCCTCATGTCGCCGCGCGCGCTGAGCCGCGCGGCGCTGCGCGCGTGGCTGCGGCTCGCGGGCACGCCCGGCTTGCCGCCCGCCGTGCTGCGCGCGCTGCTCGACACGTTCGGCTCGCCCGCCGCGCTGCTGGCCGCGCCCCGCGACGCGCTTGCCGCGGCCAGCAGCCCCGCCGCCGCGCAGGCCGTGCATGCGCCCGAGCCGGCCGACCTCGACGCGCGCACCGATACGGCGCTCGCGTGGCTCGACGCGCCCGGCAACCGGATCGTCACGCTCGGCGACCCGGCCTATCCGCCGACGCTCGCCGGCATGCACGACCCGCCGCCGCTGCTATATGTAAAGGGCAGCGTGGCGCTGCTGCATGCGCCGGGCGTCGCCGTGGTCGGCAGCCGTCATGCGACGCCGCAAGGGCTCGCGGACGCGACGCATTTCGCCCGCGCCTGCTCCGACGCCGGGCTCGCGATCGTTTCCGGCCTCGCGCTCGGCATCGACGGCGCCGCGCACCGTGGCGGGCTGGACGGCCGCTCGGGCACGATCGCGGTGATCGGCACGGGCGCCGACCTCGTCTATCCGGCTCGGCACCGCGCGCTCGCGCACGAGATCGCCGCGCGCGGCGCAATCGTGTCGGAATGGCCGCTCGGCACGCCGGCCCGCGCCGCACACTTCCCGCAGCGCAACCGGCTGATCGCCGGGCTCGCACGCGGCGTGCTGGTCGTCGAGGCCGCGCCGCGCTCCGGGTCGCTCATCACCGCGCGGCTCGCGAACGAAATGGGGCGCGACGTATTCGCGGTGCCGGGCTCGATTCACGCGCCGCTGGCGCAAGGCTGCCATGCGCTGATTCGCGACGGCGCGAAGCTCGCGGCGACGCCGTCGGACATCCTCGAGGAGTTCGGCCTGAGCGAAATGCCGACGCCGACGCCCGCCCCGCCCGCTGCCAGCCCCCCGGACAGCGCCGTCGAGCAGGCCGTCGTCGCGGCACTGGGCTACGGCCCCGTCACGTTCGACTGGCTGGCCGAGCACGCGGGGCTGCCCGACGAGACGCTGCACCGGGTCCTGCTTGCGCTCGAACTGGCCGGCCACGTCACAGTCCTGCCCGGCGGCCGCTTCGTCCGGCTCGATGCGTGATCCGCACCTTGGTGAACGCGCGACGCGCGCGGCATGCTACAGTCCCGCGCATAGGGGCGGCCACGCTGCCCGCCGACCAAGCAAGGAAAATCATGCCCGCGCTGAATCTCGACACCGACGCGGACCGGATCGCCGAGCGCCTTCGCGATCCCGCCACGCTGCTCGTCGCCTGCCTGTGCGCCGAGTGGTGCGGCACGTGCCGCGAATACCGCGAAGCATTCGGCCGGCTCGCCGACGCGCATCCGGAAGCCTGCCTCGTCTGGATCGACATCGAAACCCACGCCGACCTGCTCGACGAGCTCGACGTCGAGAACTTCCCGACGATCCTGATCGAGGACGCGAACGCCGCACGCTTCTTCGGCACGGTGTTGCCGCACGCGGCGATCGTCGAGCGAATGCTGTCCGACCTGGCCGCACTGCCCGGGTCGCCGCATGCACCAAAATTGCGCAACCTGCTGGACGTCGCAGCCTGAGCGGCGCGCCGGCGCGACCGGATTTTCCCGGATTTGCCCGCGCCGGGGCGCTCGACGCTTGCCGCCGTTGCGGCCCCCTACTATGATGAGCCGCTTTTTGCACGCCCGAGACGCCGCCACGGCGCCATGTGCTATAAAGCCGTCGTAAAAGGGACCTACAACCGGCGAGCCCGGTCTACCAACACATATCTGTCATGTCCAAAGCACTGATCATTGCGGAAAAGCCTTCTGTCGCGAACGACATCGCGCGCGCTTTGGGCGGCTTTACCAAGCATGACGATTACTACGAAAGCGACGACTATGTCCTTTCGTCCGCTGTCGGCCACCTGCTGGAAATCGCCGCTCCCGAGGAATACGAGGTCAAGCGCGGCAAGTGGAGCTTCGCGCACCTGCCCGTGATTCCGCCGCATTTCGACCTGAACCCGATCGCAAAGAGCGAGTCGCGCCTCAAGGTGCTGACCAAGCTGCTGAAGCGCAAGGACGTCGACCTCCTGATCAACGCATGCGACGCGGGGCGCGAGGGTGAGCTGATCTTCCGCCTGATCGCGCAGCACGCGAAGGCGAAGCAGCCGGTGCAGCGCCTGTGGCTGCAGTCGATGACGCCGGCCGCGATTCGCGACGGTTTCGCGCACCTGCGCAGCGACGAGGACATGCAGCCGCTCGCCGACGCCGCGCGCTGCCGCTCGGAAGCCGACTGGCTCGTCGGGATCAACGGCACCCGCGCGATGACCGCGTTCAACAGCAAGGGCGGCGGCTTCTTCCTGACGACCGTCGGCCGCGTGCAGACGCCGACGCTGTCGATCGTCGTCGAGCGCGAGGAAAAAATCCGCCGTTTCGTCCCCCGCGACTATTGGGAAGTGCGCGCCGAATTCGTCTGCGCAGCGGGCTTCTACGAAGGCCGCTGGTACGACCCGAAATTCAAGCGCGACGAGCTCGATCCGGAAAAGCGCGACTCGCGGCTCTGGAGCCTGCCCGCGGCCGAAACGATCGTCGCGGCCTGCCGCGGCCAGATCGGCACGGTCAGCGAGGAATCGAAGCCGTCGAGCCAGCTGTCGCCGCTGCTGTTCGACCTGACGAGCCTGCAGCGCGAGGCGAACAGCCGCTTCGGCTTCTCCGCGAAGAACACGCTCGGGCTCGCGCAGGCGCTGTATGAAAAGCACAAGGTGCTGACCTACCCGCGTACCGACGCGCGCGCGCTGCCGGAAGACTACATCGGCACGGTCCAGGCGACGCTCGAGATGCTGAAGGAAAGCAACAACTACCTGCCGCACGCGAAGCAGGTGCTCGACAAGGGCTGGGTGAAGCCGAACAAGCGCATCTTCGACAACTCGAAGATCAGCGACCACTTCGCGATCATCCCGACGCTGCAGGCGCCGAAGGCGCTGTCCGAGCCGGAACAGAAGCTCTACGACCTCGTCGTGAAGCGCTTCCTCGCCGTGTTCTTCCCGGCGGCGGAGTACAAGGTGACGACCCGCATCACCGAGGTGGCGGGCCACCACTTCAAGACGGAAGGCAAGGTGCTCGTCGAGCCGGGCTGGCTGCAGGTCTACGGCCGCGACGCCGAAGGCGCGGACGCGAACCTCGTGCGGGTGCAGAAGGACGAGAAGGTCGAGACCGACAAGATCGCCGCGCACGGCCTCGTGACGAAGCCGCCCGCACGCTATTCGGAAGCGACGCTGCTGTCCGCGATGGAAGGCGCGGGCAAGCTGGTCGAGGACGACGAGCTGCGCGAGGCGATGGCCGCGAAGGGCCTCGGCACGCCGGCCACGCGCGCGGCGATCATCGAAGGGCTGCTCGGCGAGAAATACCTGCTGCGCGAAGGCCGCGAGCTGATCCCCACCGCGAAGGCGTTCCAGCTGATGACCCTGCTGCGCGGGCTCGACGTGAAGGAACTGACCGCGCCGGAGCTCACCGGCGAATGGGAATACAAGCTCTCCCAGATGGAGCGCGGCAAGCTCGCGCGCGACGCGTTCATGCAGGAAATCGCCCGCATGACGCAGCAGATCGTCAAGCGCGCGAAGGAATACGATTCGGACACGATCCCGGGCGACTACGCGACGCTCGAGACGCCGTGCCCGAACTGCGGCGGTCAGGTGAAGGAGAATTACCGCCGCTTTGCGTGCACGAAGTGCGAATTTTCGATCTCGAAGATTCCGGGCAGCCGGCAGTTCGAGATCCCGGAAGTCGAGGAGCTGCTGCAGAAGAAGGAAATCGGTCCGCTGTCCGGGTTCCGCAGCAAGATGGGGCGGCCGTTCTCGGCGATCCTCAAGCTCGGCTTCGACGACGAGACGAAGAACTACAAGCTCGAATTCGATTTCGGCCAGGACCAGGGTGGCGAGGACGGCGAAGCGCCCGACTTCTCCGCGCAGGAGCCGGTCGGCGCGTGCCCGAAATGCCAGGGCCGCGTGTTTGAGCACGGGATGAGCTACGTGTGCGAGCACTCGGTCGCGAACCCGAAGACCTGCGACTTCCGCTCCGGCAAGGTGATCCTGCAGCAGGAAATCGCCCGCGAGCAGATGGGCAAGCTGCTCGCCGACGGCCGCACCGATCTCCTGCCGGGCTTCAAGTCGGCACGCACCGGCCGCAGCTTCAAGGCGTATCTGGTCAAGCAGCCGGACGGCAAGATCGGTTTCGAGTTCGAGAAGAAGGAACCGAAGACGCCCGCCGCGAAGAAGACCGCGAAATCGGCGGAGAAGGATGCGGAAGCCGTGACGGAAGGCGCAGACGCGAAACCCGCGCCGGCACGCAAGACCGCCGCACGCAAGACTGCTGCAACCAAAACCACCGCGAGCAAGACGGCGGCACGCAAGACACCGGCACGCAAGACCGGCTCCTGATCCGGCGACGGTCCGGCACACGATGCCGGGCCGGCTCGGCATCCTTCGCCGGGGCATGACGCAACAAAAAACGCGGATCGATTTCGATCCGCGTTTTTTATTGCCCGCGCGGCGAACCGCCGGACGATCCGGCGGCCCCGGCCCGGGGTCTTGTCGCACGTCCCACCGGCACGTCCTGCCGGCTCGCGTTACAGCGGCGACGGCACCGAGACCCGCGTGCGCGCCGACTTCGGCAGCCGAGGCGACAGCGTCGGGCCGCCAGTGCCCGGACGCTGCTCGGCCGGCGCCTCGACGTCGACCGTGCCCGGCGCGGTCGCGCCCGGCGCCGCCCATTGCTCGCTCATCAACGCATCGGTCGACTGGCTGAAATGCTCGACGAGGTGATCGATGAAGGTCCGCACCTTCGCCGGCAGATGGCGGCGGCTCGGATACGCCACGTTGATCTCGATCTGCGGCAGCCGGTAATCGCCCAGCAGGCGCACCAGATCGCCGCGCGACGTGTCGCCGCCGATCAGGTAGCTCGGCAGGATCGCGATCCCCATGCCGAGCAGCGCGAACTGACGCAGCATCTCGGTGTTGTTCGCGACGATCAGGTTGGTCGAGCGCACCCGCACTTCGCCTTCCGGCCCCGTGAACACGCGGTCGTCACCCCAATACTCGGGCGGCAGGCTCAGGCTCGGGTGCTCCATCAACTGCTCTGGATGGGTCGGCACGCCATGCTTTTCGAGATAGCCCGGCGTCGCGCAGACAGTCATGCACCCGGTGGTCAGCCGCCGCGTGACGATGCTCGCGCTGCGCATCTGGCGTGTCGTCACGATGCCGACGTCAAACCCTTCCTCGACCAGATCGACCTGCCGGTCGACCAACGTCAGATCCGGCACGACTTTCGGAAAGGTCTCCGTGTAGCTTTTCAGCACCGGCGCGAGATTGTGCAGGCCGAACACGACGGGCGCGACGATGCGCAGCGTGCCGACCGGCTCGTGGTTGCGCGCGACCACCATCTGCTCGACGTCCTCGAGCTCGTCGAGAATCTGGCGGGCGCGCTCCAGATAGACCTGGCCGGACTCCGTCAGCGACAGACTGCGCGTCGTGCGATTGAGCAAGCGCGTGCCGAGACGGCCCTCCAGATCGGCGACGTGGCGCGTCGCGACCGCGTTGGAGATATCCATTGCACTCGCGGCCCGGGCGAAACTGCCGAGATCCGCGACCTTGACGAACACTCGCATCGACTGCAAATGATCCATAACCGACTCCTGCCGCTGTTACCGCTTCAAAAAGGAGAAGCAAATGCGTAATTCTCCTACGACAGCGGAAATGATGCAGAGTTGCCCGACAAACGCCGCTACCCCGCCAAAAATGAGCAAATATACTCGACTTCCGGGGACGGTTGACCCAATTATTCTGATTTAAGCAATAATTGGGTGGACCTCATCAGGCAAGCAGCGGATTCAGAAATGTCTGATGCGGTCCGTGATCGTTCGAGACGGCGCCCTTGCCCCTGCATCGGGGCAAGGGCCGGCCCCATTGCGGCCCGGCGTAACAACCTGTTAAAAAGAGATACACCACGCGGCCGTTCGGCATAGGATCATGACGACCCTCAAACCGGGCGGGGAAGACGCGCGACGAGCGCCGCCACCGCCCCTGCTTTCAACGCGCGATTCCCGCTAACCATGAAAATTGCCATTCTCGACGACTACCAGGACGCCGTCCGTAAGCTGAATTGCTTCCAGATGCTCGCCGACCATGACGTGAAGGTCTTCAACAACACGGTGCGCGGGCTGGGCCAGCTCGCGAGCCGTCTGGCGGAAGTCGAGGCGCTGGTGCTGATTCGCGAGCGCACCCCGATCACCTCGCAACTGCTCGCCAAGCTGCCGCATTTGCGCATGATCAGCCAGACCGGCCGCCTGTCGAGCCATGTCGATCTGGACGCCTGCACGGATCGCGGCATCGCGGTGCTCGAGGGCGCCGGCTCGCCGATCGCGCCCGCCGAGCTGACCTGGGCGCTGATCATGGCCGCGCAGCGCCGCATCCCGCAGTACGTCGCGAACCTCAAGCAGGGCGCCTGGCAACAGTCCGGCCTGAAGACCTCGGCGCTGCCGCCGAACTTCGGGCTCGGCCAGGTGCTGCGCGGCCAGACGCTCGGCATCTGGGGCTACGGCAAGATCGGCCGGCTGGTCGCCGGGTACGGCCGGGCGTTCGGCATGAACGTGCTGATCTGGGGCCGCGAGCACTCGCTCGAGGCCGCGCGCGCGGACGGCTACGCCGCGGCGGACAGCCGCGAGGCGCTGTTCGAGCAGAGCGACGTGCTGTCGCTGCACCTGCGCCTGCATGACGACACGCGCGGCATCGTCACGCAGCAGGACCTGATGCGGATGAAGCCGACGGCGCTGTTCGTCAACACGAGCCGCGCCGAGCTGCTCGAGGAGAACGCACTCGTCAACGCGTTGTCGCACAATCGGCCGGGGATGGTCGCGATCGACGTCTACGAGAGCGAGCCGATCCTGCAGGGCTACAGCCTGCTGCGGATGGAGAACGTGATCTGCACACCGCACATCGGCTATGTCGAGCGCGAGAGCTATGAGCTGTATTTCAGCGCCGCGTTCAAGAACATCCTGGCGTTCGACCAGGGCGACATGTCGGCCGTCGTCAACCCGGACGCACTGGCGCAGGGCCGCTGGCGCCGCTGAGCGGCGCGCGGCGGGCGGCGCCGTCAGACGGCGATGCGCCCGCCGGTCAGCGCGTCGACGCGCGCGAGGAAATGCTCGCCGTCGCGCCGCCCGAGGTCGTACGCGTGCCGCATCTGCGCCGGGTTCGTGTAGTCCCAGCTCGAGATCGGCACCCGGCTCGACGGCTGCACGTACAGGCGCTGCTGCTCGCCGTGCGCGACCGTAAACATCTGCGGACGCGGATACAACCGGGTGACGAGCACCAGCACCTGCCCCGGCGACGCGTCGAGCGCGCCCACCGGGACGTTGTCGACCATGCCGCCGTCGAGCACCGGCCGGCCGTCACGGCGCAGGACCGGCGTAAACGGCGGCGTGCATGACGATTGCAGGATCAGGTCGGCGAGATCCTCGACCGTCGCGCAGGACTGCGCGCGCACGAATTCCGGCCGGAAGCCGAGTGTGCGGCCGAGCGTCGGGTGCAGCGTCTTGCGGACGTACTTCTCGATGTTGTACGCGATGAGCCCTGCCGCCACCGCGCTGCGCGCGCCGAGCCAGCGCGGCACGTGCGACACGCCGATGCGGATCTCCGGCGCGCGGGCCAGCTTCGCGAACGGCTCACCATAGATGTCGAGCAGCGCCTGCCGGTAGATCCGGTAATGCGGAAACACCGGCTCGCGGCGAAACAGGTTGCCCCAGTACGCGTTCTTCCGGTTATGGCGCAGCGCCTCCTCGTAATAGCGCATCACCCACGCGGCGTCCCGCGTGTAGAGCATGCAGGCGGTCGCCGCGCCCGCCGAGATCCCGGCGATCACGCGCGGCCGCAGCGCCAGCGCCGGCTGCGCGACGTCCCAGAAGCCGGCTTGCCACCAGCAGCGGTTGCCGCCGCCCGCGAACACGACCTGATCGAACATCGTCGCGCCGCTCAGGCGAGGAGCGCGTAGGTCGAGGTCGCGTGGACGGCCATCTTGCCATCCTCGTCGAACAGCTCGACTTCGCCGAACACCAGGTTGCGGCCCGTCCGCAGCACGCGCGCGGTGACGAGTACGTCGCCCTTGCGCACCGGGCGCATGAAGTTCGTGTTCAGCGAGACGGTCGTCATCGGGCGGAATTCGCCGAGCGCCGCCGAGATCGCCACCACCATCGCGGTGTCGGCTGCGGCCGTAAACACCTGGCCGCAGATCACGCCGCCCGAATGCCGGAATTCGCCGGAAAACGGCAGACGCAGCGTGACGCTGTCGTCGGAGATCGATACGGGAGCGAGGCCGAGTGAGCGGACCCACGGGGCCAGCAGCCGGTCCAGCAATTCGCGGACAGCGTTTTCATCCATCTTCTAGTGCCCAGGAAACGCCGCGCGACCGCCGCGCGGCAGGTGTGGACGTCATGATACCGGGAGCAGGCAAAGTCCGACGGCTCGTTGTTTCCCCACTTGTCAGCGAATGCGGCGAAACTTTTTCGAGAAATTCGTTGAAAGTGCTTGCCAAGGGTAAAAAGCTCGTGCATAATTTGTCTTCTGTTGGGGGCGTTAGCTCAGTTGGTAGAGCAGCGGACTCTTAATCCGTAGGTCGAGTGTTCGAGTCACTCACGCCCCACCAGCGAATTCAAGGGCTTGCACGAAAGTGCAGGCCCTTTTTACGTTCTAAAGTCGCTCAATGTTGGGGTTTGCCATAGTTTTGCCATAGCTCGAAACTCGGCCCCGGATCAACGATTCCGAGGCTCACAATGGCAAGCATTACCAAGCGCGGGAAATACTGGCGAGCCCAGATTGTCCGCAAGGGGTTCCCACCCCAGTTTCACACCTTCGATACCAAGGCCGAAGCCGAGGCTTGGGCACGCGCCACTGAATCCGAGATGGATCAGGGGCGGTTCGTCTCGCGAGTCGAAGCCGAGCGCACCACCCTCGCGCAGGCGCTCGAGCGGTACTGGACAAGCGTCGCGTCCCACAAACGTCACCCGCGGCAGGAGCGCTACCGGATCAATCATTGGCTCCGTCAACCTCTTCGACATTTCGCGCTGGCCAACCTTAAGGGCGCCCACTTCGCCCAATACCGTGACGAGCGCCGCGCTGCCGGACGTGCCGAGAACACGATTCGTCTTGAGCTTGGCCGCCCTTCTTGTTAACAAAGATATCTTCTTGTTAGGGTGTCAGGCAGACACCTAACCGATGCCAATCGATGTCCCGTAGAAACCGATTCGGTCTGCATAGGTGTCAGGCAGATACGTGTCCGACTGAGCTGTGTATAACTTGCTCTTGCTGGCGTTGTTCAATCTTGCTGCGCAGCGACAGTAAAGATCACATTCAGGGACTCGCTTGGCGCTTCTTTGTGAGCGGAACGACGATCCGAACGGAATATGGTGCCGCCCCAGCGATCCAGTTTAACGAGCACCATTACGGCAAGAGCAATATTTCACCATCGCCATGGCTCAAGAACGACATCAAATTGATAGAGGAAGCGGCGAAGATCGGGCTCTTCCACTATGGCCCTCGGCTCTGGATGATAGGTCACGTAGAGCCCCTCAAAGATCTGCAAGATCCGATGAAGCGTTCGCAAGTCATCAGGCGAATACTGAAAGAATACCCGGAAAATACGCTCACCAAGGACTCCACCTTCTATCGGATCCGCGTTTTTCCTCAGCATCCCGATAACCCCCAAGAATACGATAGTCCACCGATTGCTCTAGCAGGCAAGGGACGCCTGGACTCGCCGGGGTTTCCCGTCATGTATGGTTCACAGGACATCGACGTCTGCATTCACGAATGTCGAGCCAACGCTGAAGATGACATCTATGTGGCTACGCTTAAGCCACAGCGGGATTTGCGCCTGTTAGACCTAACGCACCTTCTTAAAGAGAACGTGACGGAATTTGAGAGCCTAGATATGGCTATACATATGCTTTTTCTTGCGCGCCCCCATTCCTATGAAATTTCCCGTGCGATTTCGCTGGCCGCGAAGGATGCCGGCTTCGACGGATTAATTTATCCGTCATTTTTCAGCTTGATTCGCACCGGTGGTCACCCTTTCGAAACGTCCTATGGACTTTCACTCCGCCGCTTCCATCCCGAAGCGAAAAAATACGCACGAGCATTCACCATTGCAAACTTTGCGCTCTTTGGACGCCCTCTTGAAAGTGCGTCGGTTCGCTTGGAATGCATTAACCGACTCATTCTGACCCAGGTCGGTTACCAAGGAAATTTCGGCCCTGTCACGTATTGAGGATTTCACCTCACTCCAAATCTGCTCGAAGCTCAGACTATAATTTAAAGCGCAATACCTTACCTGACTCAAGGTGTTTCACCTGGAATCACAAACCAAACAGCCTTTCATCATGAATGGTTATTTCGCACCACCAAGCCAGCCAACCCAACTACAAACAAAACTTCAAATCAAAAATTCTCAAATTATTTGCAAACATACAACCACGAAGAAAAATTTCCGATGAAAACCACAACACATCTATACATCCTTATATTCCCAGAAAAAAATGCCATAAAAATAGGGAAGGCGAACGATATACAAAATCGAATCGACTCTCTTAAGCGCTGGTGGGGAGCCGTTGACCATCCATCGTCATATTATCTAAAAATAGACGAAAAACTCGTTTACAAGCTCGAAAAAACGATTCATTTTATGCTCTCCCACTACTCCATTGAATTTGACGATGGAGATGGGAAAAGCGAGATGTTTTCCTTTGAGGCTCTGGAGCACGCGATAGGAATTATCAACCTCTATACATCCATGAGCCGCCTCAACGAATCATTAAAAAAGGGGATCAAACAGCCGCTCCAAGCCACCCCAGCCAAAACCAAGGCAAAAATAGAAAAATACAAACAAATCAAGAAGAAATCAGATCGTTTTTTCAATAGCCTCTCAAAATCATTAGCCATCCACAAAAAAATTCATCGGCTAATAATTTTCCTAATCCGCCATCAAGCACGCATACAATTTCAGTACGACATCGTTGACGATTACGTATTTTTTCGCGTACGCAACACCCGAAAAACTGATCGATCAAAATCACTCTCCCCCACATCACTTTTTAGTTTTGATATTGATGACTTTGACATGAGAGCCGGGATAAATCTTTGCTCCGCGGTCGGCTCAGGAAACATCGTGCAATACAAAATACAGCTCATTCACAAGAGCAATAGAGACAGAGATTCCGCCATCCCACACCTTTCCTATATGTCCAGTCAAGTCGAACGTCTACTGGATAATTTACCTAAAAAATCAGAATCCGCACTGGAAGACATTCCGATTCTAGACGAAAGAAAAATAATAAACGAGATCATAAATAAAATAGACGAGGCGTAGATCCTACAAAAACTCACAATCCGGTTTAGAATATTTAGAATATTTAGAATCTGCTAGATCCCTCTCGGCCTGAATCAATCAGGCCACCTCTATCAACGCGCATCATTCCGATGACCTGTGATATTTACGTCCCAAAGTATCCCACTGTAACGTTAGCGGCAAGGCAACATGAGGCCAGCTATCGCGGGTTCCGGACCGAGCCATATGGCCGCCGTTGCGCCGAAATTCTCCCGAAGAACTTCAATTGTCGTCCGTCATCGCAAAAGTAGCCAGAAACAAAATACCATTAAAAATCAGTTATATACTATTAACCAAAAAGGTGTTTAGCCCGCCGCTTAACCCGTAGGTCGAGTGTTTGAGTCACTCACGCCCTACCAGGAAATTCAAAGGTTGCAAGCGATTTCGTTTGCAACCCTTTTCCCATTCCGGCTACGTTTTTCGTCTGGCCGAAGAAAACAACGCGTGGCCCACCTCCATCCCCTCCTTCCCGGGCAATCGGCCTGCATTCCCATGATTGCCCGCCGCGCCGATGCTGCCATCCGAACGCCTCGCCATTCCCAGCCAGCGCAGGGCATGCGCCACTAGGCACGGCCCTCGATATGGTCTTCTCATCTTATACACTTGTTTCACATATTGCACTTGTTGCAGATGTAGCCTAAGCTAGCTTCCGCGTACGGCGGAAGCTAGCTTAGGCGGCTCTTCGCCAAACAGCATGTTTGCGCTAGAAAGGGAATGAATATGCGTACCGTAGATCGGATCCGCGAGATGACGCCTCCGCCGATGACGGAGCGGGAACTGGAAATGGCTCGCGTTGCACAACGCTGCATCATGGAAGCGCTCGATCACTCCAGAGCCGCGTCAATCACATTGACGACGGACTCGGGTGAGCATCCGTCGGTTGAGGTGCCGCCTGCGGCCCTGAAACTCATTGGCCAATTGCTCGGAGCGATGAGTGAAGGTCGTTCAATCACCTTGTTGCCGGCGAATCGGGAATTCACCACAGTCGGAGCCGCCCATTTTCTCAATGTGTCGCGGCCGTTCGTGATCAAGGAAATCGAAGCTGGCCGCCTGAACCATCGTATGGTCGGAACGCATCGCCGGATTGCATTCGACGACCTCGTCGCGTACGCGAACCAGATGCGGAACAAGCAGGAAGCGGCCCTGGAGCACATGGCGGACAACGCCCGAGAATTGGGACTGGACTACTGAGATGGCCGGTTACGCGCGCTACACAGCCTTGCTCGATGCGTGCGTGCCCGAACCACTCACCACGGCAACGAATACGTCTTCGTATTGGTGAAACTCTTCATCGCCTCCTGCACCCCTTCCTTGTAGCCGAGCCCGGAATCCTTCACGCCGCCGAACGGCGTCAGTTCGAGCCGATACCCCGGCACCTCCCGCACATTGACGCTGCCCACTTCCAGCTCGGTGATGAAGCGCGTGATGTAGTCGAACCGATTCGTGCAGATCGACGACGACAGCGCATAGTCGGTACTGTTCGACATCCTGATCGCTTCGTCGATGTCGCGAAACCGCATGATCGGCGACACCGGCCCGAACGTCTCGTGCTTCACGAGCGGCATGTCGGGCGTCACGCGATCGACGACGGTCGGCGAATAGAGCGCGCCGTCGCGCCGGTTGCCGACAAGCAGACGTGCGCCGCGCGACATCGCGTCGCTCACCTGTCGCTCGCAAAAGCGCGCAGCCGCCTCGTCGATCACCGTGCCCATGTCGATCGACGGATCGGCGGGATCCCCGTAGCGCCACGCGCGGGTCTTCTCGACGACCAGCTCGGTGAAACGCTCGGCCACCGCCTCGTGCACCAGCATCCGCTTGATCGCCGTGCAGCGCTGCCCCGAGTTCTTGTACGAGCCGGACACCGCGAGCGTGCTCGCCTCGTCGAGATCCGCATCCTCCATCACGATGATCGGATCGTTGCCACCCAGCTCCAGCACCGCACGCCGGTAGCCCATCCGCGCCGCGATCGACTTGCCGATCGCCACGCCGCCCGTGAACGTGATCATGTCGATCGCCGGGTTCGTGATCAGTTCGTCGGCAATCACCCGCGGATCGCCGGTCACGACCTGCAGCATCTGCACGGGCAAGCCGGCTTCGTACAGGATGTCCGCGAACAGGCAGCACGACAGCGGCACCTTCTCCGACGGCTTCACGACGATCCGGTTGTTGGTCGCGACCGACGGCACGATCTTGTGCGCGACCTGGTTCATCGGGTGGTTGAACGGCGTGATCGCCGAGATCACGCCGAGCAGCGGGTCGCGCTGCGTGTAGACGCGGCGCTTCTTGCCGTGCGGCGTCAGATCGCACGAGAAGATCTGGCCGTCGTCCTTCAGCACTTCGCCCGCGCCGAACGTCAGCACGTCGGCGACACGGCCGGCCTCATAAGTCGAATCCTTCACGCACAAGCCCGATTCTGCGGTGATGAGCCGCGCGATCTCGGCGGTGCGCGCGCGCACGATGTCCGCCGCACCGCGCAGGATCGCCGCGCGCTCGTGGCGCGTGAGCGTCGGCCGGTACGCGCGCGCGACCGCGAACGCGCGCCGCACGTCGTCGAGCGTCGCTTTCGGCACCGTGCCGACGAGCGCGCCGTCGTACGGATTGCGCACCTCGATCACGTCGTCATGGCGAATGCGTTCGCCGTCGATCCGCAGCGCCTCGTGGCGAATGTCGCCCGCCGCCGTCGTGTCTGCCATCGCGTTCATGAGTAAGCTCCCGTTCCGGATGCGTGCGCGTCACTGCAGGTGGTTGAGCGCGATGTCGAGGATGTCGAAATTTCTCAGGCGTGTGCGACTCGTCACGTCATCGCTCACCGGCCGGCTGAACACCAGCGGCACGATCTGCTCGGCGACCCCGCCATGCGAGCGCAACGGCACGTCGAGGCCGGACAGGTCGTGCCTGTCTCGCCGCGTGCCGAGCACGACGTGCGGCGTCGCGACCACGATCAGGTCACCCATCCGTTCGGGCGGCAACTCGAAGCGCGCGCAGCCTTCGGCACCTGTCAGCGCAAGCTCGATGCCGCGCTCGGCGGCAAGCCGCGCGCACAGCGCGCCGGCGTCGGCGGCGTCGGGCAGATAGACGGTCGCGAACGAGCCGAGCGCGCCGTGGTGCACGACGTACGGATCGGTGATCGGCAGGATCACGCGCGCCGCACCGTCACCAAGCCATTCGTCGAGCAGTGCCTGCAGGTAGATGACGTTCGGCTCGCCGGCCGCGTCATGCTTGTCGTTCATCCCGTGATCGGCGGTGATCGCGACGATCGCGCCCAGTTCGTCGAGCCGCTGCAGGTACGCGTCCATCATCTGGTAGAACGCGTTCGCGCCGGGCGTGCCGGGCGCGCACTTGTGCTGCACGTAGTCGGTCGTCGACAGGTACATCAGGTCGATCGGGCGCGTCTCCAGCAGCCGCACGCCGGCGGCGAACACGAATTCCGACAGGTCGGCGCTGTAGACGTCCGGCACCGGCTTGCCGACCAGCTCGAGCACATGGTCGATGCCGTTTTCCTCGACGGTCGCCTCGTCGGCCTTCTCCGACGAAAAGCAGATGCCCTTCAGCCCCTTGCCGAGCAGGCGGCGCAGCTTGTCCTTCGCCGTCACCACCGCCACGCGCGCGCCCCGCTCCGCAAACGCGGCGAGCACGGTCGGCGCGACCAGATACTTCGGGTCGTTCATCAGCACCTCGGCGCCGCTTTCCCGATCGAAGAAATAGTTGCCGCTGATGCCGTGCACCGACGGCGGCACGCCCGTCACGATCGACAGGTTGTTCGGATTGGTGAAGCTCGGCACCACGCACTCGCCCCTGAATGCGGTTCCCGGCTTCAGCAGCGTGCGCAGGAACGGCGCAACGCCAGCCGCCGCCGCGCGTTCCAGGTATTCGTATGCGCAACCATCGACGCACACCACCACCACCGGCCGGCTCATCCAGCGGTAGCGACGGCCGTTCACTTCTACGGAAACGGGAGTTTCGGTCATGACAATCCTTTCAGATCGGAAGGGGCAAGCCGCCGGCAACGCGCCGCGGGGCAGCTTTCGTTGCCCGCCATTAGAGTGGATGATTTGTAGATTGTCAACAATATGCAGATCGCAGCATGCCCGAACTGCGCCCGGCGTCGGCCCGCAAATGACGAGTGCGGGGCGCGCAGCCTACCCGCTTCAGCCTTTCCCGGCGCCTCGACGGCGCGCCGGACGGCTCATGAGCAACGACCTGCGCGCAACCGGCCGCGCAAGCAAAACGGGGCGCCACAACGCGCCCCGTTCGATTCGTCCCGCGTCAGCGGACAGGCCTGAGCCGTGTCACGCTCACGCGCGCGCCGCTTTCGCGCGCACGGCCTTGCCGGCCGCCGGCAGCCCGTGCTCGTGCATGCGCCGCATCCGCGCGAGGCCGTGCGCGAGATGCTCGCGCACGCGCGCTACCGCGCGCGCCTCGTCGCCGTCGGCGAGCGCCTGCACGATCTGCTCGTGTTCGCCGGCCGAGATCGACAGCGCATCCTCCTCGGCCTCGATCGCAGCCTGGCGCAGCAGGCCGAGCTGACGCACGAGACGGCGGTACGTGTCGGCCAGGTGCGCATTGCCGACGCCCGCGACCATCGCGTCGTGGAACTGCACGTTCAGCGCGGTATAGCCGGTGACGTCGTGCGCGCCGGCCGCCGCCTTCATCGACTGGATGATGTCCTTCAACACCGTGAGCGTGCCGGCCGGCATGCCTTTCGCGAGCCGCCGCGCGACCGATTCGTCGAGCATCGCGCGCACCTCGTAGATCTCCTCGGCCTCGCGCAGCGGCACGACGCGCACCGTCACGCCGCGGTTCTTCTCGTTGCGCAACAGTCCCGCCTGCTCGAGCGCGCGAAACGCTTCGCGCACCGGCCCGCGCGACACGTTCAGGCGCGTCGCGATCTCGACCTCGTTGAGCTTTTCGCCGGGCGCGTATTCGCCGGCGACGATGCTGCGCTCGAGCATGTCCTGAACGATCATGGCGAGCGACTGGCTCTGCAGGAGTTCGATGGCGTTGAGCGCGTTGGGGACAGTCATGGTGGGGCGGGCGCGAGGCCGCGATGCGGATGAGGGACGCCGGTTCGGCAATCGGGGCATATATACGCGCGGCCCCATGCAATGTCAACAGTCGTCAGTTTCCAAACGACCGGCCGGCGCGCCGCCTTCCGCACCCGTTGCCGCGCCGCTTGCCGTCCTGCCACACGCGGGCGCGGACTGCGGATCGGGTGCGGGCCTCCACAGCTTCACGAAGCAGAGCGCACGCCCCTTCGACAAGGTGGGACATGCCTAATGCGGATTGGAGACAGCTCGCGCGCCGCATCGCCTGCGCGCATGCCACCACCGCGCATGCCGCCTGCGCGTACGCCGCCAGCGCGCATGCCGGGCGGCGGGCGCACGCGTCGAGCGGGCATGCCGAACCGTCGATAAACGACAACGCCGGCGGGCCGAGCGCGCCGATCTTAGCGCGTTCCCGCGCCGCCAAACATAGCGAAATCTGGAAGGAACCTTTCCACTCTGGGTGACTAACGCTAGAAATTCGGCTCATTACACTGCGCCGGTCGTATGTCGTGAAGGACGCCGAACATCGGCCGAAAACCGCGCACATAGGCATCCGCACATCAATCGCAGGACTCGGGGAGAACGACATGAACAAGCGTTGGGGGATCATCATTCCGGCCGCGCTGCTGGCCACCGCCGCACACGCGCAAAGCAGCGTTACGCTGTACGGAAAGATCGAAGACGGCATCAACTACACGAGCAACGCACGCGGCCACAGCGCCGTGCAGCTACAAAGCGGCTACGACTACGGCAGCCGTTGGGGCATCAAGGGCACCGAGGATCTCGGCGCCGGCTACAAGGCGATCTTCCAGCTCGAAAACGGCTTCGACGTGAACACCGGCGGCCTGAACCAGGGCGGTCGCGAATTCGGCCGGCAGGCGTTCGTCGGCATCTCGTCCGACCGCTACGGCACGGTGACGCTCGGCCGCCAGTACGACCCGAGCGTGGACATGTTCTCGCCGCTCACCGCGAACGGCAACTGGACCGGCTATCTGTTCTCGCACCCGTACGACAACGACAACACCGACTACTCGTTCCGCGTGAACAACGCGGTCAAGTACGTGTCGCCGACCTGGAACGGCATCACGGCCGAGGCGATGTACGGCTTCAGCAACCAGACGAATTTCGCGAACAACCGCCTGTACAGCGCGGCGCTGCAATACCAGCAGGGCGGCCTGACGCTCGGCGCGTCCTACGTGAAGATCAACAACGCGCACAACGGCGACACGACGGGCGCGATCACCGGCGACAACACGTTCGACGGATCGTCGCAGCAGAACATCGGCGTCGGCATCAACTACGACTTCGGCAAGACGCTGATCGGCTTCACGTATTCGCACGTCGACATCTACGACCCGACCCGCAACGGCTATTTCACCGGTCAGACGCAGCCCACGGGCGGCGCCTGGAAGTCGTGGAAGTTCGACAACTTCGAAGTCAACGGCCTGTATCACGTCACGCCGGCGTTCTACGTGGGCGCGGCCTATACGTACACGCAGGCGCGCGTGGATTCGACGGTCGGTGCGTTCAACCCGAAATGGCATCAGCTGAGCGCGAAGCTCAACTACAACGTGTCGAAGCGCACGGAAGTGTTCCTAGAAGGCGTGTACCAGCGCGCGATCAGTGCGCATACGGGCACGGACTTCGACTACGCGTACATCCCGGGCGCGGCGGACATCTCGTCCGGCCCGAACCAGTTCGTCACGCGTCTCGCGCTGCTGCACCACTTCTGATCGGCATGGCCGGTGGCGCGCGTCGCGCGCGGCCGGCCGCCGTGCGGCGCGCGGCAACACCTTGCCGCCATCCTGCCCGCGCGACCCACACGCCTTCGCGGCGGCCCGGATCGTCACTGGGCTGCCCGCACGCAGATCTCCCCTCGATGGCTGACACGCGCCCCGGTTCGACAGGAACCGATCAGGTGCGAAGTGGCGGGTTACCCCTCCGCCTCTGTCAGCGCCCCTCACGATCCCCGGAACGTCCAGGCAATCGCGCCGCGCGCCGCTCGGACCCGCGCGGCCGCGTGCCCGCTCAGACGCTGAAGCGGTTCAGCGTATAGGCGCGATAGGCCGCGACGAATGCGTCGAACGACCCGGCCTCCTTCGACTCCAGCTCGGCCTGCTCGGCGAGCGACCGCTCGGCCAGTGCCGCAGCGGCGCGCGCGTCGGCTTCCGAAAGGGGCCGCGCACGGAAATAGGCTGCGTGCTCGTCGCTCTGCGCGCGCGCGAATGCGAGGAACGACTGGCCGCGCTCGCGCATCGTGCGCAGCACGCGCGCGGACGGCGTCAGCGCCGGGTCGGCCAGCTTCTCGCGCTGCATGGCGATCGCGCGCGCATGCGCGTCGCCGCCGCGAATTTCATCGAGCCGGCGGCCGACGACCTCGATTTTCGCGAACAGCTCGTCCGCCCATGCGTGCATCGCCACCGGGCTACCGTCGCGCGACAACAACAGTCCGGGCGTGCGCCCTTCCATTGTCACAGTGCCGAAGTTCGCGTTGGCTTCCGTGTAGCCGTCGCAGCTGAGCGCCGGGCTCGCGTCGAGCGCGCACGTCAGCAGATAGGCGTCGAGAAAACGCGCGGTCTCGATCGAAATGCCGGTCGGCTCGAACGGATCGATGTCGAGACAGCGCACTTCGATGTACTGGACGCCCCGCGACGCGAGCGCGTGCAGCGGACGTTCGCCCGAATGCGTGACCCGTTTGGGGCGGATCGTCGAGTAGAACTCGTTTTCGATCTGCAGCACGTTCGTGTTGATCTGGATCCACTCGCCGTCGCGATGCGTGCCGATCGCCTCGTACGGCGGATACGGCTCGCTCACCGCCTTCGACAGCCCGTCCAGATAACCCTGCAGCGTGTTGTAGTCGGCCTGCAGCGCGGCTTGCGCGGTCGTGTTCGAGTAGCCGAGATCGCTCATCCGCAGGCTCGTCGCGTACGGGCGATACAGCGTGTCCGCGTCGAACGCGTCGAGCGTGTTCGGCCTGCCGCGCAGGAACCGCGCGTCGAGCGCGGGCGACGCGCCGAACAGGTACATCAGCAGCCAGCTCGTGCGCCGGAAGTTGCGGATCACCGCCAGGTAGCGCTCGGACTGGTAGTCGACGAGGCTCGCCGTCGAGCCCTCTTCCGCATGCAGGCGCCGCCACACTTCTTCGTGCAGCGAATAGTTGTAGTGGATGCCGGCGATGCACTGCATCGTGCGCCCGTAGCGGTACGCGAGCCCGAGCCGGTACACCGTCTTCAGGCGGCCGATGTTCGACGTGCCGTAAAAGGCGAGCGGAATCTCGTCGTCGGCGGGCAGCAGGCCCGGCATCGATTCGGTCCACAGCATCTCGTCGCCGAGCGACGCGTAGACGTGCCGATGCAGTTCGTCGAGGCGTTCGAGCGTGAGCGATGCGTCCGGCTCCGCCGGCGTGATCAGTTCGATCAGCGACTCGGAATAATCGGTCGTGAGCGACGGGTGCGTCAGTGCCGATCCGAGCGCGCGCGGATGCGGCGTGAAGGCGATCATCCCGTCGCGCGTCACGCGCAGGCTTTCCTTTTCGATACCGCGCAGACCGTCAGGCAAATGCTGTCGCGTCGGGCCGGTGCTCAGCGCGTCGAGGCGTTTCATCAGCAAATCGGTCTGGCGGAGGGTCATGGTGTTCGGCATGGATGCGCAGGTGCGGGCTCGGCCGCGCGCTGAACGCCCTCGCGCGGCCTGGCAGGATTGTTGTTCGCCTGGATTGGTAGCGGGCACTTTAACATCTCGCCGGAACGCGCGCTTGAGGTGACGCGGCGCACGGCGCGCGGGGGTTTCGGGGTGCGCTACCCGCCTCGCGCCGCCCCCGCGCGATCGGCGACCTCGTTCCACAAATGCAGCGCCGCATACGCGCGCCACGGACGCCAGCCGTCGCTGCGCCGCCGCTGGCTGCCCGGCCGGTCGAGCGACGGATCGCGCGCGGCGATCGACTGCATCAGCACGAGGTCGGACGCCGGCCATGCATCCGGATCGCGCCACGCGCGCATCGCGATGTATTCGACCGTCCACGGGCCGATGCCCGGCAACGCGAGCCAGGTCTCGCGCAGCGTCTGCAGATCGGCATGCGCAGTATCGAGCGGCACGTCGCCCGCCGCGACCGCGCGCGCCATCCCCGACAGCGCCGCAGCCCGCTTGCCCGGCATGCCGATGTGCGCGAGATCGCACGCGGCCAGCGCGTCCGGCGCGGGAAAGCGCCAGGCGGGCGCGCCGCCGCCGTCACTCGCGACGCGCTCGCCCGCGCGCTCGACGAGCCGTCCGACGATTGTCGTCGCGGCCTTGACGCTGACCTGTTGCCCGACGATCGCGCGCACGGCCAGCTCGAAGCCCGACCACGCACCCGGCACGCGCAGCCCCGGCGCGGCCGCGACGAGCGGCGCGAACCACGGATCGCGCGACAGCTGCGCGCCGATCTCGGCCGGATCGGCGCGCAGGTCGAACATCGTCGCGAGGCGCGCGGCGAACGCGTCGTCGACGTGGCGCGCCGCCGCGCCTTCGACGGTCGCCACGAGGCAGTGCTTGCGCGCATGGCGGCGCACCGTCAGTCGGCCGGGCGCGCCGCGATACTCGACGATCCGGCAATAGGCGCCGTCCGCGACCAATTCGACGCCCGGAATCGCCCGCCCGCTGAAAAAGCGCAGCACGCGCGCCCAGTCGTAAGGGGCGCTGAAGCGCAGCTGCAGCTGCGCGGCCGGCGACGCCTCGCCGCCATTCGGGAACAGGGTCGCGACGCTCACGCTGCGCTGTCCTCCGCGACGGCCGGCGAGTCGTCGCCCGCCTGGCGCGACTCGGCGTCGAGCAGCGCCGCCTTGCGGCGCAACCCCCAGCGATACCCGGCGAGCGCGCCACCCTTCTGCACGACGCGGTGGCACGGAATCGCGAGCGCAACCGGATTCGACGCGCAGGCGGACGCGACCGCCCGCACCGCGCGCGGCGCGCCCAGCGATTCGGCGATGTCGGTATAGCTGCGTGTTTCGCCGTACGGAATACGGGTCAGCGCCTCCCAGACGCGCTGCTGGAACGCAGTCGGCGCGACGTCGAGCGGCAGGTCGAACGTGCGTCGCGTGCCGTCCAGATACGCATCGATCTGCGCGAGAAACGGTGCGATCCGTTCCGGCGACTCGACCAGCTCGGCACGCGCGAACGCGTCCTTCAGCGCGTCGACGAGCGGCGCGCGGGCATCGCCGAACGCAATCCGGCAGATGCCCTGCGCGGTCGCGGCGACGAGCACGGCGCCGAGCGGCGTGGTGGCCGTCGCATAGTCGATCCGCAACCCGGCACCCTGGCGGCGGAACGCCGACGGCGTCATGCCCAGCTCGCGCGGCACCGACGCATAAAGCCGCGACGGCGAATTGAAGCCCGCGTCGGCCGCCGCCCGCGTGACCGGCTGCCCGCTTTGCAGCGCGTCCCGCAACGCCGCGCCGCGCTGCGCGGCCTGATACTGCCGCGGCGACACGCCAACCACGCGCTTGAAGAGCCGCTGCAGATGGAACGGGCTGACGTGGACAGCGTCGCTCAACTGCGCGAGCGTGAGCCGCTCGGGGTGAGCATCGAGCACCGTGCACGCGCGGTTGACGATCTCGATGTCGCGCGGCAGCCCTTCCGGCTGGCAGCGCTTGCATGGGCGAAAGCCGGCCGCGCGCGCGGCGGCCGGATCGTCGAAGTACGTGACGTGCTCGCGGCGTGGCAGCCGCGACGCGCAGCTCGGGCGGCAAAACACGCCGGTCGTCCGAACCGCATAGCAGAACGCACCGTCCGCCTGCTGGTCGCGGGCGGTCAGCGCGGCCCAGCGCGCGTCGTCGGTCGAATAGGCGGATTTCATCGGAACCTCGCAATGTCAGTGTAGACGGTGCCTACTGTAGGCATCGGCGCGCATCGTCGCGCCCCGAATCTTGCGCTGTGATTCGCCCGGATCAACCGGGGATGCATCAAAAAACGCGGCACGATCCGTCCCTTGAAGCCGCGCCGTCACTGACGGCGACATGTTTTTGCTGCAATGCGGATGCGACAAATCGCCGTCCTGACGTTTTTTTGCACAAATAATATTGCGTCGCAGCATGGCGGTGTGTATAGTTGGAACTGTCTCCTCCATGTCTCCTCCTGATATGGATTAAGCCCGTTCCTTGTGAGCGGGCTTTTTTTCGTCCATCGATTTTGCCTCGTTCGCACGGGTGCCGCAGGCACCGTGGTCTACACTCGATGAACCCGCCTGCGAAGGAGCGCCCGTCCATGAAACCGACCATTCGCGGAATCGATCACGTGGTGCTGCGCGTCGCGGATATCGCCGCGATGACGCGCTTTTACTGCGATGCGGTCGGCTGCCACGTGGAGAACGAACAACCGGCGCTCGGCCTCGTGCAGTTGCGGGCCGGCGATGCGCTGATCGACCTGCTGGCCGCCGGCGCGAAGATAGACCGCCCCGACAGCGGGGTGCCTGGCGCCGGACGCAATCTCGATCACCTGTGCCTGCGCGTCGAGCCGTTCGACGCGCCCGCGCTCACCGCGCATTTCACCGCGCACGGCGCGCGCCCGGGCACGGTCGAGGAGCGCTACGGCGCCGACGGATACGGGCCGTCGCTCTACCTGTTCGACCCGGAAGACAACATGCTGGAACTGAAGGGGCCGCCGCCCGCAATCGGGTGAGCGGGCGGCGCAGGCATCACGCGCCGTCGCGCGCCTTGAGCACCGTCCACTCGATCGCGACCGGATCGTGCGTCGCGCTCGACAGCCATGCCGCGCCGTCCTGCACCGTGCATTGCAGGCGCATCGTGCGTTCGGCGAGCTGGCCGAGCTCCGCCGCGACGCCGTCGGCGAGCGACAGCACCTGCACGTTGCGCAGCCGCTCGACCTTGCCGCGCACGCCCTGCCACCAGATGTCCGACGTCCTGCCGCCATACGCGATCACCGTCACCTGCGCGGCGCGGCCGGCCGCTTTCGCGATGCGCCGTTCGTCCGGCTGGCCGACGTCGATCCATGCGTCGATCGCGCCGGTCAGGTCCTTTTGCCAGAGATCGGGCTCGTCGGTGTCCGACAGGCCCTTGCAGAATTCGAGCCGCTCGTGCGCGAACATCGCGAACGCGGCGATGCGCACCATCATCCGGTCGTCCGTTTCAGACGGATGACGCGCGACCGTCAGCGCATGATCGGCGTAGTAATGCCGATCCATGTCGGCGATTTGCAGTTCGGCTTTGTAGATCGTGGATTTGAGCGCCATGCGGGAGTGGCCCTGACGGGCATCGGTTCGGGTCGGGCCGTGATGATACCGAATGCCCGGCCGAACGCCGCGGGCGATTGAACAGACAAACGCCCCCGCGGGCGGGCGCCGGCGGGGGCGTTCCGGTCAGGCTGGTCGCCCGACGACGGCCCGGCCGCCTGCCGGGCCATGCGTCGACCATGCGACGGCAATCACGCCGCTCGGCGCCGCGCTCGTCGCCGCGACCGCGCAGGAAGCGCGCCTGCCCGGCAAGCGCAATCACGCGCTACTGCTTGATGAAGCGCGAGTCGGTCCAGAGCCCCTGCTGGTCGCTGTTGTCCGCGCTGACGAACTGGACGCCCCCCTGGTCCACCGCCACCACGCGGAAGCGCTGCCCTTCCGGCACCGACAGGCAGCGATAGTCGTCGAAGTATTGCTGCTTGGCCTGATTCTGGCCGTCACGTTCGTGGTTGAGCGCGGAATCCAGATTGTCCTTCGACAGACAGCCCCATGCATCCCTCGTCAGCTGGATCTCCTGCTGCGGCTTGACGCTGGCGTCGCCGCCGGCACGGGCGGCCGACACGGCCGCAAGCGCGCCGACGAGCGCAATGAAAACGGCGGTTCGCTTCATCATGTTTTGTCTCCGGACACGCGGGCACCAGGCTGGGGTTAGCTATGCGTTTACAGGTGATCGTGAACCCGCGTGGTTTGATGCTAGGAGACCGGCGGACGATCGCAAGCCAATTTGTTGTGCGACTGCGGTAGCGGCAAATTGCCGCACCACGCGCAACCGGGAGATTCGCGCGACGCGCCGCGCGGCGGGTGCGGCACGCATGCGCCGGACACGCCGGCATGCCGCCCGAAAAGCGTGAGGAATCAAGGCATTCGCGCGAAACGGCCGCGACACGCGCGAGTGCCCGGATCATCCGGTCCGGATGCCGGATCATTTTGATGCGCCGCACACAAGGTCGCGAAATCGGGGCAGCCCCGGCGCGACGCGTCGTTTCACCGACGAAAGACAAGAAAGATGCCAGGCACGAGTATGCCTGGCGTCGGCCCGGGTCGCGATGCGCCGTTCGACGCCACCGCGGCGCGCATCACGCGCCGCGTTGCCGCTCGAAGTAATCGCGCTGGAACATGCACATGCGATACGCGTTGTGATAGCTCCCGTTGCCGAAGAACTCCTCGATCAGCTCGGCCTCGTGCTGGAACCCGCATTTCTCGTAGATGTGGATCGCGGCCGCGTTCGACGTGTCCACGATCAGGTACAGCTTGCGCATGTTCAGCACCTTGAACGCGTACGCGACCGCGAGGCGCGTCGCGTGCCCGGCGTACCCGCGCCCCTGGCATTGCGGCGCGATGATGATCTGGAACTCGCCGCGGCGGTGGATGTAGTCCAGCTCGATCAGCTCGACGAGCCCGACCAGCTCGCCCGCGCCATCGACGGCGACGAAGCGCCGCTCGCGCTGGTCATGCACGTGGCGATCGTACAGCTGCGACAGTTCGGCGAACGTTTCGTACGGCTCCTCGAACCAGTAGCGCATGATCTTCGCGTCGTTGTTCAGCTCGTGGACGAAGCGCAGATCCTGGCGCTCGAGCGGTCTCAGCGCGAGCGTGCTTGTTTCGTTTTGTAATTGCATCGTGATGGCCCTCGCATGACGGACGACCGGATCGCTGGCCCCGAATGTCCGGCGCACTCCGGATTGCCCTCGTCGCGCATCGTAACAAAATGGAAATAGGCGCTGTTGCAAAGCCTAGAATGGAAACTGGGTTCCCGCCCCACCGCGATGGAGGCTATCGTGATCGAGCAAGTGATTCTGGGTGCATTTCTGGTACTGCCGCTCGTCATCGTGGCCGCACTGTTTTCCGACGAGCTGTGGCAGGAACACCGGCGTCAGCATCCACGCGACGAGAACGCGCCGCACATCGACTGGAAGCATCCGTGGCGGCGCGTGCGGCGCGGACATTGAACGGCCCGCGCAAGCGGGATGCTGCACGCGTTGAACGACGGCGCGCCACGAGGCGGGCGCCGGGTGGCCGGCTCGCCGTCGCGGGCGCCGCCTGTCCCGCAGCGGCACGCTGCCCGCTCCGATCCGATGACGAGACCCTGACGTGAACAACATGCACTCTCCCCGCAAACCCGACATTCCGCACGAAACGATCGACCTGCAAATCGCCGACGTGCTGGCCGCGGTGACGTACCCCGCCAACAAGGACACCCTCGTCGACGCGGCGCGCGCGGCGGGTGCGAGCAACGAAGTGCTGACCATGCTCGACGGGCTGCCGGAACAGGATTACCCGGATATCGATGCGGTCACGCGCTGGGTCGCCGGCAATTACGGGCCGGGGCTGGGTGTCTGACTGCCATAATCTGCCGTTACGCATCGCCCGGTCGGGAAACGATTGCTTACAGCCGGCGGCAAGGCCGCTCGCTATGCTGGCCGCATTCGATCTCGACCGGATGAAACGCCATGAAAGCCCTGTTGCTGATTATCGGTGCCGCCACGCTGCTGAGCGGCTGTGTCGTCGTGCCCTATGGCGGCTACTACGACGGTGGCTACTATCACCACCATCATCGCGACTACGATTGACGGCCGTGAACGCCCGCGACGCGAACCCGTGCCCGGCGCGTCGCGGGAGCACGCATTCGCCAGACGAAAAGAAAAGCCCGCTGGCAGCGGGCTAAAGGCCTTTACGAGGTGCGCCTCAGGCTATGGCGCAGTGATTAGAGTAACCTCTCCAGATTCATCCCGACACAGGTGGAAACCCACCCATGAGCCGACGATTGGCGCGTTTCAGTTGCGAATCATTTTGCCGGGCTCATTTCGCATGATGGCAAGGCGAGGATGGGGTGAATCCCGTGAATGCCCGTACAACGGTATCGAGCAAACCGGAGTTGCGGAATCTCGCCCGCGGGTCCGGCGGGCCAGGAACACAACACTGGCTATTTTGCGTTTCTGCCGCTTCTGAAAAACGAGCCAAAAGCCGAGTGACCGGCTTTCACGATCGCCTTGTGCTCGCCATCTAATCCGCCGTCACCCGCCGTGGCGGCCAATAAGCAAAGCATCCGGGCACGCCGGCCAAAGCGCTTTCCGGAGCCGAACCGCGAAACGCTGAATCAAATCAGCATAAACCACTGATGCAAAAGAGAATTTTTATGAAATACGGCGCGCACGGCGAATTATTTCGTTTTCCCTCTAAATAATTCGCGCCAGATGCCGTAATGGACTGTAACCGAACCTCCGCCTGTTGTGCCGGGCGGGATATTCAAGCGCCGTCTTGATACGCAGCCTGACCGACGTGCCCGCCCACTCGCGAATGCCGATATGCCCGATTTGAGCTGGACCCTGCCGGTTGCCCATTGGTCTTTCTGGTCTTCAACCGCCGAAAACGCACCCGACGTCGCGTTCATCGATCCGATGATGCGCCGCCGGTTGAGCTCGCTTTCGCGGATGGCACTGAAAGTCGCGCACGACTGCGTGAACGCGCAACCGCAGGTGCGGATGATCTTCGCGTCGCGACATGGCGAACTGCGGCGCACCACCGACATCCTGCACGGCATCGAGGCCGGCAAGCCGGTCTCGCCGAACGCCTTCAGCCTTTCCGTTCTGAACGCGATGTCCGGGCTGTTCGGGATCGCACGGCACGACCGGTCGCCGGCAACCGCCATTTCGGCCGGCGCCGAAACGCTCGGATATGCGTTGCTCGAAGCCCATGCGCAATACACCGAGCAGCCCTCCGCGCCAGTGCTGATCGTCTATGCGGACGAACCGGCGGACGCCGCATACGGCGCGGTCGAACAGGACGTGCAACGGGGCGCGTGCGCGCTGCTGCTCGACGCCGGACAACCCGCGGCAGGACACCTCACATGCGCCGTATCGGTCGATGAAACGCCCGAAACGGCGAGCGCGCGGCACTTCGCGACGCAAAGCGAAGCACTGCACGACTGTCTCGACGCCGGGCGCGCGGCCGCATGGCAAGGCGCTGGCGTCACATGGCGATGGGGATGGCATGGCGGCACGGCTTAACTACGGCTGGCGCCTGTTCGCCACCGGCATGAGCTTCATGGTGTTCGGCGTATGCGGGGTGCTCTTCTCGATCGTCGCCTTTCCGCTTGCGCACCTTTGGCCGCATCGTGCGTCGCGGCGACGCGCGGTGACGACGGTGATCCACCGGTTCTTCCGCGTGCTGGTCGCGGTGCTGCAGCGCATCGGCGTGATGGAGCTCGACGTCACCGGCGCCGCCCAATTGCGTTCACGCTCACCGGCGATCGTCGTGGCAAACCATCCGACCTATCTCGACGTGATGGTTCTGCTGGCGCTGATGCCGTCCGCATGCTGCGTCGTCAAGAACGCGCACTGGGGTAATCCGTGCTTCTGGGGCATCGTGCGGGCCGCCGGATACGTGAGCAACGCCGATCCTGCCGGATTCGTCGAAAACTGCGTGGAGCAACTCGCGGCCGGTTACACGATGATCATTTTCCCCGAAGGCTCGCGCAGTCCCGCCCCCAACCGCCTGCACGCGTTCTCGCGCGGCTTTGCCTACATTGCGCTCAAGGCCGGCGCGCCGGTCGTGCCGGTTCTGATGCACTGCGACCCGCCCGCCTTCACCAAGCAGATGCGCTGGTACCACGTGCCCGCGCGGCCGTTTCGCATCACGGTGAGCGTGCTCGATCCGGTCCGCATCGAGCCTCTCGCCTCGCGCGAGACACCTCAAGCGCTTGCGGCACGCCATGTCACCGGCGCCATCGAAGCACACATCACCCAGCACCTGTACGAGCATGGATTCTTTAAAACTGGAAATTAAGCAGCTTCTGATCGAAGCCTTCGATCTGGAACACCTGACGCCCGACGACATCGATGACGACGCTCCGCTGTTCGACACCAACGGAGTGGGACTCGACTCGATCGACGCGCTCGAGATCGGCATCGTGCTGCGCCAACACTATCAACTGACCATCGCCGCGGACGACGAACACGTGCGTGACCATTTTCGCTCGGTCAACACGCTCGCGGCATGGGTCGCCAGCCAGCGCAACGACGACGCCGTGCTGGAAGAAATTGCAGGCAAGGGAGACTGAATCGTGACCGAGGCAGAAATTCTTGAGCGCCTCCGCGCCATCCTCCAGGACAACTTCGCGATCGACCCGGCGCGCGTGACGCCGGAGGCTCATTTGTTCGAGGAGCTCGATCTGGACAGCATCGATGCCGTCGATCTCGCGATCAAGCTGCAGGAAATGACCGGCCGCCGCATCAAGCCCGAAGAGTTCAAGTCGGTTCGCACGGTGGGCGACGTGATCGTCGCGGTCGAGTCGCTGCTCGCGGCACAAGCCTGATGCCGTCCGAGCACGCCGCCGCCGAACCGGCGGCGCACCTTGCCGAAGACGCGCGTCGCGACGCGCCCGTTGCCGCACCCGCTCGCAGCGGCGTTCGTCGCATGTTGCGGCTCGTTGCGTATCTCGCTTATCCGGTCGTGATCCTGTGCGCGTGGCGCTGGGACTCGCCGCGCCAGGTCGGCTGCGCGCTGTTCGTGTTGCTGTGGCTGCAGCGGGTCGCGGGCACGGGCCCGCTCGCGGCGACGCTGCGCAAGCTGACGGCGGTGGACTGGATCGTCGTGGGGGTGCTCAATTGCGCGTCGGTGGCGATCGCGCTGACCGATAACGAGCTGCTGATGCGTCTGTATCCCGCACTGGTGAACCTCGGGCTGCTTGCCGCCTTCGGCGCGACGCTCGTGAACGGGCCATCGATGGTGGAAAAATTCGCCCGGCGCGCCTACCCCGATCCGCCCGCGCACGTGGTGCGCTACACGCGCCGCGTCACGCAGGTGTGGAGCGTGTTCTTCGCGATCAACGGCGCCTTCTCCGCGTATACGGCGTTTTGCTGGCCGCGCGACGCGTGGTCGCTCTACAACGGCGCGATCGCCTATTTGTTGATCGGCGCATTGCTGGTCGGGGAGATCGCCTGGCGCAAGTGGATCATGCTGCCGAGGGCAGCGCGGGCGGTGACGTCATGATCGCGCTGCACGAACTCCTGGACGCGGCGCGTGGCGCGGCGGGCACGCCGGTGTGCCGCGACGGCTCGGCCACGATCACCCTTCAGGCATTTCGCGCCCGTGCGCTTTGCATCGCCGCACAGGTGCACACCCTCCCGGGACAACGCTTCGCGCTGTGCAGCGACGATCCGTACACATTCGCATGCGCGCTGTTCGGCCTGCTGGCCGGCGGCAAGGAGCCGGTGATTCCGGGCAACGCGACGCCCGGCTATCTTGCGGAACTGGCCGATGCCTACGATGCGCTGCTCACCGATGCCGAGCTGACCGCGCTCGACGCCGATGCGGCGCGCGCGACGGGCGCGGACGCCGCACACTCGATCGATCCGGACGCGCGGCTCACGCTCTATACCTCCGGCAGCAGCGGGACGCCCAAAGCGGTCCACAAGACGCTCGGCCAGTTCGATGCCGAAGTCCGCACGCTCGAAGCGCAGTGGGGCGCGCTGCTCGGCGATGCGAACGTGCTCGCGAGCGTGCCGCATCACCATATCTACGGCATGCTGTTCCGCGTGTTCTGGCCGCTCGCGGCAGGACGCGCGCTCGACCGCGCAACCTGCGCCGATCCGCAGCAATTGCAGACACGCATCGCGCACTGCGGTGCGACGGTCGTCGTGTCGACGCCCGCACAACTGTCGCGCTGGCCCGATCTGCCCGGCTTCGCGACGCTCGAGCCCAGGCCGCGCGCGTTCTTCTCGTCGGGCGGTCCGTTGTCGCCGGAAAGCGCACAGCAGTTCGCCGCGACGTTCGGCAACGCGCCGCGCGAAATCTACGGCAGCACGGAAACGGGCGGGATCGCGTGGAGAATGCAAAGCGAATCGGACGCATGGCAGCCAATGCCGGGCATCGACGTGCGGCGCACCGACGACGGGGCGCTCGCCGTGCGCTCGCCACATCTCGGCCACGACGACTGGCATCGCACCGACGATGCAGCCGCGTTCGACGGCGACGGACGCTTTCGCCTGCAAGGCCGCCTCGACCGCGTGGTCAAGCTCGACGGCAAACGCGTGTCGCTCGCGGAACTCGAAAACCGTCTGCAGCAGCATCCGTTTGTCGCGCAGGCCGCGACGACGCCGATCGACGGCCCGTCGCGCGAGCGCATCGGCGCGCTCGTGGTGCTCTCCGGCGCGGGCAACGAAGCGCTGCGCCGCGAAGGCCGCGTCCAGCTCGTGAAGACCCTGCGCCGCCATCTCGCCGCGCATGTCGAGGTGGCGGCACTGCCGCGCTACTGGCGCTTCCGCGCGGCATTGCCGTTCGACGCGCGCGGAAAGCTGCGCGCCGCCGACATCGCCCGCATGTTCGACGTGCGAGATGAGGGCTTCGAGATACTGGCCGAGGCCAGCTGCGACAACGAGCACTTCTATGAGCTGCACGTGCCGGACACGCTGGTCCATTTTGCGGGTCACTTCCCCGGTTTGCCGATCCTGCCGGGCGTCGTGCAGGTCGACTGGGCCGTGCGGCTCGCGAGCGAGCATGTGCCGGCGGCCCGGGCGCCGCACTCGATCGACCAGTTGAAGTTCATGGCGCCGGTGCTCGGCGGTGCGATGCTCAGGCTCGTGCTGACGCACGACGCGGCGCGCCGGCGCGTGCAATTCGCGTATCGCCTCGGCGAGCGCGTCTGCACGTCCGGCGTCATCGTCTACGGGGAGCCGGCATGAGCGTGAGCGCCTGTGTGGTGATCCCGATCTACAACCACAAGGATGCGATCGGCGCGACGGTCGCCAACCTGATCGGGCACGGCCTGCCGCTCATCGTCGTCGACGATGGCAGCGACGACGCGACCCGGCAGGTGCTCGCCGGACTCGCGCAGCGGTACGCCGGCCAGCTCACGCTGCTGCACTTGCCGGTCAACGGCGGCAAAGGCGCGGCGGTGATGGCCGGTCTTCGCGCGGCACGTGCGGCGGGTTTCACGCACGCGCTGCAGATCGACGCCGACGGCCAGCACGACACGTCCGACGTACCCCGCTTTCTCGACGCCGCGCGCGCGAAACCGGACGCCATGATCGTCGGGTGCCCGGTCTATGACGAATCCGTTCCGAAAGCGCGTCTGTATGGACGCTATCTGACGCACGTCTGGGTGTGGATCGAAACCTTGTCGTTCACGATTCGCGATTCGATGTGCGGGTTTCGTCTGTACCCGCTTGCCATCACCGGCGCATTGATCGACAGCGTCGCGCTGCCGACCCGCATGGACTTCGACATCGAGATCCTGGTGCGGCTGCAATGGCGGCGTGTCGAGTTCGTGTGGGTGCCGACCGCGGTGACCTACGACGCGGACGGCGTGTCGCACTTCGACGTGCTGTGGGACAACGTGCGGATCAGCCGTACTCATACGCGGCTCGTGGCCGGCATGCTGGCACGGCTGCCGCTGTTGCTGGCGCACAAGCTTCTGCCGCGCCGCGCACCGGCGCCGGCGAATGCCGGCGGCACGCACTGGTGGCGCATGGCGGAGCGGGGCAGCCACCTCGGCATGATGCTGCTGGTGCTGGGATGCCGTCTCGTGGGCCCGCGCCTCACTGCGCTCTGGCTGTATCCGATCGTCGCCTATTTCCTGCTGACCGGGCGCCCCGCGCGCGAGGCTTCGCGGCGCTACTTCGCGCAACTCCGGCAGTTCTCGCCGCGCGAGAACACGCCGCGCCCCGGCTGGCGCTCCGCATACCGGCACATGCTCGCGTTCGCGCGATCGGGCCTGGACAAGCTGGCCGCCTGGTCGGGCCGGATCGACCTGGCCGACGTCGAACTGGATGACGGCGGCGCCCTGGACGCGTTGATCGAAAGCGGGCGCGGTGCGCTGATCATCGGCTCGCACCTGGGCAACCTCGAAATGGCGCGCGCGCTGGCGGTGCGCGGCGCGCAAACGAAGGTGACGGCGATCGTCTATACCGAGCACGCCCGCCGCTTCAACCGCGCGCTCGCCACCGCGCACCGCGATTTCGCGGAGCACATGGTCGAGGTCAACGACTTCGGCCCGCAGACCGCGTTGATGATGCAGGCGCGCATCGACCGCGGCGAGTGGCTCGTGATCGTCGGCGACCGGACGCCCGCGCGCGAATCGGACCGGACCACGCACGTGCCGTTTCTCGGCGCGAGCGCGCCGTTCGCGCAAGGGCCGTACGTGCTGGCCCACGTGCTCGCGTGCCCCGTCTACCTGTTCTTCTGCCTGAAGGAGCGCGACGGATACCGGCTCTACTTCGAGCCGTTCGCCGAGCGCATCGAACTGCCGCGGCGCGAACGCGCCGCGCATCTCGCGTCATGGACGCAACGCTATGCCGAGCGCCTCGAGCACTACTGCTGCAAGGCGCCTTACCAATGGTTCAATTTCTACGATTTCTGGGCGCGCCCCAGTGGAGGCGCGAATGGCCGAACATGACCTGAACGATGCCGGCGCCGGCGTCGCCGCGGATGCCGTCGTGATCGGCGGCCGGCGGCTCGCCATCGAGGAAGTGGTCGCGGTGGCGCGGCAGTGCGCGTCCGTCCGCCTGAGCACCGACCCCGTATGGCGCAGCCGGATTGCGCGCGGCGCCGATTTCCTGCGCCGTCATCTCACGTCGGGGGCGACCGTCTACGGCGTCAATACGGGCTATGGCGACGCATGCGTCGTCGACGTGCCGATGGAGCTGGTCGAAGCGCTGCCGCTGCAACTCACGCGCTATCACGGCTGCGGGATGGGCGCGTATCTCGATCGCGAGCAGACACTCGCCGTGATCGTCGCGCGGCTGAACTCGCTCGCCTACGGATTCTCCGGCGTGCGGCCGGTGTTGCTCGAACGCGTGGCAGACCTGATCAATCATCGCGTGCTGCCACGCATCCCGTCGGAGGGTTCGGTTGGCGCGAGCGGCGACCTGACGCCGCTGTCGTACGTCGCCGCGGCGCTGGTCGGCGAGCGCGACGTGTTGTTCCACGACGTGCCGTGCACTGCGCGCGAGGCCTGGCTGGCGCTCGGCCACGAGCCGCTCACGCTCGCGCCCAAGGAAGGCCTCGCGCTGATGAACGGCACGGCAGTGATGACGGGGCTCGCGTGTCTCGCGTTTGCGCGCGCGTCGGATCTGGCGCGGCTCGCCGCGCGTCTGACGGCGCTGTCGACCGTCGCGCTCGACGGCCGGGCCGCGCATTTCGATCCGTTGATCTTCGAAGCGAAGCCGCACGCCGGCCAGGCCGAAGCGGCCGCGTGGATTCGCGACGACCTGACCGGGCGCGCCGACACGGCCGGGCACCGGCTGCAGGACCGCTATTCGATTCGCTGCGCGCCGCACGTCATCGGTGTCGCCTGCGACGCGCTCAGCTGGGTGCGCCGCGACGTCGAGAACGAACTGAACAGCGCCAACGACAACCCGCTGATCGACCCCGACGGCGAGCGCGTGCTGCACGGGGGCAACTTCTACGGCGGGCATATCGCGTTCGCGATGGATGCGCTGAAGACGGCGGTCGCCAATCTCGCCGACCTGATGGACCGGCAACTCGCGCTGCTCGTCGACGACAAGTTCAACAACGGCCTGCCGCGCAACCTGTCCGGCGCGACGTCGGCGCGCGCGCCGATCAATCACGGCTTGAAGGCAGTGCAGATTTCGTCGTCCGCGTGGACGGCCGAAGCGCTCAAGCACACGATGCCGGCGAGCGTGTTTTCGCGCTCGACCGAAGCGCACAACCAGGACAAGGTCAGCATGGGCACGATCGCCGCGCGGGATTGCCTGCGCGTGCTGGAACTGACCGAACAGGTGGCGGCCGCGCATACGCTCGCGACCGTGCAAGCCGCGCAACTGCGCTTGCGCATCAACGGCGCGACGGTCATCCCCGAGCCGCTGCGCACGTTCATCGACGACGTTCGCGCAGGCTCGCCGTTCATCGACGAGGACCGGGCGCTCGAACACGAATTGCGCGCGCTGACGGCGCGTATCGCGGCGGGCGAGCTCGTCGGCCACGCGTGCGAGGTCGCAGCATGAACGACACACCCACCCTCCTGACCGCAAGCGCGGACATCGAAGTGCCGTTCCACGACGTCGACGCGATGAACGTGTGCTGGCACGGCCACTACCTGAAGTACTTCGAGATCGGCCGTGCCGCGCTGTTGCGCGAATTCGACTACGACTACCGCGAGATGCAGGCATCGGGCTATCTGTGGCCGGTCGTCGAGGCGCACCTGAAGTACGTGCGCCCCGCCGTCTACGGGCAGAAGCTCGAAGTGCGCGCGCAACTGCTCGAACACGAAAACCGCCTGAAGATCGGCTACGAGATTTTCGATCGCGCGTCGGCCACCCGCCTGACCAAGGGATACACGATCCAGGTCGCGGTCAGCGCGGCGACGCAGGAGCTGCAATTCGTGTCGCCGCCCGTCGTGTTCGAGAAGCTGGAGCGCGCATGGGCACGCTGACGCTCCGAGCCGCGGCCGCGGTCGTGCTGCTCGCGTCGCAGGCGCACGCGCAGGTGTCGCCGGCCGGTTCCTCCGCGCCCGCCCAGCCCGCCCGGCTGGCCGTGTCAGCCGCCTCCAGCGTGCCCGCGAGCGACATCGCGCTCGTGTCGCAGATCGCGGCCCACCTGGCGCAGGCGAAAGGCGTCCGCGCGCGTTTCACGCAAACGCAGACGCTGGCCGCGATGAAGGCCCCGCTCGTCAGCACGGGCTCGCTGCTGTTGTTCCGCGAACGCGGCGTGATCTGGCAGGTCGATACGCCTTACAAGGCGACCTGGGTGATGAGCGATGCCGGCATCGCCGAGATCAACGCCGCGGGCCAGCGGGTGGCGGGCCGGAACGCGCAGGGGGCGCGCGGCGCCGCCGAAATCTCGAAGATGATGCGCGCGATGCTGGCCGGCGACCTGAGCGCGCTGTATTCGCAGTTCGATGTGGAAGCGCATGGCGCGCCGGGCCATTGGCAAATGCGCCTCACCCCGAACCAGCCGCAGCTCGCGCAGTCGATCCGCACGTTGCAGATGAGCGGCGGCGCCTATTTGCAGCGCGTGCGGATCGGGCTGGCGAACGGCGACGTCACGCAGATCGACTTCGACGGCAGCACGGCCGTGACCAACCTGACACCCGCCGACCGGGCGCTGTTCGGAACGCCATAGTGGACACGCTTCAACCTCGCACCGCCCGAGCAGCGTGGCGCCTGCGCGCCGCGTGGCTGCTGCTCGCGCTCGCGGCGGCGCTCTACTGCGCGTGGCGCTTCGCAGGCCCGTCGCCGCTGCAGACCAACCTGCTCGCATTGCTGCCGGTCACCGAGGCCGATCCGATCGCGGAAGAAGCCGTCGACCGGCTCGCCGGCGCGCTCGGCAACCGGGCCGTGTTCCTCGTGACGAGCGACAACGCGGCGCACGCGAAAGCCGCGGCGAAGCAGTTGGGCGCGACGCTCGCGGCGAGCGGCGCCTTCAGCTCGGTAACCGCGCAATTGCCGCCGTTCGACGTGTCGCAGATCGCGCGGTTCTATTCGCCCTATCGCTTCGGCTTGCTCGCGCCGGCTGATCGCCCGCTCGTCGCCGGCGGCCCGACGGCGCTGCAGGATGCGCTCGCACAGCGTCTCTACGGACTGCCGAGCGCCGGCCTCGCCACGCCGCTCGCCGACGATCCGTTCGGCTGGCTGCAGCACTGGCTGGCCGGATTGCCGCTCGCGACGTCGAACCTGACGATCGAGGACGGCCTGCTCGTCGCGCATCGCGGCGCGTCGACCCGCGTGCTGGTCGTCGCGACGCTGCCGGGATCGGCGTACGAGGCCGATGTCCAGCGCGCCGTGCGCGCGGCGGTCGCGCGCGGCGAAGCGGCCGTGAAAGCGGCGCGCCCCGATGTCACGGTCGCCAGAACCGGCGCCGTGTTCTACGCCGAAGCCGCGCGCGCGGCGTCCGAGCGCGAAATGCACGCGATCGGCATCGTGTCCGTGGTCGGGATCGCGTTGCTGATGTTGTGGATTTTCCGCTTGCCGCACCTGATCGTGCTCGGCTTCGTGTCGACCGCGCTCGGCATCCTCTGCGCGCTCGCGGCGACGCTGCTCGTGTTCGGCAAGCTGCATTTGCTGACGCTCGTGTTCGGCGCGAGCCTGATCGGCGAGGCCGTCGATTATTCGATCCAGTACTTCGTCGTCTATCTCGGCGCGCAGCGCGGCTGGCATCCGCAGCGCGGCGCCCGCGAGGTCTTGCCGGCACTGACCGTGGCGCTCGCGACCAGCCTGGTCGGCTACGCGATCCTCGCCTTCGCGCCGTTCCCGGCGCTCAAGCAGATCGCGTGCTTCGCGATGGTCGGAATCGCGACGGCGTTTGCATCGGTGATCTGGCTGCTGCCCTCGCTGCTCACGCGTCCGGCAACACGTAGTCCGCACACGTTGTTCGCGGTGGCCGCAACGATGCTGGCGAAGTGGCACGCGCTGATCGGCGGGCGGCGGGCACTGTTCGTCACCGCGTTGCTGGCGCTGTTCGCGGTGCCGGGCTGGCTGCAGATCGTCAGCGACGACGATATCCATCTGCTGATCCAGCGCGACCGGTCGCTCGTCGCGCAGGAGCGCGAGGTCGGCGATGCGGTCGGGGTCGACAGCGGCTCGCAGTTTTTCGTTGTGCGAGGCGCGTCGCAGGAGCAGGTGCTCGAACGCACCGAAGCGCTGGGCGACAAGCTCGATGCACTGACGGGCCCGTCCCGGGTCAGCGGCTGGCAATCCGTGACGTCGTTCGTGCCGTCCGCCCGGCAGCAGCAGGCGGACCGGGCGCTGGTCGCCGCGCACGGATTCAACGATCCGGCCGCGTTGCGTGCGCTGCTGGCCCGGGCGGGCTTCCGCGACGAGGTCGCCGACGGGTGGCTCGCCGCGTACGCGAAATCGGCCGGGGCGGTGCTGCATGTCGACAGCTGGCTCGCCGAACCCTGGTCGCAGCCGTTCCGTCATCTGTGGCTCGGGCGCTCGGCCAGCACGCCGGGCGCGTTCGCCTCGGTCGTCATCCCGCAGGGCGTGTCCGCGTCGAACGAAGCGGCGTTGATCGCGGTCGCGCAATCGCTGCCCGGCGTGAGCTTCGTCGACAAGGCAGCGAGCGTGTCCCGGCTGTTCGGCGCATATCGCGTCGACAGCGGCATCTGGCTGGCCGGTGCGCTGCCGCTCGTGCTGGTGATGCTGATGGTGCGTTACGGGCTGCGCGGCGGCATCGAGGTCGCGCTGCCGGCATGGCTCGCGATCGGCGTCACGCTCGCCGTGTTCGGATACGCGCGCATCCCCCTCAATCTCTTCAACTCGCTCGCGCTGATGCTCGTGATCGGCGTCGGCGCGAACTACGCGGTGTTCCTGCGCGAAGGCGCGATGCGCGCCCGGACCGATCTCGGTGCGGTGTGGACCGGTGTGCTGCTGTCGGCGTCGACCACCCTGCTGTCGTTCGGCATGCTCGGCATGAGTTCGATGCCGGCGCTGAGGAGCTTCGGCTCGACGCTGTCGCTGGGCATCATGGTGTCCGTGCTGCTCGCGCCGATGGGCATCCCCGCGACTCAACGGAGGAGCGCGTGATCGCGCCACGAATCTATCTGCATGCGCTCGGCATGATCAATGCGCTCGGCGACGACGTGGAAGCGATCGCCGCTGCACTGGCGAACGGCCGCGCCCCCGGCATGGGCCCGATCGAGACGCGCGCCGGCACCCGCTTCGCCGGCCGCGTGACGGCGCCGCTCAAGCTTGCGCCGCCTGCCGCGCTGGCCGCTTACGACTGCCGCAACAACCGCCTGCTGCTCGCCGCGCTCGCGCAAATCCGGCCCGCGATCGAGGCCGCGCGCGCGCGCTTCGGCGCGCGCCGCATCGGCGTGGTGCTCGGCACCAGCACGTCGGGCATCGGCGCGGCCGAAGCCGCACTCGCCCAACGCTCGCAAACCGGCGCCATGCCGCCCGCGTTCGACTACCGGCAGATGGAAATCGGCACGGCCGCGCCGTTTGCCGCCGCCGCACTGGATCTGCAAGGCCCGGCGTTCACGATCTCGACCGCGTGCACGTCGAGCGCGAAGGCGTTCGTGTCGGCGCGCCGCCTGCTGCAGCTCGGGCTGTGCGACGCGGTCGTCGCAGGCGGAGTCGATTCGCTATGCGAACTGACGCTGCAGGGCTTCGCATCGCTCGAATCGACCAGCGCGACGCGCATGAACCCGATGAGCGCGAAGCGCCGCGGGATCAACATCGGCGAAGGTGCCGCGGTCTTTCTGATGAGTCGCGACGAGGCGCCGGTGGCGCTCGTCGGCGCCGGCGAATCGAGCGACGCGCATCATATTTCCGCCCCCGATCCGCAAGGCGTCGGCGGCGAGCTCGCGCTGCGTGCCGCGCTCGACAACGCAGGCATTGCGCCGTCGGCGGTCGGCTACGTCAATCTGCACGCGACCGCGACCGTGAAGAACGACCAGATGGAAGCGCATCTGATGTCCCGAGTCTTTCCGCAGGGCGTCGCCGCGAGCGGCACGAAACCGCTGACGGGCCACCAGCTCGGCGCGGCCGGCGCAAGCGAGCTGGGATTCGCGTGGCTGACGCTGGCGCGCGACGATGTCCCGTTGCCTCGCCACGTGTGGGACGGCGAAGCCGATCCCGCGTTGCCCGCGCTCGATCTCGTCGAAGACGAACGCTATCTGCCGCGCGGCACGGGCACGCAATACGCGATGAGCAATTCGTTCGCGTTCGGCGGCAGCAATGTCAGCCTGATTCTTGCCCGGTGACGACACGATGACCGAGTCAGTTTTTCCCCTTCCCGCCGACGCGGACAACACGCTCCCGCCGATCGAACAGATCATCCCCCATCGCGGGACGATGCTGCTGCTCGACGCGGTCGCCACGTGCAGCGACGAATCGCTGACCGCGCTTGCGACGGTGCGCGGCGACGCGTGGTACGCCGATGCCGACGGTGCGATGCCGGCATGGATCGGCATCGAACTGATGGCGCAGGCGATCGCGGCCCATGTCGGGCTGCTGTCGATGCGTGCCGGCGAACGTGTGCGGCCCGGCGTGCTGCTGGGCACGCGCCGCTATGAGGCGCTCACGCCGGCATTCGCCCGCGACGCCCGGTTGCGCATTTCGGTGCACGAGCTGCTGCGCGGCGACGAAGGCCACGGCGCGTACGGATGCCGGATCGAACACGATGGCGCGGTGTGTGCCGAAGCGATCGTGAAGGTCTATCAGCCGCGCGATTTCCAGTCATTTATCGAGGAGAGTTCCAAGCCATGAGCCGGCGCGTTCTCATTACCGGCGCAAGCCGTGGCATCGGCCGCGCGATCGCCTGTCAACTGGCTGCGGACGGCTTTGCCGTGTCCGTGCATTGCCGTCAGGGCCGCGACGAAGCGGAAGCCGTTGCGGCAGGCATCATCGCGCAAGGCGGCACCGCCACCGTGCTGCAGTTCGACGTGCGCGACCGCGCCGCCTGTCGCGCGGTGCTCGAAGCGGACGTGGCCGCGCACGGCGCGTACTACGGCATCGTCTGCTGCGCGGGCGTGACCCGCGACGCGGCGTTTCCCGCCCTCACCGACGAAGACTGGGATCTTGTGATCGAAACTGGTCTCGACGCGTTCTACAACGTCGTTCATCCGCTGACGATGCCGATGGTCCGCGCGCGACAAGGCGGGCGGATCGTGACCGTCTCGTCGGTGTCCGGCGTAATCGGCAATCGCGGGCAGGTCAACTACAGCGCCGCGAAAGCCGGCCTGATCGGCGCGACGAAGGCGCTCGCGGTGGAGCTCGCGACGCGCGGCATCACCGTGAACAGCGTCGCGCCGGGGCTGATCGACACGGGCATGCTCGACGACGTGCCGCTCGAACACGCGCTGAAAGCCGTGCCGATGAACCGGGTCGGGCAACCGGCCGAAGTCGCCGCGGTGGTCAGCTTCCTGATGTCGGACGCGGCGTCGTATGTCACGCGCCAGGTGATCGGCGTCAACGGCGGGATGGTGTGATGAAGCGCGTCGTCATTACCGGCATGGGCGGCGTCACGGCGCTCGGCAATTCCTGGGATGAAATCGAAACCGCGTTGACGCTCGGCCGCAACGCGGTGCAGCGCATCCCCGACTTCGACTATTTCCAGTCGCTTCACACGCGGCTCGCGTGCCCGATTCCGAAGCTGGCGACGCCCGCGCACTATCCGCGCAAGAAGACGCGCTCGATGGGGCCGGTGTCGCTCTACGCGGTGCGCGCAAGCGAGCTCGCCCTCACCGACGCCGGCCTGCTCGACGATCCGTCGATCAAGGATGGCCGCATGGGCGTGGCCTACGGCTCGTCGTCCGGTTCGGTCGAACCGATCCGCGCGTTCGGCAAGATGCTGGACACCGGCTCGATGAGCGACGTGACGTCCAACAGCTACGTGCAGATGATGCCGCACACGACGGCGGTGAACGTCAGCCTGTTCTGGGATCTGAAGGGGCGCATCGTGCCGACATCGTGCGCGTGCGCGTCGGGCAGCCAGGCGATCGGCTACGCATACGAGGCGATCGCGCACGGCAAGCAGACCCTGATGCTCGCGGGCGGAGCCGAGGAGCTGTCGGGGCCCGCGGTCGCCGTATTCGACACGCTTTACGCCACCAGCACCCGCAATGACGAGCCGCACCTGACGCCGCGCCCGTTCGACGCGGCGCGCGACGGCCTCGTGGTCGGCGAGGGTGCCGCCACGCTGGTGCTCGAGGAGTACGAGCACGCGCTTGCGCGCGGCGCGCGCATTCACGCGGAGATCGTCGGCTTCGGCTGCAATTCGGACGGCGCGCACATGACGCAACCGACCGCCGCGACGATGGCGACGGCGATGCAGCTCGCACTGCGCGACGCCGGGCTGCCTGCCGACGCGATCGCGTACGTGAACGCACACGGCACGTCGACCGACCGCGGCGACATCGCGGAAAGCCACGCGACCGCCGAAACCTTCGGCGCGCGCATGCCGATCAGTTCGCTGAAGAGTTACATCGGCCATACGCTGGGCGCATGCGGTGCGATCGAAGCATGGTGGACGATCGAGATGATGAAGCGCAACTGGTACGTACCCACGCTGAACCTGACCCACGTCGATCCGGCCTGCGCGAGCCTCGACTACATCGTCGGCGCGCCGCGCGCAATCGATGCCGAGTACGTGATGAGCAACAACTTCGCGTTCGGCGGCGTGAATACGTCGCTGATCTTCAGGCGAGCCGGATGAGCCAGCCCGGAACACGGACGGCGGACGGCATGCGGCGTGTGGTCGTGACCGGGATGGGCATCGTGTCCTGTCTCGGCAACGCGCTCGACAGCGTGTCGGCCGGCCTGCGGGCGGGCCGCCGCGGCATCGTCCGCGTCGACGCCTGGCGCGAGCGCGGCTTCGCGAGCCAGGTCGCGGCCGTCGCGTCGGTCGCCGACGAAACGCCGTTCGACCGCAAGCACGAACGCTTCATGGGCGATACCGCGCGCTTCGCGTGTCACGCGGCACGCAACGCGATGGCCGACGCGGGTCTCGATCCGGACGCGCTGCGCACGCCGTCCGCCGGCGCCATCATCGGTTCCGGTGTCGGCACGTTGTCGGCCTACGACAGCGCGATGGCGATCGCCGGCGCGCACGGGATCGATCGCCTGCGGCCGTATACGGTGCCGCAGGCCATGAGCAGCACGACCTCGGCGAACGTGGCGAACGTGTTCGGCATACAAGGGGCAACGTACTCGCCGTCGTCGGCCTGCACGACCTCGGCGCTCGCGATCGGCCAGGCGATGCAGCTGCTCCAGACCGGCCGGCAGGAGATCGTGCTGGCCGGGGGCAGCGAAGCGCTGCACGACAACATGACGCTGATGTTCGATGCGATGGGCACGTTGTCGCGCGGGTTCAACGACACGCCCGAGCGGGCCTCGCGACCGTACGACGCCGGCCGCGACGGCTTCGTGATCGGATCCGGCGCAGGCGTCCTGGTGCTCGAAACGCTCGAACGCGCGCGCAAGCGCGGTGCGCGCATCCATGCGGAGCTGACCGGCTTCGGTCATTGCACCGATGGCGCAGGCATGGTCACGCCGCGTGCGGGCGGCATCGCCCGCGCGATCCGGGCGGCGCTCGACGAAGCCGGCGAGCGGCCCGACTACATCAACACGCACGCGCCTTCGACGCCGCTGGGCGATCTGGAAGAGCTGCATGCGCTGCGCGCCGTGTTCGGCAGCGACATGCCGCCGTTCTCGTCCACGAAGGGGCTGACCGGCCATCCACTCGGTGCATGCGGCGCGCAGGAGGCCATCTACACGCTGCTGATGATGCGCGATCGCTACATGGCCGGCAGCGCGGGCATCGAAGATCTGGATGCCAACGCGGCGGGGCTGCCGCTCGTGCAGGCGTCGCGCGATGCCGTCGTCGGCGCGGCGCTGTCTGTTTCATTCGGGTTCGGCGGCAGTTGCGCGAGCCTGATGTTTCGCGCATGGAATGAAGATCCATGGTTCTGACAATCACCACAACAAGGAAATCATGAAGCAAACACGTCTCATGCTGGGCGCGCTCGCCGTCGTCGCACTGACGCAGGCCGGTTGCGGGACTCAGGTCAAGTCGCTGCCGTTGCAACCGGTTGCCGCGCATCCGGCCAACGGCTCGGATGTCGCGTTGTATTTCGGTTCGCAGAAGCATCCGGCCGTGCAGCGCCAGCTCGGTGACGTGTCGTATTCGGTGCGGATTGCCCGTGCGTCGGACGATGCCGACACCGCGTGCGGCAAGGCGCTGTCGGAGGCACTCGGCAAATTGCGCGCGAACGCGAAGGAACATGGCGCCGACGCGGTGATCGACGTGACGACCCGCTTCCATTCGACCGAATCCGATTCCGACACCCAATACACATGCGGCGTGAGCCCCAGCGCGGCGGCGATCGCCGTGAATGGCAAGCGCGTCGTGTTGCAGTCGAACTGAACCCGCGGGGAATGACGATGAAAAAACCTTTGATGCTGGTCACGCTCTGCGCGGCGCTCGCAACATCGCACGCGTTCGCGCGCGATACGATCGACAACTACCCGGTCGCCGATGCGCTCGGCAGCGAACCGGGCAAGGTCGGCGACGACGTCGCGCTCTACTTCGCCGGCCAGCCGCATCCGGCCGTGCGGAAGTCGTTCGGCCATTTCGCGACGAACAAGAAGACGAACGCGTTCGGCAAGAGCGATCTGGAGGCGTGCCAGCATGTGTTCCTGTCAGCCGTGATCGAGCTGCAGGATCGGGCGCGCAAGGAAGGCGGCAATGCCGTCATCAACATCCAGAGCAATTACCGGAACGAGCTGCGCTCGAGCGCCGCCGAGTTCACCTGCGGCGCGGGCGCGATCATCGCCGGTGTCGCGCTGGTGGGCGACGTGGTGACGCTGAAGGCCGCGAAGAAGTAACGCTGCGGGTTCGGGCAGCGGCCGGCGGGCGCGGACCGCTGCCGCTGCCGCTGCCACTCAGCCCGCTTTGACGGCCGCCACGTTGACGAGCGTTTCGCGCCGCTTGCCGGGCTTCGGACGATGCAGGCCGAGGCGCTCGAACAAGCCGAAATCCGTCGCGCGGCTCCACCAGAGATAGGGCAGGGAAACGTTGTGCGGACGGAAGCTGAAGCCGGCGCGTCGAATCATGTCGAGATAGCCGTCGGCGCTTTTCTGGACCTGCATCGGGTGACGGAACAGCAGCCGGATCACCCACGACTTGATGTATTCCTCGGTGGATTCGGCGAACAGCAGCACGCCACCGGGCTTCAGGACGCGATGGAACTCGGCGAGCGCGCGCTCCTGCTCGACGAGGTGATGGAAGGTCTGATGGCAGAACACGATGTCGGCGCTCGCGGACGGCAGCGGCAGGTTCGCGCAATCGCCGTGCAGCAGTTCGATATCCGCGAGCGACGGCGACTGAGCCCGGCACGCGCGTGCGGCTTCGGCCGCGCGTGCGAGCGATGCCTCGTGGTAGTCGACGCCGACGATGCGGCCCGGCCGAAAGGCGTCCGCGAGCAGGCGGAACGACTTGCCTTGCCCGCAGCCGACGTCGACGATCGTCGGTGCATCGGGCAGCGGCGCATCGATCCGCGGCTTGAGATCGTTGATCGCCACCCGGAGCACATGATGCTCCCAGGTGTGGGTTTGCAGGAACCAGACCCCGAAAGCCGTCTCCGGCACGAAAGACACACTGGATGTTTCGGATGACGACATGTTTTCCCCGGCGCGTGTTCAGTTTTATATGATTGCGCGACATTGTAATAGCAGGGGCTTCCGCAAGGGCAATTGCAGCATGCGGCAGCCGCCAGACGAGACGACACGAGATTAGAGGAAGCAGTGAGCACTATTTCATCGCATGAAAACGACGTCGACGTGGCGATCATCGGCGCGGGTCCGGCGGGGGCGGTTGCCGCCGCGTTGCTGAGAAAGGCGGGGCGCTCGGTGCTCGTGCTCGAACGGCAGCACTTTCCGCGCTTCTCGATCGGCGAGAGCCTGCTGCCGCAGAGCATGGCCTACCTCGAGGAAGCCGGCATGCTGCAGGCGGTGGTCGAAGCCGGCTTCCAGCACAAGAACGGCGCGCGTTTCGTGTGGCGCGACCGGTCGTCGTCATTCGACTTCCGCGACAAGCATTCGCCGGGATGGGGCACGACGTATCAGGTGGAACGCGCGCAGTTCGACGATCTGCTGATTCGCTGCGCGGCGCAGCAAGGCGCCGACGTACGGTTCGGCCATACGGTGCGCGAGATGCATCCGGGCAGCGCACCGGTGCTCGACGTGATCGATGAAGACGGACGCAGCTACGAGGTCCGTGCCCGCTTCGTGTTCGATGCGAGCGGTTTCGGCCGCGTGCTGCCGCGTCTGCTGAAGCTCGAGGCGCCGACGCGGCTGCCGACGCGTGCGGCCATCTTCAGCCATGTCCGCGACGGCTTGCCGCTCGACGCGATCGACCGCAACAAGATCTGCGTGGCGACCCACCCCGAGCGGCGCGACGTCTGGTTCTGGATGATTCCGCTGGCGGGCGGCCGTTCTTCGGTGGGCTGCGTGGCGGAGGCCGCGTTTCTGGATGTGCCGGAAGCGGCGCGGGAAGCCAAGCTGCGCGAGTTGATCCGGCAGGAGCCCACGCTCAACCGCCTGATCGGCGATGCGCCGTTCCTGATGCCGGTGAACCAGATCGGCGGTTACTCGGCCAATGTGGAGCGTCTGCACGGCCCCGGCTACGCACTGCTCGGCAATGCCGGCGAGTTCCTCGATCCGGTGTTTTCGTCCGGCGTGACCATCGCGTTGCGCTCCGCACATCTGGCCGTGCAAACGCTCGAGCGCCAGCTCGGCGGCGAACAGGTGGACTGGCTCGCCGACTACGATGTGCCGCTGCGCAAGGGCATCGACACGTTCCGCGTGTTCGTCGAGCGTTGGTACACGGGCGAGTTGCAGGACATCATTTACTACCCGAACCAGACGCCGGTGATTCGCCGCATGATCAGCTCGATCCTCGCCGGATACGCGTGGGACGAATCGAACCCCTACGTGACCGAGCCGGCGCGGAGGCTCGCCGTGCTCCACGACGCGTGCACCAGGTCTTGAGCGATGGGACGGGAGGCGACGACAGCTCAAGCCGGTGAGCGCCACCCGCCGACGACACCTGATGAATCGAGGAGGCTGAGTGCCTGACACCGATACGCTGGTCAAGATGTCGCTCTACGTGGCGCTTGTACTGCTCCTGCCGGGACCGACCAATACGCTGTTGCTGTCGTCGGGACTGAGGGTCGGCCTGCGCGGCACGTGGCGGCTCGTGATTGCCGAGGCGCTCGGCTATATCGTGGCGATCGCCGTGTGGGGATTCTTCCTGAGCGCGCTTGCCGCGAGCCGGCCGTGGCTGTTCGATGCGGTCAAGTTCGCGAGCGCCGCCTACATCCTGGGGCTGGCGGTCAGGATGTGGACCACGAGCCGCGCGCTGCAGGAACGCCCGGCCGCCGTCGTGACGTTCCGCGACCTGTTCGTCACGACCGTGCTGAACCCCAAGGCGCTGCTGTTCGCGAGCACGTTGTTTCCGATCGAAGCATTCCGGTCAGCCGGCTATTTCGTTTGGACGATCGCCGCATTCCTGACGGTGCTGGTGCCGATCGGCATCGGCTGGTCGTGCCTTGGGCGCCTGCTGATGTGGAAACGCTCGTGCGCCGCCCATACGCCGACGCTGTTGCGCGGCGCGTCGCTCGTGCTGCTGACGTTCTCCGGCACGCTGATGTATTCGATCGTGCATCGTTGAGCGGTGTGCGGGGGGATGTCGGCGCGACGTGCAAAGCAAAAAGCCCGCTAGCTTTCGCTGAGCGGGCTTCGATGTTGGTTGCGGGGGTAGGATTTGAACCTACGACCTTCGGGTTATGAGCCCGACGAGCTGCCAGACTGCTCCACCCCGCGGCGCGAAGTCTACTCGCACCACGGCGGGGCGTCAATCGGTGCGTGATCCTCGCCGGGCCAGGCGATCCGCTGCTGAGCCTGCGCGGCCAGGATCCCCGTCATCCGGTTGGCCTCGATGCCCGGATTATCGGCTTCGCTTGGGGAGCCTTACCTCCCGATACTTTGTGCAGAGCATCCTCGGATGCTTTGAGCCTCGTTTGGGTGAGCACAGACAGATCCCGGCAATGCGCCGCTCGCCCAAGTGCCGAAATTCACGCTTTGCCAAGCTTCGCTGCGGTCGCATCGATCGACAACACGCGGCACCGTCTTTCCCATCGCCCGAGCGCAGGTTCGGGGCGCGGGCCGGCGACGATCCGAAGAATTTGCGACTGACTTTGGTAAGTCGCAACTCTCTGCCATGGCGCTGGCCGGTGTCGCCGCTGTTCGTCAGCCGGCTCGCGACTGCCGTGTGCGCGGAGAGCGTGGCGATGGCCGAAGCGTTCAATCTCGGCGCGGTGTGCCAATCCATCCGCGCCGCCGCACGGACACTGCATCGCGTCCATCCTTGTGTTTACGTTACGATATCCTGACGAATTCACAACAGAGGGGCGCTGATGAAGAGCGAGGAAATTCCATACTACGTAGCAAGCAAGTTGCTTTGGCAGTGGAAGCTTCGCGACGGCGCGGACGGCTGCAAGATTGTTCCCAATATCGCGCTATCGATGGACATGGCTCCGCCACCGCTGCCAGAACAACCGGCGCCGAAGGCCATACCAACCAAGCCCACGCCAAAGCCCCCGAAGCCCGATTCGCTGGACCAGATGGTCGATGACATTGCGTGGGTATTCGATGCATTTTCGCGCTTCAAGACCTGGCTCGATACGCCTACCCCACCGAAGACGCCCAAGCCTGCCCCGGTCGCAAAAAAGGCGGACGCTGAAGCCGTGCCGCCATCAGGCTTCGCCAACCTATTGAACTCAAATTTTTATGAAAGATGCTGTTAACGCGACCGGCATCGGCACACTCGTTCTGTTGGGTGCTTTGGCGTTGCTGTCCGTCTTCGGCATCAGCTTGATCCGGTCGCTCGGTTACATATTTTCAATGCAGGCCAATCGAAAAAAAAGAGCCATAGAAATGGCACGTTTATCCGTGAAACGCATTGTTGTCAGTTTCGTTACGCTCGCTTTTGTCGGTTATTCGTGGAACTACTGGAGGGAGGCTCGACTGCGCGCGCATTGCGAGCCGAAAGAACGAAACAGCGAGCGCTCCCCGGACGGCAATTATTTGGCTCGATACTGTTATTTTGGGGATACGATCGTTCTCAGGCTATACGACAGGAACGGGCAACACCTCATTGCCGAGCGAACGTATCGGGATACGTCTGGCGTACCAGTCGAACTTTCTTGGAGGAAGGATGTATTGACGTACCCTAACGGGCAAGAGCTCAGCGAAATCAGGTTGCCACCGCCCCTTCTTGATCGAGCGATGTCACGGCTCCCCTAGTCAGTATGACTCCCCGTGAGGTAGCGTGAACCCGCTCGTTCTTCAAGCTGTTGAAGAAGTTGTCTATCGACGCGTATTCCGGATCGAGCAACTTGCAAAGCAAAAAGCCCGCTTGCTTTCGCTGAGCGGGCTTCGATATTGGTTGCGGGGGTAGGATTTGAACCTACGACCTTCGGGTTATGAGCCCGACGAGCTGCCAGACTGCTCCACCCCGCGACACGTAGTGTACTCGCACCACAGCGGTGCGTCAAACGATCCGTGATTCTCGCCGGACCCGAGTCCGACCATTTTTCCCACTTGAGAAAAATGGTCGTCCGGGTTTTCAGCCCACCACCGCGCCAGACGTCCCGATGACGACCTTGCCGCCCCCATGGCCGCATCCGGACGGATGCCCTACTTCCCAATACAAAACCGGCTGAAAATCACCCCGAGCAAATCGTCCGACGTAAATTCCCCGGTAATCGCGTTCAACTGCTCCTGCGCGAGTCTTAGCTCCTCCGCGAACAGGTCGAGCGCGTTCGCGCGCTGCTCCGAATGCTCGGCCGCCTGCGCAAGATGCGCCTGCGCCGCACGCAGCGCGATCAGATGGCGTTCGCGCGCCAGATACACGTTATGCTCGCCCGCCTGCCAGCCCGCGATCCGCAGCAGCTCGCCGCGCAGCAGGTCGATCCCGTCGCCCCGCTTCGCCGACAGCCGCACCTCGCACAGATCCGCGCCCGCCGCGTCGCCCGCGCGCGCGGCCGATGCCGACACCTCCGTCAGATCCGTCTTGTTCAACACCCGCACGACCGGCACGCCGGCCGGGAAACGCGCCGCGATCGCGTGGTCGTCGGCGGTCATCCCGATGCGCGCGTCGAGCAAATGCAGCACCACATCCGCGCGCTCGATCTCACCCCACGTCCGCGCGATGCCGATCCGCTCCACTTCGTCCTCGGTCTCGCGCAGCCCCGCGGTATCGATGATGTGCAGCGGAATCCCTTCAATCTGGATCGTCTGCGCGACCTTGTCGCGCGTCGTGCCGGCGATCGGCGTGACGATCGCCAGCTCCGCACCGGCCAGCGCGTTCAGCAGCGACGACTTGCCGACGTTCGGCTGCCCCGCGAGCACCACCGACAGCCCCTCGCGCAACAGCGCGCCCTGCCGCGCGTCGCCGAGCACCCGCGCGAGCTGCGTGCGGATGTTCGCGAGCTTGCCGCGCGCATCGGCCGCCTCGAGAAAATCGATCTCCTCCTCGGGGAAATCGAGCGTCGCCTCGACCAGCATCCGCAACGTGATCGTGTCCTCGACGAGCGCATGGATCTGCCGCGAGAACGCGCCGTCGAGCGAGCGCCCCGCCGAACGCGCCGCCGCCTCGGTGCTCGCCTCGATCAGGTCCGCGACCGCCTCGGCCTGCGCGAGGTCGAGCTTGTCGTTCAGGAACGCGCGCCGCGTGAACTCGCCCGGCTCCGCGAGCCGCAGACCCAACGCACGGCCGGCGTCCAGGCAGCGCTGCAGCAGCAGCTGCATCACGATCGGCCCGCCATGCCCCTGCAATTCGAGCACGTGCTCGCCGGTGTACGAATGCGGCGCGGGGAAATACAGCGCGATGCCGCGATCCAGCGGCGCGCCGTGCTCGTCCAGGAACGGCACGTAGCTCGCATGACGCGGCGCGAGCCGCTGGCCGCACAGCGCGTCGATCAGCGGCAGCGCCGCCGCCTCGCCGCCTCGCCCGAACGACACGCGGACAACGCCGATGCCGCCCCGGCCGGAAGCGGTGGCAATGGCGACGATCGGATCGGAATCGGTAGCAAGCATGGCAGACAGTCGGACGATTGAACGGTGAAACGGCGCGCCCGCGTCGCGGGCATCGGAACGCCGGCATTGTAGCTTGGCGCGGTGCGCGCGCCGGCGGAGCGGAAATCAGATTTATCTACCCCTTATCTCAGTTACGATAAGAACAATCTGATTAGCAATGAGACATCGGAACATCAAGCGAACACTGCATGCGCGTGCCCGGCTTGATGGGAAACCGCCCCGGAGGCGGCCGAAATCCGCGACCGGTTCGCTTGCGAGTCGCCAGATCAGGCTAAATCGCACCTGATCGGTTGTCTCCAAGGTGCCGATGGAATTGCACAATCCCCGCATGCCGACATCTGAAGAAAAAGCAGCGTTCACCGAACGTCTGAAATTCGCCTTGTTGCGCAGCCCGGAGAAGATCACGGGCGCGACGGAGCTTGCGCTGCGTTTCAATCTCAGGCACCCCGGCGAGCATCAGGTATCGCCCCAGACCGCGCACAAATGGCTGACCGGCCGGACGATTCCGACACCGGACAAGCTGCGCACCCTCGCGGAGTGGCTGCGCGTCGATCTGCACTGGCTGCACTACGGCCCGCCGCCGAATGCCGCGGCGCGCTCGACGCCGCAACCGCTGCCGCGCGACGAACGCTATCCGCCGACACCCGAGACGATCGAGCTCGCGTCGAAGATCGAGGCGCTGTCGCCGCATCACCGTTATCTGGTGCAGGAACTGATCGAGCAGTTCTACAGCGACACGTCGAAACGCTGACCGTACTCGCCCACGATACCGGAAACCGCACCGCCCGGCTGCCGCCCGGGGCGCAAAAAACAAAAAGCCGCGTAGCTTTCGCCACGCGGCTTTTTTGCATCCTGATTCGACCGTGCCAGGCAACGAGGGCGGGCCAACCGCTCCGCCCGTTGCCCGGCCGTCCGTCAGGCGGCTTTCTTCTTCGCGCCGAGCGTACGGGTGATGTAGTACTGCTGGGCGATCGACAGCACGTTGTTCACGACGTAGTACAGCACCAGACCGGCCGGGAAGAAGAAGAACATGACCGAGAACGCAATCGGCATGAACATCATCATCTTCGCCTGCACCGGGTCCGGCGGCGTCGGGTTCAGCCGGGTCTGCAGGAACATCGAGCCCGCCATCAGCACCGGCAGGATGAAGAACGGATCGCGCTGCGACAGGTCGCTGATCCACAGAATCCACGGCGCGCCGCGCATTTCGACCGATGCGAGCAGCACCCAGTACAGCGAGATGAACACCGGGATCTGGATCACCACCGGCAGGCAGCCGCCGAACGGATTGACCTTCTCGGTCTTGTACAGCTCCATCAGCGCGGCGTTCATCTTCTGCGGATCGCTCTTGAAGCGTTCGCGCAGCGCCTGCATGCGCGGCGTGATTTCCTTCATGCGCGCCATCGACTTGTAGCTCGCCGCCGACAGCGGGAAGAACACCGCCTTGATCAGCAGCGTGAGCAGCACGATCGCCCAGCCCCAGTTGCCGACGAAGCCGTGGATCTTCTCGAGCAGCCAGAACAGCGGCTTCGCGATGATCGTGACCCAGCCATAGTCCTTCACCAGCTCGAGGCCCGGCGCGATGCCTTCCAGCATGCGCTCTTCCTCGGGGCCGGCGAACAGGCGTGCCGACACGTCGGCCGACTGGCCCGGCGCGATCGCCGCGACCGGCGTCTTCACGCCGACGCGATACAGCGTCGGATCGAACTTCTCGACGTAGATGTCGCGCTTCGTGCCCTGCTGCGGAATCCACGCGGACGCGAAGTAGTGCTGCACCATCGCGACCCAGCCGTTGTCGGCGGAGGGCTCGTAGGTGGCCTTGTTCTTGTCCAGGTCGCTGAAATTGATCTTCTGGAAGTGCTTCTCGGACGTGTAGACCGCCGGCCCGATGAACGTGTGCGAGAACATCGGCGTCTCGACCGGCGTGCTGTCGCGCACCAGTTCCATGTAGACGGTCGGCGACACCGGCGCGGTGCCGACGTTGTCGATCTTCGTGTCGACGCCGATCACATAGCTGCCGCGCGTGAACGTGTAGGTCTTCACGACCTTCACGCCGCCCTTCACCGGCGATTCGAACGACAGCTTCAGCGCGTTCTGGTCGCCCGCCAGCGACGTCGCGCCCGCCACCTGCGAGTAGACGTCGTTGTGGTTCGGGAAGTCGCCGCCGAGCAGGCCCGTGCGTGCGAGGTACGTGTGGCCGGCCGTGCGGTCGAACAGCGTGATCGACGCGTTTGCGGCCTTGGCGTCGCCGGCCTTCTTCAGCACGAGCTTCGCGAGCGTGCCGCCGCGCGTGTCGATCTCGCCGTCATACACATCGGTCGAGAAGTGCACGAGTTGCGCCTGCGCGGCAGGCGCGGTCGTCGCGGGCGCGGTACCGGCGGGCGCGGCGGCCGGCAGATCGGCCGTCGTCGCGCCGGCGCCGGACGCGCCGTTGGCGGATTGCGCCACGGTGTTCGTCTGCGTGACGTTCGGGAAGAACATCGACGGGCGTCCGTGGGCGCGCTGCCAGTTGTCGTACAGCATGACAGCCGACATGAAGAAGATCACCCACAGAACGGTGCGTTTGATATCCATGCGTTATCTCAGAGTCGATGGGACCGCGCCTCGGCGTCGCCGTGAGCGCGTGTGTCGGAGGTGGGCGGCGGAACGAGGTCGATGCCGCCCGCGGAAAACGGATGGCAACGACACAGCCGCCTCGCGGCGAGATATGTGCCGCGCGCGGCGCCATGATACTGGATTGCTTCGCGCGCGTAATCCGAACAGGAAGGATAAAAACGGCAACGGCTGCCGAGCAGCGGACTCACGGCAACCTTGTAGAAGCGCAGCAACGCGATCAATACCGTTTGCATAGCAAGGGCGGCGTCAGGTTCAGCGCCGCGTCAGGGCCGGCCGGGCAGGCGCGAACGCCGCCGCGACGGGCCGGTGCGTCACTCGGACGCGGGCTTCGCCGCACGGCGGGCGATCTCCCGCGCCGCCTTGTCGAGCAGCTCGCGGATCTCGGCCACGCACATCGCCGCGAGCGGCTCGGACGCCGCGCTCGGCAGCGCCTTCTTGTCGAAGCGCGTGTGCTGGCGCAGCAGCAGGTCCCAACCGGCGAACTCGGCCCGGCGCACGCGAAACGCTTCGCGCGCCAGCCGCTTCACCTGGTTGCGCGTCACCGCGCGCGGCGCGTACTTCTTGCCGACGACCAGGCCGAGACGTGCCGCCTGGCCCGTCGGCTTGCCGTAGATCACGAAGTGCGCGGACCGCCGCCACGGGCGCAAACGAAAAACGGATGAAAATTCATCCGTTTTCAGAAGTCGCGCAGCTTTGGGAAAGACGGCTTTCGCTCGCAACGGATTCGCACCCGGCTCGTCAGCGGCCTTGCCCGCGGAACTGCGGACATCGGACACAGCGTGCAACCCGCCTTAGATGGCGAGGCGCTTGCGGCCCTTCGCGCGGCGTGCGTTGATGACCTTGCGGCCACCAGCCGTCTTCATGCGGACACGGAAACCATGGGTGCGCTTGCGGCGCGTCACGGACGGTTGGTAGGTACGTTTCATGATGCTCTCACTTGTTCGAGAATGTCGGAACTTCAGGGACCGCGTGCCCTTTGCGTGCCCTCACCAGCAAGCCTTCGGGCGAACGCAATCACCGGAAATGCAGGATTGGTTTTCGCGGAACCCGCTATTTAAACCGTTTTTCTCTTGATGGTCAATACGTTAGAGGGCATTCAGCAGGCCCGGGCATCGGCGATCCGGCCCTGTGGTGCACAACACGCCCCTGTGGATAACTCCCGCTTCGACCGCGTTTGGCGGTAGAATCTCGCCTTACCTCCAAGAATCCCGCACGCTGCTTCGGCTCGCGCCTGCCTCGCCACCGCTGTGACGCAGGCGCCCGGAGCCCGCTCGCACGACCGCATCGGGCCTTGTCGCTTATCCGCGACAAGCGAGCGGCCGCGAGCCCTTACTGTGCACCGAAAGAACGACAGCACCTCGATGAACGATTTCTGGCAACACTGTTCCGCCCTGCTGGAGCGCGAATTGACGCCCCAGCAGTACGTAACGTGGATCAAACCTCTAGCCCCGGTCGCCTTCGACGCCGCTGCGCATACGCTGTCCATTGCTGCTCCGAACCGTTTCAAGCTCGATTGGGTCAAGAGCCAGTTCTCCGGCCGGATCTCCGATGTGGCGCGCGATTTCTGGAACGCGCCGATCGACGTCCAGTTCGTCCTCGATCCGAAGGCCGGCATGCGCAGCGCCGCCGCAGCAGCGCCTGTGGCGCCGCGCGCCCCGCTGCCGGCCACGAGCCCTGCCGCGGCGATCGCGGCCGCGAACATCGTCGCGCCCGCCAACGCGTCGGCGGCCTCGGCCGCGGCGAGCGCCGCACACATGCACGCGGACGACGCCGCCGACATCGACCTGCCGAGCCTGCCCGCGCACGAAGCCGCCGCGGGCCGCCGCACCTGGCGGCCGGGCATGGGCGCCGCGCCGGCCGCGGCCGGCGAGACCGACTCGATGTACGAGCGCTCGAAGCTGAACCCGGTCCTCACGTTCGACAACTTCGTGACCGGTAAGGCGAACCAGCTCGCGCGCGCCGCCGCGATCCAGGTCGCGGACAACCCCGGCATCTCGTACAACCCGCTGTTCCTGTACGGCGGCGTCGGCCTCGGCAAGACCCACCTGATCCACGCGATCGGCAACCAGCTGCTGCTCGACAAGCCGGGCGCGCGGATCCGCTACATCCACGCCGAGCAATACGTGTCGGACGTGGTGAAGGCGTACCAGCGCAAGGCATTCGACGATTTCAAGCGCTACTACCACTCGCTCGACCTGCTGCTGATCGACGATATTCAGTTCTTCTCGGGCAAGTCGCGCACGCAGGAGGAATTCTTCTACGCGTTCGAGGCGCTGGTCGCGAACAAGGCGCAGGTGATCATCACCAGCGACACGTATCCGAAGGAAATCTCCGGGATCGACGACCGCCTGATCTCGCGCTTCGACTCCGGCCTCACCGTCGCGATCGAGCCGCCCGAACTGGAAATGCGCGTGGCGATCCTGATGCGCAAGGCGCAATCCGAAGGCGTGAGCCTGTCGGAGGACGTCGCGTTCTTCGTCGCGAAGCACCTGCGCTCGAACGTCCGCGAACTGGAAGGCGCGCTGCGCAAGATCCTCGCGTACTCGAAGTTCCACGGCCGCGAAGTGTCGATCGAGCTGACCAAGGAAGCGCTGAAGGACCTGCTGACGGTGCAGAACCGGCAGATCTCGGTCGAGAACATCCAGAAGACCGTCGCCGACTTCTACAACATCAAGGTCGCCGACATGTATTCGAAGAAGCGTCCGGCGAACATCGCGCGGCCGCGCCAGATCGCGATGTACCTCGCGAAGGAACTGACCCAGAAGAGCCTGCCGGAGATCGGCGAGCTGTTCGGCGGGCGCGACCACACGACCGTGCTGCACGCCGTGCGCAAGATCGCGGACGAGCGCAGCAAGGATGCGCAGCTCAACCACGAGCTGCACGTGCTGGAACAGACGCTGAAGGGCTGAGCCGGCGCGCCGTGCCGGCGAAACCGGAAACCGCCCCAATTTAGCGGGGGCCTTCCGGTTTTAAGGCACAATACAGGTTTGACTGCTCCGGCGGCAGCGGGCCATCAGCCCGCCCGGCAGGGCGTTGCGAGCCTGCAGGCCGTTTTCTCAACGAAGGAACTCTATGCAACTGGTCAAGACCGAACGAGACACCCTCCTCAGGCCGCTGCAAACGGTCAGCGGCATCGTCGAACGCCGCCACACGTTGCCGATCCTCGCCAATCTGCTGATCACGAAGAATGGCGCGGACGTATCGTTCCTGTCGACCGACCTCGAACTGCAGATCACGACGCGCGCCGAGTTCGGCGTCGGCGGCGACCAGGTCGCGACCACCGTTGCCGCCCGCAAGCTGCTCGACATCCTGCGCGCGATGCCTGACGGCCAGGTCACGCTGTCGCTCGCCGACAAGCGTCTCACCGTCCAGTCCGGCAAGAGCCGCTTCGCGCTGCAGACGCTCGCTGCAGACGAGTTCCCGACCGTCGCCCAGGCGAAGGATTTCGGCGCCAGCCTCAGCGTCCCGCAGAAGGCGTTCCGCCAGTTGCTCGGCATGGTCCACTTCGCGATGGCGCAGCAGGACATCCGCTATTACCTGAACGGCATGCTGCTCGTCGTCGACGGCGACCAGCTGATGGCGGTCGCGACCGACGGCCACCGCCTCGCGTTTTCGTCGATGAAGATCGAAGGCTCGTTCGGCCGCCAGGAAGTGATCATCCCGCGCAAGACCATTCTCGAGCTGCAGCGCCTGCTCGAGGACATCGACGACACCGTCAAGATCGACATCGCGCAAACCCAGGCGAAGTTCACGTTCGGCCAGGTCGAGCTGGTGTCGAAGCTGGTCGAGGGCAAGTTCCCCGACTTCCAGCGCGTGATCCCGAAGGCGCACAAGAACAGCTTCGAGATCGGCCGTGAAGAGCTGCAGCGTTCGCTGCAGCGCGCGGCGATCCTGACGTCGGACAAGTTCAAGGGCGTGCGCTGCATCATCGCGCCGGGCCAGCTGAAGATCATGTCGACCAACGCCGACCAGGAAGAGGCGCAGGAAGAACTGGAAATCGCCTACCAGGGCGATACCGTCGATATCGGCTTCAACGTGACGTACCTGCTCGACGTGCTCGCGAACCTGAAGGTCGACACCGTGCAGGTGAGCCTCGGCGACGCCAGCTCGAGCGCGCTGATCACCGTGCCCGAGAACGACGAGTTCAAGTATGTCGTGATGCCGATGCGCATCTGACGCGCGCGACACACGGCACACACCAGGGGGCGGCAAGCCCCTTTGGCGTTTTTATGGCGAATCAACACCCTCTCCGCGCGGCGCCGGGCCGGCCCGCAGGAGAGGTCAGGAAAACTGGAGCGGCCCGGCGTTTTCTCACGAAAACGCACCGCGCCGCCGCTTGAGTGGCCTCGCAGAACCGGAAGATATCCATGAGTGAACAGCACAATACGCAGCCCGACAACAGCTACGGCGCATCGTCGATCCAGATCCTCGAAGGTCTGGAAGCGGTGCGCAAGCGCCCCGGGATGTACATCGGCGACACGTCGGACGGCACCGGTCTGCACCACCTCGTGTTCGAAGTGCTCGACAACTCGATCGACGAAGCGCTCGCCGGGTATTGCAACGACATTCACGTCACGATCCACGCGGACAACTCGATCTCCGTGACCGACAACGGCCGCGGGATTCCGACCGACGTGAAGATGAACGACAAACACGAGCCGAAGCGCAGTGCGGCCGAGATCGTGATGACCGAGCTGCATGCTGGCGGCAAGTTCGACCAGAACAGCTATAAGGTTTCCGGCGGGCTGCACGGCGTGGGCGTGTCGTGCGTGAACGCGCTGTCGAGCTGGCTGCGGTTGACCGTGCGCCGCAACGGCAAGAAGCACTTCATGGAGTTCCATCGCGGCGTCGCGCAGAACCGTGTGCTCGAGGAGCGCGACGGCGAGCAGGTGTCGCCGATGCAGCTCGTCGGCGATACCGAGAACCGCGGCACCGAAGTGCACTTCATGGCCGACGAGACCATTTTCGGGACGGTCGAGTTTCACTACGACATCCTCGCGAAGCGGATTCGCGAACTGTCGTTCCTGAATAACGGCGTGCGGATTCGGTTGACCGACCAGCGCACCGGCAAGGAAGACGATTTCGCGTTCGCCGGCGGGGTCAAGGGCTTCGTCGAGTACATCAACAAGACGAAGACCGTGCTCCATCCGACCATTTTCCACATCAACGGCGAGAAGGATGGCGTGGGCGTGGAAGTCGCGATGCAGTGGAACGACAGCTACAACGAGAACGTGCTGTGTTTCACGAACAATATTCCGCAACGGGATGGCGGGACGCACTTGACCGGCCTGCGGGCTGCGATGACGCGCGTCATCAACAAGTACATCGCCGATAACGAGATCGCGAAGAAGGCTAAGGTCGACACGTCCGGCGACGACATGCGCGAAGGGCTTTCGTGCGTGCTGTCGGTGAAGGTGCCGGAGCCGAAGTTCAGCTCGCAGACCAAGGACAAGCTGGTTTCTTCGGAAGTGCGGGCGCCGGTTGAGGAAGTTGTGGCGAAGGCGCTGGAAGAGTTCCTGCTGGAAACGCCGAACGACGCGAAGATCATTTGCGGGAAGATCGTCGAGGCTGCGCGCGCGCGGGATGCGGCGCGCAAGGCGCGGGAAATGACCCGCCGCAAGGGCGTGCTCGATGGCGTCGGTCTGCCGGGCAAGCTCGCGGACTGCCAGGAGAAAGACCCGGCGAAGTGCGAAATCTACATCGTCGAGGGCGACTCGGCAGGCGGCTCGGCGAAGCAAGGGCGGGATCGGAAGTTCCAGGCGATTCTGCCGCTGCGCGGCAAGGTGCTGAACGTCGAGAAGGCGCGGTATGACAAGCTGCTGTCGTCGGAGCAGATCGTTACTTTGGTCACGGCACTTGGCTGTGGCATCGGCAAGGACGATTACAACCTCGACAAGCTGCGCTATCACCGCATCATCATCATGACCGACGCAGACGTCGACGGTGCGCACATCCGGACGCTGCTGCTCACGTTCTTCTATCGGCAAATGCCGGAGATGATCGAGCGCGGGTATGTGTATATCGCGCAGCCGCCGCTTTACAAAATCAAGGCTGGCAAGGACGAGCGGTATCTGAAGGATGATGTGGAGCTGAACGCGCATATGCTGCGGCTGGCGCTGCAAGGGTCGGAGCTGGTGCCGGGTGAGAATGCGACGCCGATCACGGGGGACGCGCTCGGGGAACTGGCCAAGTCCTATCTGATGTCGCGGAGTGTCATCGGGCGGTTGAGCCGGATGTATGACCCGGCTGCGCTCGAGGCAATCATGGATGGGGTGGCGATCGATCTCGGTAACGAAGAGTCGACGGAGGCTTCGGCCAAGGCGCTGCATGCTGCGCTTCATGATGATGCGGTGAAGAACGGCGTGCAGGTCGTGCCGGCTTATGACCAGGTGCGGGAGCTCCGGTCGCTGCGCGTCGAGCGCGCGCATCACGGGAATGTGCGGGTCTCGGTCATCGATGAGGAATTCCAGCACACCGCGGATTATCAGCAGCTGGTGAATACCGCGAATACGTTCAAGGGGCTGATTCAGGCTGGGGCGGTCATCAAGCGCGGCGAGCGCAACATGGCTGTCGGCGACTTCAAGGGGGCTATGAAGTGGCTGCTTGCGGATGCGGAGCGGAATGTCTCGAAGCAGCGGTATAAGGGGCTGGGGGAGATGAACCCCGGGCAGCTTTGGGAAACGACGATGGATCCGGAGGTGCGACGGTTGCTGCGCGTGCAGATCGAGGATGCGATCGCTGCGGATGGGATCTTTACTACCCTCATGGGCGATGAGGTCGAGCCGCGGAGAGCGTTTATTGAGTCTAATGCGTTGAGGGCGGGGAATATTGACGTCTAACGCACTTGTAGCGGGAGCCATAACCTGAGATTTTGGGAAGCATCCACTGAGACATTTATTGATGGATGCGCTCCGATAGCTCAGATGACGGCACCTACCTGACCCCACAGCCGCAGGAACAAGGGCGATAGTGAGGTAGCCTCCGTTTTCTCAGTGTCGGGAACAATCAGGGGTTGCTTGTCAACTCGACTTCTGCGGCTTTCGCTGGTCCGCGCTTCGCGCCTGGGCTTCAACCCAATGTACAGAAAGCGATGCAGCCTGCGACAGCATCGCCCAGCTCACGCGCAGCGGTTTCGTTGGTCGCCAGAGCATCGTAGTCCGGGTGGCTCGGTTTGCTGCCCTAGCGAATGCGCTTCTTATAGAAAGACGCATGGCGCTCACCGCCGCCGAAAGACTCCAAGCGGCGACGGTCATTGTTGCCCTCCTATCTCACGCCAGCAAAACGTGGAATCTGGCGAGGTCGGTGACGGTGGAGTGAGTGGACGGCTTGGGCTGGTGTGTTGTGGCAATGCGGATTAGAAGTCGTTACACAACAGCGAGATTTCCGCAGAAGAAGCCGTTACTCGACTGTAAGCGCTTGATTCCGAAAGGTAAACACTTCTAATCCGGCGACACCCAATCGCCCGCTTTCGAAGGGAAATTCCGAAAAAAGTGTCACGGAATGAATCCATCGAGCGGGCGGACCGGGGCTTCGGCCCTGGTCTCTCCCTCCCGCTTCCCCCGCAGTTTCCGCGTCTTTCCACCCAGCATCACCACGCCCGCCGCGCCACTTCTCGCCTAGCAGCCGCACGCGCTCACTTCCTGGCGTCAACCATTGGCGTAGTTGATACCGTAGTGCCGCTCGCGATGACAGTTCGGACACAAGGCCATCGCGTTCTCGACGCTGTCGTCACCGCCGTCTGCCAAACGTCGGCGATGATGCACCTCGAGGTACGGCCTCCCGTCTGAACGCTGAAACGGTGCCGACTGCCCACATCCTTCGCACGTCCCATCAGCTCGCAGCAGGACTTCCGCAATGACGTCCGGATTCCGCCTAAAAGCGCGGGTCAACACGACGACTTGTTCGGGTTCCCGCCTGGCAGCAGGGTGCTCTCACTTCAACGCTGATATTGCCTTCCGCAGGTAGTCGCGCGCCGCGTCAATCTTGTCGGGGTTGGTTTCCTTGTGTAGGTCGGCTCGGTCCTTCTCGCCGAGAAAATATGCCGTGTGCTACCTATTCCGCATCCTGACGAACTTGGCGAGGACATCGAGAAGCTCGAAGCGTGGCGGCTATTCGTTGTCGGTAGACGCAACGACATCCACGCGGCGAGAGCTTGAATCCAATCGATATGCGCTGTTACCTGCGGATATAAGACTGCGGCGTCTCAACCTCCGAGCTCAACTCCTTCAAGTTTCGCGGTCGTGGCCAGTTCTGTTCTTTGACAAAATCGAACATTGATTGTACGATTTTCGTACAACAACAGCTGCGTGCGAGGAAACAATGGCGGACCTTGAGAAACAGATTAAAGCGGCGTTGGAAGAGTTCTGGGACGAGCATGCGCTGATACCCGAAGCGGGTGGGCCGAGCACAGTAGATGAATTGCTCGAGCCGATTGAATCCATGACCGCAGTCGAGGTGTTGGCAATACTCGACAAGATTGTTGGAACTGAGCTCCCGAACAGCGTTATTCGAGCCGGCGGCTACAAAACAAGAGAGGAATTCGTTGACGGGCTGTCCGCCAAAGTCATTTCGTACCTCCAAGCCAAGAAAAAATGAGCCAGGGCACCTCAGACTCGACTGATGAACAAAGGTTGCTCCTCGCCCAGCGCCTGCGCGAAGCCCGCGAGTACGTCGGGCTGTCGCAAGAGGATGTAGCCACCGCTCTGGGAATCTCGAGACCCGCGGTCACGAACATCGAAGCCGGCACGCGTAAGGTCGAGGCCGTTGAATTGGACAAGCTGAGCCAGTTGTACGGGAAAACGGTGCAGTTCTTTCTCACTGGCGAATCGCACGTTCAGGATACTCGTGTTGTCTTTCTCGCGCGGGCGACTCACGGACTGAGCGACCGGGACTTCGAAGAGCTAGGTCGGTTCGCCGAATTCCTGCGTAGCTCTGGAAAATCAAAACGACGAGGCTCGTAATGGCGCGTGACGACTTGTTGCAAGCTGGACGTCGGGCCGCTGAAGTTCTGGATGAATTCCGAGCAAAGGACCGCATTAGGGACGGCTATACGCGAGTTGACCCGACCCAGTTAGCCAGCGAGGCCGATGTAACAGTGATGTTCCGGCCATTGGAAAGGCTTCTCGGTGGTTTTCTTCGAGAAGATGGTGAAGCGGGGATATTGGTCAACGTATTGCGCCCCCGCGGACTGGTGCATATGACATGCGCACATGAGCTCGGTCACTACTTTCTCGGACATGAGAGTAACACTGACGAGACCGTAGACATCGGGACCAACGCGGCCCTTGTCGAACAGCAGGCGAATCAGTTTGCATATTCGCTACTTGCGCCTCGCTGGCTTGTCATTGCCGTCATGAGAATGAAGGGTTGGTCGAAGGAACATCTAAACGACCCAGCGATTGTCTATCAGCTCTCTCTTCGGCTGGGCACGAGCTTCGAAGCGATGGCCTGGTCGCTCGTACGCCTTGGGTTGCTGTCTACACTCTCGGCAACTCGCACACTCGGGCAGAAACCGAAGGCCCTCAAGCTTGCTGCTTTGAACATCGACGACATGTCAGCGAAGGTGCCCGGCGACGTCTGGATTCTCGATAAGACTGACAAAGACCGGATTATCGAACCAGCGTCGACCGACCGTTTTGTAGTTGATTTGCCCAATCATGCCGCCGCGGGTCATTTGTGGACCGTCGATGAGTTGCGTTGTGAAGGATTTACGCTTGAACCGTTCGTGCAAGATGCACGCGTGGTGTCCGGCCGTGAAGACAGGCCAATTCGAGTGGGAGGGCTGGGCGCTGGCACCACGATGAGATATGCACTGACGCCGACAATCGACTTCAGCAGCGACTCCACGATTGACCACAATAGGCGTTCGACAATCTCGGTTCATGAAACCGCACCGTGGTCCCGGGAGTCCGAGATTCAAGATTCACTTGCTTTCAGTGCCGAATTCGACGACGTCAACGGCGGGTTGTCGAGACCTGAGCGCTCACGCAGGCTGAATAGCGTTCGGGGTATCAAATGATTGAAGTTGAAGTGAATCACTCGGAGCGCCTCGGGCCACCGCGCAATCAAGGTCGGCGGCCAACATGCTTGGTGTTCACGACATCCGATTTGAATGCGTTCGCCAATGCGACTGCGCATCTAAGCGTCGAGTTCCTGTGCCATCATGCCGCTAAGGCGGAAGAAAGCTGGGAACCAGGCGACGGTTTCACCGTAGACCAGGTTTTCACGGCAGTCGCGAGCCCTGGACAGCCTGAAGAAAACATCTACCCTTACCGCCCAGATTCGCAGGACGCGCCGCTTCAAGCTCCGCCTAGCGGGTTGATGCCGCTCTATCGAAGCCCATCGAATACGCGTGCCTTGGCACTTTCTGAAGTTACCGCCTTAGTCCGCCAGGGGCGCGCAGTGGGTGTAGTGATAGCGGTCACGAAGTCGTTGTTTTATCCGAGAGATGGTATTGTCGAGTTCGACCCATATGTCATTCCGGACCAGTTTCATGCGATGGTCGCCATGGGCGTCGGCACGCATCGCATGACCAACGAAACGCATATTTATCTCCGAAACTCCTGGGGAGCCGGATGGGGTAATCAAGGGCATGCATGGGTGCCAGAAAGACATCTTCAACTGCACATGCAAGAGGGATTTGCGGTATAAAACAACGATATGGCCATTCTCTTCGACAAGCAATTGCGGGTAGTGCCGACGTGGCTACGGTAACGTCGTAGTGCGGGTAGATAGAACGCTCTTGGAACCAAGACCGGCGGAGACCGAGTTGCTGGGCGAAATCATGCAGTTCGTTCAATGAATCCGCAACTAGGTGACACCACTGCTTCCCGCGCCAAGATATGCGCTCATCGTCAACGTAGATTGCCATGCTTGCCATTTTGCAAAAATATTTGCAAAATGATAAGCAATATGCAAACAAATCGCAAGTCGGTTCTGGCGGCAAAGCAACTCGGTGACGCACTTCGCCACCGACGGAAGGAGCTCGGCCTGACGCTGGAGCAGCTGGCGTCCAAGTTAGGCGTGGACGTCGGCCAGCTTTCCCGATTTGAGAGGGCCGAGTTCAAAATCGTGTCTCAGAATTTGCAAAGAGTTGCGAATTTTTTGCAAATTCAGGTTCACGATGGAGTCGAAGAGCCTGATGCCATTGTCGAACAATTCGCTGAGTTGCTCGGCCGGTCTGCTAGGCACAGAGCCGCCGCGATTGCTTTGGTTCGTGCGCTTCAGGAGCTTCGTTGAGGCGCATTCTCAGGCGTGCGCAGGGTCGTCCGCTGGACAGATGGCCTATCTCCACAGGGCGGACCATCGACCACGAAGCAGCTCTTCCGCTCTCTCTTCAACCTGCTGTCGACGGCGGGGCTCAGTTGGGCGCTGCCCTTCCAAGCCCATCGAATGCGCTACGCCCTCGACCGCCTGCGTAGCGAGTAATCGCGCCTGGTCCTCGACCATCTGCGTGAGGGGCTTTTCGAGGCGCCAAGGCGTAGACAAGCTCGCAGTCCAGCCCGTCGGCCAACCTGCGCAACTGCTTGAGCGTGATGCGTTCGTCTGCCTCCGCCTGCTCGCTCTTGTGCAAGGTCGAAGCAGTTATGCCGAGTCGGGTATCCCAATAGCAGCGGCAACGATGACGGCGAGTCCCATCTCAATCCGGCTCCGAGGACGGTGGCGACTCCCTTATGTCGCCCTTTGCTCGCGGGGGTGTAGCCCTGCCGTGAATCACCCCGAGCGGGCCGCCAATGTAAAATCGACGCCACACTCCCCGCCGACGCCGGAGTGGCGCCACCGCGGGCGTCTCCGGGTGCTCGGCCGCCTGAAGAACAAGCAAGTAGCCATAGACTTCAACACAATGAACCACCAAGCGCTATCGTCCTTCATCTGGTCCGTCGCAGACCTGTTGCGCGGCGATTACAAGCAATCCGAGTACGGGCGCGTCATTCTGCCGTTCACCGTGCTACGGCGCCTCGATTGCGTACTCGAATCCACGAAGCCGGCCGTGCTCGCCGAATTCGAGGCCAAATCGGAGATGGGCCTAAATCCCGAGCCTTTCCTGCTGCGCGTGGCCGGTGACGCCAAGTTCTACAACACGTCGCCGCTCGACCTCGTCACGTTGCTGGGCGACCAGGACCATATCCGGCAGAACCTGTATGCGTACATTCAGGCGTTTTCGCCCCCCGCGCGCGACATCTTCGAACGCTTCGACTTCTACACGCAGGTCGAACGTCTCGCCAAAGCCAACCTGCTCTACTTGGTGACCGAGAAGTTCGCGAATATCGACCTGCACCCGGATGTGGTGGACAACGCCCAGATGGGGCTCGTTTTCGAAGAGCTGATTCGCAAATTTGCCGAAATCTCGAACGAGACCGCCGGGGAGCACTTCACCCCGCGGGAAGTCATCCGGCTGATGGTCAACCTGCTGTTCATCGAGGATGACGACGTGCTGACGCCCGGCAACGCCGTGGTGCGGACCATCTACGACCCGACGGCCGGAACCGGCGGCATGTTGTCTGTGGCGGGTGAACACCTGCTGGAGCACAACCCGTCCGCCCGCTTGACGATGTTCGGTCAGGAGCTGAACGACGAGTCGTACGCCATCTGCAAGGCTGACATGCTCATCAAGGGCCAGGACGTCGCAAACATCGTCGCCGGCAACACCCTGTCGGATGACGGCCATGGCGGGCGCAAGTTCGACTACATGCTGTCCAATCCGCCGTTCGGCGTCGAGTGGAAGAAGGTCGAGAAAGCCGTGCGCACCGAGCATGAGCAGAAGGGCTTCGACGGACGCTTCGGCCCTGGCCTGCCGCGTGTCTCCGATGGCTCGATGCTGTTCCTGCTGCATCTCATCAGCAAGATGCGCCCGGCGCAGGATGGCGGCAGCCGCTTCGGCATCGTGCTGAACGGCTCGCCGCTTTTCACGGGCGGCGCCGGCAGCGGCGAGAGCGAAATCCGCCGCTATGTGCTGGAGAACGACCTAGTCGAGGCCATCGTCGGCCTGCCGACAGACATGTTCTATAACACGGGCATCGCCACCTACGTATGGGTTCTCTCGAACCGGAAACCAGACGGCCGCAAGGGGTTCGTCCAGCTCATCGATGCCTCGAGCTTCTGGCAGAAGATGCGCAAGAGCCTCGGCAGCAAGCGCAAGGAGATGTCCGACGAGCACATCGCGACCGTCACGCGGCTGTTCGGCGACTTTGTCGAGGCTGAGCTGACAACCGTATTTGATGCGGCAGGCGCGGAGGTCGGCCAATGGGTCGTGCCGAAAGGAAGCAAGGAACCAGACGTACCGGCAGGCGGCAAGGTGAAGTCCGTGCCGATTTCGCGGATTTTCCAGAACAAGGACTTCGGCTACACCACGATTACCGTCGAGCGTCCGCTGCGCGATGAGCACGGCGAGGTGGTGCTAGGCGTCAAGGGCAAGCAGAAAGGCAAGCCGCAGGCGAATAGCGCACTGCGCGATACCGAGAACGTACCGTTCTCAGAGGATATTGGCGCTTATTTCGAGCGGGAGGTGCTGCCGCACGCGCGGGACGCTTGGATTGATGAAGAAAAGAGCAAGGTCGGCTTTGAGATTCCGTTCAACCGGCACTTCTACGTGTTCGAGCCGCCGCGCGATTTGCACACGATTGATGAGGAACTGAAGGCCGTGTCGGCCAACATCATGAAGATGCTCGAGGAGCTGGCGGAATGAGTTTACCGACTTATCCAGAGTACAAGGACAGCGAGGTAACCTGGCTGGGTCACGTGCCAGCACATTGGCACATAGACCGCTTCAAGGTGTCCGTCACGTCATGCAAGAATGGCATCTGGGGCGACGAACCGAGTGATGACGGTAATGACATCGCATGTGTTCGAGTTGCCGACTTTGACCGTGTCAAGCTGGTCGTTCGAGACCACATCCCTACGTTACGCAGTGTCTCGGACAAGGAACGAGCCGGCAGATTGTTGAAGAAAGGGGACTTACTGCTCGAGAAATCAGGAGGCGGCGATTTGCAACCTGTCGGACAAGTGGTGATGTACCACTCGGAAATGCCGGCCGTTTGCTCGAATTTCGTTGCTCGAATGTCTCTAGCACGTGACATGGTTCCTGCTTACTGGAACTACGTGCACAATGCCGCGTATGCCGTGGGTGTGAATGTCGGTGCGATAAACCAGACATCGGGAATTCAGAACCTCGACCAAGACCGATACTTGAATGAACGAGCGCCATTCCCGCCTTCTCATGAACAAGCGGCCATCGCTTCCTTCCTCGACCGCGAAACCGGCAAGATTGTCGCGCTGATTGCGGAGCAGGAAAAGCTCCTCGCCCTGCTCGCAGAAAAGCGCCAGGCGACCATCTCGCACGCCGTCACCCGCGGCCTCAATCCCGACGCGCTGCTGAACGATTCTGGTGTGACATGGCTGGGCAAGGTGCCGACCCATTGGAAGGTTAGGAAGGCGGGCTACGATTGCAGCATTCTTTCCGGTTTTGCATTTCCATCGGCGGGATTTTCACTTGATGACTCCGACGTTAAGTTGCTGCGCGGGGTGAACGTAGGCGTTGGTGCGCTGAGATGGAATGACACGGTGTACTGGAACCGCAGTGAGAATGATGGATTGGATACGTTTGAACTTCGCCCGGGAGACATCGTTCTGGGCATGGACCGTCCATGGATTTCTGAAGGATTACGCGTCGCTCGCGTTTCTGAGAGCGACATTCCCTGCCTACTCCTCCAGCGCGTAGCGGCCATTCGTCCCGGTAGAGAACTCAATGCAGATTACCTCTACTATTTGCTCCAAGCCGGTTATTTTTTCCATCACTGTTCGCCAGAGATGACCGGGGTCAGCGTGCCTCATATCAGTCCGGAACAGATAAGGTCATTTGCTATTCCTGTTCCTCCCATCGATGAACAGTTAGGCATTGTTGCGTTTGTCGCGACAGAATGCGCGAAACTCGACGCCCTTGATGTCGAAGCCCGACGAAGCATCGACCTGCTTAGGGAGCGCCGCAGTGCCCTGATTGCCGCTGCCGTCACCGGCAAAATCGACGTGCGCGATGTCGCGCCACAGGAGCTGGCCGCATGAGCGACATCCAGTTGTTCCGTCTGTCAAACGGCACGGCAAGCGAGCTGCCGGGCCAGGCCGCGAAGCTGGAGAGGCAGCTACAAAGCCTCATCGAGGCGAACATGCAGACCCTCCTCGGCATCCGCTTTCTCGCAAGCGAGTACGTGACCGGTAATACCCACAAGGGCCGAATTGATTCTCTAGGCCTCGATGAGAACGGTTGCCCCGTCATCATCGAATACAAACGTCACAGCAACGAGAATGTCATTAACCAGGGGCTGTTCTACTTGGACTGGCTGCTCGACCACCAGGCGGAATTCCGCTGGCTGGTGATGGAAAAGCTGGGCAAGGAGGTGGCGGAGCAAATCGAATGGTCCGGCACCCGTCTGCTGTGTATTGCCATCGATTTCACGCGCTATGACCAGTACGCGGTACAGCAGATTCCGCGCAACATCGAGCTGATTCGCTACAAGCTGTTTGGTGACGACCTGCTGTTGCTCGAATTGGTCAACGCGAGCAGCGTACCGGATATGACCACCGCCAAAATTAGGGGAGCGCTGGAAGGCGTCATTGAGCCTGTCACGCCGAAAGCTGACAGCAGAGATAGGTCGATGCTGGACCAGCTCAACAATGCTTCCCCAGAAGTCCAAGACCTTTATGCGCAAACCGCTGCCTTTCTAAACTCGCTAGGCGAAGATGTGCAAGAGAAGCACACGAAGGCTTATATCGCCTTTCGACGATTGAAGAACTTTGCCTGCGTCGGTGTAAAGCAACATCGTCTGCTCATCATGCTCAAGCTTGACCCGACCACCGTGAGTTTGGAGGAGGGGTTCACGCGTGACACCAGCCAAACCAATTTCTTTGGCGTCGAACTGACGCTGCGCACACCGGCCGACCTAGAGCGCGCACAGCCGCTGCTGGAGCGCAGCTATACCGAAGGCTGAACGGGCACACCGCACCTTAGCCAAGAACAATATCGAACGTACCAGAGTCATCCATGAGCAACCTGTATCAGGAACATCACTTCGAAGCCGAAATCTGCCGGTCCCTGGCAGCCAATGGCTGGCACTATGCCGAAGGCGATGCCACGCACTACGACCGCGTCCACGCGCTCTTCCTGCCTGACCTGCTTGCCTGGATTGAGACGACGCAGCCCGACACGTGGCAGCGCTTGACCAAGACTCACGGCCCGGCGCTCCGCGAGCGGCTCGCCGAACGGGTCCGCAAGAGCCTGAACGAACGCGGCACACTAGACGTGCTGCGGCGTGGCGTGGAGATGCTGGGGCTCAAGGAACCGCTGTCGCTGGTGCAGTTCAAGCCCGCGCTGGCCATCAACCCCGTCATCCAGCAACACTACGCCGCCAACCGACTGCGAGTAGTGCGCCAGGTGCGGCACTCGCCGAACCAACCGCAGGACGCGCTGGATTTGGTGCTGTTCGTCAACGGCATCCCGGTCGCAACCGCCGAGCTGAAGTCGGACTTCACGCAGAGCGTGCGGGATGCCGTTGACCAGTACCGCGAAGACCGCCATCCGCAGCCTAAAGGCGGCCAAGTCGAACCGCTCCTGAGTTTCCCCGGTGGTGCGTTGGTGCACTTCGCGGTGAGCCAGACCGAAGTCATGATGACCACCCGGCTCGCGGGGCCGGCCACCCAGTTCCTGCCGTTCAACCGTGGCAACCAGGGTGCGGCGGGCAATGCGCCGAATCTGGATGGCTTCGCCACCGCCTATCTGTGGGAAGAGGTCTGGGCACGCGATAGCTGGCTCGACATCCTGCACCGCTACCTGATTGGCAAACGGGACGACAAGAAGCAGCTGAAATCCATCATCTTCCCTCGCTACCACCAGCTCGACGCGACTCGCAAGCTCGTGGCCGACGTGCTGGCGCAGGGGGCGGGCCAGCGGTACCTGATTCAGCATTCGGCGGGCTCCGGCAAGACCAATTCGATTGCCTGGACCGCTCACTTCCTCGCTGACCTGCACGACGCCGAGCACCACAAGCTGTTCGACAGCGTGCTGGTCGTGTCCGACCGCACCGTGCTCGACGCGCAGTTGCAGGAAGCCATCTTCGATTTCGAGCGCACCACGGGCGTCGTCGCCACCATCACGAACGAGCACGGCAGCAAGAGCGGCCAACTCGGTCAGGCGCTCAAAGATGGCAAGAAAATCATCGTCTGCACCATCCAGACGTTCCCGTTCGCCCTGCAAGCGGTGCAAGAACTGGCAGCGACCGAAGGCAAGCGCTTTGCGGTCATCGCCGACGAAGCGCACAGTTCGCAGACCGGTGAGGCGGCGGCCAAGCTCAAGCAGTTGCTGTCGGCCGAGGAATGGGCAGACCTGCAGGACGGCGGCGAAATCGACACCGAGGCGCTGCTTGCGGCCCAGATGGAGGCGCGCACCGGCGCGCAGGGGCTGACCTATGTGGCTTTTACGGCGACGCCCAAGCAGAAGACGCTGGAGCTGTTCGGCCGGCCCGGTCCGGACGGACTGCCGCAGCCCTTCCATGTGTATTCGATGCGGCAGGCCATCGAGGAGGGCTTCATTCTCGACGTGCTGAAGAACTACACGACCTACAAGCTCGCGTTCAGGCTCGCGCACGATGGCCAGGAATACGACGAGAAGGCGGTCGAGCGCAGCGCCGCGATGAAGGGCATCATGCAGTGGGTGCGGCTGCATCCGTACAACATCGCGCAGAAGGTGCAAATCGTCGTCGAACACTACCGCGAGAATGTGCGGCCACTGCTCGACGGCAAAGCAAAGGCCATGGTGGTCGTCGCGAGCCGCAAGGAGGCCGTGCGCTGGCAGAAAGCGATTCGTGCGTACATCGAGCAGCGCAACTATCCGCTGGGCGTGCTCGTCGCGTTCTCGGGCGAAATCGACGACCCCGACAGCTATCCGTTGCCGGTCACCGAGACCAGCCGGGAGCTGAATCCTGGGCTCAAGGGGCGTGACATCCGCGATGCATTTGCCGAGCCCGACTATCACCTACTGCTTGTCGCCAACAAGTTCCAAACCGGCTTCGACCAGCCGTTGCTATGCGGAATGTACGTCGATAAGATGCTCGGCGGCATCCAGGCGGTGCAGACGCTGTCACGCCTGAACCGCGCCCATCCGGGCAAGGACACCACCTATATCCTCGACTTCGTCAACGAGGCCGGTGAAATCCTGAAGGCGTTCAAGACTTACTACGAGACCGCCGAACTGGAAGCCACCACCGACCCGCACCACGTCTACGACCTGCGCGCGAAGCTCGATGCCGCGGGCTACTACGACGACTTCGAGGTCGACCGCGTGACCAAGGTCGAACTGGACCCGAAAGGCACCCAGGCGCAATTGCAAGCCGCCATCGCGCCTGTGGCCGACCGGCTGCTCAGGCGCTACAAGGCTGCGCAGCAGGACCGGGCCGCAGCCGAGTCGCAGCGTGACGAGAAAGCAGCCCAGGCTGCCAAGGACACGCTCGACGCACTGGTGCTATTCAAAAACGACATGGGGGCGTTCGTACGTCTCTACGCGTTCCTGTCGCAGATTTTCGACTATGGCAACACCGACATCGAAAAGCGCTTTTTGTTCTACAAGCGGCTCATCCCATTGCTGGAATTCGGCCGCGAACGGGACACCGTCGACCTGTCCAAGGTCACGCTGACGCACCACAGCCTGAGAAACACCGGCCGCCAACCGCTGATTCTCGGTCACGGCGAGACACCGAAGCTGGCGCCGATGGATGCGGTTGGCAGCGGCGCAGTCCAGGACAAGGAAAAAGCGTTCCTCGACGAAATCATCCAGAAGGTCAACGGCCTGTTCGACGGCGAGCTAACCGACGACGACCAGCTCGTGTACGTGAACGGTGTGCTCAAGGGCAAACTGCTGGAAAACGCGCTGCTGGTGCAGCAGGCCGCCAGCAACAGCAAGGAGCAATTCGCCAACTCCCCCGACCTGACGGCTGCGCTGATGCACGCCATCATCGACGCATTCGATGCGCACACCACGATGAGCAAGCAGGCGCTCGATTCGGAGCGGGTGCGCGACGGCCTGAAGGACATCTTGCTGGGGCCGGCCCAACTCTATGAAGCGCTGCGGGCTCGCTCAGACGCCTCGCCACGACCGCATGCGTAGGCGTCGGATTCCGCCGGCTTCCGTTGCGCTTCGGAATATCTCACGGGTTATGAGGATTCTCAAAACCCGTGAGAATGCTTGAGATAGCTGTATGCATTCCGCCTGCCGTAGCGTCACGCGCAGATAGCCATCCTCAGGCGCAGTTCTCGTTGCACGCGGTCGACGTCGTGCCTGATGTTTTCTTGAAAAACCTCTCGCGATTTACTACGGTAAACCCACGCTGGTGCAATGCTGGCGTGTGGTTTTGAGAATGAACCTGTCTTCGTAATTGTGACCTGCTCATCGGTCAGGCCCCCTTTTTATGAGAGGGTACGACGGAGCTGGTCATGACTTCGACCATTTCGTACAAGGTGCTGCATCTGCTGGCAGAGACTGGCTCGCACCTTGTTGTGGCAAGAGATTTCTGGCTCCCGCCAGACATATCCCTCCTCGACTACCTTCCTACCCATCCCGCCATTGGCCTGCCGGTTCCCAGACTTGGGATGAGATTCCCGAATGCTGCCTCTCGCACGACATGCATCAGGCGTGAAGGCCTACCTGGGCGCGAAAACATGCCCCTTGTAGGGACACAACAGTCCCGGAAATTCGATTTCGGCAAAGGACATTTTGTTACAAATGTTTACAGGAAAAACTCCCATATTTCACTGCCAGTTTTTGCAATCCCCAGCTCACGTTACCGCCATTTTTGGGAGAAATTGACGAATTATGCCGTTGATTTGAGAGAACTTGATGGGTTATTGTGCGCCCCATCGAAAATTCATGCATCTCTCGTCATGTCGTTTCAGGAACCCATTTCATCTCCGGTTTTCCCGACCAGCCTGGTCCAGGCGGCTTCGTTCACGGCATCTCCTATCGGGACCGTACAGGCGCGTCTGTCAGGAGGTGTGCAATGAGAAGCACACCGTCCTATGGCGTGCGCAGCCGCCGGAGTGCGACCAACGCTGGCATCCGGCCCACCGCCCGGACGTACGGCAAGGCTCGCATCGGCACCTATGCCGAAAAGGCAGACGGCTACATCACGGTCGAGTCTGACGCGGAACGGCTGGTCGCACACATGCTGGGCATCGACCCGCGGGTGCGGTCTTTTAAACCACAGCCGTTCACGGTCGACCTGGTCAGCGAGCGGTTGCTGTTCACGCGAGAAGACGTATCCGAAGCGCGCAGTCAACGTGGCAGTCGCACTGGAGACTCTGAATACACCCCCGACTTCTCCGTTGTGCAAACCAGCGGCCTGCAGTGTGCATACGAAGTCAAACTTGAAGGCTTCGAGGGCGACTCCCAGTATTGGGCGAAGCTTGAGCGTGCCCGCGTCATCATGGAAGCGAACTGCTATCCGCTGTTTACGGTCATCGTGCCGGTCGATGAACGGCACCCGGTACTCGTCAATGCACAACTGCTGAAATCGGCGGCCTCACGTGCCAGGGCATACCTGACACCTGACGCCATCGAGCAGGTCGAACGCTATTGCGAGACGGGCCCCGTTTCGCAGCGGGCATTGTGTACGGACCTTCAGATTCCAGCGAATGTCATTCCGCTCCTGTTGGTGACTGGTGTGCTGCAAGCGGACCTGACACACCATCACATTTGCGCCACGCTCGAACTGTCTCAGGCCTTCGGCGACCTCAGTCACCTCTGCCTGATTGAGGGGTTGCGGCCATGAAGTCGGACTTTCTCAAGGGCGACAAGCTGGCGGTACCCGGAAATTCGGAAAGCTATTTCGAAGTGCTTGACAGTCATCTCCATGCCGGCTGCATCCACATCTTCGATGCAGAGAAGCGCGAAGACCGGTATGAAGACGACACAAAGATTCGGGCCGCCATTTCCTCTGGCGACCGGATACTGCATCGAAAAGGAATGCCGCGCGTCAGCGTTGCCGCCCAGTACGACAATACGCCGTTGCGCGAGCGCATCCGCGTCATGACCGATGCCTTGCGGCGCATTGATGCAATTTGCAAGCAACGTGGCATTGAATTTGGCACGGCCATTCCTTTTGCACGTGACGCGTACGAAAGAGAGCAGGCCGGCCAGCGTCTGGTTGGTCCATTTCCTTCCCGCGCGACCCTTTTCAGGGCACTTAACAAGCAGCGACTTGGACTTCCCGTTCTCAAGGGAGACAAGAACAAGGGCAATGACACGCCTAGGCATTCAAAAGAGCTCCGCGAGTTCATAAAAACGGCAATCAAGGAATATTTTCTCGTCACCGAATCGAAATGGACGATTCTGAAGGTGACGGAATATGTCAACCGTGAAGCGCGCCGCCGCCATTTGCATGTCGCCAAGGATGAAATAAGCCGGAAATTCGTTGCCAGCCTGGTCGACGAAGCGACTGTTGACGCTGAGTATGACCGCATGGACCCGCTCGACCGGGTTGCCGGCAAGTCGTATGCAACGAAGCGAATCCGGGCCCCATTTCCGTTTGCACGCATCGAACAGGATGCGCTACACCTGCCTTTCGTCGTGAAAACATCTGACAGCATCTCACGGGATGTCTGGTTGGTTCTCGCTATCGATGTTTGCACTGGATACCCCGTCGGATGGAATCTCGTGATTGGCCAACCACGTGAGATGGATTCGCTGCGGTGCCTCGAGATGTATCTGACACCTGCCAAGGACGCTCGCTTTAAAGCGCTGGGCATCAAACATACCCTGAATATATATGGCACAGCCGTCCAGATTATTTTTGACAACGGCCCCGAGGTTAAAGGGACGCGCATTGTTCGTCTCGAAGTTCTGGAAATGGATGTCAAGCACTGCAAGGCCAAGGAAGCTCAGGGCAAGCCATTCATCGAGCGCTTGAACAAATCATTGAAAGAAGCATTGGAACTCCTGGAGGGCTGCACGCGTTTTAACAGAAAGGATGGCCAGCGTGACCCGGTCGCGCTGGGCGATAAGTTGATGACCGCCGAAGAACTCGAATGCTGGATTGTCAGATGGCTCTATGAGGACTGGGTCAACAGTCCGCTCGACCGCCTGCGCTGGGACGAATTGCTGATTGATTCAGTCAAGGGCAAAACGCCGCTCGAGCGGATGAAATGGGCGACCGAAGAGGCGGGTTATCCCATCCCAATGCCGCCGCCGCGTCAGGAGTGGATGGCCGCGCTCTATGAACACAGGATGTGCACGTTAAATGCGAAAACTGGTATCGCCATTGAAGGGTTTCGCTACAAGGGCAAGGCCATTACCTACCTGCTTGGCAAGTATGGCGACCACGCGCAGCTCCATGTGGTCTACAACCCTGACGATTTTCGCGAAGTGTACGTATACGAAGGCCGCGAGTTTCCGCTCGTCACGCTGACACACGAGCACGTCCGCCCCGAGACGCCCGCGTGGACATTCAATGAAGCCAAGGAACGGTTCAAGTATGATAAGGATAGCGAACCGATTCCGCCGGAAAAAGAGCAATTCCAGAATGACCTCGATGCTGAAGTCACCAAAAACAAGCCGGCCCGCCGGACTCGCAGAAAGCGCACGGAAAGTCAGGAAGCCACGCGTCGCTCCAAAGTCCAGGCCGCTGTCCAACGTGCCGTCGACAACCCACTTTCGTCGGGTACGCCATTCGGGCCGCCCCGGTCGACCAATTCATCCCTTCCTGACGAAGAATTTTCATCGGATGCTGTCTCATACGACGAAGCGCCGGTGATGAATATCGTCAACAAAAAAACCGGAGAAAAACTGCTGTGACACCCGCCCAACAACTGCGTCGGGACATCGAAACCTGCGAACTTCCTCACCCGATGTTCGAGGAACATCGTCTCGCGCTCAAACGGCGTATTGACGATACTCTTGCTGGCTTTGAATCCAAAATCGTTCGGGTACCGGGGCCGAGTGGTGCCGGCAAAAGCTCGCTGATTACCAACCTGTCGCGCGATTACCCAGAATACCGTATCGACGGACGACGCCATGTTCCTGTGCTGGTGGTGAAACTGCGTTCAGGGGTATCGGCTAAAACGCTTCCCAAAAGTGTGCTGGAAGCCTTGGGCATTCGAGTGCTGCCGCGCGGCCTGACGGCCGAAGACTTGCGTAAATTGATGCTAGACCAGGTTCAGCTGGCTGGCACCCGTGTTGTGATTTTTGACGAAGCGTCCCATCTTGTCGACGAGGGCACGCGCGTATCCACGCGTGCGGCTAGCGACTGGTTCAAGACGCTCTTCGATGACCTCAAGGGGATGCTGATTCTCTTTGGTATTCCGAGGCTGGAGCGGCTTTTTTCGGCAAACGAACAACTGCGTCGACGCTCAAGCCCGGCACGAAAATTCCTGCCCTACGCTGCGAGCCATGCCAGGGAAATGGCGGCATTCCATGCTTGCGTAGCAAATTATGCCCGCCTTTTCGCTGCAGCTGGGTATCCCATCAATGTGCCCGCTCGCGCATTGACTCAGCAGTGCTATCTGCTCACCGGTGGCCTGATTGGGGTGCTTGCTGATTTCATGAAAGCGCTCGCCAGTTTGATGGCTGATGAAATGCCGCGTGCCATTACCTATGCGGATTGCCAGGCGTCGCTCGAATACGTCGACCACGCAGGGTCGCCGCATCAACTCTCTTTCCAGGATTCTGGCATCGAAGACGCCGGAGTGGCGCCAGCTGCACTGCAGCAGGCATACGTCCATGTCTTGAGCAGCAACGCGATGTCCGTGCCGGTTCGAAAAAAATCGGGAGATGAACAATGAGTCTGGCCCTCACTTACGCACCCAAGGATGATGAGTCCGGCATGGGTTACTACCGGCGGCTGGCCGCGGACAACGCGCTGTTCAGTTGGCGGAATCTGGCAGACATGGCGGGCGTCGAGCACAATCGCCGCGCCTTGCTGACTCGCACCGGCGATGTTGCTGAGAACCTTGGGCTTGAATCCACCTGGACCGAATTCACGCGGCAGCAGGAGGAACACTGCAGGAGCTGGGGACGTTTGCATCGCGCGCAATCCGATGCCGTGTGTCCGGCCTGCCTGGCAGAATCGCCGCACCTGCGCCACTATTGGGAACACGTCTATGTCACCGCATGCCCGTCGCACCGGACTCTGCTCATTGACCGATGCTTCGCATGCGGAGAACACCTTTCTCCCAACCGGCTTTACCTTGGCTTGTGCACATGTGGCCAGGACCTGAGCAGCCTGCCTCATGTGCCGGCAACGAAAGCCCAGCAGTGGCTGTCGACGCTGATTGCAAGCGCCGGACGTCAATCAGGTAGCAAGCCCGTCCTGCACAACGTGGACATCAGCATACTGGCGAAGGTAATCCGGACGCTCTGCCTGCATGCAAACCCGACGCAGCCAGGGTTGCCACGCGGCACGGCACTGCCGAAATCTGTTGGTGAAGCGGTCGAATTTCTCGCGCCACTCGAAGACTTGCTGGCTGACTGGCCGAAGGGTTTTCAGGTACACGTCGAGCAGCGTATTGCGGCGGGCCGCAAGAATGCCCGCACGTTGAATACGTTATTGGGTGAGTGGTACATCGGCTTGCGCAAGCTCTGTCAGGACACGGCACTTGAGCCGCTACTGCAAATCATCATCGACGTCGCAGCCGTGAAATCTGATTGCGTTCTTGGCCTGGATTCGACGAAGGACCTTGCCGAAGATGCGACCGGGTATATGCGGGCGCCGGATGCCGCGAAGGCCATCGGCATCAGCGCCTCGCGCCTGAATGACTCCATTCAGGCTGGCGAATGTGAGCACCGTGCACGACGCACTGGCACGCGCGGTCAGTTGTTCGAAATTCCCTGTTCTGAAGTTGAGCGTATCCAGCGGCACCGTACCGAATGGATTTCCGACGTTGACGCCTGCGAACTGGCGGGCGTTCCACCCGTCGTGCTCGAACGCATGAAAGCAGCGGGCGTTATCCGGTCAAACGCCCGCTGGCGCGAAGACCTGATGAAGGGCGGTCCGGTCGAACGCCAGTCCATGCTCGATTTGTATGAGCGCGTGGAACGGTGGGCCGAACCCATCACGGTGGCCGATGATTCGACGCTCACATGGGCGCAACTGACCAGCCGGCGCATGGGTGACCAAAGGGCTATCGAGTCGCTGATGCAGGCCATCGCGAGCGGCAAGGTGAAAGCCGTCGCGCGTGGTCGGACACTGGGCGAAATGTGCTTCCTGAGGACGGACGTGTCGCAGTATTTCGGCACACCTCTGCTCGAGGCCGGCATGTCGATTCAGCAACTGGCCAAAGCGACCGGATGGAAATGGGAGTCTATCCAGAATTGGGTGGACGAAGGGCTGCTGGCATCAGAACTGATTCAACGACGTGGCCAGCCTTGTCGCGTCGTGCTGCCGCACCAACTGCTGGAGTTCCGGCAAGCCTACGTCCCGCTCGCAGACCTGGCCCGTGCCATGGGTACGAGGTCGTCGGCGCTGTCGCGCTTGTTGCCCGGCGTCGAACTGGTCGGTGCGAAACAGCTTCGTGATGGCGCCATGCGGGGCGGGCTGATTCGTATCGCCGACCTCGGCAGGCTGGCGATTCTCGGTGCGAGAGCTGGGCACGACCTGTTCGTACCAGCGCACCTTACGCAATGAGTGGGCCGGCGAGCATGTTTGGGGCGATGAGGACAGTACGTCGAAGCACTGGCGGGTCGTTCGGCGCGCCGACGAACTGCCCGCTTCCCCTCACGAGACACGCAGCGGCATATCTGAAGGGCGTGAAATTCAACCACCAACAGGAGACCACGATGCCTATCTGGAATCTGCCTTCCACATCCGAAGTGCCGGAGGTCACGTTATCTCAATGGCGCATTCTCGAGACAGACGATGGGAGCCGACATTTTGTCGGCACCGACGTGCTCGACTTGACGGGCCGGGTCAGTTCGGCGGTCGTCGCTTTTGACCGCGTCGCTCTACGGGGCAAGACGCTGTCGGGGCGCGTTTACCAGCTGGTCGGGAAAGACGGTTGGTCAAGCAATGCAGAGTATGTGTGGAAGGGATGGTGCGGGGTAAACAAGGTTAAATCGTACTCCGACGTTACCGCACACCTGCTTAATGGAGCTGACGATGACAACCCCGCATGAGCGCACGAAAGCAGTAGTTGAGGCGAGCAAGTTTTTGCAGATACGTGCATCCACCGACGACGTGGCTAACCAGGGCCATGTGCAATCAGTCGCGGTACGGCTACTTCGGCATTATCCGTTCGCCATCGACCTTGAGCTGTCCGCTGCGGCATTAACCGGAATTTGGACCATCCCTGAACGCTGACGAAGTGACCAAACAACTGTCCGAAGCAAACCAACTCACTATTGATATTGGACGAACATGATGGAAACGAGCGCCGTGCCTGAAGAATTTCCCCACGAATCGACGCCGGCAGTCGTTCCCGGCGCCCAGCCGAAAGTTTGCGCCAGGTTATCGTATGGCGTCTATGTCACGGGACAAACAGACGACGAGCGTCGGGAGCGCTGGCTTCTCTGCGAAGACCTCGCAAAGCAGCTCGTTCCCGTAGCGCGGAAAGACGCGCTGTCGCACCCGCAGCACTCTACACATCGGACGCTCGAACGCGTCCGGGTGTCGGTTGCTCGTAAGGCTTGGGTATCGCCCGAAGAACTCGCATGGCTCATGTGGCGTTTGCAGGCGCTACTCGGCTGGCAACCATGAGCGACTTCGCCCGTGACCCTCTTAGCCAACACCGATGGAAAGCGGTCGTCGCGTGCTAGCAGTCACCATCACTGACTTCGTTAGATTCGATGCTTTATCGACATCGATTCCGCCTTCCCCGGAAGGCTCAGCCTGAGCATATCCATGGCCTTGAGTCGCCGGGTGGTGAGGCTGAGCCCAGCCCTCCCTACGGCACTGATGCCCGGGAAAGCCTTCCACTCAGCCGCGCCACCCTTACTGTCACCGGTATGGAGCCGCCTCGCCCGCCAGCCTCTACGCGTCCTCCGGGACGCTAGCTTCGCCATCCCGTTGCCGATATCTCAGACGCTTTCCCCGCAGTCTCGGCTTTCCCCTGCGCGCTGCCGGTGGATTCAGCCCCCGTTCACGCAAGCGGCATTGCGTCGTGCCACCGAAGCCAACCGGACGGGTTGGGCGGCCCTCCTGCCCGGCGGCTCGATGACTCGGCGGGCAGGCACGAACGCACTGCACAACGGTATAGGGCTCGAATGCGCCACAATGAGTAGCAACTCGTGCATTGTATTATTCAATCGTTCAGTGCTCACCAATAGTGACTCATTCAAGGCGAGCTAGAAGCTCTAATCGAATGCGCGGTAACGGACGGATGAGCGTCAAAGAGCTCCCGCATGCCCGGCGCATACGCAATCGACTTACGCAAACAACGGCAAAACATGCATCACATCTCTCCCCTCAATGACTCGGCTTCGGTTCACTGGCTTGAACACCTGTCCGAAAATCTCGAACATCTGCCCGCCGATGCGCGACGCACCGCCGCTATGTCATAGCTCGATTAGACGACCGCACTGAATTGCTGCTGGTCGAGAGAAATAGTTGCAATGATGGACTCGAACTCGGCCATCAAGTCTGGATGGTGTTGGGCAATGTATTGCCGTGCGGATTCATTTTCGAGTAGCTTCGCGAGATATCCTTTCGCAAGCACCAAGTTCAACACGTCCTGGCCATAGGTCTGTTCCACGAGCTTATACTGCCCCTGAAGATTACTCATCTCCCGCTCCATTTTCGCCATCTGCTCCGGGCTAACGCCGGTCAGTTTGCGGGGCTTCTTGCCCTCCACAAGACGGGCCGCTGGCGTGGCCACTAATAATGCCTCGGCATAGGAAACCGAGACATTGTTCGCAGCCACCATCAACTCAACGCATTCGACCTGCCGCGTGGGTTTCATCTTCCGAATAGCGCGAACAAGTTCCGGCGAGAACCGCCGGTCTCCGAGAAGTTCAACCGCTTCCGGGCAAACGCCGTCGAGAAGCGACATCTTTTTCAAAATCTGCGATACGTCCACGGAAAGAGCTTTCGCCAACCGTTCGGGCGATACGCCTCTGTCAATTACACGCCGTATCATATAGTGCTCTTGGATTGTCGAGAGGCGATTGACTCGGTTGTTATAGGTGTAGCTCTCGTCATCGGTCGCGACAATGCAGGCAACCCGCTCGTGCCCCAAGTCCTGGATGGCACGTAAGCGTAGATGCCCATCCAGCAAAACATGTTGCCCTGAAGACTGGTCCGCAGGCGTTACGGAAAGCGGTTCGATGAGTCCTATCTCCTCAATGGAGGTTCTTATCTGCTTGAATTTACGCGATTCGACCACGGGCGTCGGTATTCGGCGCGATGGCAAGATGCTGGAGACAGGCACCGACAATGGCTCGGGGATGAATCCAAGAGTTACACCAGTCATGTAGCACTCCCGCTGGGCCACACGCGTTCGGCGAGATACTTCGGCAGGCTGGCCAGTCCCTCCGCGCGCAGCAGATTGACGAAGTTCTCATCGGCAAACAGTTGCCTCAATGCACCGACGACAAACAGCAACCGCTGCTGTGTGAATTCGGCCTTTCTGACCATGGATTTCTGACGCTCTACCTCGTGCTCATACGTGCGCACGAGACTCGATGTCGTGACGGCGGCGGACTTGCTCGTCATATTGTGCGCCGTGCTTCGTCCGAGTGCTTTCCTGCGCTCGATGACGCGGCGCGCGCTCATCAGTTGCTTACCCCGCAATTTCCCAGACTCGTAAGCTTCCTGGAGTGCAGCCTGAATCTCAGCGTCGTCGTCGCCGGCGCCAACAATCATGAGGGCCGCATTCAGGGGAACGAGGCCTTTCTCGACGGCAACCACAAGTCTCTCTTCTCCCTGGTGCAGAAGCGTAAGGATGCCGTGAACGTAGGTCGGCGTGAGACCTGTTTTTTCGGCAATGACCTTCGGCGCATATCCCTGCTCCTGCAATTGCCGAATGCCGGCAAGCCGTTCGATGGGGCGACACTGTCTGCGCGCGATGTTTTCAGTCAGACTCATGACGAACGCGTCCTCGTCGCTTACGCTCACCACGAGTGCGGGAATCGTCGTCTCGCCCAGCATGCGGAACGCCTTCAATCGCCCTTCGCCGCACACGAGCAGATATTTCTCGATGCCGCCGGCTGTCGCCCGTGGCGTGACCACGATTGGTTTCTTCAGGCCTATGGTCTTGATGTTGTCGACGATTTCATTGAACACTCGACTATTGCGCTCCCTCGGATTGATGACTTCAATCTGGGCAACTGGGACCATCCGGATTTCTCCGGGCTGCTGCCGCGAGTTCACGCTACTCTCCTCAGACGGGCACGCTCGGCCATTCCATATAAGTAGTCCAGCGTATCGAAGCGATAACTCTCAAACTCGATTGGATTTTGGTCGGCGAGGTGAATACGAGGTTGTCCAAAATCCAGACGTGGCAACAAGTAGTAGTCCAGCGCCGAAGCATTCGTTTGGTCGAGCCGCACCGCAACAGTGATGTCCGGCAGAAGGCTCGTATCAAAGCGTACCTTCCAGTGATTTCGTCCATTGTCATGCGCTTGGCAGCGCGCGAGCACAATGCAGGCCGTGAACTCGTCATTGACCGTCAGCAGGTCGGTTGCCGGGTCGCGTATCACCGTGCCGCCCAAATCCGCGATTTTCCGCTCCGTCTGCACAACGATTTCCGGATGCAGCTGCCGCAGGAAGCGGTTGGTCTCAATATAGCGATAATCCCGGCCAGGCGTAAAACCGACTGCCTGGTAGGCGCGAATCAGGCTGCCAAACCGGTAAACATAGACCGACGTAGAAGGCATGCCATCGGTTTCATCAATCACGACGCCGGACAGAAACCCGCGACTTCGGTACAGGTTACGCAGGCGCTCAATGAGCTCCTCATTCGAATAGTGACGCGCTCTCGCCCGCATGATGCCTTGAGCGGTGTAGAACGTCTCGCTCGGCACGATTGCCTGAAAAGCACTCTCCCTCCGAATCCACATGTCTGGAGTGTTGGTCACCCGCGTCTTCTTCAGCTTGAACGACACACGGTTGTACACGTTATTGCCGATGTATTTCTCGTTGGTCAAAACTTCGCGTACCGTCGCTCGAGTCCATTCCCGGTCAAGGTCAGTCCGCACGCGCATGCCGTTCAGACGAGCAGCGATTTCGCATTCATTGAGCGACTCGTCGATAAACCACTCGTAGATTAAATTGACGGTTCGCACTTCGCTTTCCGGTCCTGGCATGAGGATTACCCGGTCCGTCTGCAGACTTTTATGTTCGCCGCGGCGCAATTCTGTCTTCATGAGGCCGTGGTCATCGACCAAAATGCGGCGTAGTCCATAGCCAGCCGGACCGCCTTGCCGGAAACCCATCTCAATCAAACGGCACTGGCCGGCAAATACCTTCGCGGACAATTCCCGACTGTACTCGCCGGCCATCGCCCGCTTTACGCCTTTCACGATGGTCGAGACAGGTGACCCGTCGTTCTCGAACTGCTCGGCGCAGTACGCGACCTGGATGCCAGCACGGCGGCAAATGTACTCGTAATACGCGCTCTCGTCGGCATCCTGGAATCGCCCCCATCGACTCACGTCGTAGACGAGGATGACGGAGAAGTCGGCCTTGCCGTTGACCACATCGGAGATGAGATTCTGCAGTGCCTGCCGGCCGTCGATTCGAAGGCCGCTTTTACCCTCATCGGCATATGTGCGGACAATTTCGAGTCCGCGGCGGGTTGCGTAGTCTCGAATCCGGTCGCGCTGATTTTCAGTCGAATACTGCTGATGTTCAGTCGACATGCGGACGTACTCCGCTGCGCGCCCGGCAGGCGAAGTCGCTACGACCGGCGCATCCGCGTTATTGAATGACATGTTCCACCCCGCAACTCAGACACTGCACGCGGCAGGCACCGGACGCAAGTGGGCGCCGGATGCGAGCGTCGCGGCCTCACATCAGAAGGTCGCGTTCGAAAGCGAACGGTGACAAGGCAAAGGTAGCAGGCCCGACACCGATGTGTATCAAGTCATCTCTTTGCAATCATGTGGATGGCGCCGTCGGCGCAGAGAGCACGGCTATGTGGACGGTCCACGCGTTCATTTTTGCAACGCCGGCATCATCGGCATGAGACAGCACGTAGAAGCCGGAACCCAGCGGCCGAGAGAGCCCGATGACGTCCATCTTTGCAATCGGCTTGAAACTCCGTCGTGCATTACGCGTCCGCTGCATGCTGCGGTTGCGCTCCTGATATGCTGGATGCGCCGCGCGATATTCGCGCCAGTAGCTCGAGTGGCCTGCACGCCATTTCGCCTGCGCCCGGGCCTGGTTGTCGCGATAGTCGCTATCGATACGGAGCCGGTTGTGCTGCCAGTCGCGTCGACGAGCGCGCTGGCAATCTTCCGATGAGCAATAACGCTGGCGGGGAACATGCAGTAGCGGCACGAACGCGTTGCCGCAGGCGAGACAACGGCGGGGGGATTGCATGAGTGCTCTCCATGTCGGGTTGCAACGAGCGAACGCCGACGCCTCGACCAGCCACTGAAACCACTGGCCCGAGACGGGATAGGGAGAGGGGCTTACTCAGTAATTGCTTCGTTAAACGGCCATCGCAATTTGCTTGGCGCGTTAGTAGGCCAGTCTCAGAAACTTGGACATTTCTTGACCGTCGGTGTGCATCGAGCTGGTTCGCTCACGACCGACCTATGGGCGATGGCGATGGGAGAGCTTCGCCAGAAAAGTACCCCGTCATCACGCGGGCTTAGCTGCGTGGCAAGAAATCTCAGGCGATGCTTCCCAAAATCTCACCCGATGCTTCCCAGAATCCGCAGAGCCTTGTCTGACGGGCCCAAAAATCTCACGTTTTGAGTCTCGCTACACACTCCGCGTAACCGCATAGACCGAGAAAACAAGGCCCATAAGTTGAGAGACTTATGGGCCTTTTCTATCGAGTACGTCGTGCTGCTATACAGCTATGATTACCGATCAAATTTGAGCGGTTATCGCGCCTTAACTAACAAATATGGTCGGTAATTTGCATTCGATAAGCGATACCGCCGAATCGGCAGCTGGAGGTTCGCGCGGGCCGCGGCGACCCGTGGTGCGAACCCGGCCGACAGGAGCATGTGCTCCCCACACACGGATCCAGGCCGGCCAACTCTCAACCAAAGTTCCAGCTCGGGGCAGAACCAACAGTCACCTCCCCACCATCGCCCGCATCACCCCGTCCCTCCTCACCAACGCGTGATAAAGCGCCGCCGCAAAGTGCGCAAGAAACGTCGCAAAGAACGCGTAAGCCAGCCACCGATGCGCATTCCGCAGCCACGCGAACCAAACCGGATCGGCAGGCACGATCGCGGGCAGCTGCACCCCACCTCCGAGCGTCACCGGATACCCACCGGCGGAAAGCATCGCCCACCCAATCAACGGCATTGCAATCATCAGCACATACAGCACCAAATGCGACCCAAGCGCCGCAACCTTCTGCCACCCCGGCAAATCCTCCGGCAACGCCGGCGGCCGCGAGCTCAACCGCACAACAACCCGCACACAAGCGAGCACGAGCACCGCAACCCCAAGCGGCTTATGAATCGCTACAAGCGTCGCATGCCTTTCCGACACCGACGCGACCATCCCCACCCCGATAAACAGCATCGCAACGATCATCGCCGCCATGCTCCAATGCAGCACCCTCGCAGGCAGACAGAACACGTTCTTCATCATCGTTTCTCCGTAACCAGACGCGCGGCCCCAGGAACCCCAGCCTCTTCACTCGTCCTTCGCAGATAAGAATCCGCATACGCCGCAGACCTGGCCGCCAGCAGCGGATCGCCTGAAACCCGAATCCCCTCAGGAAGCACCGTCGGATCGTAATTAACATCCCGACAAGGCCCGCTCTCCTGCGCCTCCTCGCGCTCGATCACCAGCGTCCCTGCATCGATCATCGTCCGCGGCTCTGGCCAGACCCGCGTCGCATCCTCAACCGGATCACCAGGCGCCGCGAACGTAATCAGCAGATGCCATCGTTGCGGCCCTGCCGCGAGCCGCCGCGTCAGGTCTTCCTGCAGCACATTCGGCTCACCAGCCTTCGCAATCTCCCCCGCGCCCGCCGTCAGCTCCGGCACCACCCTCCACCTCACCGCCCTTCGCGTCCCCGCCGCATCCACGAGATAAAACGCATTCAACGCGTAATAACTCTGGGTGACGAAACTGGAACTCGGCTTCGCACCTTTCGCCCATGCGCGAAACGCCGCCGTCTCCGGATGCGCGGCAAAGAACGCCGCAACCTTCGCCGGATCCGGCTTCCCCGTCTTCGGATCCGGCCTACCCGCCACCGTCTGCTCATAAAACGCCTTCGGCGTCGCAACAGGAAAAACCGGCATGCTGTTCATCCCCGTCCGCCATTGCTCCCCATCCGGCGCAGTCAACCTCAACGCGAGACTCCGAATCGGCACACTGTTATCCGGCGCATACGGATTCCCGCCCGGCAACGCGAACCGTCCGACCACCGGCGTCCTCACCTTCCGAAAGAACGGTGCGGTCGAATACTTGCTCGCCTCACCGTTCCCTTCGAAGTAACCGCTCACACAAACGCCTTTCGCGTGATTCCGGCGATACCCAGGATGCAGCCCGCCATTGCGCTGCAACGCATCGACGATCCGCTGCGCGGTCAGCCGCTGCGGCGCGAGCCACCCGCCGACATACCCGAACGCCGCCGCCACACTGGCCACCGCCCCGCCAATAACGGCCCAGCGCCACCACCCGCGCCCCGGCCCATCAGGTGAAGAAAACTGATTCATAACATTCACTCCCGACCACGAGGTCATCTGTCGAACCCGCGTAAGACGACCACCAGCCAGCTTTATTCCGTCAAAATATTTCTCGCTCCCTGATGGAATAAATCCCGCCGACCGGCGTCCTACGCAACGAATCCACCCGCAAGCCGGCTCCAGGCCCGCCATGCCAACCTCCGCCCCCGACGACGACGCACTTCGCGAGCTGATCCCCAGGCTGCGCCGTTTCGCGCTCTGGCTGACCCGCGACGTCCACGCGGCCGACGATCTCGTCCAGTCTGCGCTCGAGCGCGCGCTGTCACGCTGGTCGAGCCGCCGCGACGACGCGTCGCTGCGCAGCTGGCTCTTCACGATCCTGTACCGGCGGTTTCTCGACGGTCAGCGCAGCGCGAAGCGCTACGCATGGCTGCTCGGCCGCATCAAGGAAGACGACGAGCCTCACTGGCCGTCCGCCGAACGCGAGGCGTCGGCGCGCGCGATGCTCGAAGCGTTCGGCCGTCTCTCCGACGAGCAGCGCAGCCTGCTGCTGCTCGTCGCGGTCGAGGGCTTCAGCTATCAGGAAGTCGCCGATCTGCTCGACGTGCCGATCGGTACCGTGATGTCGCGGCTCTCCCGCGCGCGCCAGGCGTTACGCAGCCTGTGCGACGGCGAGATTCCCGCCCCTGCGCTGCGATTAATGAAATGAATACCCCACCGGACGAACACGATCTCCACGCCTACGTCGACGGCCACCTCGGCGGCGACGAGCGCGCCGCCGTCGAGCGCTATCTCGCGCATCATCCGGATCGCGCGAAACGGGTGCAGCGCTGGCAGCAGGACGCGCAGCGGCTGCGCGCAGCGCTGGAGAGCGTCCCGCCGCCGTTCGAGAATCCGGCGCTCGATCCCGCGGCGATTCGCGCGCGGCGCACGGAACGCGCGCGGATGCGGTTCGCCCTCGCGGCGTCGTTCGTGTTCTGCATCGGGATCGGCACGTTCGGCGGCTGGCAGGCGCGCGGCTGGAACAGCGCATCCGCCGCGCCGATGAGCGACGCGGTCGAGGCGTACAGGCTGATGGTGGTCGATCGCAGCGCGCAGGTCGATTTCACGCCGAGCGGGCCAGGTGAGCTGCAGGCGTGGCTCGCCCGGCGCGTCGGCCCGGGCGTGACGCTTCCGGATTTGACCGCTGCGGGCTTCAGGCCGGTCGGTGGGCGCCTCTTCGCGACCGAGCGCGGCGCGGCCGCTATGGTGCTGTACGAGGACGTCTCCGGACGCACCTTGAGCTTCTATGTGCGTCCGCCCGAGTCGGCGCATCGTCTGCTTCCCGCCGGCAAGCGCGCCGACGGTGAGCTGCTCGCGCGTTATGGCTCACTGCACGGCTTCAACTACGCGATTGTCGGAAACGCGGACAGTGTCGGCGACCAGGCGGTAGTAAACGCCCTCGACGAGCAGATTTGATCGTTGGGCCGGGAAGCAGCATCGCCGGCCAGCAGCTGGACCCCATCGGCGCTCAACAAGACGCGTGCAACCCATGCCCGCGCTCACCATGCCAGCCGCAGCGAGGATCGCTGTAGGTCGCGTGCTCGGCGTCGAATGAAGCGGTGAGCCAAAGAAAATCACCGCTCTCACCCAACTCATCACACGAAACGCCTCCAGGCGCTGGCTTCGCTTCCACAGTCCCAAACCGCACGGTGCCGTTGAGTAACCGTCCTCCTCACCTCACGCACAGTTTCCTCAGTCGAATCGGCGTCACTTGGTTCACAGACACAGCACCTTCCTCACAGTAAGCCTTCTGTGTGAAGAAAACACAGCCGCCGGTTGCTGTGCCCACAGGGGTTTTAATATATATGTATGTAAACGTAGTAGTAGTTAACAAGCCCTGTGCCGCACAGTGGATAAGCGCCCAAACCCACTGCTGAATCAAGGCGATAGGCGATGCATAACTGTGCGGAGGACTCGTGCACAGTTCTGTGCTGTGTGGAATAACTTTTGCCGCCGATCTGGCACTTCACAGATATCCTCAATCCGTCCACTGTGAATTCTCACGTTAACGGAACGGTTGTCCAAAGGTTTCTGTGGATAACTCATCTGCACAGAACGGCTCTCGCCGACGTTGCCATTCGACCCTTGTGGATAACCGGCCACCGGCCTGGCGCCCAAGGTGGCGACGGCACCACGCAGCGGTTCGGCGGTGCCTTCTGCAAGCACGCAAGCTCGACAACGATTGATCGAGACGACTGACGCGCGGCTCGCAACGCGTGCGGCCGGGCGAATCCCGATGGGCCGCAGCATGCGGCGCGCTATACTTCCCGCGACTTTCCCGGCCACCCGAATCCGGCGCACCTGAACGGCCTGCCACCCGGCCGCGCCAGGAAACCGCCCCACCGGACGGGCCATGCGCCCCGGCACCTCCATCGACAACCCTGGATCTCCGCCGCAAGATGCATCGTCCCAGCGCAAGGCAAACCATCTCGGCGCTTCGTCAGCCGCTCGCCTATGCGCTCGTGGGTGTCGCGAACACTGCGATCGGGGTGGCGGTCATCTTTGTCCTGATGGCGCTCGGCGTGCCGCCGGTCCCATCAAACGCCGCCGGCTACGCGCTAGGCCTGCTGACCAGCTTCCTCCTCAACAGCCGGATCACCTTCCGGGTCGCCGCATCGCGCGGGAATCTGGTCCGGTTTCTCGTCGTCGCGGCGGTCGCCTACGCGGGCAACCTGCTCGTCGTGATCGCGGTGTTGCGGCTGACCGCCTCGCCGCATCTCGCGCAAGTCGCCGGCATCCCGGTGTATCTGGCGATCGGCTTTCTGGCGAACAAATACTGGGCGATGGCGCGCTGATCCATCGACGCGCCCGCCGGCCAAAACGGCCCGCCCACCCGTCGCCGGCACGCCCTGCGCGGCAATCCGCCGGTGATACACTGCCTCGAGTCGCGGCACGTCGTCTGAACGCTTGATTCATCAAGGTCACCAAGGGGACGCCATGGACAAGGCCGAGTTCGACCGTTTTGCGGACGAGTACCACGCGCTGCACGCGAGAAACATCGCGGCGTCCGGAGAGACGCCGGATTTCTTCGCGGAATACAAGATTCGCGACATCGCCGCCGAGCTGAACCGGCGGCGGCTCGGACGCGAAGCGATACTGGATTTCGGTGCGGGGGTAGGCAACTCGATACCGTGGGTCCGGAAACATCTGCCCGCGGCCCGGCTCACCTGCGTCGACGTCTCGGAGCGCTCCCTCGAAGTGGCGCAACAGCGTTTCGGCGGCAGCGAGCAATTCGTCCACTTCGACGGCCGGGTCTTGCCGTTCGACGCCCCCCGCTTCGATCTGGCGTACGCGATGTGCGTGTTCCATCACATTCCGCACGACGAGCACGTTCGGCTGCTCGGCGAGATCCGCCGGGTATTGCGGCCGGACGGGGTCCTGGCCGTTTTCGAGCACAATCCGTACAACCCGTTGACGGTCAACGCCGTCAATACATGCGAGTTCGACGTCAACGCGCGGCTGATCAGCGCCCGCAACATGCGTCGCGCGTGCCGCGATGCCGGGTTCGATCGCGTCGACGTGCGCTACCGGATCTTCTTCCCGCACGCGCTGGCCGCGCTCAGGCCGATGGAGCGTTACATGACGGCCATTCCGCTCGGCGCGCAGTATGCGGTCTACGCGTCCCGCTCCTGACTTGCATCACGTGCGCGCGCCGATAAAGCGCCGCGCAGCCAGCGTGTAGCACACGGCGCGAATAATCTGCCGGCTTGCGGCTTCGACACATTCGCCCGCCTGGGTGAGGCACTGAATTTATCCCGCCTCACCCATCCCGATCCGGATCATCCGCCGCGACAGGATTGCCTTTCATAGACCGACCAGGTTCCCGCCGACTTCAGCAGCACCACACGACACTCCGCGTTCGCGAACAATCCGACGGGTATCGGCGACGTATGCCGGACGAAGAAATACCGATACGACCTGCCCTGATACCTGCGCCAGTCGAAGTGCTCGCTCAACGGCGCCGGCGCGACATCCGACGGCCCCACGGCGGGCACCCGGTCGAGCCGGTATCGGACGATCTGCGGCGGGAACCACGCGGCATTGAAATCGACGAGCCCGCGATGTTCCGCCTGATACCAGAGCGCGAAGTTGTCGTAGAGGTCGGGGTTGTCGGCCGCGGGGCTGCGCTTGTCGAAGACCAGCATCAGGCCGCGCTGCGCCGGTTCGACGGCGGCCACGACCGCATCGAAATCGGCGCTTTCCTCCGCGAACCGCACGGTGCGCGCGCCCTGCACACCGAGAAAGCCGATGCAGACCGCCGCGAGCAACGCTTGCGATGCGAGCGCGCGCGCCTTCACGCCGCGTTGCGCCACCTCACTCTCCGCAACGCCCCGGAAAATCAGCGCATAGAACGGAAAAATGAACATCGCGAACCGCTGAAACAGAAAGAACGTGTTCATCGCGAACACCGGCACGCAGAACCACACGACCGCCACGACGGCGAGCGGCACGAACGCCATCCTGTTGCGGGTCAATCGCGCGCCCATGAAGAAAGGCGCCGCATAGAGCAGCGCGCCTGCCGGCGCCATCCACGTCTGCGCGCCAACTCCCCACGGATAGACGATCGCGCAAAGGAGCCGCACCCACGGCGCCGCGTTCCACAACACGCTGAACGGATACATCGGCGTGAGATCGACCTCGCGATGCGACAACGCATAAACGCCTCAAAGCGCCACAAGCAGCGCATACGGCCAGATCGCCCAGGCAAGCCTGCGCACGTTCCCACCGTGCCGGACCAGCAGGAACGTGCCGCCGATCGCGTTGATGAAGACGAACATCAGCCCGTGACAGAAGAACAGCGCGATGTTGGCGAGCAGCAGCACCGTCCCGCGTCGCGCGGAAGGCTGCTCTGCGTAGTCGCGCGCGGTGACGAGCAGGAACATCCCGATCGGCGCGGCAACGAGATACGAAAAGAAGCCGTATGCATACGCGAAGCCGAAGAATCCCGGCACGCAGAGCCAGTCGAGGCGTTCATCGCCGCCGAAGTGCTTTCTCAGCGCGACATACGCGGCGACGAACCCATAGAAGGACAGCGTCAGCAACACCTTGAGCGCCGCCGCGACCGGCATCACGAACGACAGCGCGGCCGCCAGCACATAACCGAGCAGGTAAGGCGTGAACAGGTTGATCCGGAGCAGCCGGTCCCACGGCGACTGGCCGAGCAGCAGATCGTGCAGCGTCGCCACTTGCGCCGCGTGCTGCGGCAGGTCGTTCATCGGCGGATGCGGCGCGAGCCAGAACACGATGCCGCCGACCCCGACGGTGATGAAAAACACTATCCGGAACGCACTCGTCGTCACGTCGGCGGGCCATGCCCGCGAGCGGCTTTCGTCCAGCATCCTCTGCATGAGCGTCCTCGAGCGTGTGGCATGCGGCGGGCCTGCGATCGCCCGCGCTGGCGCGATTCGATTACAGCGTCTTCTCGACGATGAACCGGGGGCGTTGCTTCGTTTCGGCGTAGATCTTCGCGACATAGCCGCCGATCACGCCGAGAAACAGCAGTTGCAGCCCGCCGAGGAAGTACATCGGGATCACGGTGGAGGCCCAGCCCGGCACGGTGAGATCGGTGAACAGCCGCGCGACGAGCGCCCACATGCCGAACGCCAGCGACGCCAGTGCGAGCACCCCGCCGACATACGCGCTCCATTGCAGCGGCTTGGTGGAAAACGACGCGACGCCGTCCGACGCCAGCAGGATCATCTTGATCAGCGGGTACTTGCTCTCGCCCGCGAAGCGCGGATGCCGGTCGTACTTCACGATCGCGGTGCGGAACCCGAGCAGCGGGACGATCCCGCGAAGGAACAGGTTCACCTCACGAAAGCCGCGCAGCTCATCGATCGCGCGCCGGCTCATCAGCCTGAAATCCGCATGGTCCTGCAGCACGTTGACGCCGAAGCGGCGCAGCAGCCGGTAATAGCTGCGCGCGCTGAAGCGCTTGAAGAAACTGTCGCTGTCGCGGCGGTCCCGCACGCCGAACACGATTTCCGCGCCCTGGAGAAACTCGGCCATCATCCGCGGAATGGCGGCGAGATCGTCCTGCAGGTCGGCATCGAGGCTGATCAGCACATCCCCTTCGACGCTGAGCAAGCCGGCGAGCAACGCGTTCTGGTGCCCGTGATTGCGCGACAGCTTGATGCCGTGCACGCGCGCGTCGGTCGTGTGGAAGTTTTCGATCAACGCCCAGGTCCGATCGTGCGAACCGTCGTCGACGTAGGTGATGCCGCTCGCGCGATCGACGATCCCGTCGGCGACGAGCGCATCCAGCAGGCTCAGGAGTCGCCGCGTGGTTTCCGGCAGCACTTCCTGTTCGTTGAAGCACGGAATCACTAGGTTTAGCGTGACCATACCCACCCCGATATAACGGTTGAAGCACGAACTTTCGTTTGTGTTGTCGCTGCAACTTATATGTGGAGGTGCATCGATCCGTGGCCGGATTCGAGCAGGTGCCGTGATCCGCAGCATCGCACAAAATCGGCGGGCCGGTCAGTCCGGGTCAATACTGCCGACGGGGTTCGCGCAAGTGCGCGCAGCCGCTGCCGGAGCGGCTCGCGCAGGCCCGGGCAGATGCGGAATGAAGAATTTTTGGCGAAGCGCTTGTATTGCCAGAAAAGTGTGACTATAATCTGCGCCTCACACAGGCTCGTAGCTCAGCTGGTTAGAGCACCACCTTGACATGGTGGGGGTCGTTGGTTCGAGTCCAATCGAGCCTACCAACGCACAATCGAAGCGGTTCGGCATCGCACATTGCCCGCAGGCAATCAGGCAGCCGTCCCGCGTCGAACGCCGCACGGCATGCCAGGTTCACGCAATCCGGCATGCCCCGCGCGGCACACTTCAAGTCGATCTCAACGCATGCAGGCCAAGCGCCAACGCGTTGTACGGCATCTCCATCGCATCTCCCCCCAGACCTGGCACGTTCGGCAACGCGCATGGCCGCTCGAGCAGCGCATGCACGATCCGCTCGCACGCATGGCCGTCGCCGTACGGATTGCGCGCGTGCGACATCTCGTCGTACGCGCTGTCGCTGTCGATCAGGCGCGACGCCTCCAGGACGATCCGCTCCGCATCCATGCCGACAAGCCGCGCGGTTCCCGCCTGGATCGCCTCGGCCCGCTCGCTGGTCTCGCGCGTCACGAGCACCGGCTTGCCGAGCGCCGGCCCCTCCTCCTGTATCCCGCCCGAATCGGTGATGATGAAGTGTGCGCGCGACATCAGGAACACGAACGGCAGATACTCCTGCGGCTCGATGACATGGACGTTCGACGCGCCGTTGAGCAGCGCATGGGCCGGCGGCTCGGCACTCGTGTCGCGGTGCAGCGCATAGACGAACTGCACGTCGCGATAGCGGGCCGCGAGCGCGCGCAGCGCGAGGCAGAAACGCGCGAACGCGTCGCCGGCGCGCTCGTGGTTTGCGGTGATCAGCACGGTGCGGTGCGCGCGCGCCAGGAACGGATAGCGCGCGGCGAGCGTGTGCGCGATGCCGTCGTCGCGGTCGAGGATGCGTTTCACGCCTTGCAGCGCATCGATCAACGTATCGCCGCTCAACACGACGCTGTCGGCCGGCACGCCCTCGCTGAACAGGTTGTGCCGCGCGCGTTCGGTCGGCGCGAAGTGCCAGCTCGACACCGCGTCGGTCACGCGGCGGTTCAGCTCTTCCGGCCACGGCGACCAGATGTCGCCGCTGCGCAGGCCGGCCTCGACGTGCGCGACCGGCAGGTAACGGTAGAACGCGGCGAGACTCGCCATCAGCGTCGTCGTCGTGTCGCCGTGCACGAGCACGACGTCCGGGCGCAGATCGTCGAACAGCGTGCCGATCGCGCGCAGGATGCCGGTCGTCACGTCGGCCTGCGCGTGGCCGGATTGCGTCAGGTTGAGTTCGTAGTCGGGGATGATGTCGAACAGCGCCAGCAGTGGATCGAACACCTCGCGGTGCCGCGCGGCCACGCATACCTTCGCTTCGACGTTACCGTGGGCCTTCAGCGCGCGCACGAGCGGCGCCATCCGGACGGCCTCCTGGCGCGTGCCGAACACAAACAGAAATTTCTTCATAGTGAGTCTCGAATCGCTCCCTGATTCCTGTCGCATCGGTGCGCGGGGCGACCCCGCGCGCCGCACGGGATGGTCAGCGGCGCGGCGCGACCGTCGGCGGCCGGGCCGGATCGCACCGGCGGGCTGGCGGCCGCGCTGCGCGAAGGCCGGGGCCGTTTCGTCGCGGGGGCATGTGCAGGCGAAGCGTCTCCGTACCCGCCATCTCGTTGCGAGTGGCAAGTTATGTCATGCGTCGTTCCTCTGGTGCTGCAGGCCTCGCCGGCCAGGTGGTTCGCATCGCCGCCGCCCGTTGTGGAGGCAAGCGGGCGGTGACGGCCATCCGTCAGCTGCAATATTCAAACCAGCCGCGCAGTGTCCGGGCGCCGCGCCGGATGCGGCCGGCAATTGCGTGCCCGCAAGAGCCGGATCGTTTCACACGTGATACGGCACAGGCCGGGCCGGCGGGCATTCTCGACGAGAATGCCGTCCTTGATGGTCGATGGATGTCCGTAGGATCGCGAAGTGTTATGCGATGAGGATCGAGAGGATCCTTCATCATGGATGCGGGACAGGTGCGGATTTTCCCGTATCGGGCATGCGCCGACGTGGCAATGGCGCGATCGAAGCGAAACGTTGCGGATGTGAAACGGGCGCGCAACATCGCCTCTCATCGCGACGCCGATCATCGCGCCCGGACGAGCGGTGAGCGTTTCACATTCAATCGTCGAACCGCTGCCGCGCCCGCGCGCGAACGGCATGCCGCGGGCCTGCCGGCGCATCATGCCCACGCGCTGCATCCGTGCTGCGCTGCCCTTCCCCATCCGCACCCCATGCAGCGCGACGCCGCTGATTCGTCGATGAATCAAAACGCTGCACCTGCACAACGCGGCAAGCCATGCGAGCTGTGCGGTTCCTTGCCGCATGCGGCCGTCCGGCCGATGGCTCGCCGCTTGCTTCCCATGCAACTGCCATCGTCCCGTCGATCCAGCGACACGCCGCTAAATCCGGGACGGCGGACACCACGAAACAAGGCCGGGAGACGGCGTGAGGGATCGGCATCGCTGGCGCCGTCCGTGAGAGACGACGCCGGTCGGTGATGCGCGTCCGGCCGGCTCCTGTCGAATTCCGTATGACTGCGCGGGCGCCCGGCGCCGACGCAGACACGGAGATGGAACAATGAAGGACTCGCGGGCGCTGTCGTTCTACGTCGAAGACGTGCTGCTGCTTGCGCTTGCCTGCGCGCTGGCCGCACGCGATGCGACGCAGCCTTGGCCGGCGTTCGGCGGCATCGCGCTGCCGCCGCCCGGCGCCGCTTCGCTGTGGCTATTGACGCTGCTCGCATGCGCGTACCTCACGCGCCCGGGCGCATTCGGCCGCGCGCGCGCTTGCAGGCCGCGACGCGCGCGTTCTGCGCTGCTCGGCTGGCTGCGCGCGGCATGGGATGCCGTGCGTGGCGTACTTGCGTCGTTCGCGATGCACGCCAGCCGGCCGAGAATCTTCACCGCTGCGCATGACCCTTCACCCGGCGGGCGGCCCGTTCCTGCCTGCCGGATGTCCGCCGGCCGCGCATCCGCATGCGATCCGCCCGGACCGCACCGCCGGGTCGGCCGCTCGCCGGTCAACGCTTCTGCGCGCAGCGCCGTGCCGCGCGGCGGCACGCATGCGTCGCGCTTGCCGTACGGAGGCCGATGCGTCGCATTACATGCCGCAACGGATCGCATCCATGCCGGTCGCGCGCGCCGGACGCAAGGCCAACGAACGTCCTGCCACCACAGGTTGACGCGCGAGATGGGGGCGATTGCCGATCACGACGCATCGACGGCGGGTTGCGGCGGTCTTTTCCCCCGGCTTTACCCGCCTGCCGTTCCGTCCTGCCGCGCCCGCGCGCGGCGGCTTCGCGACGGCCGCGGCCGCCATGCTGCGTCGGCTCGCCCGCGCGCACGGCATCTGGCATTTCATTGGGAGGTAACGCGTCATGTGTGGCATCGTCGGCGCGGTCGCGCAACGGAACATTGTTCCGATTCTGATTGAAGGCTTACGCCGCCTCGAATATCGCGGCTACGATTCGTGCGGCGTCGCCACGGTGGTCGACGGACAGGCGCGACGAGAACGCAGCGTCGCGCGCGTCGCGGATCTCGAGGCGCACGTGGCGAGCGCCGGGCTGACCGGCAGCACCGGCATTGCGCACACGCGCTGGGCCACCCACGGCGCGCCGGTGACCTGCAACGCGCACCCGATCTTCTCGCGCGACGAGATCGCGCTCGTGCACAACGGCATCATCGAGAATCATGAAACGTTGCGCGAGCAACTATCAGGGCAGAGCTACGTGTTCGACGGGCAGACGGACACCGAAGTCGTCGCGCACCTGATCCACAGCAAGTATCGCGGCGACCTGTTCGCGGCGGTGCGCGACGCGACCGCGCAGTTGCGCGGCGCGTATGCGATCGCGGTGTTCAGCAAGGCCGAGCCGCACCGGCTGATCGGCGCGCGGGTCGGCTCGCCGCTCGTCGTCGGCCTGAAGGACGGCGAGTGCTTCCTGGCGTCGGATGCGCTCGCGCTGGCCGGCATCACCGACCGGTTCATCTTTCTCGAGGAAGGCGACATCGTCGAGCTGACGGCGGGCGGAGTGAGGATCGTCGACCAGCACGGCGCACCGGTCGAGCGTCAGGTGCAGACCGTCGCGTCCGGGCAGGGCGTGGTCGAGCTCGGCCCGTACCGTCACTTCATGCAGAAGGAGATCTTCGAGCAGCCGCGCGCGGTGGCCGAGACGATCCCCGACGCCGGGCTGTTCGATCCGGCGGCGTTCGGCCCGGACGCGCGGCGCGTCTTCGAGCAGATCGACAACGTGCTGATCCTCGCGTGCGGGACGAGCCATTACTCCGGCCTGACCGCGCGCCGCTGGCTCGAAACGATCGCGCGGGTGCCGGCGCAGGTCGAGATCGCGAGCGAGTACCGCTACAGCGATGCGCTCGCGCTGCCGAACACGCTCGTGGTCGTCGTGTCGCAATCCGGCGAGACCGCGGACACGCTCGCGGCGCTCAAGTACGCGCAATCGCTCGGCCATCCGGACACGCTCGCGATCTGCAACGTGCCGACGAGCGCGATGATGCGGCAAAGCGGGCTGCGCTTCCTGACGCGCGCGGGTCCGGAGATCGGCGTCGCGTCGACCAAGGCGTTCACGACGCAGCTCGTCGCGTTGTTCATCCTCGCGGTCACGCTGGGACGCCTGCGCGGCTACGTCGACGACGCGCAGCTCGCGCGCTACACGACGCAGTTGCGCCGGCTGCCGGATGCGCTCGCGGACGTGCTCGCGCTCGAGCCGCAGGTCGAGCGCTGGGCGGTGGAGTTCGCGCGCCACGAGAACGCGCTGTTCCTCGGGCGGGGGCTGCATTATCCGATCGCGCTCGAAGGGGCGCTCAAGCTCAAGGAGATTTCGTACATCCACGCGGAGGCATATCCGGCGGGCGAACTGAAGCACGGGCCGCTCGCGCTCGTCACGCACACGATGCCGGTCGCGACGATCGCGCCGAACGACACGCTGCTCGAAAAGCTCAAGTCGAACATGCAGGAGGTGAGGGCGCGCGGCGGGCAGTTGTACGTGTTCGCCGATGCCGATACGCGGATCGACAACGGCGAGGGGATCTCGGTGCTGCGGATGCCCGATTACTACGGGCTGCTGTCGCCGATCCTGCACGTCGTGCCGCTGCAGTTGCTCGCGTATCACGTCGCGTGCCTGCGCGGCGCGGATATCGACAAGCCGAGGAACCTGGCGAAATCGGTGACGGTGGAGTGAGGTGGGGGCGGGTGACTCAGTGACGGCTGGGCGGATTTGAGCGCAGATTTTCTCGCACACGTCGCGCGACCAACAGGGGCAGATAGTCCGTGATGGTTGCGCCGTCGCTGAATTCCGCCCACACGTCCGAGAACATCTTCGACACGGTTTCGGAAGGCATATGCAGGTCTGACGCGATTGCTCGGACGATTTCTTCCGCATTGTGCTCAGCCATGACGCTCTCCCAAAGCGATATTCGGACAATCCACGCCAATTACATGCTACTTCTCGCAGCTTCGCAAATTGAAACGGCCTGTCGCTGATCCAGGTCAGCTTATATTGCCTGACTGTCGCTGCGCGGGAATCTTCGTGCCGAACGAACCCTCGGTTGCCACAATTTGACGGGATATCGCTGCATGCGATTCTCCTGTGGCCGACAGGTGTTTCCTCTTGATCCCGAACGACGAAAAGGAGTATCGGAATTATTTCTTAAAACGGTAAATTATTCGGATTTATCTCCGATAACCCGGATGTGCGCGAGCATCAGGTCTCGTCACACATTCCTGCGAAGCAGGTCGATCAATGTGCCCCTTCCGACAGCGAAGGTCACGCCAGCGACACACAATCCGAGAGCGAAAATGGGGAGCCCGTCAGGCCATCGGCCGTCCGAGCGACAAGCAGTCTCGCGTGCATCGCATTTTGCGCCACGGCTCGCCGACATAGGGCAGTTGACGGTTGCGCTGGGGGTCACGACGCTTGCCGATCTCGCCAGCGGAACCCTCAAGAGCATGGCCGGCGAAATCGCCCCGATATGGCTCGGCAACGCGGTACTGCTGTCCCGTCTCATGGTTGCACCACGCGGCCGCAAATACTGGATTCTCGCGGGCGGTCTGCTCGGGAATCTGGCGGCTGCGTTATTGACGGGCAAGGGCCTGAGGGTGGCCGCGATATTTACCTCTGCCGACATCGTCGAAGTGCTCACCGCGCTTGCTTTTTCGCCGCGCGTATCGAGCATTTCCGACTTGCTGCGGCCCGCCACGGCCGCCAGGTTCGTGGTGGGTGGCGTCCTGCTTGCACCGGCCGTATCCGGCGTCTTTGCGATACCCCTGTTAGGCGAACAGCTGTCTGAATATATGCTGCCGAGCCTGGCAAAGTGGTTCGTGTCGGATGCGTTCAGCCTGGCCATTTTCGTGCCGGTCGCGCTGGTCTTCTGGACGGGCGAGATAGCCCATATCTGGCGGGCTGACCAACGCCGGAAGACTGCATTCCTGTTGCTGCTGGTCTGCATCGTGACGGCGGGGGTGTTTGGACAAAACAGGTATCCGCTGCTGTACTGGACTTTTCCGCCCATCGTCTTGCTGGCGTTCCAGGCAGAAGTCGCGGGGATGATGGTTGGCCTTCTCCTCTGCCTTGCAATCGCCCTTTACTTTACCCTGCAAGGTTCGGGGCCACTCTGGGTGTTTCCATACGAAACGATGCAGAATCGCATCCTCGCCCTGCAGCTCTTCCTCGTGGCGGTGCTGGGTATTGCGCTCCCGGTCAGCGCCACGCAGGCCCAGCGAAACCGGCTTTTCGCGATGCTGCGCGACGGCGAGCGCCGATATCGCGTGCTTGCCGAGAATGCTACCGACATCGTCATGAGCCTGGACCTGGAGGGCAGGCTGACTTATATTTCGCCGCGCGTGACGACATTGCTGGGTCTCGCCCCCGACCGCATCATCGGCACGCCCTTCGCCGGATTGGCCGCGCCCAGTGACCGGGCAGCGCTCGCGGCTGCGATCGCAAGTACGGCGTCGAGCGACGTCGAGACTTCCCGAGTCAGTCGCTTCCCGCGTGCCGACGGCGAGGCATTGTGGATGGAAACGCACCTTCGTCGTGTCATCGATCCGATTTCCGGCAAGCCCGATTCGCTCACTGCCACGGTCCGGGACATCACTGAACGAAAGCTCGCGGAGCAACGTCATGCCGAGGAGCGGGCGCAGTTGCACAGTCTCGCTTTTCGGGACGGGCTGACCGGTCTTTTCAACCGTCGCCATTTCGACCTCGCACTGGAACGTCGCTGGAAACTGGAGGCGCGCGCAGACCGGCGGGGATTCCTCGCCGTGATCATGGCGGACGTCGATTCCTACAAGAGCTACAACGACCACTATGGCCATCAACGCGGCGACGAATGCCTGTGCGCGATTGCCCAGGCCATTGCGTCATCGGCGACGCGGGCCACGGACACCGTGGCCCGATACGGCGGGGAAGAATTTGCGTTGATCCTGAGCGATACGGACCAGGACGGTGCGTTTGTCGTGGCCGAACGCATCAGGCAGGCTGTCGAGAATTTGCGAATACCGCACGACGCGTGCAGTGCCGGCATCATCAGCCTCAGCCTCGGCGTCGCCGCGCTGCAAACCCGCGATGGCGGCGACGCGACCGCCTTGGTACACGCGGCAGACCGCGCGCTGTACGCCGCCAAGCGGCAGGGGCGAAATCGCACATGTGTGGGGCTGGCCGGCGGCACAGAACCGACTGTCATGGCTTCGCATTAGCAGGGGCCGTTGTTTCATCTCGGGTTGCGCTACGTCATGGCGACACGCGCGGCGGTACGCACAATGACAAGAAGGTGCGCGTTTCAGGAGCCATGGATACGGAATGGCCGGCGCGCTCAGTCAATCGCATACGCCGCTCATGATGAGCGAGGAGTCCACCGTGAAAGCAAATGTTGGAGGCGTCGACCGTGCACTGCGCATTGTGGTCGGGCTGGTGTTGATCGGATTGACCGTCACCGGGCACATCGGAGTGTGGGGCTGGATTGGCATCGTGCCGCTGCTGACGGGTATCGTGCGCCTGTGCCCCCTTTACGGCGTGCTGGGTGTGAAGACGTGCTCGGCACCGAAGACCGGCCCGAAGTGATTCGACTTCGGCCGGCCGTGCAGTTGTCCCGCTGAGCGTCACCTATCGGATCACTTGCTCCAGGCCGGCCTCTCCGACGGGGGCGTCGGCGAGCCACGGTATCAGCGCGGTTCGCGGCGACAAGGTGTCGGCGACCCGGCGAATGAATGGAACCTCGTACGTGCCGCGCTGGCAGAGCATCGGGTCGGTCGTTCCGCTCGCCAGCAGCGACTGGTTGACGACCCACGCACAGGGCTCGATGCCCGCACGCGCCAGGTCGGCTTTCAGGCGCTCGGCTTCGTGCACCGGCGTCGCTTCCGGCAACGTGACGATGAGGACGTGCGTGTAGCCCGGGTCGCGCAAGCGCGGCAGCAATTCACGCACCGCTTCCGGCATGTCGCCCTGGGTTCGCATCACTTCGCGATGGTAGGCTTCGGCCGCATCCAGCAGCAGGATCGTGTGACCGGTCGGCGCCGTATCGAGGACGACGAAGCCGGACTTGCCTTCATCGACCGTTCGCGCAAACGCGCGGAACACGGCGATTTCCTCTGTGCATGGCGAACGCAGGTCTTCTTCGAGCATCGCGCGGCCGCCGGCATCGAGCTGGGCTGCCGTTTTTGCGAGCACTTCCGCGGTGTAGTGCCGGACTTCGAGCGCGGGGTCGATACGGGTCACGGACAGGCCGGGAACCACGCCGTCGATGGTGTCCGCCACGTGAGACGCCGGGTCGGTCGTGGACAGCACCACTTTGTGTCCCTTCCTGGCCAGCGCCACGGCGATCGCGGCGGCAACGGTGGTCTTGCCGACGCCCCCTTTGCCCAGGGTCATGATGACCCCGTGGCCGGCCTTCGACAGCGCGTCGACGAGACCGCGCAGGCCTGGCGGCAAGGCTGTTTCAGGCATGCGGCATTCGGTCGGCGGCTGGATATGCTCCGGGTGCGCCATGTCGCGCAGCGCCTGCAACCCGACCGTGCCGCGGGGAAGAAACGGGATGCGCGTTTGCGGCAGACCGGCCAGCCCCGGAGGCATGCCGTCCAGCGCTTTTCCGGCACCCTCGACCATCGCGGTCGCGATCGCATCGTCGTGCCGGTCGGTCGCAAACAGGCCGTTGATGGCGAGCACCTGATTGCGAATGCCCAGCTCGGCCAGCTCGCCTCGGGTGCGGTCGGCTTCGCGGAGCGCGGCCACTTCGGGACGGCTGACCAGGATGACCGTCGTTTCGGCCGCGTCGGACAGGCGCACGACCGTCGCCGCGTAAAGCGCCTTCTGCTTCTCGAGGCCCGCCAGCGGCCCCAGGCATGAGGCGCCGCCCGTCGAGGACGAGATGAACGCGTTCCACGCCGACGGCAACGTCAGCAGGCGCGGCGTGTGGCCGGTCGGCGCGGTATCGAAGATCACGTGGTCGAAATCGGCCGTCGCAGCCGCGTCGCCCAGTAGCTTCGAGAACTCGTCGAAGGCCGCAATCTCGACCGTGCAGGCTCCGGAGAACTGCTCCTCCATGTTTCGGATCGCCGCGGCCGGCAAGATGTCCCGGTACGGCGCGACCATGCGTTCCCGGTACGCGTGCGCGGCAGCCTCCGGGTCGATGTTCAGCGCGAACAGGCCCGGGGCGCCCGGGACGGCGGTGGGAATCTGGCTTAGCCCGACGCCCAGCACTTCGTCGAGGTTCGAGGCCGGGTCGGTGCTGACGATCAGCACCTTCTTCCCGGCATCCGCCATCGCCAGACCCGTGGCGCAGGACAGCGAGGTCTTGCCGACGCCGCCTTTCCCGGTGAAGAACAGATACCGTGTTTGAATGCGTGGCAAGGACATCCCGGCTCCTTCAGCAGCAGCCGGAGCCCGGCGAACAGCAACCGCCGGCCTTGACGCGGGGCTTTTCGTCCGTTGTCAGCGCGATGCCGAGTTTCTGCGCCAGCTGCTGGCGCGACGGGTACATGCCGGTCGACACGATATGGCTGTCGACGACGAGGACGGGCAGGCGGTCCATGCCGGCCTCCATCTCCTTGACCACGGCCGCATTGGCAGCGAACGCCTGAGGCTGTTGGCCGAGGTTGTATCGGGAGACGGAAACGCCGTGACCTTCAACCCACTTCAGGTCCGCGGCGAACTGAGCCAGTACCGGGTCGACGTCGACGCCGCATACGCCCGTGGAACAGCACATCGCGGGATCGAATACTTCGAGTTTCTTCATGATGGACTCCTCGGCGCAAACAGGATGCAATGGTTCTTGAAGACGGGGATGCAACTGAAGGGCTGTCCCCCGCCCGGCGAATCTCGCGGTCAGGCGCGTTCGTACCAGCCCTTCGACGCATTCACGACCTTCACGACCAGCAGCATGACCGGCACCTCGATGAGCACGCCGACCACGGTGGCCAACGCGGCGCCCGATTCGAAGCCGAACAGGCTGATGGCGGCGGCGACGGCAAGCTCGAAGAAATTGGATGCGCCGATCAGGGCAGACGGGCACGCGACGTTGTGTTTCTCGCCGGCGACGCGGTTGAGCCAGTACGCCAATGCCGAATTGAAGAACACCTGGATCAGGATCGGCACCGCGAGCAGTGCGATGACCAGCGGCTGTTTGATGATGGCTTCGCCCTGGAACGCGAACAGCAGGACGAGGGTGGCCAGCAGTGCCGAGATGGACCACGGCCCGATCTTGGCCATCGCCGCATCGAACGCGGCCTGTCCGTTGCCGAGCAAGGCCTTGCGCCAGAGCTGGGCGAGCAGCACGGGAATCACGATGTACAGCACGACGGACGTCACCAGCGTCGCCCACGGCACCGCGATCGCGGAAATGCCCAGCAGCAGGCCGACCAGCGGCGCGAACGCGAACACCATCACGGTGTCGTTCAACGCGACCTGCGACAGCGTGAACAGCGGGTCGCCGCCGGACAGCTTGCTCCACACGAACACCATCGCGGTGCAGGGCGCGGCGGCCAGCAGGATCAGGCCGGCCACGTAGCTGTCGAGCTGGCTCGCCGGCAGCATCGGCGCAAACACGTGGCGGACGAACAGCCAGCCGAGGAACGCCATCGAGAACGGTTTGACGAGCCAGTTGACGAACAGCGTCACGCCGATGCCGCGAAAGTGCTGCCGGACCTCATGCAGCGCGCCGAAGTCCACCTTCACGAGCATCGGGATGATCATCACCCAGATCAGCAGGCCGACCGGCAGGTTGACCTGCGCGACTTCCATCCGGCCGATCGCGTGGAACACGCCGGGCGCCATCTGGCCGGCGGCAATGCCCGCGACGATGCAGAGAAAGACCCATGCGGTCAGGTAGCGCTCGAAGAAACTCATCGGCGCGCGGGCGGCGATCTTGCCGGTGTTTTCGCATTGAACGGACATGGCGATGCCTCACAGGCCCAGGGCTTCACGCACCGCCGGCACGAGGCGGGCACGGATGTCGTCGCGAACCGCGACGAAGCTGTCGAGCGGCTCGCCATGCGGGTCGTGGAAGCCGACATGGATGCGCTTCACCGGACGCGGAAAGACCGGGCAGGTTTCCTTCGCGTTGTCGCACACGCTGACGACGAGGTCGATGGGTTCGTCCATCACGGCGTCGACCGTCTTCGGGTAGAGGCCGTCGGTCGGCAGGCCGGCCAGCTTCAGCGCGTCGATGGCGCCGTCGGCGACCTTCGGCTGAGGAACGGTGCCGGCAGAAATCGCCCGAACCACGCCGGCCAGATCGTGATTGAGGATGGCCTGGCCCATCTGGGAGCGGCAGGAATTGCCGGTGCAGAGTACGAGGACGGTTTTGCTCATGGTGTGGACTCAGGGGTGGACGAGGTCTTCCGGACACTGGCGCAACGCTTGGCCGGGGTCGTGGGCGCTTCCGTTCTGGGCAGGCAGCCCCCTCTGCCTTCGCAGCAGTTCTGGGTCAGGAACGACAGGAGGTCGTCCATCGTGCCGTATTCGGTGGAATAGCGAATGAAGCGTCCCTCCTTCTGGCCGTGGATCAGCCCCACGCGGCTCAGATGGGCAAGGTGGAACGACAGCGTGGCGGGCGCCATGCCCAGCTGTTCCCCGATCGCGCTGGCAAAAAGCCCGTTTTCTCCCGCTTCGACGAGCAAACGGAAGATCGACAGGCGGGACTCGTGCCCCAACGCGGCGAGAAGTTCGGCGGCAGCTAATATTTCCATATTTCCATTATTGTCGAATTGTCGCGCGGCAGTCAAACCTGCGTGCTCGCGAACCGCATGACTCGCGGTTGCTCCCAAAAATTTACTGTAGGGGGGTATATCACTTAAGATCTCGCGCACTGGGCGGGACTATCTTCTGTGACGAGCAAGACGAAACGGACGCTTTATGCACGCACGAATGAATGCCGCATTCACGGCACTGCTCGCGGCCGCGCTGTTCGGCGCAACGACGCCGCTGGCCAAGACGCTGCTCGGGACGCTGTCGCCATTCATGGTGGCGGGACTGTTCTATCTCGGCAGCGGGATCGGCCTTGCGCTGACGCTGCTGGTGCAGCGGGCGCGGCGCACGGCCCGGGAAAACCGGGACCAGGGCCGGATTCAGAAGGCCGAGGTGCCGTGGCTGCTGGGCGCCATCGCGGCCGGCGGCGTCGCCGGGCCGGCGCTGCTGATGCTCGGGCTCGTCAGCACGCCCGCCGCGACCAGCTCGCTCCTCCTGAATCTCGAAGGCGTTTTCACGGCCGTGATCGCGTGGGTCGTGTTCCGCGAGAACGTCGACTTCCAGGTCTTTCTCGGCATGGTGGCGATCGTCGCCGGTGGCGTGCTGCTGTCATGGCAGCCGGGTGCGTCGGGCGCTCCGCCCGGGGCGCTGCTGATCGCCGGCGCCTGCGCGTGCTGGGCGATCGACAACAACCTGACGCGCAAGGTCTCCACCCATGACGCGACGGTCATCGCGTGCCTGAAGGGGCTCGTCGCCGGCTCCGTGAACCTGGCCATCGCGCTGTCGCTCGGCGCCCGTTTGCCCGGCGTCGCGAAGATGACCGCCGCGATGCTGACCGGCTTTGCGGGCTATGGCGTCAGCCTCGTGCTGTTCGTCGTGGCGCTTCGAAACCTGGGCACCGCGCGGACCGGCGCCTATTTCTCGGTGGCACCGTTGTTCGGCGTCGCATTGTCATTGATCCTTTGGCCGGAAATGCCGCCGATGCTGTTCTGGGCCGCCGGCGTGCTGATGGCATCGGGCGTCTGGCTGCATTTGCGCGAGCGCCACGAGCACGCGCATACGCACGACGCGCTCGAGCACACCCACCGTCATCGCCACGACGAACACCACCAGCACGAGCACGACTTCGAATGGGATAGTTCCGAACCCCATACGCATCCGCATCGGCACGTGCCCATCACGCATACGCACGCGCACTTCCCCGATATCCATCACCGGCATCGTCATTGAGGATGCGCGCGATGGCCAGCCTTGCGATCGAACGGGCGTCGACGCAAGGCGGCTTGACGATCATGCTCAGGCCGCTCTCGCGGCCGGCGTCACTTCGACGGTGACGTGAGACAGCCCGTTGAAGCGCTGGAGAAGGCGGTGATAGTAGCGTGAGTCCCGCGCCGGATCGTCGGTCGCGACGGATACGACCGCGCTCATGTGCCCCGGTCCCAGGCGCCATACGTGCAGGTCGTCGACGCGGTCGCCGCCGTTCTCGATCGCGGCGCGGACGTTGCCGGCCAGCCGGCCGTCCGAATGCATGTCGAGCAGGATCGCGCCGGTGTCGCGCAGCAGGCCGAACGACCAGTTCGCGATCACCAGCGCGCCGACGATGCCGGCCACCGGGTCCATCCAGTTCCAGCCGAACGCACGCGCGAGCAACAGGCCGACGATGGTCAGCACCGACACGGCGGCATCCGCGATCACGTGGATGTATGCCGACCGGATGTTGTGGTCCCGCGTCGCGGCAGCGTGCGGGCCGTGGTCATGGCCGTGCGCGTGCTCCTCGAACGGCAATGCGTGCTCGCGGCCGTTCACACGGACGATTGCGATGAATTCGTGCGGTTCCGGTATGTCCTGTGCCGATTCCAGGTAGCCGCCCCGGCTCACCATCTCGAAGTCTTGCCGGCTGCCGTCGGGGCGGACCGTCGTGACGGACACCGCCGACGCATCGACGCGCTGCGACGTGCCCGTGGCCGGCGCGATCCGGAACACCGGCGGCACGCCGTCCTCGAATACCGACACGAGGAACACGCCGTCCTGGTCGACGATGCGCTGCGCTTCTTCGTGATGATCGTGGTCGTCGTCGTGCGCGTGGTGATGGCCGTGCCCGTGGCCATGTCCGTGACTATGGCCATGCCCATGATGATCGCCGCTCAACAGCCACGCGCTGGCGATGTTGACCAGGAGGCCGAGCACCGCGATCGGAATGGCCTCGCTGAAATGGATGGGAACGGGCGACAGCATGCGCGACACGGCTTCATACCCGATCAGCAGCGCGATCATCGCGAGGATGATGGCGCTGGTGAAGCCCGCCAGGTCGCCCATCTTTCCGGTGCCGAACACGAAGCGCGCGTCGGTGGCGTGCTTGCGCGCATACGTGTACGCGAGCGCCGCGATCAGCATCGCACCGGCATGCGTCGACATGTGCAGGCCGTCGGCGACCAGCGCCAGCGATCCGTAAAGCGTACCGCCGACGATTTCGGCCACCATCATCGCCGCACACAGGCCGATCACCATCCAGGTCTTGCGCTCGTTCTGCTCGTGGCCCGCGCCGAGGAAAATGTGGTCGTGCCCGGCACCGAATGCGACGTTCTCGAATTCACTCATGGCTGCACCGGGTTATTTGAAATAGCTGTGAACGACGTCGATCAACTGCTCGGTTGCGCTGCCTTCGTGCGCATCCGCGTCGTCCGCATCGACCAGATGGGTTCGAATGTGGTCTTCGAGCACCACGGCGAGCAGGCCGTTCATCGCGCCGCGGCAGCTCGTGATCTGCTGCAGCACTTCGTTGCAGCCGCGCTCTTCTTCGAGCGCGCGCTCGATCGCCTCGATCTGCCCCCTGATCCGGCGTACCCGGTTGAGAAGTTTCTGTTTTTCGCGAACGGTGTGGCTCATGGGTGTTTCCCTGAAAATACGTAGGGGGAGTATATCTTGTCTCCGGTTTCCATATACGGGGGAGGGGTATGTGACGCGACGCCGTCGAGCATGCCGTCGAGGCCATATCCGCGCCTGTCCCGATGCACGCGCGGTGCATGGAAGCGGCATGCACCGAACGTGTGCGCGGCCATTCGGGCGACGCTTGATGTGAGTCAATCGCGGCCTCGGGATGTTTCTTTTCGTCAGAAAAGCGTCATGCGCATAGTCGAGACTGATCCCACTTCCGGACCACCGGCTGCCCTCATGGAAAAGACCCAAGCGATTGCGGCGCTCGGACAGCGTAGCTTGCTGCTGCCCGGCTGGATCAAGGCGGCGCTCTCCGCCAACGACCGTCTGAAGCTCTACCTGAGCGTGCTGCAGGCGGCAGCGGCGCATGCAGAGCATCCCGACGCCGACACCCTCGACCTGAGCGTGGAGCTCGCCGCCGCGCATGTCGACGCGCCCTGGCTGCGCGACCTGCCGGCCAGCGCGTCGCGCATCGACGGCACGCTGCTGCTGCCCGAGCTCGCGCGTCTTGCCCACCTGTTTTCCGACGACCTGCAGACGATGGCGCGTCCGCTCGTCGAATCGAACGGCGACGCCGCCCCGCTGCGTGCGCGCCTGCAGCACTGGCTGGAGTGGCTCGACGCGCTGCAGGGCGAACGTCTCGAAGGCGCGCAACTGCAGTCGCTGACCCGCGGACAGCGCGGCGGCGACGACAGCCTGCACGTGCTGGTGATGGACATGCACCGCGCGCTGAACCAGCTGGCCGGCACGGTATCGAGCGAGGAGATCGACGGCGCGCACGTGTGGCAGGTGCAGCCGGGCGACCGGGGCCGCATTGCCGCGTTCATGCGCGGGCTGAACCGCACCGCGCCGCTGAAGTTCGAGCATCCGGGGCTCGCCACCGCGGTGACGCGCGACGGCGAGCGGCTGCTGCTGCAAAACGACATCGGCACGAACGACGCGCACGTGCTGGTGATACAGGTCGAGGGCCTGACGATCACGCTCAGCTATTCGGATCTGCATCGCGCGCGCTTCGCGTTCTTCCAGGCGCTGCTCGAACCGTTCGGCGCGAACTGGCGCAGCGTGCAGTCGAAGGTGGATGCCGCGCTCAACGAAGGCGAGGCCTACACGTTCGGCACCGCCCGTTTCGACTGCGCGGACGAGCCGGCGCTCGACGCGGCGCTCGAAGGGATCGGCTCGCGCATCGTGTTCCTGATCGACTGGAACCGGGCGCGCAAGCGGCTGCTGCCGTTCGTCGACAAGAAAGGCGCGATCGCCGTGCTGCACGAAGCGGCCCGCCGCGACGCCGGGCACATGGGATGGCTGAAGGCCGGCGGCGACGCGCTGATCTACAGCGCGATGCAGGACGTCGGGCAGGGCGCGTTCCGGATCGGCGACCGGCTCGACGCGGTGCTCGGCGCGGACGACGCATGCGCATTCCTCGTCGAAGTGCTGCGCATGGCCAGCGCGGCGTTCGTCGGCGGACAGCCGGCCGCGCTCGTCGCGGACGAAACGCGCCTGCTGCTCGCGCGGCGCGTGCGCCAGCACAACACCGAATTCGACTTGCTCGAAGAGCACGCGGCCTACTGCCATGCGCTCGCGCAGGCGATCAACGACGGTCTCGCGCACGACGTGATGGCTGCGGCGAGCAGCGGCGAAAGCGCCGCCCAGGATCTCGCGGCGCGCGCCAAGGTGTGGGAGCGTCAGGCGGATCACCTCGTGATGCGCGCGCGCGACGCGGCGCAGCGTCAGCCGCGCTGGCAGCCGTTCGCGCGTCTTCTCGAACTGTCGGACGACATCGCCGACGCGCTCGAGGAAGCGGCATTCCTGATGAGCCTGATCGCCGACGGTCATCAGCAGGGCTGGGACGGCGCGGTCCACGAATCGCTGTCGCGTCTCGCGCAAACGGTGCTGGCGGCGACGCAGGAGCACGTGAAGGCGCTCGCGATCGCGCGTTGCCTCGGCGACGCGAGCGACACCGCCGACAACGACAGCTTCCTCGCCGCGTCGTGGAACGTGCTGCGTTCGGAGCGTCAGTGCGACGAGCTGCTGCGCACGGCGCGGCGCGCGATTCTCGCGGTGGTGCGCGATGCGCCTGCGCTGATGCTCGCGAACGATCTCGCGTCGACACTCGAGCTTGCGTCGGATCGTCTGCTGGTCGCGGGCTACGCATTGCGCGACGTCGCTTTCGGAAAGGCTGGAGCACGCACATGAAGGCACTCTCTCCCGAGGTCGCGCCGCACTGGCCCGACGCGTTGTATCTGATCGGCTGCGGCAGTCCGTTGCGCACGCGCGCGGCGCAGCAGGACGCGTCGGTGGAAACCGTCGGCGTCAAGGCGTTCAACCTGCTGCGCATGGCCGATCTCGGCCTGCCGGTGCCGCCGGCGTTCGTGCTCGGCACGCATTACTGCCGCGACGCGAACGCGCGCGAAGCGGCGACGTCGAGCGCAGTGTGGGGAAGCGGCCTGCAGGCGCTGGAGCACGCGACAGGCAAGCGCTTCGGCGATCCGAGGCAGCCGCTGCTGCTGTCGGTGCGCTCGGGCGCGCCGGTGTCGATGCCGGGCATGATGGAAACGCTGCTCAACGTCGGCCTCTGCGACGCGACGATCGCGGGCATGCTGCGCCAGACCGGCAATCCGCGGCTCGTCTGGGATACCTACCGCAGGCTCGTCGCCGGCTATGGCGAACTGATCGCGGGCCTGCCCGCGCAGGTCTTCGAAACGGAATACACGGCGCTCGCCGGCACGCGCGACGAACAGACGCTCGATTTCGCGGAACTGCGCGAACTCACGCGCCGCTTCCTCGCCGCTTACGCGCTGGCCGCCGGCCAGCCGTTCCCGCAGGACCCGCAGGTTCAGCTTGCCGGCGCGATCGGCGCGGTGCTCGCGAGCTGGCAGGCCCCGAAGGCGAGCACGTACCGCAGCCGCTGCGGCATCAGCGATGCGTTCGGAACGGCCGTGACCGTCCAGGCGATGGTGTTCGGCAATGCGGGCGGCCGCTCGGGCGCGGGCGTCGGCTTTACGCGCGATCCCGTCAGCGGCGAGCCGGCGCTGTGGGTCGATTTCCTGTTCAACTCGCAAGGCGAAGATGTCGTGTCAGGCCGCCGCAGCGCGCGCGGCCACGACGAGATGGCGCGCACGCTGCCGGCAGCCTGGACTGCGTTGCGCGAAGCGGCCGCCACCGTCGAGCACGCGTTCGGCGATATGCAGGACTTCGAATTTACCGTGCAGGACGGCTGCCTGTACATGCTGCAGACGCGCACCGGTAAACGCACGCCGCAAGCGGCGGCACGCATTGCGCTCGATCTGTTCGACGAGGGCGTCGTGAGCATCGACGTGGCGCGCGAGCGCACGGCCGCCCTCACGCCGGCCGATCTGGTGCGCGTGCGCATCGCGGCCGCCGACGGGCATCCGTTGATGCCGCTCGCGCATGCGGCGAGCGCGAGCAGCGGCGTCGCGGCCGGTGAAATCGCGTTCGACGAGGCGCGCGCGCGCGAACGGCATGCCGCCGGCGCGCCGGTGGTCCTCGTGCGCCGCGATGCCGAGACCGGCGACATCGCCGCGCTGGACGTCGCCACGGGCCTGCTGACGCAACGCGGCGCGCGCACGTCGCACGCAGCCGTGGTCGCACGGCAACTGGGCAAGGTCTGCCTGGTCGGTTGCGCGGCGCTGCGCATCGATCTGTCGGCGCGCACGCTGCGGATCGGCGACGCGGTGATGCGCGAAGGCGACATCCTGACCCTCGACGGCGGCGACGGCGCAATCTATGCGGGCGCCGCGCGCACCGTCATCGAGCCGCTGAGCGAATTGCAGGCTCGCCTCGAGCGGCTGCGCGCGCCGTAAGCGGCGGCAGCCGCCCGGGCCGTCGGCTATGCGCGCGCCCCCGGGCTTGCGCCCGCTGCGGTCATGCCGGCGAAGCGCATTCCGCGATGATCACGCGATAAACGATATATACTGTTTTTACTGTTTATCCATGAGGACGCGACCATGAGCGAACCGAGCATCAAGAAACCGAGCAAGACGGCTTTCCATTTCCCGAAGAACGGCAGCGACGAGCAGGCGGCCGACGCGAAGGCAACCGAGGCGAAGGCAGCTGACGCGAAGGCGGCTGACGCGACGAAGGCAGCTGACGCCGAGAAGGTGTCCGCAGAGGCGGCGGCCAAGCCGGCCTCGACGAAGGCGGCGAAGAAGAAGCGCGCGAACGGCGCGGAGGCCGCGACCGAGAAGGCCGCGACCGAAAAGGCGACGACCGAGACGAAAACCAAGCGGCAGAAGAAGGAAAAGGTGATTCGCGACAGCTTCACGATGCCGAAGTCCGACTACGAGAAGATTGCCGCGCTCAAGCAGAAGTGCCTCGAGGCAGGCGTGTCGGTCAAGAAGAGCGAACTGCTGCGCGCTGGCCTGCTGATGCTGGAAGCCGCCGCGGACAAGCGCCTGCTCGCGGCCGTCGAGGCGGTCGAGACCGTCAAGACGGGCCGGCCGGCCAAGTCGTAACAGCGCCCGAAGCGCGGGCACGGCGGGGCAAGCGCGCATCCTGCGCGCCAACATGGTGCCGCCCCGCCAGGCCTTCCGGATCGCGCATGCGCCGCGTGCAGATCGGGGCGCTTCCCACTTGACCCGCCGCGGTGTCGCGGCACGCGCCGCCTGGCGTCAGAAGTCGTCGACCGCGAGCGTGATGCGCTCGCCGGTATTCGAGTCGATTCGCCGCTCGATGGCGACGAGGATCCGCTGCCTGCCGAGTTCGAACGCGAGCAGCAACTGCCGCGGGGTGGCATTGGCCGCGCCGAGTCGTTCGCAGACGACATCGGCCGGCAGCGCGAACGCGCAGAATCCCCAACCGAACGCATAGGCCGAGAACAGCAGGGTGGAATCGCTCGCGAGACTGGGCGAAGTGAGACTAGGTGCCAAATTAGCCATAGCTGTCGGGGTCATCTTCTCTGGAAGTTCACATGCTTGCAAAGCGGTATGACGTTGGCGTGGCTACAGGGGACTGCCTGTCACGGCATGTGTCGCAGGTTCGAACGCAAGCCTGACTGCTCCCGCTCCATGACCGCGCGCAACAGGCGCTTGCGCCGGACCGCCGTCCAGGCGCTGTCCACTATACACGACGCCTGCCGTCGGCGAGGGTAGCCGTTTCGAAGGTGAGTAAAGCGAATTCGCTTTACTCACGGCACGCGTGTGGCGTGCACGGCACCGGTGCTTGCATCGTCACCGCCCGTCAATCGGCATTCACGGTATTCGCGGCGTTCGCATTTCTGCACCATACTGCTGGGAGGGCCGCGCCTCGTCCGGCCCTGGCCTCCGGCAACGCAGCTTTCGTGATGTGGACGGTACGACGATGAGCCTCCTCGCATCCCAGCTACAGCGCAGCTTCCGGGACGTTCGCGCGCACAGCGTCGCGCTGACGAAGACGCTATCCGCGGAGGACCAGACGGTGCAGTCGATGCCCGACGCGAGCCCGACGAAGTGGCATCTGGCGCATACGACGTGGTTCTTCGAGACGGTCGTGCTGATGCGCCGCGTCGAAGGCTATCGTCCGTTCGATAACGCCTACGCATTCCTCTTCAACTCCTATTACGAATCGCTCGGCCCACGCCACCCGCGGCCGCAGCGCGGCCTGTTGACGCGTCCGTCGCTCGCGGAAGTGCGCGCGTACCGGCATTACGTGGACGAAGCGATGCTGCAGGCGCTCGCCGACGCCGATTCGCGCTGGCTGGAGGCGGCCGCGCCGGACATCGAGCTCGGCCTGCACCACGAGCAGCAGCATCAGGAGCTGATCGTCACCGACATCCTGCACGCGTTCTCGTGTAATCCGCTGATGCCGGCCTACGCGTGCGCCGACACCGCGCGCGCCGCCGCGCCGGCCGCTGCGGCGCCGGTTCGCTGGCTGCGCCGGCCGGGCGGCCTCGTCGACGTCGGCCACGACGGACGCGGCTTTGCGTTCGACAACGAACGTCCCCGCCACACGATCATGCTGCCGTCCTACGAGATCGCCGACCGGCTCGTGACGAACGCGGAATTCGCCGCATTCATCGAGGACGACGGCTATGCGCGCCCGGCATTCTGGCTGTCGGACGGATGGGCGATGGTGCAGCGCGACCGCCTGCATGCGCCGGCCTACTGGCGGGCGGCCGACGGCGCGTCGCGCGTGGGCTGGCATGCGTTCGGGGCGGATGGCCTGACGCCGCTCGCGCCGGATGCGCCGGTCGCGCACGTGAGCTTCTACGAAGCGGCCGCGTATGCGGAATGGGCGGGCGCGCGCCTGCCGACCGAATTCGAGTGGGAGGCCGCATTCGACGCCGACGGCGTCCGGCAGATGACGGGCTGTGTGTGGCAGTGGACGCGATCGTCCTACGAGCCGTATCCGGGGTTCCGTCCGCTGGCGGGCATCGCCGCCGAATACAACGGCAAGTTCATGGTCGGCCAGCAGGTGCTGCGCGGCAGCAGCGTCGCGACGCCGCCGGGACACGCGCGGCCGACGTACCGCAATTACTTTCCGCCGGCCGCGCGCTGGCAGTTTTCGGGAGTCCGGCTTGCGCGAGACATCTGACCTGAGCGCCGCGACGGGCGGCATCCATGCGGCCGACGGGCCGCACCCGGGCGAGTTCGCGCGCGACCTGCTCGCGGGCCTGTCGCGCTCGCCGCGCAGCATTCCGCCGAAGTATTTCTACGACGCGGCGGGCTCCGCGCTGTTCGACCGCATCTGCGAACTGCCGGAGTATTACCCGACCCGCGCCGAGCTGGCGATCCTGCGTACCCACGCCGCCGACATCGTCCGGCGGATCGGGCCGGGCGCCGACATCGTCGAATTCGGCGCCGGTTCACTGGCGAAGATCCGCATCCTGCTCGACGCGTTCGCGCCGGACAGTGCGCCCGCGCGCTACGTGCCCGTCGACATTTCCGCCGAGCACCTGCACGACTCTGCCGGGCGGCTGCGCGCGGCCTATCCGTGGCTGGACGTCGCGCCGCTGGCGGCAGACTACACCCGGGCGGAGCAACTGCTGCCGCTGTCTGCGACACGGCGGCGGCGCATCGGCTTCTTCCCCGGCTCGACGATCGGCAATTTCACGCTGGACGAAGCGGACCGTTTCCTGCGCGACGCGGCGCGGCTGCTGCGAGGTGGCGCGCTGCTGGTCGGCGTGGATCTGGTCAAGGACCCGGACACGCTGCACCGCGCATACAACGACGCGCAGGGCGTGACCGCGCGGTTCAACCTGAATCTGCTCAGGCGGGCGAACGCGGAACTGGGCGCCGACTTCGACCTCGACGGCTTCGCGCATCGCGCGTTCTACGATCCGCCGCGCCAGCGTATCGAAATGCACCTCGTCAGCCTGCGCGAGCAGACGGTGCGCGTGCTCGGCCGCGCGTTTCGCTTCGACGCCGGCGAGCACATCCACACGGAAAACTCGCACAAGTTCACGATCGACGGTTTCCGGGAAGTCGCGTCGCGCGCAGGATTCGAGCCGGGCGCGGTCTGGACGGATGCGGCCGGACTGTTCAGCGTCCACTGGCTGCGCAGCCCGGGCGGAGGCATCGCGGACGGCGCCTGAGCGCGTCGCCGTAATCGGCCGTTACCACTCTCGCATGGCGGTTTCACCTGTATTCGACCCCGACGCCTACACTCCGAACCGTATTCACATGAAGCACTTCAATGTGCGCGGAGTGGCGAGATGAACAAGAAGATTCTCGGTGCAGTGCTCGGTGTCGCAGTGCTGGCGGTCTCGACGGCCGCATCGGCCCATGTCGACGTGGCGATCGGTCTTGGCGTGCCGGGTGTCTACGTACCCGCGGAACCGGTGTACGTGGCGCCGCCGCCGGTCGCCTACGCGCCCGTCGCGGTCGGCTATCGCGGCTACGACGGTGGCTGGCGCGAACGCGAATGGCGCGAGCACGAGTGGCGCCGCCATGAATGGCGCGAACACGAATGGCGTGAGCATGAGTGGCGCGACGGCGGCCGCCGCTGGGGCTATTGAATCGGCACGGACGGGCCCCATATCGGACACTCCCCAATCCGGAGCGTGATCGCATGAAAACCCACCGTATCAAACTGCTCGCGGCCACCGCCGCACTGGCCGCCGCGACGATCGGCAGCGCGCACGCCGCCGGCTGCCTGAAGGGCGCGGTCGTGGGCGGCGTCGCCGGCCACTACGCAGGACACCACGCGGTCGCAGGCGCGGTCGGCGGCTGCATCGTCGGGCACCATCTGGCGAAGAAGCACGCGCAGGAGCAGGCGGCACAACGCCAGGCCGCCGCGCAGGCGGCGCTGCCGCAGTAAGCGCGACGGCGACGGGCGTGCGGCCTGGCGGGCGCGCCCCGGCTGCCGGTCAGTTCGCGCGATCCGCCCTGGCCGGCGCGAACGCGCACATCGCGAGCGGCATGACGACCAGCGCCGCGCCGCAGAAGAACGTGGTCGGCGCACCGAACCGCTGCCACAGCCACCCGGCGATCGCGCTCGCGAGCAGCATCGCGATCCCGCTCGCCAGGTTGAACACGCCGAACGCGGTGCCGCGCAGCGCCGCCGGCGCGGTGTCGGCGACCATCGCCGCGAGAATGCCCTGCGTGAAGCCCATGTGCAGCCCCCACACCGCGACCCCGGCGAACACCGCGATCTTGCCGGCACTCGATCCGAGCAGCAGGTCGGCGGCGAACAGCAGCGCCATGCCGATCGCGAGCAGCGCGCGCCGGTCGACACGGTCCGACACGATCCCGACCGGATACGCGGACAGCGCATAAGTCAGGCTCATCACGACCATCACCGCCGGAATCCACGCGAGATCCATCCCGGTCTGCTGCGCCCGCAGCACGAGGAACGCCTCGCTGAAGCGCGCGAGCGTAAACATCGCGCCGATCACCACGACGAACCAGTAGCGCCCGGAAAACGCGCGCAGCGCGTCCCAGTGCAGCGGCGAGCGGAACGTGCGTCCCGCGCGCGGGACCTCGGGCTCGCGCACGCCGAACAGGATCACCGCGAGCGTCGCGAACGCGGGGATCACCGCGAACCACAGCACCGCGCGGATGTGATCCGCGAACGCGAGCATCAGCACGACCGCGGCGAGCGGGCCGCCGACCGCGCCGATGGTGTCCATCGACTGCCGCAGGCCGAAGCACGCGCCGTGGATCTCGGGCGGGGCGACATCGGCGACGAGCGCGTCGCGCGGCGCGCCGCGGATGCCCTTGCCGACCCGGTCGATGAGCCGCGCGGCGATCACGACGCCCGCCACGTTCGCGAGCGGAAAGAGCGGCTTGGTGAGCGCCGCGAGCCCGTAGCCGACGAGCAGCAGGGCCTTGCGGCGGCCGAGCCAGTCGCTGATCGCGCCGGAGAAGATCTTGACGATCAGCGCGGTCGCCTCGGCCGCGCCTTCGAGCACGCCGAGCGCGGCGACGCTCATGCCCATCGTCGACACGAGATAGATTGGCAGCAGCGCATGCACGAGCTCCGACGACAGGTCCATCAACAGGCTGACGAAACCCAGCGCCCACACCGTGCGGGGGATCGCGGGACGGGGGGACACTGCGCTGCGCGTATTCATCCGGTTTCCCTGTGTGCGCCGCACGGCGCGTTACGATTATTTACAAGCCCGGCCGGACGCGTGCGCCGGGCATTCGTACAATTGGACCACCTTAACGTACTTGAAGGAGCTCGACATGACAACGCAGCGCATCCTTTCCACCGTCGCGGCGGCCCTCCTCGCGCTCGGCGCGGTTTCGGCACAGGCAGCGGCAGGCGGCAACGGCAACGGCAACGGCGGCGGCCATGGCGGTGGCGGAGCGGGTGGTGCGGGCGGCGGGATGTCGGGGGGCCACGCGAACAGCGCGGCCGCGAGCAATTCGAACGGCCTGCGGTCCGCCGACCGCGACAAGGGGCTGACTCGCGCGGCCGATCGTTCGGACACGATCGCCGATCGCGCCGGCGCGCAGCCGGGCCACGACCATTCGTTCACCGGCCACGGCCACTCGCACGTCACGCATCATATGAAACACCGCGGGTTCGGCCACGCGCTGTAAACAGCAGCGTGGCCGGCGGGGCGGCCGCTGCGCCGGGCGGCGCAGCGTGAGGCGGAGGCGGGCGCGATCGCCCGCTTACCCCTTCAGTGCCTGCGCGAACACGTCGTCGACGCTGCGCGCCCGCACGAACCGCGCGGGATTGTCGCCGTCGGCGAGCGCGCGGAAATGCGCTTCGCCGCATGCGATCTTCGCGCGTTCGTGCTCGCGCAGGTCGCCGTCGACGAGACTGCTCTTCGTCTCGACGACGAAGTACAGATGCACGTCGCCGTCCTGCTCGATCAGCACCGCCCAGTCCGGGTTGTAGCTGCCGAGCGGAGTCGGCACCCGGAACCATCCGGGCAGCTTCGCGTACAGCTTCACGTCGCCGTGCAGCTCGAGCGCGTCGGCAAACGCCCGTTCGGTGTCCGAATCGCACACCACTGCTTCGTGGATCGACTTGCGCGCGTCGGTGCGCAGGTTGCGCAGATAGCCCGTCAGCGTCTCGTGCCCGAGCGATTCGAGCGCGTACACGTGCCGGCCGCCGAGCTTCCGGTAGGCGATGCCGTCCACCAGCGCGAGCCGCTTGCAGCGGTTGATCGCGTCCGCCGCGAGCGCGATGAACTGCTGCGGATTGCGGCGGAAGTCGTCGAGCCGCCCGCTGTCGGCGAGGATCGTCGCGAGCGAGCGGCGCGTCAGTTGCGTGCGGTCCTGCAGCTCCGTGAGCAGATCGGGCAACAGCAGCTCACCTTCGTCGATCAGCACGGTGCCCGCGCCGGCCGTCTCGATCGCCTCGACGCCCGACTTGCCGATGTCGATTTCCGCCTTGCGCCATTGCAGCCGCGCGCGCGCGACGTCCGGCGCGTCGCGCAGCGCGGCCGCGCAATCCTGCACCAGCTTCGCGTTGTCGAACTGCACGCGGTAGACGGTGCGGTGCTTGATGCGATCCCACAGCGCGCGGAAATCGTCGCCGAGATACACCGCCTTGCCGGACGCGTCGCGGCGCAGCGCGATCTCGCGGCGATCGTCCGCGTTGCGGACCTCGAAGCGGCCGCACAGCTTCCTCAGCGTCGCGACGATCGCCGGCCGCAGCGTCTCGAAGGCCTCCGGCAGCACGAGCGCGCCGCGCCGCAGCGCGTCCTTCAGCGCGTCGAGCACCTTGCCTTGCGCATCGATGTAGCCGTGCGCGCCCAGATGCGTCCACAGCACGCTCGACAGCTCGACGCCGAGCGCATGCGCGGGCCCGTCGCCTTCCTGCACCGCGAGCGCCGCGAACTGATGCTCCTCGACGATGCCGAAACGGATGCCGGTGTCGGCCTCGATCTCCTTCTGCAGGTTTTCCGCGAAGCTTTCGTAGCGTTCGGTCGCGATCACGGTGAGCATGTTGACGCCCGCATCGCGCACCCGTTCGCCCTGCTGGTCGACGCACAGCCGCAGCCCGCGGCCGAGCGTCTGGCGGCGCTCGCGCTCGGTCTGGATGTCGCGCAGCGTGCAGATCTGGAATACGTTCGGGTTGTCCCAGCCTTCCTTCAGCGCCGAGTGCGAGAAGATGAACTGCAGCGGCGTGTCGAACGACAGCAGCGCTTCCTTCTCGCGCATGATGAGGCTGTAGGCGCGCTCGGCGTTCTCGCGGCTGCCGGCGCTGCTTTCGCTCGTGTCGGTCCAGCCGCCCTTGCGGTCGATCGAGAAATAGCCGTTGTGCGCGGCTTCGACCGCGCTCGCGAGATCGACGCCGTCGAACAGCGGCCGGTACGCCGGCACGCGCGCCGCACGCGCGTATTCCTCTTCGAAGATCCGCGCATACTCGCCCTTGACGGGCGTGCCGTGCGCGTCGTACTGCCGGTACTTGTCGACGGAATCGACGAAGAACAGCGACAGCACCTTCACGCCGCGCGCGCGCAGGCGCAGCGATTTGTCGAGATGCTCGCGGATCGTGCGGCGGATCATCTCGCGCTGCACGGCAAGCGTGTCGATGTCGCCGTGCGTCTCGCCGAGCGACAGGAACGCCTCGCCGCCGGGAAAGCGCAGCTCGACGTATTCCGCGCCCTTCGCCGCGTTGATCTCGCCGATCCGCAGGCCGGCGTACAGCTCGCGCTTCGTCACCCGCGCAAGATCGTCGCCGTCGGCCACCGACACGGCCTGGCGCTTCACGCCCGCGGCGGTCGCGACGTCCAGTTCGACGCGCGCGGCGATCGCGCCTCGCCGGTTCGACACCGACACGAGCCGCACGTACGGCTTGTTGTGCGCGTCCTCGACGATCGCCGATGCGATCTCGATCTGCTTGACCAGCTTGCGCTCGTACGCGTCGACCGCGTCGAGCCGGTACACCATGTGATGCTTGTCGGCGTGCGTCGCCGAATAGCGCAGCGTGCACAGCGGCGCCATCGCCGCGAGCGCTTCCTTGCCGCGCCCCTCGAGGCCGCCGTCGACGCTCTGCGGCTCGTCGACGATCACGATCGGCCGGGTCGCGCGGATCAGGTCGATCGGCTTCTCGCCGCCGGTCTTCTCGCTGTCCTTGTAGAGGTTGTTGACGTCCTTCTTGTTGATCGCGGCGACCGTCACCACCATGATCTGGATCGTCGCGCTCGCCGCGAAGTTGCGGACCTGGCCGAGCTTCGCGGAGTCGTACAGGAAGTAGTCGAACGGCACGCCCGCGTACAGCCCGCGGAAATGCTCGTCGGTGATCATGAGCGTCTTGTACACGCCTTCCTTGATCGCGACCGACGGCACGACGATCACGAATTTCGTGAAGCCGTAGCGGCGGTTCAGCTCGAAGACCGTGCGCAGGTAGACATAGGTCTTGCCCGTGCCGGTCTCCATCTCGACCGTGAAGTCGTGCGACAGCGGCGTGCCGGACGGCGGCAGGCCGCCGCGCAGCTGCACGTCGGCGAGGTTGCGCGCGAGCGCGTCGGGCGTCAGCGACAGCCGGTTGCCGATGCCCAGCTCCGACGCGCCGATGCCGAGCGTCCACTGCGGGTTCGCCGGATCGGCGGGCGCGCCGGGGGCGATCACGCTGAATTCGCCCTGGCACGCCTCCTGTCCGCGAAACAGGTCGCAGACGGCTTCGATCGCCTCGTGCTGGTAGTCGAGATCCGCTTCGAAATGCAGCCGCATCGTCAGCGCCCTCCGTGCGCGCGTCGCGCTTCAACGCTCGCCGCGCACACCCGCGCCGGCGTCATGCAGGTCGTGTCGTGCCGCATCAGAGACTCCGCACGCGCTTCACGCCATGCTGCTCGAGCAGCGCGGCGAGATTGAGCTTGGCGACGTCGTCGACGAAGCCGCTGTCGCGGAACAGGCACGTCACGTCGCGTGTCGCGCCGATCGTGTCGAGCAGCGCGACGATGCCGTCGGCGAGCGGCTCGGCGTCGTCGCGCGCGATGCGCGCGTCGAAGCACGCGACGATCGCGGTGCCGATCGTGTGCACCGTCTTGCCGGCGACCGTGTGATGCGCGATCGGCGTGCACAGGTCGAGGCCGAGCTTGAGCACCAGCTCGACCAGCAGATCCTCGTCGGTGCGGCCGGTCTTGATGTGCTCGATCGACGCGAACAGCGCGTGATCGAGATCGTCGCGCCGCGGGTCCCATTCGATCACGTTGGTCGAATCGAGCCGGAACGCACGAAAACCGAGGTCGCCGCTGCTTTCCGGATAGTCGCGCGCGATCTGCTGCGCGGCGCGCCGCAGGCGCTCCTTGGTCAGCTCGGCGAGCGTCAGCGGCTTTTTCAGCTTGCGGCAGAACTCGGCCGCCGCGTGCTGCGCCTTGTCGGTGCGGTCGAGCGGCTCGGGCAGCTGCACGAGCACGTAGCGGCGGTGGCCACCGTCGGCCGCGTTGAGCGCCATCACCGCGTGGCCGGTCGAGCCGGAGCCGGCGAAGCAGTCGAGCACGATGTCGTCGCCGCTCGTGCACCAGCCGATCACCGATGCGGCGAAGTCGACCGGCTTCGGCTGCTCGAACGGCACGCCGAGCGCCTTCAGCAGCGCATCGTCCGAGCCGCCGAACGGCAGCACCGACGGCACGTTCTCGTACATGTTCTCGTCGAGGTAATAGATCCGCTGCGGCTGCGTGCGCTCGTCCTGCCCGAACTCGATCAGGCCGCGTTCGAGCAGCGACTGCATCGTCGCGGGCGGATTGCGCCAGCCGCGCTCCGGCACCGGGCAGGGGCGCTTGGTGACCGGATGGACCAGCGGGATGAAGTAGTCGTCCGGCGCCTTCTTCTTGTTCGGCCACGCCATCGACACCAGCCTGTAGACGCGCCCGTCGGCCGACAGGCGGTCGTACATCGCCTCGCCGCCGGACAGCGTCGTCTGCGCCCTGATCCACGCGCGATACGCCTGCGCCGCCTCGTCGCGCGTCGCGCTGCGGCGCAGCGCGTCCTGCGCGGCGTCGAGCATGCGCTGCGCGTTGCGCTTGGGCCGCCTCAACGGCGCGCGCTCGAGCAGCGTCTCGGCGTTGCGCGCGAACAGCACCAGCGACTCGTGCTGGTACGCGACGCCGCGCGCGTCGCCCTTCGGATTGCGCTTGTCCCACACCGCGACGCCGAGCTCGTTCTCCTCGCCGAAGATCTCGCGCAGCACCAGCACGAGCGCATGCACCTCGTGCTCGTCGATGTGCACCGCGATCAGGCCCTCGTCGGACAACAGCGCGTGCGCGAGCTTCAGGCGCGGGTAGATCATGTTCAGCCAGTCGGTATGGAACCGGCCGCTCGCCTCGGTATTGGTGCTGCGCTTGATGCCGTCGTCGGCCTGTCCGGTGATCGACAGGTAATGACCGATGCTGTCGCTGAAATCGTCCGGATAGACGAAATCGCTGCCGGTGTTGTACGGCGGATCGATGTAGACCAGCTTGACCTTGCCCGCGTAGCTCTTGTGCAGCAGCTTCATCACGTCGAGGTTGTCGCCCTCGATCACGAGGTGGCGGGTGTCGTCCCACGCGACGCTGTCGGCCGGGCAGGGCCGCAGCGTGCCGGTCGTCGGCGTGAGTGCCGCCTGCCGCGCGCGGCGCTTGCCGTGCCAGTGAAAGCCGTATTTTTCGTCCGCGTCGCCGACCGCGCGGTCGCCGACCAGGGCCTTCAGCGCATCCACGTCGACCGACACGCCATCCGGCCCCTCGGTCACGAGTTCAGGGAACAGCGCCTTCAGGCGCGCGACGTTGTCGGCGGTGAAATCCGTCGAGCACGCCTGCGGGCTCGCCGCATCGAGTTTCTGCATCGTCCTTTTCCATCCTGTGCCCGGCCGCGCGGGGCCGGAATTCGGCCGCCGTCGCAGCCCCGGCGGCCAAAGCCGCCCGGGCGAAGCCGAAACGCTATCGATACGGTCGGCGCAGGTCAAGCGGTTGGCGCGGCAAAAGGACCGAATTGCCCGTTCGCGCGGGCGGTGACGGACGGAATTTGCAGGCGCTCACCGGTTGTGCGCCTGCCGCAAAAAAAGGGGCACGGTCGACGCGAGGCCTGACCGTTGGCGAGGCGCTGCCGCTATATTCATGCGGCGATGCCGGGCGCATCGTCGAAACCCGTATTGAGATATGAAACCTTCCGTCACCTTTCGCGGGATGCGGAAATTCTCAACGGTTTTCCAGAAAACGGCGTCAGACCCGATGTGCGGTATCGGTGGCGCAAGACCGTATGGCGTGCGCTCGGAAAATGGCCGTCGGCGTCGCCAGGATACGGCGCGGCGGGCAGGCGCGGGGCGCGACCGCGACTGTTTCGAATCGAGCCGGTGAAGCGATTCGCACTATGCGCGTCCGGATTCTTCCGTCTCCGGTATTTAACATTTCACGACCGCATTGGCGTTTTTACTTGGTTGTCCGATTTACTTTATTGGTGAATGAGATAGGCTGCGTTTTCCGCTGTCTGATCGACACATCATATAAATGGGACATGAACGCGATAACCATTGCAATTGCGGATGACCATCCTGTCGTATTGGAATTGCTCCGCAGCCTGCCGCAGTGGAGCCCGACGTTTCGCGTCGTGCACGTTTGCGATCGCGGCACGGCGTTGATCGATGCGCTGACCGTGTCGCCGACCGACATCGTCGTCAGCGATTTTTCGATGAGTCGCGGCGACAGGCCGCTCGACGGGTTCATGCTGCTGCGCAAGCTGCGCGAAGTCGTGCCGCACGCAAGGCGTGTGCTGTTCACCGCGCAATCGAATCCGAGCGTGTTCGCGGCCGCGACGAGGCTCGGCGTGAGCGCGATCGTCAGCAAGGAGGACGCCGCCGTGGAGGTGGTGCGCGCGTGCCGCCATCTCTGCTCGGGCGGCACCCGTTACTTCTCGCCGACGATCCGCGCGATCGTCGAGCAGGGCGGGGCGCTGCCGCACAGCGTGCCGCCGAAGCTCACGCAAAAGGAGCTGGACGTCGTGCGCCTGTTCGTGTCAGGTCATTCGCTCGTCAGCATCGCGAAGCAGCTCGGCCGCTCGGTCAGCACCGTTTCGACGCAGAAGCACACGGCGATGCACAAGCTGCAGGCCGATGCGAACATCCATCTGGTCCGCTATGCGTACGAGAACGGGCTGATTTGACGGCGCGGCACACCTTATCGGTAGATGATCGTAAACGTGGCCGTGCCGTTGGCGGTGCCGGGTTTGGCGGTTGCGGCCGCCTGGTAATAGCGGGCCGACAGCGGTACCGAGAAGTTCGGCGACCTGGCCTGCGACGACGGAGAATCGGCGATCTGCCACGGCGTACCGAGCTGCGCCGGCTGGCCGTCGCTCTTGAGCAGCTGAATCCCGACGCCCGTCGCCTTGCTTCCGGACGACAGCGCCAGCACGCCGTTCGCCGCGTCGAGCGCATTGCCCTCGAGCATCATGTTGACGACGAAGTCGCCGGCGACGCCGGAGTCGCATTGAATCCCGACCGCGAAATCCTTCGACGGCGACGTCGAGCCGACCCCGGTACCGATCCCGCCCGCCTTGCCTAGCGTGTGCGTGCCGAGCTCGACCTGGAGCGCAGGGGTCGTCGTCGTGCAGGTCGTCTTCTGGAACGAGACGTTCTCGAAGCCGTACAACAAGTAGCGCGCGCTATCGGACTGTTCGTTCGGCGCGGAGATCATCCCGGCCAGCACCGACCTCAGCGGGAGATTCGTCGGCGTGGACGGCGTCTCGCCGATTTTCACCAGCTCGACGTCGATCGTCGCCGTCACGGGTACCGGGCCGGTCCGCGGGATCTTCGTGCCCGTCGGAATCGCCGCTTCCCCGTGTCCGCGATTGCCGTTGTAGGTCATGTACAGCGCGATCCCGTTGGCGATGAGCTTCGGATCGTCCCTGTAGCGGTAGAACATTGCATCCATGTCGCCCGACAGGGGCAGCACCTGCCAGCACCTCGCGGAAATCTGGATCCCGCTCTGCTTCCACAGCACCGTGTTGACCGGCGCGTCCCACGCGATTTTCAGATTGGCGGGCAACGTTGCCAGTCTCGCATTGGACGTGCTCTCGCACTTCGCCAGCGCGGCGGCCTGCGCGGCACCGATGCCGGCCGCGCCGAGCAGCAGCGTGGCCGCAGCCGTTCGCAGCAGCATCGTGCCGCGCCCGCTTCGGGCCCGCTTCATCTTCATCGTGTTGCGTTTCATCGAAATTCCTCCTGCCGTCCTTCGTCAAACGGACGGCCGCTGTTTCGTGCGGTTGCCGGCGACGCCAGCGGGCTTCGCGTCGATTTCGCACGGCGCGTCGAAGCGCTCGATGCTCACGGGTGCCGCGCGCTCGTCGAGCGACGGCAAGGCGACCTTGATCGAACATTGCCACGCATCGGCATGGCCCCATTTCACGGTCAGCCGGTCGCGCGGCGCCGACAGGCGCGCGTAGATCTGCCCGCCCTGCGACACCATCCCGACATTGTTGCCGTTGCCGTCGAACACCGGCGCGCCCAACGGCAGCTCCGTGCCGTCCGACGCCCGCGTCTGGATCAGCACCGGGCGCCCCGTCACCGTCGGGTAGCGCAACATCACGACCGCGCCGTGGCGTGGCGCGACCTGCTGGCTCGTCGACTGCAGCTCGACGTCCGCAGGCAGGCCCCGCGGATCGATCTCGATCTGGTTCAGGCGATAGGGGCTCAGGTACGGCACGACCGCGTAGCCGCGCGGATCGAGCCGGACGCCGCCGTAGCCCGTCACCGTCGCGCCGCGCGCGCGCGGCGCCGCGACGATCGCCATCGTGTCGGAGGCATACGGCGTCGCCGTCACGCCGCCCGGATGCGCGACGATCGCGCCGCTCAGGCCGAGCGATGCCGATCCGTAGCCGCTCCCCTTGCCGAACGCGCCATGCACCGCCGTGTAGGGCGTCCGGTACTGGGCGGCGACGTTGCCCGCATAGGTCGGGCCGGCGTTGCGCGCCGCCGATACCGAATAGCTGCCCTCGCTGCCGGCGCCGATCAGGCCGCTTGCGGTCGCCATCGCCGTGACGCCGCTCGCGCTGTCGCGCGCGACGTTGACGCTCATCCGCGGCGCGCGCGCCTTCGGCCCGAGCGGCATCGACACGGTCAGCATGTACTGCGTGTCGGCGTCGCCAGCGAACGTGCGCGCGCGGTTCGCCGAGATGTTGTAGTCGAACATGCGATAACGGTTGCTGTAGCCGACCTGGAATTGCGTGTCGGTGCCGCTGCGCGACCAGTAGTTCTGCGTGTAGCCGCTCACGTACAGCTGGCCGCCGCGCTCGCCGAGCCGCTGGCTCGCCGTGACCGACACGCGATTGCGCGCGCGCGATGCCGGCACCGCGGCGGCGCCCGTCAGGTTGCGATGCACGTTGTCGACGAACGTCATCGCGTTGCTCAGGTCGAGGTAGCCGGACGACGAGAAGCGGTACGCGGCGACCGACAGGCTGCTGTTCGTCGCCTCGATCGTCTTGCTGTACGTGACGCGCACGCTGGTCCCGCTCATCCGCTGGCCGTACTTCGACGTGAACGCGCCGGACACGTCGACGGCCATCGCGCCGATCGGCGTGTTGAACGCGCCGCCCAGCAGCACGTTCTGGTAGTTCTCGTTCGCGAGCACGCCGCCGTACAGCGTCAGCAGGTTGTTGATGCCGTGCGTATAGGTTGCCTGCACGATGCGCGGCGTGTGCGACAGGCTCCGGTCGCGCACTGTGCCGGCGACGAAGCTGAACCGCCTCCGGCCCGGCCGCAGCGACTGCGGAACCGCCGCGTACGGCACCTTGAAGCGGCGCTCGCTGCCGTCCGCCTCGGTGACGGTCACGTCGAGATCGCCGCCGTAGCCGGTCGGGTACAGGTCGTCGATCACGAACGAGCCGGGCGGCACCGTCGTGTCGTAGATGATTGCGCTGTTCTGGCGCACCGTCACGCGCGCGTTCGAATTCGCGATGCCGCGCACGACGGGTGCATAGCCGCGCTGGGAGTCGGGCCACATCCGGTCGTCGGTCGCGATCTGCACGCCGCGGAACGCGAACGTGTCGAACACCTCGCCCGACGTATTCGCGTCGCCGATCCGGATCCGCGCGTTGATGGCGCTCAGGTCGCGCTGCACGTAGGTGTTGACGGCGCCGTAGTGCCGGCCTTCGCGCTGTTCCCAGTTCAGCGCGCCGTCGTGCCGGAAGTACCAGCCGCCGACGTTCAGGCCGGCATTCACGCCGACATACGCGGAGCTCGAGCCGGCACCGTGCGACGCGTTGCGGTACACGTTCGCGTTGTAGCCGACGATCCCGGCCGTCACGCCGTGGTCCCACATCGACGGGTCGACGTAGCCTCGCGCGGTGCGGCGCAGCAGTGCCTGCGGAATCCGCACGTCGACGCGCGCGGCCGAGGAATCGAGCGACAGCGACGCGGCCGGCACCAGCTCTTCCAGCGACACGCACGCGCCGGCATCGTCGAGCGTCGCGAGCCGGTCGGCCGGAATCCGGCCGAGATCCAGGTTGAACTTGTCCAGCAGCCGGCGGCTGACACAGACCTTCGTGACGCCGCTGCGCACTTCACGCACCGTCACGTCGTCGCGGCCGAGCAGCGTGCCGTTCAGGTAGACGTCGGCGCGATACTGGCCGGGCCAGACCGGGTTGCCTTGTTCATAGCGCGAGAGATCGATCTCGCTGCCCGGCTCGGACAGCACGAAGTCCGGATTGAACTGCACGCCGGCGGGCGGCGCATCCTGTTGGGTCGTGCGCTCGCCGATCCGGGGCTGCCGGTCGTCGGCGGGCGCGAGCGTGTTCGCCGCGGCGCCGAGCGGCATCGCAGAACAGGCGAGCAGCACCATCGCGTGCGAGCGGCGCAGAACAGGCGCAGGCGGGCTCGCGCACGGCTTCGCCGCGCGGTGTGCGTGTTCCATGATCGTGTTCCTGATAGTCGATGTGAACGTGTTGGCAGCGGGCGGCCGGTGCGCGGCAACCGAGAGGCAGCCACGCTCGTTCGGGTCAGGGCGCGGGCGCGGTCGCCGCGTCCAGCTTCAGGGTGCGGGCGTGATCGCCGCGTCCCACTTCGCCTCGGAGCCGAAGTCGTTGATCGTCGAGTAGCCGAGCTTCGTGCCGGCCGGCAGATCGGGCAGCGGGGCGTCGGGTGCGAACGTCTGCGATGCGCCGGGTGCGATCATTGCGCCGTCCTTCGCCGTGAACGTGCGGCCGTCGTGATCGACCCGCGCGCTCAGCACGGTGACGTTGAACGGCGATGGATTCGTCGCGCGCAGCACGTGGCCCTTGCCGCCGCCGTCGGGCACGACCGACCACTGGACAGCTTTCGCCGCGGCAACCGCGCCGTCGCCGTCGAGACCGGCCGGCCGGAAAAACAGCTTGATCCGCGAGCGGAACGCGAGCTGCAGCGCTGTCGTCGAGGCCGATTCCTCGACTTTCGGCGGAATGTCGAGCACGTTCAGCCAGAACACCGATTCCTTGTCCTGCGGCAGCGAATCGCCGGTGTAGACGATTCTCACCGTCTGCCCCTTGGCGGGATCGATGCGGAACACGGGCGGCATCAGCACGAACGGAACCTTCGCGGTGCCGGGGCGCGACTTCAGATCGCCGTCGTCGATCCATGCCTGTACGAGCGCCGGCTGCTTGCCGGTGTTGTCCAGCTTGACGGTGATTTCACGATCGCCCGCCGGATAGATCACGCGGGTGCCGGAAATGATGACGCTGGCCGCCGCCTGCTGCGCGAAGCATGCGAGCGCGACGCAGACACATGCCGCGGCGCGGCGCGAAATGAACGAGAAAACTGGAAACATGGTGCGTGAACTCAATGGGCGGGAAACGCCGGCAAGCGGCGTTTCCCGCAGTGCGCCGTCGACGTCGATCAGGCCATGCGTCGACCGGCGGACCTGCACGGCATCGTGCCGCATCGGCGGCGATGCCGCGCAGCCCGCCCGCTGTGCGCGAAGGCTTACAGGTAGTCGATCGAGTACGTGACCGACGTGCTCACGCTACCCGCGGTCGTCGCGTCCTTCGCGTAGTACTGCGCGCCGTAGACCAGCTTCGCGGCACCGTCCGTGAGGGCGACCGGGGTGACGGTGCGCTGGCTGTCGTCACCGACCTTCAGCGTTTCGCCGTACGTGTCGAGCAGCTGCACCGCGACGTTCTTCGCGACGTTGGTTGCCGCACGGTTGATCAGCGTGCCGTCCGTGTTGTCGACGTTCGGACCGGCTTCGAAGAATGCGCGAACCGACTCGCCTGCGTTCTGGCACTTGCTCAGCTCGATCGCGAAGGTCGTCGAGCCCGACGTCTTGCCCTTCTCGCCCAGTTGGGCCGCACCCACCGTCGGCAGCTGGACCGTGCCGTTGTTGGCGGTGCCGTTGACCTTGATTTCGCACGATGCGCCGCTCAGTGCGCCCGAGAAGGTCACCGTGCCGTCATACGCGTGCGCGGCCAGCGGTGCGAATGCCATGACTGCCGTCACGATCGAAGCCAGGGTAAGTTGTTTGCTCATGTTTTGGTTTCCTGTAAGAGTCTCTAAAAATTACACGCCGGCCTTTGATGGACGCGGCCGGATAAATTTATCTGGTCGACAACACCGCTCACAATCGCAATCCGTCCAGAAATGAGCCGTACATCCGTGCGAGCGGATCCTTTTCATCGGATCGCACCGACTCGTTGATATAGGACTGCGAACCGGATAGAGTGGGCGGCATCCGACCGGACGTCCTGCTTGCTGTCAGGCGGACGGCTTCGAGCCGGCCCGGAACAGCGCCGCGAGGGTCGTCACCGCCGCCACGACGATGATCTTGCCGATCGTCTCCAGCGCGCCTTCCTCCGCGCCGGCGCTCGGGAACGGATTGACGTAGGGCTCGGCGGGCTTCGGCCGAAGGAGGTTCGAGATCCAGTCCTTCACGTCGCTGGTGGACAGGCCGCCGGAGACTGCGGCATGCTCGGTGCTGTTCAGTTCACGCATGATTCACCATTTGATTGAGTGGGTAACGGGCTCCGCGGCACTCGACTACGCGTGCCGCAAGACGCTGCGCACGCTCCGGCCGGCGGAAAGCCGGATCCGGAGCGGTTCGGTCGTTATTTCGGGGTCGGCGACAGCCAGTCGAAGATGTTTTCCATCAGCGAGTTGAAGAGCTTGGTCGTCTGCTTCTCGTCGTTGATCGCGCCATAGATGACGCCGGCGACCCCGCTGATCACCCCGCCGATGATCATGCCGGCGCAGCCGGTGATCAGGCCGACGCCGAGCAGGCCGCCCTGCGCGCCGCCCACCACGGCACCCTTGGCAATACCCGAGATGAGGCCGGTGATCCCGCCCAGCCCCATTGCGCCAATGCGGCTGAAGAATCCGCCGCCGCTGACTTCGCTGATTTCCATCATGGTCAATTCACGCATATAAGTTCTCCTTGAAGTTGCGTGTCCGATCCTTGAAGGCCGGATCGGTTTCGGCCACCGCCGTCGTGCGCGGCGGGTACAACGCCAGTGGCGCGGCGCTATGCCGGCTGCCCCGCAGACGATGCTTCGACGTCGAGTTCGTGCGCGCTTCCCTGCGCGAGCCGAATCACACGGTCCGCACTGCGAATGGTTTCTGGGCGGTGCGCGATGATGATCCGCGTGATGTTCATCGCCCGCACCGCATCGTTGATGAGCCGCTCGCGCTCGACGTCGAGATGACTCGTCGCCTCGTCGAGCACCAGGATTGCCGGCTTGCGGTAGAACGCACGCGCGAGCAGCACGCGCTGGCACTGGCCGCCCGACAGCGACGAGCCCATGTCGCCGACGAGGCTCTGGTATCCCATCGGCATCGCGACGATGTCGTCGTGGATCTGCGCGAGCCGCGCGGCCTCCTCGATGCGCGCCTGGTCCGGCTGCGGATCGAAGAAGCAGATGTTGTCCGCGATCGAGCCGGCGAACAGGATGTCGTCCTGCATCACGCAGCCGATCAGCTCGCGATACTGATGCAGGCCGAGCTTGCGGATGTCGACGCCGTCGACCATCACGCCGCCTTGTTCCGGCGTCAGCAGGCCGAGCAGCAGCTTCGCCATCGTCGTCTTGCCCTGGCCCGACGGGCCGACCAGCGCGACCGATTCGCCCGGCGCGACCGAAAACGAGCAGTCTTCGAGCACCCACGGCTCGGTTTCCGCGTAGCGGAAGCTCACGCCCGACACGTCGATCGCGGGCGCCGCATGGCGGCCCGCGGCGGCCGTATCGCGCGCGACCTTCGCCTCCATGTCGGCCTCGGCGTTGGTCAGCACGATGTCGGCAAGACGCTCGCCGTGCAGGCGCAGCATGCGGAAATCGATGATCGTGCCGATCAGGCCCGCGCCGCGCGACATGAACTGGTCGGCGAAGCTGACGAATGCGACCAGCATCCCTGCCGAGAACTGCCCGTCGAGCACCTGCCTGGCGGCGAGCCAGACCAGCACCACGCGGCCCGCGCCGGAAATCACGCCCTGCAGCGTCGAGAAGCCGATCGACAGGCGCTGGATCGCGACGTTCTTGTTGGTGGTCTCGACGACCGCGTTCGCATAGGTCGCGACGCGCGCTTCCTGCTTGTTCGCGAGCTTGATCGCCTGCACGCCGCGGATCGATTCGAGCAGGTTCGACTGCGCGCGCGCGTCGTAGACGATCTGTTCCTCGTTCGCCTGCCGGAACGGCCGGTACGCGACCCAGCGGATCACCCCGTACGTGGCGAACAATCCGAGCACGAGCCACGTCAGCGTCGTGCTGTAGATGAACAGCATCGCGAGCGTGACGATCGCCATCACGCCGTCGAGCAGCGCGCCGACGAACTGCGTGGTCAGCGTGCTCTGGATCGTGCCGATCGCGCCGAACCGCGACACCACGTCGCCGATGTGGCGCTGCTCGAAATACGTCATCGGCAGCTTGAACAGGTGCGCGCAGACGTTCGCCGTCCACTGCACGCCGAGCAGGCTCGAGAACCACGTGACCACCCACGAGCGCAGCGCCGACACGGCGTTCTGGAACAGCACGACGAGCAGGAAGCCGACGCCGAGCAGCGTGAGCAGGTCGGCGTCGGCCGACACCAGCACCTGGTCCATCACCCATTGCATGTAGAACGGCGTGACGATGCCGAACACCTCCAGCGCCGCCGACAGCAGCAGCACCTGCGCCAGCGTCGCGCGAATGCCGGTCACGCTGCCGATCAGCTTCGCCATCGAGATCGACTCGCGCGCCTGCGCGCGCTTGAACGACGGCGACGGCATCAGCTCCAGCGCGACCCCGGTGAAGTGATCCGAGACCTCGTCGAGCGGGACGTCGCGGACGCCGCGCGCCGGGTCGTGGATCGTGATCTTGCCGCGCGACACCGACTTCAGCACAACGAAGTGGTTCATGTCCCAGTGCAGGATGCACGGGCGGCGCAGCTTGCCCAGCTCGTCCAGCTCGAGCCTCAGCGCGCGCGACGCGAGGCCGAGCCGGTGCGCCATCAGCATCACGTCGCCGAGCGTCGCGCCCTTCAGCGACGGCGGAAAGCGTCGGCGCAGGCTGACCAGGTCGATGTCGTGGCCGAAATAGCTTGCGACCATGCCGACGCAGGCGAGCCCGCATTCGGCCGCCTGGGTCTGCAGCATGTTCGGCAGGCGGCGGCGCCAGCCGAACTGCAGGGCATCCATCCATTTCATCGTTCAATCAGCTCCGTAACGAATACGCGTGTGTGCGTGGTCGGGGCGGGGGGCCGCCGTCAGGCGGAAGCCCGCCGGCCGAGTGCGTACAGCGGCTCGAGCACCCATTCGATCAGCCGGCGCCTGTCGATCAGCACGTCGGCCTCCAGCGCCATGCCCGGGCGCAATGACTCGCGCTTGCCATAGGCGTCGATGTCCTGACGGTCGAGCGTGACGACGACGCGGTAAAGCTGTTCCTGCACGTTGTTGCGGCCGGTGAGATTCGCGACCTCCTGCGGCGACAGCGCGGTGCGCGACACCTGGGTCACGCGCCCGAACTGCTGGCCGAATTTCTGGAACGGGTAGGCCTCGTAGCGCAGCACGACACGCGCGCCGGGCCGCACGAAACCGATCGCCCGGCTCGGCACCATCAGCTGCGCTTCGAGCTGCGCGCCCTGCGGCAGCAGCGACACCACCGACTGGCCGGCGTTGACGATCTGCCCGGGCTTCGCGAGCAGCGCCGCGACGACGCTGGCCTGTGGCGCGCGCAGGATCACCGCGCGACGCGCCTCGTTTTCCGCGAGCGACTGGTCCACCTCGGCGAGCTTGCGCTCGATGTCGTTCTGCTGATTGCGCGTGTTGAGCGGCAGTTCGCGAAGCTGCTGGCGGATCTGGCCGAGCTGCTGCGTGACGTCGAGCCGCTGGCGCGCGAGATCCTGCAGCATCGAGCGGGCGTCGAGCAGCACGCCTTCCTGCTGTTCGACCTGGGTGTTCGACGCATAGCCTTGCTCGCGCATCGACTGCAGCTTGTCGAGCTGACGCTCCGCCAGTTCGACCTGGCGCGTCCGCTGGTTCTTTTGCAGCGCGATCTGCGCGAGCTGGTCGTCGAGCGCTGCCGCGCGCGCCAGCAGGCCGCGCTTCGCCTCGCCGCTCAGTTGCGACTGGCTCGCGAGATCGGTCTCGAGGCGCGAGCGCTGGAACTTGAGCTGCTGGCCGACCATCTCGCGGGTGCCGCCGAGCCGGGTCGCCACTTCGGCCGACACCGCCATCAGCGCGTCGCCGGCCGCGACCGCCTGACCCTCGCGCACCCGCAAGTCGATCACGGTGCCCATCAGCGGCGGCGCCACCGACAGCAGCCCCTTCGCGGGCAGCAGCTGGCCCTCGACGCGCTCGCGTTTCGTATACGTGCCGAACACGAGAAACGCGGCGATCGCGAGCGTCAGCGCGGTCGCGACGCTGATCATCAGCCAGCGCCACGGGGGCGAATAAAGGCTGACGGTGCCCATCAGCTTGTGCTTGGTCGCGTCGAGCGCTTCCTGCCGAAACAGTGAATCAGTCATGAACCGCTACCGGAAAAGGTCGGGTTAGATGGACGACGCGGCTTGATCCCGCGCCGGCGGCCCGGACGGACGGCATGCGATGCCGGCCAGGTCCGCGTCGCCGAGCGTGCCGAGCGCCGCGGACAACTGCAGCCGCGCGCGCAGAAAGCCATAGCGCGCGTCGGCAAGATCCCGGATCGCCTCGAAGTAGCGTTGCTGCGCATTGAGCTCGTCGATCCGCGTACGCAGTCCGACCTCGCGCCCGAGACGCGTCGACTTCACCTTGCTGTCCGCCGATGCGAGGGCGCGCTCCTGCGCACGCATCAGCGCGACGCCGTTGGTGATGCCGAGATAGGCGGAGCGCGCGTGCTCGCGGGCCTTGCGGCGCGCATCCTCGAGCGCGTCGCGGGACTGGTCGCGGCGCCGGTACGCCTCGCGCGCCGCCGACAGGTTGCCGCCACCCGCGAACAGCGGGATCGTGACCGTGACGCCGATCATCGACGAGCGCGTCTTCGAGGTCGTGCCGAATATGTCGTCCAGCCCGTTCTCGTTCGAGCCGCGGCTCCAGTTCGTGCCGTAGCTCGCCTGAAGGTTGACGACGGGCAGGCTCGCCCCCCGCGCGCCGACGATGTCGGCCTTGCTCTGGTCGAGCAGCTTCTCGGCGATCCGCACGTCGGGGTTCTGGCTAGCGGCTTCGTCCATCGCGGTCTGCAGCTCCAGCGGCGCGGCCAGCGGCACGCACTGCCAGGCGATCCGTGCAAGGTCGTCGGTGGGCAGGCCGGTCAGGCGGCGGAACGTGCCGCGCGCGACTTCGAGATCGTTCTGCGCGCTGATCTTGCGGGCGAGCGCGTCGTCGAGGTTTGCCTGCGCCTCGTCGACGTCGGTGCGGGTGCCGTCGCCGATCTTCAGCGCGGCCTGCGCCTGGTCGAGCTGGTTCTGGAATGCCTGCTCGGCGGACTCGGCGGCCTGCAGCACCTCGCGTGCGAACAGCACGCCGAAATAGGCATCGGAAACCTCCGTGACGAGGGTCTGCCGGGCTTTCTCGTACTCGGCGTCCGCCTGGTCGGCGAGCGCGCCGCCGCGCTTGAAATCGGCGATCCGCGTGACGTCGAACAGCGGCTGCGTGACGCTCGCGGTCGCGCTGTGGCGGCGCACGGCGGCCGCATAGGGCGCGCCGGGCTGATCCTGTTTGGTGTAGTTGCCGTCGATCTGCGCGCGCGGCAGCAGGCCGGCGAGCCCTTGCCAGCGCTTCTCGCGGCCCGCGAGCTGCGCCTGGTGCGCCGCGGAGATTCCGGTGTCGAACCCCCGCGCCGCGTTGACCGCGTCGAGGAGGTCGGCGGCCTGCGCCGGCCATGCGGCGAGCCAGCCAAGGGTGGCGATCAGCCTGAGAGGTCGTATCGAAATCATCTGCCTGGGCCCGCGGCGCCGCATGCGCGGCGCGTGTGGCAACCGCCGTCGCGTCGATAAAACGGCGGATTATTCAGCAGCGTGCAACGGCTTAATATCGCCGTTCGTCCAGATTTGACCGGGCAGATCGTTAGATTTGGTCAGATCTTGCCCGGCGGATCTTCAGGTTTTTTCAGACTTGTTCGGGTTTTCCGGGTCGACCCGGTTGGGGAAGCGGCGCGTGCGTCAGCGCAAGCCGGCCGCGACCCGGCCCATCGTCTCGACGCCCATGTCGAACAGGCGGGACAGGAACGGCACCATGTTCGGCACCATCAGCTGCAGGAGCAGCAGGCCGACGAGCATCGTGACCGGAAAGCCGATCTGGAAGATGCCGATCTGCGGCGCCGCGCGGTTCAGGATGCCGAGCGCGAGGTTGGCGATCAGCAGCGCCGCGACGACGGGCAGCGCGAGCAGGAGGCCCATCTGGAATATCGCCAGGCCGAACCCGGCGAGCGTGCGCCAGCCGGGCGCGTGCAGCAGGTCGGCCGACACCGGCAGGATCTGGAACGACTCGGCGAGCGCGGCGAACACCTGCAGGTGGCCGTCGAACGCGAGGATCGCGAGGATCGCGACGGCGTTCAGGAAGCGCCCCATCACGGGCGTCGCGCCGCTCGCGTGGGGATCGAAGAAGGTCGCGAAGCCGAGGCCCATCGACAGGCCGATGTAGTCGCCCGCGGCCTCGACCGCCCCGAACACGATCTGCATCGCGAAGCCCATCGCCGAGCCGATCAGGAACTGCGTGACGACGATCCAGATCCCGGCCGCGGAGAACACCGTGAATGCCGGCATCGGCCCGAGCGCCGGCGCGACGACGAGCGCCATGAACGCCGCGAGGCCGATCTTCACGCGCATCGGCACCGACGCGTGGCCGGTGACGGGCGCGGTCGCGACGAGCGCGAGCATGCGCCCGAACGGCCACAGGAAGGCCGTGAGCCACGTGTTGAGCTGCTCGTAGGTGACGGAGAACATCGCGTAGCGCGCGCGCCGCTCAGCCCGCGCCGAGCGTTGCGACGTGCAGCAGGACCTGCCGCAGGTAGTCGAGCATCGTCGTCAGCATCCACGGGCCGGCGATCACGAGCGTGGCCATGACCGCAAGCAGTTTCGGGATGAACGACAGCGTCGCCTCGTTGATCTGCGTCGCGGCCTGGAACAGGCTCACGACCAGGCCGACCGCGAGCGCGACGAGCAGCAGCGGCGCGGCCAGCAGCAGGCCGACGTACATCGCCTGGTGGGCGATCGTCATCACTTGTTCGGGGGTCATCGCATGCTCCGCCGGGGGTTATGCAAAGCTCTGCGCGAGCGAGCCGATCAGCAGCTGCCAGCCGTCGACGAGCACGAACAGCATCAGCTTGAACGGCAGCGACACGGTCGACGGCGACACCATCATCATCCCCATCGACATCAGCACGCTCGCGACCACCATGTCGATGATGAGGAACGGGATGAAGACCGTGAAGCCGATCTGGAAGCCGGTCTTCAGCTCGCTCGTGACGAACGCGGGCACCAGCAGCGACAGCGGCACGTCGTCCGGGCCCTGCATCGCCGGCGCCTTCGAGATCTTCGCGAACAGCGCGAGATCGGTCTCGCGGGTCTGCTTCAGCATGAAGGTCTTGAACGGCGCGACGCCGCGCTGCACCGCCTGCTCCATCGGCAGGCTGCCGTCCGAGAACGGCTTGTAGCCGTCGTTGTACGCGCGGTCGAGCACCGGCGACATCACGAAGAAGCTGAGGAACAGCGCGAGCCCGACGAGCACCTGGTTCGGCGGCGTCGTCGCGGTGCCGAGCGCCTGGCGCAGCAGCGACAGCACGATGATGATGCGCGTGAAGCTCGTCATCATCAGCACCATCGCCGGCAGGAACGACAGCATCGTGAGCAGCAGCATCGTCTGCACGCTCAGCGAATAGGTCGTGCCCCCATGCGGGCCGGGGGCCGCGTTGAACGCGGGCAGGCCTGCCGTCTGGGCGCAGGCGAGCGCCGGGGCAAGGCCGAGGATCAGCACGGGCGCGACGCGCGCCGCGCGGTGCAGCAGGGTAGGTTTCATCGAACGACGGCGAAAAGGGAGGGGCGCATCCGCGCGAGCGGCCCGGGGCCGCGTGCTTCGCGGTGCGCGACGTCACGGCGCAGCGGCATGATCAGCGATCCCGGCCGCGCCCGAAGCGTTTGCCGGCCTCGTTCGCGAGCGCGTCGCGAAAGCGCTGGCCGAACGTGCCGGGCAGGCCGGCGCCGGTGGACGGCGGCGTATCCGGCGCGAGCGCCCCGGCGGTGCCGGCCGGCACGGTGTGCAGCAGCCGGACGTTGCCGGGCGCGACGCCCAGCACGAGCCACGTGTCACCGATCTCGACGATCGTCGCGCTTTCCTTGCCGCCCACCGCGACGCTCGCGACCACCTTCAGCGGTCCGCCGCGGCGGACCGGCTGGAAGCCGAAGCGACGCGCGAGCCATGCGCAGCCGAACACGAGGCCGATCACGACGGCCAGCCCGACGAACGTCTGCAACACGGCGGCGAAGCCGAGCGACGGCGCGGCGGAGCCGACCACCACGCCCGACGCGATCGCGCCGGCGTGGTTGACCGCATTGATGTCGGCGGCTGCGGCGGCGCCGGACGACAGCGCCGCCATGGCGGCCAGCGGCACGCGTGCGGCGAGCCGGCGGCCGGACTGCAGGCGATTCATCGATTCAGCTTCCGGATGCGTTCCGACGGCGTGATGATGTCGGTCAGGCGGATACCGAACTTGTCGTTGACGACGACCACTTCGCCCTGCGCGATCAGGCAACCGTTGACGAGCACGTCCATCGGCTCGCCCGCGAGGCCGTCGAGCTCGACGACCGAACCCTGCGCGAGCTGCAGCAGGTTGCGGATCGCGATCTTCGTGCGGCCCAGCTCCACGGTCATCTTGACCGGGATGTCGAGAATCATGTCGATGTCGTTGTGCGTCGACGTCGCCGCGGCCTTCGACAGCGGCTGGAACACGCCGGCGGAGGCGATGCCCGCCTCCAGCGGCTGCTCGTTCTGCTCGGCGAGCGCCGCCGCCCAGTCGTCCACTGCCATCTCGCCACCCGCATCCGCAGGGGTCGCGGACGCCGCCGGCGCGACGGCCGCCAGCGCGGCGTCGGCGAGCGCCTGCTCGGCCGCGTCGGGCGTCTGGTTCAGCTCACTCATATCCACCTTCCTTCATCGATTCGCTGGCGCCGATCATCTTCTGGACGCGCAGCGCGTATTGACCATTGAAAATTCCGTAACCGCATTCCATGACCGGCACGCCGTCGACCTTCGCGGTGATCGTGTCTTCGATATGGAGCGGCAGCACGTCGCCCGCGCGCAGATTGAGGATCTGCTCGAACGTCACCGGGATCTCGGCGAGATCCGCGATCAGCTCGACCTCGGCCGTCTGCACCTGCTTCGACAGCACGCGCACCCAGCGGCGGTCCACTTCGAGCGCCTCGCCCTGGATCGGCGACGACAGGATGTCGCGGATCGGTTCGATCATCGAGTAGGGCATGCAGATGTGCAGCGTGCCGCCCGTCGGCCCGAACTCGATCGAGAACTGCGTGACGATCACGATCTCGTTCGGCGTCGCGACGTTCGCGAACTGCGTGTGCATCTCCGAACGCACGAACTCGAACTGCAGCGGCCGCACGCTCTTCCACGCGGCCGTGTAGTGCTCGAACACGAGCGCGAGCAGCTTGCCGATGATGCGCTGCTCGGTGGCCGTGAAGTCGCGGCCCTCGACGCGCGTGTGAAAGCGCCCGTCGCCGCCGAACAGGTTGTCGACCACGAAGAACACGAGGTTCGGGTCGAACACGAACAGCGACGTGCCGCGCAGCGGCTTCACGTGCACGAGGTTCAGGTTCGTCGGGATCGGCAGGTTGCGGGTGAACTCGCTGTACTTCAGCACCTTCACCTGGCTGACGGAAATTTCCGCCGTGCGCCGCATGAAGTTGAAGATGCCGATCCGCAACAGCCGCGCGAAGCGCTCGTTGATGATTTCGAGGCCCGGCATCCGGCCGCGGACGATCCGTTCCTGCGTCGCGATGTTGTACGGGCGAATGCCCGCTGCCTCGCGCTTGTCGTCGTCGGTGTCGGATTCGCCCGTCACCCCCTTGAGGAGGGCATCGACCTCCTCCTGAGACATGAACTCCGAGTGGCTCATGCGCGTTCCTTTGCCGGCGGCATCACTGGACGACGAATTCGGTGAACAGCACGTCGTCGACCCGCGCGCGCTCGTTGCCCGGCTGCAACGGTTCCTCGATCAGGCTCTTCAGTTCGCTGGCGAGCGCGTGCTTGCCGTCGGGCGTCGCCAGTTCATCCGGATGCTTGTTCGACAGCGCGAGCAGGATGCGGCTGCGGATCTCCGGCATGCGGGCGGTCAGCTGCTCCTGCGCCTTCGCGTCGGTCAGCTTCAGCGACAGGCCGGCCCGCAGGTAATGCTGGACGCCGTCGTCCGACTGCAGGTTCACGGTCATCGGATCGAGCGCGAAGAACACCGGCGCGGCGAGCGGCGGCGGCTCGCTGCTGGCGGCGGCATGGCCGACGCCCTGCTTGCTCAGAAAGACGTACATGCCGCCCGCGGCGGCGGCGGCCGCGCCGAGCGCGATGACACCGATAAGCGCGATGCGCTTGAACTTGCCGGACGAAGCCGGCTTGTCGCCAGGCGAATTTGCGGTCGTGGAGGCCATGTGGATGCGTGCGTAATGACTCGTAGCATGCATTGTTCGGCATCCGGGGCGCGGCCGATGGGCGGAAAAGAGGGGGGAATTCCGGCTATCTCAGCCGATTGTCCGGACCGGTCCGGGCGGACGGGAGCCGGGAATGCGGGCCGGAACAGGCCGCGCGGCGGCCCGGCGCGGGCCAGGGGAGCGGGCGGGACGTTCCCCGAAAGGGCGGCCATGGCCGCGCGACCGCCCGGGCAACACGCCCCGGCGCGGCCGCATCGTGCGTGGCGCCGGCGGGCAACCGGCCGGCCGACGGTGCGCGCATGGTTTCTGTCCGCTTCACCGTCCGCGAACGGTGAGGAATGCGCCGGCAAGGCCGGCCTTCGCGCCGCTCAGATCGGCAGCAGCGTCAGCAACGGCGCGATCAGCACCATCGCGACGCCCGCGATCATCATCGTGAGGCTCGACACGACGCCTTCCTCGCTGCCGATCTCGCGCGCCTTCGCGGTGCCGACGCCGTGCGCCGCCGCGCCGAACAGCGCGCCGCGCGCGAGCCGGGTGCGCATCGGCACGAGCGCGAGCACGATTTCGCCGAGCAGCATTCCGCAGATGCCGGTCGCGATCACGAACAGCGCGGTGAGATCCTTCGGCGCGTGGATCTTGTCGGAGACGGCGAGCGCGAACGGCGTCGATACCGAGCGGGTCATCAGCGAGCGCTGCAGTTCCGGCGACAGGTGCAGCAGCTTCGCGAGCAGCAGCGAGCCGCAGATCGCGGCGGTGATGCCGACCGCGACGCCGACCGACAGCGACAGCCAGTGGCGGCGGATCAGGTCGCGGTATTCGTAGATCGGCACCGCGAACGCGACCGTCGCCGGGCCGAGCAGCCACATCAGCCAGCGCGTGTCATGCAGGTAGACCGAGTACGGGATGCCGGTCAGCGCGACGAGCGCGACCAGCACGCCCGGCACGAACACGAGCGGCGAGAACAGCAGCGACTTCCGGTACGCATAGAGCCGCTTCGACGCGAAATACAGCGCGACCGTCAGCACGAAGCAGCCGACGGAGATCCCGGCATTGACTTGATCGGCGGGCAGATTCGGCAGCGGGGGAAACATGATGCGCTCCAGTGATTCGGGTTCTGCGGCGAGCGGCGCTCAGGCGCGCGCGCGGCGGCGGCCGGCCAGCACCCGCTGCGCGGCCAGCTTGCGTTCGAGCTTCGCGGCCAGATCGACCGCCACGGCGACCGCGACCATCACGATCGCCGTGCCCGCGACGACGACGAGCGCGAGCCGCCAGCCGTCCTCGCGGAACAGGCCGCCATACTGGACGGCGGCGACCGCGGCCGGCACGAAGAACAGCAGCATGTCGGACAGCAGCCAGTTCGCGCCGTCCTTCACCCAGCCGGGCGCGACGCCGCCGCAAAACAGCAGCGCGAGCAGCACCGCGAGGCCGATCACCCCGGACGGAACCGGCAGGCCGACCGCGCGCACGGCCCAGTCCACCACGTACCACAGCACCGCCAGCGCGCTCGCCTGCAGCGCGATGCGGCCCGTATGCGCGAAGCCGGCCGCAGAGACGGCCGGGACGGGGACGGAGGCGATCGACTTGCTCATGGCGGGCTCCCATACATGGATTCTTTAGACTAAGCAAGTATAGGATTCCCTGATCCATAAATAAAATGACTTGTCTCTATCCTTGTCATTCCAATCAGGAATTCAACCGACCAGGGAGGCGCCGATGGAACTGCGCGCACTGCGTTATTTCGTCGAGGTGGTTCGTCAGCAGAGCTTCACGGCGGCGGCCGAGAAGCTGTTCGTGACCCAGCCGACCATCAGCAAGATGGTGAAGGCGCTGGAGGACGAGATCGGCTCACCGCTGCTGTTGCGCGACGCCCGGCAGATGGTGCTGACCGATGCCGGACGGATCGTGTTTCAGCGCGGCCAGGACGTGCTGGCCGCTCAGGCGCAGCTGCAGTCCGAGCTGAACGACCTCGGCACGCTCGGCCGCGGCGAGCTGTCGATCGGCATTCCGCCGCTGGGCGGCTCGTTCTTCACGCCGGTGATCGCCGCGTACAAGCAGCGCTATCCGAACATCGAGCTGAAGCTGTTCGAGCAGGGCGCGCGGATGATCGAGGCCGCGCTGGTGTCGGGCGAGCTGGAGCTGGGCGGCGTGCTGGAGCCGGTCGATCCGGCGGTGTTCGACGTGCTGCCGATGATGCGCGCGCCGCTCTGGCTCGTCGCGCCGCGCGAATCGCGCTGGGAGGACGTGCGCGCGGTGCCGCTCGCGGATCTCGCGCGCGAATCGTTCGTGTTCTACGCGGAGAGCCTCGCGCTCCACGACGCGGTGCTCGACGCATGCCGCAAGGTCGGTTTCACGCCGTCGATCGTGAGCCGCAGCGGGCACTGGGATTTCATGGCGGCGCTCGTGCACGCGGGCGTCGGCATCGCGCTGTTGCCGGAGCCGTACTGCCGGCGGCTCGACCCGGAGCAGTTCACCTGCCGGCCGATCGTCGAGCCGGAAATCACCTGGGCGATCGCGGTCGGCTGGCTGAAGAAGGGCTACCTGTCGCACGCGGCCCGCGCGTGGCTCGACGTCGCCCGCGCGACGCTGCCGGCCGACCCCGGCGACGATCTCGCGTTCGGCAGCCTGCGGGCGCGCTGACGCGCGCCGCGCGCATCAGTGTCCCATCGCCGCGCCTGCGCCCTTCCTCGGTTTGGTGATCCAGACCAGCCCGGCAAGCGCGACGAACATCATCGCCGACAGATAGAAGAAATCGTTGGTGGCCATCATGAAGCCCTGCTGCGTGACGACCTGGTTGATCTGCGCGGTCGACACCTGCCCGGCGATGCCGAGCTGCGAGAGCGCGCCCTGATACTCGATCGTGCTCGGCGCATAGACGTTCACCGATTCGGCGAGCCGCGCGTGGTGATAGATCGCGTCGTTCTCCCAGAAGGTCGAGCTCGCGGCCGTGCCGATCGCGCCGGACAGCGTGCGCAGGAAGTTCGACAGCCCCGACGCGCTCGCGAGGCGCTCGTCGGAGACGCTCGACAGCGTGATCGTCGTCATCGGCACGAAGAAGCACGCGACGCCGATGCCCTGTACGAGACGCGGCAGGATCACGGTGTCGAACGACACGTCGAGGGAGAAGGTCGAGTTCCAGATCGACACGCCGGCGAACACGCAGAACGCGAAGCTCGCGACCATCCGCAGGTCGAGCCGGTGCATGTTGCGGCCGATCAGCGGCGACAGCACGAGCGCGAGCAGCCCGACCGGCGCGGTCGCGAGGCCGGCCTTGCCCGGCGTGTAGCCCATCACCGTCTGCAGCCACAGCGGGAAGATCACGACCGAGCCGAAGAAGGCCATGAAGCCGAACGAGATGATCAGCGTGCCGAGCGCGAAGTTGCGGTCCCTGAAGAGCGTGAGGTCGATCACCGGCTCCTTCTCGGTCGCCTCCCAGACGAGCATGAACGCGAGCGACACCACCGCGATCAGCGCGAGCGACACGATGAAGGTCGAATTGAACCAGTCGCGGTCCTTGCCGAGGTCGAGCATCATCTGCAGGCACGACACGCCGATCACGAGCAGCGCGAGGCCGATCGCGTCGATGCGCTGCCTGGTCGTTTTCGTCTCGCGGCCGCGCAGCAGCAGGTACGAGCAGGTCGCCGAGAACACGCCGATCGGCAGGTTGATGTAGAAGATCCACGGCCACGTGTAGTTGTCGGTGATCCAGCCGCCCATCACCGGGCCGAAGATCGGCGCGACGATCACCGTCATCGCCCACAGGCCGAGCGCGAGCCCGCGTTTCGCGGGCGGATAGCTGCGCATCAGGATGGTCTGCGACAGCGGCACCATCGGCCCCGACACGAGGCCCTGCAGCAGCCGGAACGCGATCAGCGACTCGAAATTGACGGCCAGGCCGCACAGCGCGGACGCGATCGTGAACGCGAGCACCGACAGCGTGAACAGCCTCACCTCGCCGACCCGCCGCGCGAGCCAGCCGGTCAGCGGCACCGCGATCGCCGACGCGACCGAGTACGACGAGATCACCCAGGTGCCTTCGCTCGTCGCGACGCCGAGGCTGCCCGAGATCGTCGGCACCGCGACGTTCGCGATCGACGTGTCGAGCACTTCCATGAAGGTGCCGAGCGCAAGCCCGACGGTCAGCAGCGCGAGGGCGCCGCCGGACAGCGGCGCCGGCGCGGCGGCAGGGGAAGCGGCGTCAGCCGTGGCGGCCATGCGGGTCTCCAGGGAGCGTCGCGCGCGGCGCGCGCGCGAGCAGCCGGCGCGCGATGCGGCGCGCCCCGGCGAGGTCGATCGGGAAGCGGGCAGGCGACGGAGGGTGTCTCGTCACCTTCTGCCCTGACAGATAAATCATCGGCTGATGGATCATGAAAGATGCGTCCGCAGGCGTCAGTCGGCCGTGCCGTCCGCGGCGGCCGGCGCACAGCCGGCCACGCCCGGGCCGTTCGCGATGAAGCGCTGCAGGAGGCCCGTGAGCAGCGCCAGCTCGTCGGCGGAAAACCCCGCGAGCTGCGCATTGAGCGCGTTCGCGATCAGCGGCGGCAGCGCGCTCGCGGCCTCGGCGCCGCGCCCGGTCAGCGTCAGCTCGATTACGCGGCGGTCCTGCGCGCTGCGCGCGCGGGCGATGAAGCCCTTGCGCTCGAGCCGGTCGAGCATGCGCGTCATCGAGCCGCTGTCGTACGTCAGCTTGCGAGACAGCTCGAACGGCGTGCGCGCGTAGCCGCGCGCGAGCAGCAGGATCACGCTAATCTGCTGCGTGGTCAGGTCGAGCGGCTCGAGCGCGCGATCCATCCGCTCGACGAGCGCCTGACGCGCCTTCGACAGGTAGTAGCCGAGACTCGTCTCGAGTTCGATGTTGCCGGGATCGTAGAGGCCGCCGTTCATTCGCTTGCGTGCGCCGCAACGGCGCGCTTCCGGAAAACGCGCCCAGTATCGGGAAAATTGATTGCATAGTCAATATTCTGCCGACTGGGGTCGTGCCCGGAACGGGCCGCCGGCTGCAAGCCGCGCGTAATGCGCGGTAAACCGGCCGGCCGCGCCGGTAACACACGGGCGGCGTCGGGCGCCTTACCCTAGGGTCTGTTTACCTATGGAACGGGCCTTCCTGCCGTCAGTTACCATTTGGCCATGCCAGCGGCGCATCGGCCGCATCGCGCCCGCCCGCCCGGAAGGCGGCGCCCCCAGACAGGAATCACACCATGCCGTTTGTCCCCTCCCTGCGCGCGCGCCGTCCGCTCGGCGCTGCCGTCGCCTTCGCGACGGCCGTGCTGCTCGCCGGCTGCGCCGTCGGACCCGACTATCACCGCCCGGCCGCGCCGGTGCCTGCCGCGTTCAAGGAAGCGCCCGAAGGCTGGAAGGTCGCGCAGCCCGCCGACCGCGCCGACCGCGGGCCGTGGTGGAGCGTGTACGACGATGCCAGGCTCGATGCGCTGATCCACCAGCTCAACACGTCGAACCAGACCGTCGCGCAATCGGCCGCCGCCTACCGGCAGGCGCGCGCGCTCGTCACCGAGGCACGCGCCGCGTATTTCCCGACCGTCGGCCTGACCGCGTCGGCATCGCGCGCGCGCACGCCGCGCACATCGCTGTCGTCGGGCACGTCGTCGAGCTTCAGTGGCGGATCGGGGTCGATCAGCGACAGCTACAGCGCCGGCCTCGACGCGTCGTGGGAAGTGGACCTGTGGGGCAAGGTGAGCCGCAACGTCACCGCGCAGCGCGCGGGCGAAGCCGCCGCCGCCGCCGATCTCGCGAACGCGCGGCTGTCGCAGCAGGCGACGCTCGCGCAGACCTACTTCCAGCTGCGCAGCGCCGACGCGCTGCAAAAGCTGCTCGACGATACGGTCGCGTCTTACCAGCGCTCGCTGCAGCTCACGCAGAACCAGTACGCGCAGGGCGTCGCCGCGCGCTCGGACGTGATCCAGGCGCAGACGCAGCTGCAGTCCGCGCAGGCCGCCGCGATCGACAACGGCGTCGCGCGCGCGCAGTACGAGCACGCAATCGCGACGCTGATCGGCGTGCCGGCGTCGACCTTCTCGCTGGCGCCGATGCCGCTCGCGGCCGAGCCGCCCGTGATGCCGGTCGACGTGCCGTCCGCGCTGCTCGAGCGGCGGCCCGACATCGCCGCGGCCGAGCGGCGCGCGGCGGCGGCCAACGAGCAGATCGGCGTCGCGATCTCGGCGTTCTTCCCGACCCTCACGCTGTCGGCAAGCGGCGGGGTGCAGAGTTCGGTGTGGTCGCAGCTGTTCACGCTGCCGGCGCGCTTCTGGACGGTCGGCCCGCAACTCGCGGCGACGCTGTTCGACGCCGGCCTGCGCGCCGCGCAGACCGACGCCGCGCGCGCGACCTACGACCAGGACGTCGCCGCTTACCGGCTCTCGGTGCTGACCGCGTTCCAGGACGTCGAGGACAATCTCGCGTCGCAGCGCATCCTCGCGCAGGAGATCGACGTGCAGCGCCAGGCGGTGGACAGCGCGCTGCACGCGCTTGCGATCGTGACGAACCAGTACAAGGCCGGCACCGTCGGCTACCTGAACGTGCTGACCGCGCAGACGACCGCGTTCAGCGCGCAGCAGAAGCTCTCGACGATCGCGGGGCAGCGGATGGTGTCGTCGGTCGGGCTCGTGAAGGCGCTCGGCGGCGGATGGGACGTGTCGCAGATGGCGAAGGAGACGGGCAGCGTGGCCGCGCCGGCCTCCGGCGCGTCGGAGGCGGCCGGCGTGCCGCTCGCGCAGAAATGATCGGCGTGGGGCGCGCGCATCACTGCGCTGCGTCCCCGTAGATCAACGACACCGAACCGTCGCCGAGCGGATGTCCGAGCAGGTTCAGCAGGCCCGCGAGATTCGCCTGCTGCTCGGGCGCCGCGTGCGCGGTGCCGCGAAACGACGCGCTCGCCGCACCGAACGCGCCGTGCCCGTCGAGGAACAGCGGGCCTTGTGTCGTCGTCAGGTCGAGATCCGCGCTCGATCCCTTCGCCTGCAGCACCGCCCGGTACGAGCCGAGCGGCTTCACCCGCGACATCCGCGAACTCATCGAATCGATCGTCACCGTCAGCTGGCCGAACGCGTCCTGGCCGAACAGCCGCCAGTCGCTCCAGCCCACGCGCATGTCGCCCTGCAGGTCCATCGTGTTGAACGGCGTGCCGAGCCCGGCGAGCAGCGACGCCGGAACCGCCATCGTGCCCGCGGACAGCACCGCGCCGCGCCACGTCGCATCGAGCGTGACCGGCTCGGGCATCGCCTCGGTCTGCCGCATCTGCATCCGCACGCGGCCGGTCAGCAGCGGCCAGAACTGCGTGCGCCATTCGACCCGCCCCGGCAGCAGCGTCGACGCGCTGCGATCGGCGCCCGGTGCAAGCATCAGGGTCGCCGAGCCGTGCCACAGCGAGCCCGCCGGATCGACGAGATTCACGTGCCCGACGGTCGCGCGCGCAAACTGCGGCGCGATCCACGCGGCCGGCGCGAGCACGGCGAGCGTGGCCGCGCTCGCGAGAGCGCCCGCCACGACCCACGGCCATGCGGCGAGGCAGCGCCGCCACCCGGGCCTCATCGGCGCACCCGCGATGCCGCGTGCGTGATCCGCATCCTCATTTCTGTGTCGACGGCTGCATCAGCGCCGTCAGGTCGACCTGGCCGTCATCCTTCAGCGCGCTCGCGTGCGCCTCGGCGACCTGCACCTTGAATTGCCGGCGCACGTCGTCGAGCCACTGCGTCCAGGCCGGAAACGACGCGTTCTTCAGCTGGATCTGCACGCCGTTGCCGACCAGCTGGACCTGCGCGGCCGGCAGCCCGTGCTCGGCGAGCGACGCGGTCAGCGCATCCTTGAGCGCCGCGCCGGTCGGCGCGACGCCTTGCGCGGCCGCCGCCAGCGTGCGCGCCTCGTTGGCCTGCGCGGTCATCTGCGCCAGTTCGCGGCGCATCGCCGGCAGCGCGTGCCCGATGCGCGCACGACCGTCCTGCGCGGGCGACCACAGCACCGAATACGCGATCGCCACCGCGAGCACCGCACCGCCCCAGCCGAGCAGCGCTTTTTCCCGCGGCGTGCGCTCGCCCCAGAATTGATGGAGGGTTTCGTTCAGTTCTGCCTTCATGAACGGCTCCGGATCGTCCATTTGCCCGTGCTGCTGTCGATCTCGCCCGACAGTCCGTTGCGCGCGAGGCGCTGCGTGAAATCGGCATCGACCTTGACCTCGGGCTTGAAGCCGACGTCGAGACGCCGGTCGTGATAGTCCAGCGACGCGATGCCGTTTTGCGGCACCGGGCCGAGCGAGCGGGACAGGCCGCTCGCGAGCGCGAGGAAATCGTTCGGCGACAGCTCGCCGGCCGCCAGCCGCAGCTGGTCGAGCTGGCGTGTCATCTGCGCGGGCGGGTCGAGCACCGTCGTGGTTTTCGGGAAGGCGGTGAGCAGCGTCTCGGTGATCTGCGCGGACAGCGCATCGCGCTCGCGCGCCAGCTTCCACCAGTGCAGGTTCATGCCAATCACCACGACGCCGAGCGTGGCGGCCGCCAGCGCGGCCGGCACGCGCAGGCGCGCCAGCGTCGCGCGATCCAGGCGCCACGGCTGCATCTCGAATTCGAACTGGCACAGATCGAAACGCTCGGCGAGCGCGCGGCGGGCGAACGCGTCGAACGGCAACGCCGCCGCGCCGGGCAGCGGGGCCGCGTCGTCGCGGCGCGACACCGACGCGAGCTGCGGCTCGGCGCCCGGTTCGCCCAGCGCGTAAAGCTCGACGCTCGCCCCGCCCGCCAGCGCGGCGAGCGTGCCCGACGCGCGGTGCGCGGGCGCGGCGAAGCCTTCGCCCAATGCGCCGCGCGAGACCGCCAGCTCGACGCGCGGCGCGCCGGCGGCGCCCGCCGGCTCGCCCGCTTCGGCAAGGGCCGGCTCCAGCGACGCCGCGACGCCCAGCACGGCGGCCACGGCCGGCGTGCGCGCGGGCGGGGCAGCCACGTCGGAACCGCCCGCAGCGCCTTCGCCGGCCGGCGCCGCATCGGTGTCGGCGGCAGCGGCGGGCGCGACCGGTGAGGGCAGGCAGCGCGTCGCCGGCACCGCGCGCAGATGGCGATGGCCGGCGGCCGTGAACGCGTCGCAGATCGTGCGGAACCACGCGCGATCGACGACCGCCAGCACCCGGCGGCCGTCGGGCAGCGCGGCCGGGTCGAGCGCGATGTGGCAGCTTTGCGGGTCCTGGATCAGCTGGTCCTCGATCACGTTCGGCAACGCCTGGCGCAGCTTCGGCCCCTTGAGCGGCGGCACCGCGGCGGCCAGCAGCAGCACGTCGCGCGCGGCGACCACCAGCACCGTCGACGCCGCGTGCGGCAACAGCGCGAGCGCGGCGCGCCCGGCACGCTGCGTGTGGCCGTCCTTGTCGAACAGCGCGAACGGCAGCTCCGGCCATTGCCACTCCTGCAACGGCACGGCCGGTTCGCGCGGCGGCAGTAACACTATCAGCGTGCTCACGAGCTCGTCTCCCGAATGGTGTCGTTATCGTTGATCGCGGATCCGCACGATCCGCGTCGTGTGCGTGCCAGGATCACGATACACGAGCGAGGTGCGATCCACCTCGGCGCGATCGTGCTGGATCCGGCCGCGCACGATGAAATAGCTCGAATTGACGTCGATCTGGCTCGCATCGAGCGTCATGTTCGGCGCGCCCGCGCCGCGCAGCGCGAGCTGCACGTCGGCGACGTTGCGGAAGAACACCGTCTCGCGGCGCGCGACGAGCGCCTGCGCCGACGACACGCTCATCCCCGGCACCAGCGCCGCGATCACTTCGGCGGGCGCCGTGTTCATGTTCACCGGCGTCGCCGTCGGCAGCACGGTGACGAACGGCCTCAGCCGCTCGACCATCTCCGGCGTGAAGCCCTCGACGTCGAGCAGGCTGTCGACGCTCGTCATGATCAGCGGCGCGGGGCCGCGCTCGCCGCCCGCCAGGCCTGGATCGTCGGTGAACGTCGCGCCCACCGGCGTGCCCGCGGCTTCCACCTCCGGCGCGCTCGCGGCGCCGGGCAGCGCGGCCGTCTGGAAGCGCGTCGCCGAATGCGCGAGCCCCGCGCGCACCTGCAGCGCGACGCGCTTCGCGAGCGCGCCGTCATAGCCGAGCGTCGTCAGCAGCCGCTGCAGTGCCTGCAGCTGCGCGACGTTCACCTGCAATGCGCCGGGCGCTGGCGACGCGACGAGATTGCGCAGGTTGAATTTCGCCTGCGCGTCCTCGATCGAGCCGGACAGGTAGGTATCGTCGTTTTCGCCGTCACGCCGGGTGCCGATCCTGCCGAGGAAATCCGACAGCTTCGTCTTCGCGATCGGCACCGCCCAGATGCCGCCCAGATACGTGATGCCCGGTGCGGTGTCGGCCTCCGAGCGCAGCACCATGCGCGTCCAGTCGAGCCCGCCGCGCGCGACCCATTGGGCCTGCGCGAGCAATCGCTGGTTCTCGATGCGGCGGATCTGCACCTGCTGGCGCCACAGCATGCCCGACACGAGGATCGCCGACAGCGCGACGACCAGCAGCGCGGTGATGATCGCCGCCCCGCGCTGCCGGCACGCCGGAGGAAGTGACCTCGGGCCGCGCGCGGCGGCCGGGCAGCGGGCGATGCGGAGCGGAAACGGGCGGGGCGCGCGCATGTCATTCCCCGACGAGGAAAATGCGCGTCACCGGCGCGCGCAGCGACGTCGCGCCGATGCTGACCTGAACGCCCGTCACTGCGCGCGGCGGCGGCGCATTGCCCGCCTGCGGCACCTTGAGCGCCTCGTTGTTCTGTGCAAGCGCGTCCTCGGCCGCCGGCATGCTGGCCGTCCAGCCGATCCTCGGCACGTACAGGCGCGCGTCGATCGCGCCGACGCCGCTCATCAGCGGCACCGCGTTCCAGCCTTCGGTGCTGCCGCGCCTGAGCACGTCGCGCAGCCGGTTCGCGTCGTCGAGCGGCGGCGACGCGAAGCGCACCACGCGGCCGCCGGCAATCAGGTAACGGATCACCTGCAGGCGTGGCGCAGCGCCCGGCGCGTCGAACGCGCGGACGATCTGCAGCGTGTTGCCGGCGACGCCGATCGCCGGCTGCCCGGCCTCGTCGTCGGTCGCCGCGCGGCGCACGTCGATGCGCATCTGGTCGAACATCTGCGCGAACACGCGCTCGTCCTCCATCGCGGCGGCGACCTTGTCGCGGCCGCGCATGATCTGGTCGAGGCCGCGCCACGACAGCACGGCGACCACCGCGAGGATCGCGATCGCGATCATCAGCTCGATCAGCGTGAAACCGCGCGCGCGGCGATTGGCGGGGCGCGCGGCCGGCGCGTCAGAGCGAGCGGCTGGTTTCATTCGCGACCACCGTGACCATCTGCGCGAGCACGCCGGACTGGCCGGGCGCGCTCACCGACACTTCGACGCGACGAAACACCGGATTCGGCGTCGTGCCGACCCGCTGCGTACAGACGAGCTGCACGTTGCCTTGCGAACAGTCGAAACTCTGCTCGCCGATCTGCGGCCACGCGTGCGTGAGGCGCAGTTGCGCGAGCGCGTTGTCGGCGCTCCAGCCGGCCAGCAGGCGGCGATGCAGCTCGGATGCGCCGCTCGCCATCGTACCGACCGCGCGGATCGATGCGGCGAGCGCGACGGCGATGATCGCGAGCGCGACCAGCACCTCGATCATCGTGAAGCCGCGCACGCGGGGAGAAACGGGGGAGGGGAGCCGGCCGCGCATGTCACTGCACCTCGTAGCGGCCGTTGCCGGTGCCGACGATCGTCGCGCTGCCGGCGGGGGAATGCAGCGTCACGCGCACCGGCGTGTCGATGCTCTCGATGCCGAACACGACCCGGCTCGCGCGCGTGTCGGAACCCGGATAGTCGATGTCCGCGCCCGTCACGCCGCCGTCCCAGTCGCGCGGCCGCAGCAGGTCGTCGCGCAGCGGACGCCAGCCGTCGCCGGTCTCCTCGTCGAAACGGAAGCCGCGCGCGGTCGGTGACCACGCGATCGGGCGGGCGCGCACCTGCGCCTCGTCGCCGGCGCTCTCGAACAGCAGCGCGAGCCGCTGCGCTTCCTCATGCAGGTCGGTGCGCGGATTGCGCGTCAGCGACAGCGACGCGAGCGACACGAGCAGGCCCGCGATCAGCAGCACGACGAGCATTTCGAGCAACGTGAAGCCGCGTGCGCGGCGACCGCATGACATCGCCGGGGCGCGCGCCGCGCCGTCGCGGAAGAGCGTGCGGGTCGCGTGCATGGCAGGCCGTGGGTCGCGCCGGGGAAATCAGGGCCGGCTTATTGCCACGAGCCGATGTCGGAGTCGCCGCCTTCGCCGCCCTCCTTGCTGTCGGCGCCGTAGCTGAACACGTCGATCTCGCCGTGCACGCCCGGGTTCAGATACTTGTAAGGGTTGCCCCACGGGTCGTTCGGCAGGCGCTCCAGATAGCCGCCGTCCTTCCAGTTGTTCGGGATCGGGTCGGTGGCCGGCTTCTGGACCAGCGCGGTCAGGTTCTGCTCCTGGGACGGATAACGGCCGTTGTCGAGGCGGTACAGCTTGAGCGCCTGCATGATCGTGCCGATGTCCTGCTTCGCGGCGATGCGGCGCGCCTCGTCGGGGCGGCTCATGATTTTCGGCACGATCAGTGCCGCGAGAATCCCGAGGATCGCGATCACCACCATGATTTCGATCAGCGTGAAGCCGCGCTGACGGCCGGCGGCGCCGTTACGGCGAGTGATCCACGTTTGCATGACTGACTACCTCTTTCCAAAAAATTGTTCGGCGATTGAGTGACGCGCCCGCGGCCCCAGCCGTGGCTGGCCCGGATGCGAGCCCGCATTGTAAGGCGGTACCCGGCAAGGGCTTTTACTCAACGCAAAATTCACGTAGATACGTACAATATCCCGCATGAACGCGCTCTCGATCCGGATCCTCTCCGTTTCCCTCTTCGCGGCATTGTGCGCGACGGCCACCTACTGGGTCGTCACGCTGTCGGCCCGCGAAGCGCCGCTGCCCGCCGCCGCCGCCCGCGCCCCGATCCGCACCGAGGACGCCGCGGCGCTGTTCGGCGGCCAGCTCGAGCACAATCCGGTGCAGGACATCCATCTGTTCGGCATCCTCGCGCTGCAGCGCGGCGCGGCCGCGATCGTCGCCATCGGCGGCGAACCGCCGCGCGCCGTGTCGCTCGGCGCCGAACTCGCGCCCGGCGCGAAGCTCGCCGAAGTCCGCGACCGCTCGATCGTCGTCGACCGCAACGGCGCCCGCGCCGAGGTCTTCCTTCCCGCCAACACGCCGGCCCCGGCGATCTACGTGCGCTGAGCGTCCCGGCCGCCGCCGCGCGGCCGTCACTGCACCATGTTGTTCAGCTCGATGATCGGCAGCATCACCGCCAGCACGATCACCAGCACGATGCCCCCCATCGCCAGGATCAGCAGCGGCTCGAGCAGGCTCGTCAGGAACAGGGTGCGCCGCTCCAGTTCGCGCGCCTCACCGTCCGCCGCGCGGTCGAGCATCGTCGTCACGTCGCCGGTCGCCTCGCCCGAGCGGATCAGGTGCACGAGCACCGGCGGAAACGTCTTCACGTTGTTCAGCGCGCGCGACAGCGCCGAGCCTTCGCGCACGCGCACGATCGCGTCGTCGATGTTCGCGCGCATCGCGCGGTTCGACAGCGTCTCGCCCGCCGCCTGCAGCGCGCGCAGGATCGGCACGCCCGCCGCAGTGAGAATGCCGAGCGTGCTCGCGAAGCGCACCGTGTTGTAGCCGCGCACCAGCTTGCCGGCGAGCGGGGCGGTGAGCAGCCAGCGGTCGAACGCAAGGCGCGGGCCGTCGCGCGACAGCGTCGCGCGCACCAGCCAGACGACCAGCGCGGCCGCGATCAGGATCGCCCACCACCAGTGCCGGACGAAATCCGACAGCGCCATCATCACGATCGTCAGGAGCGGCAGCTGCTGCTTCGTGCTCACGAACACGTTGACGACCTGCGGCACCACGTAGCTCAGCAGGAACGTCACGATGCCGAACGCAATCACCGTGACGACCGCCGGATAGGTGAACGCGAGCAGGATCTTCTGCTTGAGCGCGTTGCGCTGCTCGATGTAGTCGGCCAGGCGCGACAGCACGATGCCGAGCTTGCCGGTGTGCTCGCCCGCCGACACCAGCGCGCGGTAGATGTCGGGAAAATCGCGCGGATGCCCGGCGAGCGCGTTCGCGAGCGAATGGCCGCCGAGCACCTCGGCGCGGATCGCCGCCATCAGCTCGCGGATGTAGTCGCGTTCCGCCTGCTCGGTCAGCACGCCGAGCGCTTCGTCGAGCGGCAGCCCGGCGATCAGCAGGCTCGCGAGCTGGCGCGTGAGGATCGCCTGTTCGCGCTGCGACAGCTTGCGGCCGAGCGCGAGGCGCTGGCTGCGCGCGCCGCGGTTCGCGCTCGCAGCCGGCTCGACGACGAGCGGCGTGAGCCCCTGGCCACGCAGCTGGCCGCGCGCGCCGCGCGCGCTGTCGGCCTCGACCACGCCCTTTTGCGCGTGGCCCGCCGCGTCGATCGCTTCGAACCGGAATGCAGGCATCGCGCTATGCGCCTCCCGTCACGCGCAGCACTTCCTCGAGCGACGTCGCGCCGGCCGCGAGCCAGCGCTCGGCGTCGTCGCGCAGCGTGCGCATCCCTTGCGCGCGGCCGGCCGCGAGAATCTCCGCGTCGGCCGCGTTGCGGTGGATCTGCGCGCGGATCGCATCGTCGACGATCAGCAGTTCATACACCCCGCGCCGGCCGGTGTAGCCCGACTGCCCGCACTTGTCGCAGCCGACCGGGTGCCAGAGCGTGCGGCCTTCCTCGTGCCGTGCTTCCTTGCAGACCGGGCAGAGCTGCCGTACCAGGCGCTGCGCGAGCACGCCGAGCAGCGACGACGCCAGCAGGTACGGCTCGACGCCCATGTCGGTGAGACGCGTGACGGCGGATGCCGCGTCGTTCGTGTGCAGCGTCGCGAGCACGAGGTGGCCGGTCAGCGACGCCTGCACCGCGATCTGCGCGGTTTCGAGATCGCGGATCTCGCCGATCATGATCACGTCCGGGTCCTGGCGCAGGATCGAGCGCAGCGCGCGCGCGAACGTCATGCCGATCCGCTCGTTGACCTGCGTCTGGCCGATGCCGGCGAGATCGTATTCGATCGGGTCCTCGACGGTCATGATGTTGGTCGTCGCGGTCTCGAGCCGCGACAGCGACGCATACAGCGTCGTCGTCTTGCCCGAGCCGGTCGGGCCGGTGACGAGCACGATGCCGTGCGGGCGCGAGATCAGCCGGTCGAATTGCGCGAGCGTGTCGCGCCCCATGCCGAGCGCCTCGAGATTCAGCCGCTGCGCGTCCTTTTCCAGCAGGCGCAGCACTGCGCGCTCGCCGTGCCCGGTCGGCAGCGTCGACACCCGCACGTCGACCGGCCGGCCGCCGACCCGAAGCGTGATCCGGCCGTCCTGCGGCAGGCGCTTCTCGGCGATATCGAGCTGCGCCATGATCTTGATCCGCGAGATCAGCGCGCCGTGCAGCGCCTTCTTCGG
>NZ_JGVW01000050.1 GCF_000687455.2 Burkholderia sp. lig30
CGCGCCGCGCGGCGCGCTCGGCCACTGGATCCGGATCAAGGACGGTCGCATCGAGAACTACCAGTGCGTCGTGCCGAGTACCTGGAACGGCGGCCCGCGCGATGCGAAGGGCCAGATCGGCGCATTCGAGGCGAGCCTGATCAACACGCCGATGGCGAACCCCGAGCAGCCGGTCGAGATCCTGCGTTCGTTGCATTCGTTCGACCCGTGCATGGCGTGCTCGACGCACGTCATGAGCGAAGACGGCGCCGAGATGTCCACGGTGACGGTGCGCTAACCCGACGACGCCGTCGCGGCCGGCCGGCAACGGCCCGGCCGCGCGGCAAGGAACAATGATGACGATGCAAACGCAATCCCGGCGCGGCAACGCGCCCGAGACCGTTCCCGCCGCCAAGGCGATCTACGTGTACGAAGCGCCGGTACGCATCTGGCACTGGATCAACGCCGCGGCGATCGTGGTGCTGTCCATCACCGGCTACCTGATCGGCTCGCCGCTCGCGACGCAGCCGGGCGAGGCCAGCGCGCATTTCCTGATGGGCTACATCCGGTTCGCGCACTTCGCGGCCGCGTACCTGTTCGCGATCGGCCTCGCCGGACGCGCGTACTGGGCGCTGATCGGCAACAGCCACGCGCGCGAGATGTTCTGGGTACCGGTGCTGACGCGCGACTACTGGCTGGACGTGTTCGCGATGCTGCGCTACTACATGCTCCTCGGCCCGCGCCCGCGCCAGTACAGCGGGCACAACCCGCTGTCGCGCTTCGCGATGTTCTTCGTGTTCCTGCTCACGTCGCTCGGCATGGTCGTGACCGGCTTCGCGCTGTATGGCGAAGGGGCGCAGGCCGGCTCGTGGCAGCAGCGCGCGTTCGGCTGGATCCGCCCGCTGCTCGGCCAGTCGCAGGGCGTCCACACGTGGCATCACCTCGGCATGTGGGCGATCCTGATGTTCGTGATCCTGCACGTGTACGCGGCGATCCGCGAGGACATCATGGGCCGCCAGAGCGTCGTCGGATCGATGATCTCCGGCTACCGCACCTTCAAGGACTGAGCGCGCGATGCAGATTCCCCCGTTTCAACCCGGCGCCGGCGTGTCGCCCGGCGCCCGCCCGGACGGCGACGCGCCCGCGATCGTCGCGCTCGGCATCGGCAACGTGCTGTGGGCCGACGAAGGCTTCGGCGTGCGCTGCATCGAAGCGCTGCAGCAGCGCTACGAGTTCGCGCCCGACGTGATGCTGATGGACGGCGGCACGCAAGGGCTTTACCTGATCCAGTACGTCCAGGCGGCCGACTGCCTGCTGATTTTCGATGCGGTCGACTACGGCCTCGCGCCCGGCGAGCTGAAGGTCGTCGAGGACGACGAGGTGCCGAAGTTCCTCGGCGTGCGCAAGCTGAGCCTGCACCAGACCGGCTTCCAGGAAGTGCTGATGCTCGCGCAGCTGACCGGCAAGTATCCGCGCCGCGTCGTGCTGATCGGCTGCCAGCCGGAAGAGATCGAGGACTACGGCGGCAGCCTGCGTCCGGTCGTGAAGGCGGCGCTCGAACGGGCGCTGGAGCACGGCATCGCGTATCTGGCGAGCTGGGGCGGCGCGCCCGTGGCGCGCCGGACCGCGCTGAGCGCCGACGACGCGGTCACGCTGCCGCATCTCGCGCTCGGGCGCTACGAGAGCGAGCGGCCGAGCGAGGACGATGCGTGCCGCATCGGCGACGAGCGCGTGCTGGTGCGCGCGCGCCACGAGGAGCCGCCGTCATGTGCATAGGCTTGCCGATGCAGGTGGTCGACGCGCACGACCGGCACGCGTGGTGCGTGTCGCGCGGCGAGCGCCGCCGCATCGACACCACGCTGGTCGGGCCCTGCGCGCCCGGCGACTGGCTGCTGGTGTTTCTCGACGCGGCCCGCGAGCGGCTCGACGCGGCCCGCGCCGCGGAAATCGACGCGACCCTCGCGCTGATCGAGTCGGCCTGCGCCGGCGACCCGGCGGCAGCCGGCGCGACCGCCGCGTTCGCGCTGCCGTCGGCGCTCGGCATCGAAGAACTGACCCGGCTGGTCGGCGGCACGCAGCCCGCCGCCGGCCGCCATGCTTTACCTGAGGAATCGAAATGACCGATACAAGCGGCCTGGGCCACGACGCGACGAACGCGCGCGCCGATCTGCCGCCCGTGGTGCAGCGGCTGATCGAGCACGCGCACGCGGCGCTCGTCGACGAACAGACGCTCGACGCATGGCTCGCCGACGGCGGCGAGTGCGTGGTGCTGCTCCTGGGCGACCCGGTGCGGTTTCCCGAATCCCTCGACGTCGCGGCCGTGCTGCCCGAGCTGGCGAGCCTCGCGGCGACGCGCTTCGGCCGCACGCTGCGGCTCGCGGTCGCGACGCGCGCGGGCGAGAATGCGATCGCGCGACGCTTCGGCTCGCTGCGCTGGCCGGCGCTGCTGTGGCTGCGCGACAGCGGCTACGTGACCGTCCTGCCGGGCATGATGGATTGGGACGAATACGTGACGCGGGTAGCCGACGCGCTCGCGCTGCCGACGACGCGCGCGCCGTCGATCGGCATTCCCGTCAACGTTGCCGGCGGCCAGGCCGGCTGCCACTGAGATCGAGGCCTGCCGACCATGCAAATGAAACCGTTTCCCGTTCCCGTCGTGCCGTTCGGACCGGGCAGCCAGCCCGACGGCGACGCCGTGCTCGATTACATGACGATGCCGCAGGGCATGCACACGTTCGCGACGCCGTCGATGCCGGCGCACGCGGACGCGGCGTCGCTCGACGCCGCGCGCGCGGTCCTGCGCGCCGTGCTGGCCGCGCTCGACGCCTGCGGCCGCGGCGAGCAGCCTGCCGCGATCGACCTTGCGCAATGCGACCCCGCGACGCTGCGCGTGCTCAACGAAGCGCTCGGCGAGGGCGAAGTCAGCGCCCGTATCGACAGTGCCGGCGCGGGCAGCGTGCTGATCCAGGAGACCGTGTTCGCGGGCGTCTGGCGCGTGATCGCCGACGACGCAGCGCACCGCTGCAACCGGATCGAGGTCGGCGCGGCGCCCGCCGCGCTGGCCGAGGCGGCAAGCGCGCGCGCGGCGCAGACCCTGCCGGTTCCGGGCTCGCACCCGGCCGGTGTGATGAACGCCCCGGCGATCCTCACCGAAGTGCAGGACCAGGTCGCGCGCTGGCGCGCCGGCGATGCGCCGCACGTGATCAACCTGACGCTGCTGCCGCTTTCGCCCGAGGACACCGACTGGATCGACGCGGTGCTCGGCGCCGGCCCGGTGCAGGTGCTGTCGCGCGGCTACGGCAACTGCCGGATCGGCAGCACCGGCATCGTCCATTGCTGGCGCGTCGTGTACTTCAATTCGCAGGACACGCTGATCCTCAACACGATCGAGATCACGGAGTTGCCCGAAGTGGTGCGCGCCGCGCCCGAGGATCTCGCGGATTCCCGCGAGCGCCTCGAGCAGCTGATCGACTGGGTCGAAGGGGCGTGACCGTGGACGGCAGACCGACGTTCTTCGAAGGCAGCTACCTCGGCGACCGCAGCAGGATCGGCCCGCAGACGCGGCTCGAGTGCAAGATCTGCTGGTGGATCTACGATCCGCAGCTCGGCGACCCGATATGGCAGATCCCGCCCGGCACGCCGTTCTCGGCGTTGCCCGAGCACTGGCGCTGCCCGTCGTGCGACGGCGACGCCGAGCAGTTCATGGTCGTGGGGGACGAGCGTTGACGACGCATGGCCCGACGCCCGATGCCGCCCGCGCATCGGCGCCCGACGCGCGCGTCGGCGCGCTCGTCGCGCACTTCGAGACGGTCGCGGCGACCGCGATGCGCGACATGCCCGTCGTCCATCGCGGTCTGCGGGTGGACGCGATAGACTTCGGGCCGTTTCCCGGCGAGGCGGACACAAGCGGCGACCGCCTCGGCATCCTGATCGCGCCCTGGTTCATGAATCTCGTCTGGCTGCCGCCCGTCGGGACAGCCGACGACACGTTCCCGGCGCCCGGCTGTCAGGCGACGCGCCATGTCGGCGCGGTCGAACTGGAGTGGATCGGCGCGCACGCGCCGGGCGTCGGCGCGTATGCGTGCTGTTCGCTGTTCTCGCCGATGTTCGAGTTTGCCGACCACGCGAGCGCCGTGGCGACCGCGCACGCGGCGCTCGCGCAACTGCGGTCGGTCAAGGTCGACGCGCCGCGGATGAGCCGGCGCGCGTTCATGCTGCGCAACACCGCCGCGCACGGGGAGGGCGCATGACCGCTGCCGCGCATCCCGGCGCGGGCGCGCCCGGCATGGCCGCGTTGAGCGGCCGGTACGTCGTGCGGCCCGGCCGCCGGGCGAGCATCGCCGGGGGCCGGCCTCAACTGGCCGCGCCGCTGCTGCGCGGCCAGCCGGCGCACGCCGCCGCGCCACGCCTGTCGGCGCTGTTCGCGCTCTGCGCGCGCGCCCATGCGGTGTGCGCGGAACTTGCCGTGACCGCGGCCGGCGCGCCGGCCGCCGTGCCGCGCGACGAAGGCGCACGCACGGCGATGCTCGCGGGCGAAACGATCACCGAGCATCTGCGGCGCATCTGGCTCGACTGGCCGGCCCGCCTCGCCGGCGACGCGCCCCGCGCGCTGCCCGACGCAGCGGCCGCCGGGACGCGCGAATGGGTCGAGCGCCACGTGCTCGATGCGCCGGCCGGCGAATGGCTCGCGCGTTGGGAAAGCGACCCGCGCGGCTGCCTTGCGGCGTGGAGCGCGCGCGCAGCCACGTTTCCGGCGCTGTTGCTGCGGCAATGCCGGGCGGTCGCCGACGACCTGTGCGGCACGCCGCGCGCATTGCGCGTCGACGATGCGGCATTGCACCGCCTGGCGGACGCGATCGCGTCCGACCCCGGCTTCGCGCATGCGCCACTGCAGGACGGCGCACCCGCGGAAACCGGGGTCTGGACGCGCAGCAACGATCCGTGCGCGCACGCGTACGACACCGCGTGGCTGCGGCTCGGCGCCCGCGTGGCCGAGGTTGCGCGCCTCGCGGCCGGAAACGCGCCAGGGCCCGCGCCGGCCCTGCGCGCGGGCGCGCTGACGCTGCAGCCGGGCGAGGCGTTCGCGTGGTGCGAAATGGCGCGCGGCGTGCTGATGCACTGGGTGCGTGTCGCGCCCGGCGACGACGCGCGCATCGAGGACTACCGCGTGGTCGCGCCGACCGAGTGGAACTTTCATCCGGACGGCGCGCTCGCGCATGCGCTGTCGCGGCTCGACGCGTCGCCTGCGGCGCTCGCGGCCCGGGTCGGCGCGCTGATGGGCGCGTTCGACCCGTGCATCGCCTATGCTGTCGACTCGGCGCAGCCGGCAGCGGGCGGGCGCGACGACGATTTGAACGAGATTTCATCGACATGCATGAAGTAAGTCTGGCCGGCGGCGTGCTGGCCGCGGTCGAAGCGGCCGCAGAGCGGGAACGGTTCGCCCGCGTCAACGTGCTGCGGCTCGAAGTGGGGCGCCTGGCCGGCGTCGAAGTCGACGCGCTGCGCTTCGCGCTCGAGGCGATGACGCCCGGCACCTGCCTCGCCGGCGCGCGCATCGAGATCGCGGAGCCGCCCGGCCGCGCGTGGTGCATGAACTGTCATTGCGACGTGTCGCTGGCGGCACGCGGAGACCCGTGCGGCCGCTGCGGCAGCTACTGGCTCCAGCCGAACGGCGGCACGGAGCTGCGCATCGTCGACATGCTCGTCGACGATGCCTGAAACCCATTGATTCGCTGAAGGAGAACAACATGTGCGTGGTATGCGGGTGCGACAACCCCGGCGATCGGCACGATCATCAACACGGGCACGCGGCGCCTGACGCCCATGTCCACGCGGATGCGTCGAACGGCGACCTCCACTACGGCCTCGGGCCGGCGGGCGTGACGGTGCACGGCATCGACCAGGGCCGCACGGTCCGGCTGGAGCAGGACGTGCTCGGCGAGAACAACCGCCATGCCGGCCACAACCGGCAGCATTTCGCGGCGCACGGCGTGCGTGCACTCAATCTCGTGTCGAGCCCCGGCTCGGGCAAGACGACGCTGCTGTGCGCGACGATCGCCGCGCTGCGCGAACGCGCGCCCGACCTGCCGGTCGGCGTGATCGAAGGCGACCAGCAGACCGCGAACGACGCCGAGCGCATCCGCGCGGCGGGCGCGCCGGCGATCCAGGTGAACACCGGAAAGGGGTGCCACCTCGATGCGGCGATGGTTGCGGCGGCCTATGGGCGGCTGCCGCTGCACGACCATGCGCATGGCGATTCGCCTGGGCACTCGCACTCGCATGACCATAACCACGAGCACGAGCACGGCGATTCTCACTCGCATGCCCACTCGCATGCCCACTCGCATGCCCACTCGCATAGCCACGATCATGAGCATGGGCACGAGCACGGCCATGTGCACTCGCACGACCACTCGCATACGCATGCCCACGCCCCCGCTCATGCCGGCGCGCCGCAACGCCCGCACAGCGTGCTGTTCATCGAGAACGTCGGCAACCTGGTCTGCCCGGCGATGTGGGATCTCGGCGAGGACGCGAAGGTCGCGATCCTGTCGGTGACGGAAGGCGAGGACAAGCCGCTCAAGTACCCGGACATGTTTTCGGCCGCGCGGCTGATGATCATCAACAAGATCGACCTGCTGCCGTACGTGCAGTTCGACGTCGAGCGCTGCATCGCGTATGCGCGCCGGGTCAATCCGTCGCTGCAGGTGATCCGGCTGTCGGCCACGACCGGCGAGGGCGTCGACGCATGGCTCGACTGGATTCTGCAAGGCGGCGCCGCGCACGACCCGCTGGCCGAGCGGATCTCCGCGCTAGAGGCCGAGCTCGCGTCGCTGCGCGCATTGCGGCAGCGCGACGGAGACGCCGCATGACGGAGCGTGTCCAGCGGCTGCCCCGCGCATGGGGCGCCGGCACGGTGCTCGCGACCGGCGCGTGGCTCAAGAACGCCGCGTGCGTCTGCATCGACGGCGACGTCCACTGGTCGCCGCTTCACGGCGATCTCGACGACCCGCGCCACTGCGCGGCGCTCGACGCGTCGGTCGCCGCGCTCGTCGACGCAGCCGCGCGCGCGGGCCAGCCGGTGCGCGCGATCGCCCACGACCTGCACCCCGATTTCTACAGTTCGCGGCTCGCCGTCGAATGGGCGGAGCGGCTCGGCGTGCCGGCGGTCGCCGTGCAGCACCATCATGCGCACATCGGCGCGGTCGCGGCCGAGCACGGGCTCGCGGAGCAGGTCGTCGGGCTGGCGCTCGACGGCGTCGGCCTCGGCACCGACGGCGCAGCATGGGGCGGCGAGCTGCTCGACGTGTCGCCGCAAGGCTGGCGACGCCTCGGGCACCTGACGCCGCTCGCGCTGCCGGGCGGCGACATCGCCGCGCGGCAGCCGTGGCGCATGGCCGCGGCTGCGCTGCATGCGCTCGGGCGCGCGAACGAGATCGACGCGCGGCTCGCCGACGACATCGGCGCGCAGGCGGTCCGCACCGTCGGCACGATGCTGGCGCGCGGCCTCAACTGCCCGCCGAGCACCGGCGCGGGCCGCTGGTTCGACGCGGCCGCCGGGCTGCTCGGCATCTGCCGCCACCAGCAGACCGAAGCGGAGGCCGCAATCGCCCTCGAACGGCAGGCGACCGCATACCTGCACGCGCACCCCGAACCCGATACGTCGGGACTCTGGCGCATCGCGGACGACGGCGAGCTCGACCTGCGCCCGCTGCTCGCGCGCGTGCTGGAGATGGCCGACGCGGGCGACGCCGCCGGCGGCGCCGCGGTCTTCCACGTCGCGCTCGCCGACGCGCTCGCGGCATGGGCCGCGTCCGTCGCGGCCGGCCGCGCGGTGCTGCTCGGCGGCGGGTGCTTCGCGAACCGCCTGCTGACCGCGCGCCTGAACGCCACGCTGGCCGCGCACGGCGTGCGGACCTGCATGCCGTCGGCGGTGCCGTGCGGCGACGCCGGCCTCGCGCTCGGCCAGGCGTGGGTCGCCGCTCATGCATTGAAACCGGGCGCATTGCCCACCGCGTCGCAAGGAGCATCGACATGTGCCTAGCCCTTCCCACCCGTCTCGTCGAACGGCGCGACGACGACATGGGCGTCGTCGATCTCGGCGGCGTCCGCAAGACCATCTCGCTCGCGCTCGTGCCGGACGCCTGCCCGGGCGACTACGTGATCGTCCACGTCGGCTACGCGCTCGGCAAGGTCGATCCGGACGAGGCCGAGCGCACGCTGGCGATGTTCGGCGAGCTCGCGCAAACGCTCGACGACGGATCGTCGCAACCAGGAACGACACCTTGACGTCCTCCGCCGCCTAAAGGCGGCGGATTCCCACACCTGACGATGCACGTCCGCATCGGAGAATGTTCAGCGCAGCATTGGTATCACGATCATGTACGACACCACAGTCACTGCAGGTCCATTCCCTTATTCGCAGTCCTGCGATACCTTTCGGCCGCGTCGTGCTGTCTTTCGAACCGCACGCCGAACAGGACTGGGTCGAACTGCTTTCGTCCACTTCCTCGAACGTGACTCCGTGCGCCATCGCCTTGTAACGGAGCTTGTCCCGGAAGGACGACCAGGATGCGTCGTAGACGCTCTTCGCCATCCTGGTTCTGGCGAGTCTGGCAGCCGACACGTTGCCGACCGCGATGTAATCGAAGCGCCGCACCAGATCGAGTGCGAGCTTGTGCTGGAAATCCGCGCGGGCATTCGCTACCTGCGCGTGCAGCTTCGCAATATGCCGCTTGTGCTTGCGCGCCCGCTGCGCCTTCGCCAGCTTGTCGGCTGCGCGCCGACCGTACCGGTCATACGGCAGCTTTTCTCCGGTCGAAAGTGTGGCGAAGTCTTTCAGGCCGAGATCGATGCCGACACCGGAACGAATCGGGCGCGCTGGAACATCGGGCATCTCGATCACGATATTGAGGAACCAGTGGCCGCGCGCGTCCTGCGCGAAGTTGGTGCCGTCCTTGATCTTGCCTTCGGGAAGCGGCCGGCTGCTGAACACCCGGAAGGTGTTGCCGGCAAAGCGAAACGCGTTGCCCTCGCGCTTCAGGTCGCGGCCCTTCAGCGGCACCCAGCCCAGCGATTTCCTGCCGCGATAGCGCAGGTACGGGCGGCGGTGCTGGCTGCGCGACTTCGCGTATTGCTCGCACGTTGCGTTGACCGTGCCGGAATGGATGCCGAGCTCCTTGCTGCTGCCGGTCGTCAGCACGTTCAGATCAAAGCCGCTCGGCCACTTCTTGTGCCACTTGAGCGCGTGCTTCTGCGTGTCGTTGCAGAAGTTCCAGACGTAGTTCACCGCACGGCTTTGCTTGTTCAGCAAGCCGTTGAGCGACTTCACCCGGTAGCGGTAGACAAGGATCATACCGGTGATCCTAACTCGTGGAGAAAGCTGTCTGTCAACAGCACTCCTTTCCTCCCCGCCATGAATGGCGGGGTTTCTCGGAGCAACGGATGAAGTACATCGACGAATTCCGCGATCGCGCGCTGGCCGAGCGGATCGCCGCGCGCATCGCGGCGGAGGCGTCCGCCGACGCCCACTATCAGTTCATGGAATTCTGCGGCGGCCACACGCACGCGATTTCCCGTTACGGCGTGACCGACCTGCTGCCCGCCAACGTGCGCATGATCCACGGGCCGGGCTGCCCGGTCTGCGTGCTGCCGATCGGCCGCATCGACCTGGCCGTGCAGCTCGCGCTGGAGCGCGGCGTGATCGTCTGCACCTATGGCGACACGATGCGCGTGCCGGCGTCCGGCGGGATGTCGCTGCTGCGCGCGAAGGCGCACGGCGCCGACATCCGGATGGTGTATTCGCCGCTCGACGCACTGAAGATCGCGCGCCAGAACCCCGGCCGCGAAGTGGTGTTCTTCGCGATCGGCTTCGAGACCACCACGCCGCCCACCGCGCTGATCCTGCGCGACGCGGCGGCGGCGGGCGTCGACAACTTCAGCGTGCTGTGCTCGCACGTGCTGACGCCGGCCGCGATCACGCACCTGCTCGCGGCCACCACCGACGCCGTGCCGCTCGACGGCTTCGTCGGCCCGGCGCACGTCAGCATCGTGATCGGCTCGGCGCCGTACGAGGGGTTCGCGCGCGACTACCGCAAGCCGGTCGTGATCGCCGGCTTCGAGCCGCTCGACGTGATGCAGGCGATCCTGATGCTGGTCCGGCAGGTCAACGACGGCCGCGCCGAGGTCGAGAACGAGTTCTCGCGCGCCGTCACGCGCACCGGCAACGCGGCCGCGCAGGCGCTGATGCAGGACGTGTTCGAGGTGCGCGAATCGTTCGAATGGCGCGGGCTCGGCGAAGTCCCGGCCAGCGCGCTGCGGATTCGTCCGAAGTACGCGCGCCACGACGCCGAGGCGCGCTACGGGCTCGTCTACCGGCCGGTGCCCGACCACAAGAAATGCGAATGCGGCGCGATCCTGCGCGGCCTCAAGGCGCCGCGCGACTGCACGCTGTTCGGCACCGTCTGCACGCCCGAGAATCCGATGGGCTCGTGCATGGTGTCGAGCGAAGGCGCGTGCGCCGCGCATTATTCGTACGGCCGTTTCAAGGACATCCCGCTGGTACCCGCATGAGCACATCGCCCCGATCCCAAGTGAAGCCCGCCTATGTGCGGCCCCTCAATTTCCGCGACGGCCGGGTCGACATGGGCCACGGCGCCGGCGGGCGCGCGTCCGCGCAGCTGATCCGCGAGCTGTTCGTCGCCGCGTTCGACAACGAATGGCTGCGCCAGGGCAACGACCAGGCCGCGTTCGCGCTGCCGGCCCTCGCGGCGGGCGAGCGCATGGTGATGGCCACCGACGCGCACGTCGTGTCGCCGCTGTTTTTCCCCGGCGGCGACACGACGTGCGCGT
>NZ_JGVW01000051.1 GCF_000687455.2 Burkholderia sp. lig30
GCCCGCGCATTTGCAGTGCAAGATTCATTAACTAATTGAGGTCGTTATGAAAACGATGACGGTGTACCAAACTGACCACGACGGGTGCTATCTCTACCCGGTGGTCGCAAACGAGCTGGCACTTCAACCCGACAGCTTCAACATTCCTTATGGCGCTGTAGAAACGGAGCCGCCGGCAGCAGCTTCGGGCATGGTTGCCCAATGGTCGAATGGCGCATGGGCGACGGTACTGGACAATCGCAGCACTGCGCTGTACGTCGCGAGTACGGGGGCGCAATATCCGATCGGCGGGAGTGTTGAGGTCGGCGGTGCGAGCGTCAGCTACAACGGGCTCGGGCCGATTCCGTCGTGGTTGACCACGACCGCGCCGGCAGCACCTGCCGGGCAGTAACAGAAACGAGAAAGGACGCGGCGACGTGCATGGTGTTAGAGCACCATGCACGCCCCGCACCCGCAGAGGAAGCTGCGAATCCGGCAAGGCCACGTCACCCCTGCAGAGGCGCACGAAGGCTACCACAGCCGGCATCGATAAACCAATAGATGCACCAACCCACTCCGATTATTCCGTGGCTCGGCGGCAAGCGCCGCCTGGCCGACAAGCTCATTCCGCTGTTCCCGCCGCACGAATGCTATGTCGAGGCGTTCTGCGGTGGAGCAGCGCTGTACTTTCTCCGACCGGTGCCGGCACCGGTCGAAGTCATCAATGACGTCAACGGCGATCTGGTCAACCTGTACCGCGTCGTCCAGCACCACCTCGAAGAATTTGTGCGGCAGTTCAAGTGGGCGATATCGAGCCGCCAAGTGTTCAAGTGGCAGCAGCAGACGATCCCGGAAACGCTCACCGACATTCAGCGTGCCGCGCGTTTCTACTACCTGCAGCACCACGCGTTCGGTGGCAAGGTCTCCGGTCAGACGTTCGGTACCGCGACGACGTCGCCGGCCGTCAATCTGCTGCGGATCGAGGAATCGCTCTCGGCCGCGCATCTTCGCCTCGCCGGCACGCACGTGGAGAATCTGCCGTGGCTCGAGTGCGCGAGACGCTATGACCGGGAGCACACCTTCATCTACCTCGATCCGCCGTACTGGCAGACCGAGGGCTACGGCGTGCCGTTCGAGTTCGGCGAATACGAGGCGATGGCCGCTTTTATGCGGTCTGCGCGCGGTAAGGTCATGGTGTCGATCAACGACCATCCGGACATCCGGGCGGCGTTCTCCGGCTTCCATTTCCTTGAGCTGGATATCCGCTACTCGGTCGCGAACGTTCACGGAAAGCCGTCGACGAGCGGCGAGCTGGTAATCACGAACTGGAATCCTGATGTGATGGGTGGCTTGTTTGGGTGACGACCAGATGGTCGAGCGGCGGCCGGCTATCCCGAATGCGGGCTGCCTGCCGGCGACCAAGCGAGCTGCGGGCGAGCTTGGTCGCCAGCTCGCGGCCATCCGGGTGGTAATACCTGAGCAGCATCCGAGTAGTCTGGTGGCCGCTGATTTTTGCCAGTTCGTGGATTTCAAATATCGGGGCAAGCGTTGAGGTTGCCTCGTGGCGCAGGTCGTGGAAGCGCAGATTGTCGAAGAACGCTGGATTGGGTCGCCGACCGTATTTGGCACAGAGCGCTTCATAGCGACGCCGCGCCCCGCGTCGGGCACGGATGAATGCTCGGGTGGCTGCGCCCGGCGTCATGCTGAAGATCGGGCCGCGTGATGGTCGACCGGTGAGATATCGCCGCAGCACCTCGCGCGCCCAAGGAGTCAGAGGCACGTTGCGGGACGTACCGTTCTTAGTGTCAGGGAGATGTATTACGCCGTGTCGCAGGTCGACCCGTTCGCGACGAATTCCACAGATCTCCGACCGACGCATCGTGGTTTCGACTGCCAGCGTGGCAATGACTGGCAATTCGGTCGAGCGCGTGGACTGAATGATCCATTCCAGTTCGCTACGCGGGCACTCGCTTTCCGGAACGCCGCGCAGCCGGATGTGGGTGAGGATGCGTCTTTCTCGGGCGTCGTTGACGGTCGGCCGGCGCACGAGCTGAACTGGGTTAGCAAGGTCAGTCCAGCCCCAGTCCTTGCGGGCGACGGTATAGAGGTGAGATAGGAACGCCAGCCGGCGCACGATCGTCGATGCGGCGTAGCGCGGTGCCCATTCGTCGCGAATGGCGATCAGGTCGGTGTTGCGGATACGGTCGATCGGGCGGCTGGCGATGCGGGTCGCCAGCCATGTGCGGGCGATGGACTGCTCGGCGACTCCCCCTTTTTTAGTGGGCGACACCTCGTCGAGGTAGCGCTGAATTGCGGCCGTGAGTGTGGGAGGGGAACTACGGCGCAGGCGGGTCGGCTTCATCGAAAGCCGCTAGTATGCGGCGGTGCCAAATCCCGCGCTAAACGCGCGCCGGGCGAAGTGACAAATCAGGCGCTAAACAGTGCCAAAACGCGCGCGACGTTACAGTGGCGAGCCAGGGGGCGGCTACTGAGCGTGCTGCGCTGATTTTGTCTGCCGCCAGAGTCTCCAAACTGGAGGTTCTCTAATTTGCCGAAACGGTGGGCGGAAAATAAAAAACCCGCGTCAGCCTTGACTGACGCGGGTTTCCATCTGGTCGGGGCGAGAGGATTTGAACCTCCGACCACCTGCACCCCATGCAGGTACGCTACCAGGCTGCGCTACGCCCCGAAAGAAAAAAAGTATAACAGACACTCCGCGCATTTAGAACGGGTCGCATGCATTTTTGTGAGAAATTTAAACAACTCGACGCGCGGCACGGGGCGCGTCGCACGCGTGACACCGGGCAGCGCCATGCCATCTCCAATCCGTATGCCCGCTTTTTGCACAGCGTGCCGTCGCGCCGGTAAAATAGACGGTTGATCCACGGAAAGCGCCGTGATTTAGCGGAAGAGGATTCCCCGAACATGACTGATCTTCGTCTTACCAAGCGGTTTGCTGCAGTGCTCGCCACTGGCGCGCTCGTCGCCGGTTGTAGTTCGCCGTCGCCCACGAAAGTCGACTACAAGAGCGATTCGAAATCGAAGGAGGTTTCGCTCGCGGTGCCGCCCAACATGCTCGACGAGACGGCCGATCAGCGCTCGCTGCCGCCGCAAGGCGGCGCGACTTCCCTGTCCGCGCTGCAGCAGGTCCAGCAGGCTGCGCCGTCGACCGATGTCGTCGCGCCGCCCGTCGTCGGCATGCATATCCAGCGTGACGGCACCGAAAGCTGGCTCGTCATCGACAGCAGGAAGCCCGCCGAAATCTGGCCGCAGGTCCGCCGTTTCTGGCAGGAGCAAGGTTTCCTGCTCGTCGTCGACCAGCGCAACAAGGGTGTGATGGAAACCGACTGGAACGAAACCCATCCGCAGATCAATGACGGCCTGATCCGCAGCGTGATCTCGAAGGCGATGGGCAATTCGTACGTGACGGCCGAGCGCAACAAGTTCCGCACGCGTCTGGACGCGGCGCCCAACGGCGGCACCTACGTGTTCATCAGCCAGAAGGGCATGCGCGAGGCGCTGACCGGTCCCGCCAACGATTCGAGCAAGTGGGAGCCGAAGCCGAATGATCCGGCGCTCGAGACGGAATACCTGAAGCGCCTGATGGCCGTTCTCGGCCAGAATGAGCTGCGCGCGCGAAACGGCGAGCCGCTCATCGCGGCCGACGATTCCCCGGCAGCCAAGCCGAAGGAAGAGAAGGCCGACGCCAAGGCCGCCAAGAAGGCTGCCGCGATCGCCGCCCAAAACGTCGCGCTCGCGTCGCAAGGACCATCCGACACAATGAGCGCAGAGCCGGGCACGCCGACCGAGGTGACGCTCGGCGAGCCGTATGACCGTTCGTGGCTGCGGGTCGGGCTCGCGCTCGATCGCGCGAACTTCACGATCGACGATCGCGACCGCACGAAGGGCTTGTACTTCGTCCGCTACGTCGATCCGAAGGATCTCAGCGCGGCCGAGCAGGGTTTCTGGAGCCAGGTGTTCCACGGCAAGAAGGAAAAGCTCGCGAAGCAGTATCGGGTCAACGTGAAGGCGCTTACGGTCGACCAGACGCGCGTCGCGGTCGTCGACGAGAGTGGCGCGATCGACATGTCGTCGCCGGCTCGTCAGATCATGGCGCTGCTCTCGACTCAACTGCGCTGACCGGCCTCGTCCCATATTGCTCGAAGCCCGCCTCCCGGGCGGGCTTCGAGCGAGGGGTAGCCTGTCCGACATAGCCCGATCGGCTTCGCCGGTCGGGCTATTTTTTTGCGTGTGCGCGTGGCAGGCCGTGGCGGGCGATCCGCACTGGGTCCGGCGTTACGTAACATGCGCGCGTTACGGCCCGGCGGATGTGCTGTAACGGCGCGTTTCTGAAAAATTTCCTTTATAAATCAACGGATTGTTTGGCTTTGTCGTTCTGGCGCGAAATCTGCTTTTAATGAGCGGATGCTTGAGAACGGAGGAGAGCGTCGGATACCGGATGTGTGCCGAGCGGGTTCGTGGCACGGGGTATCGACGTCGCCTCGGGCCGCCGCTTGATGCGTCGGCTTGAACGATGACGATCCGCGCCTCGCGCGGATCACGATGGCCCCGTCGCCTATCCTCGTAGGGCGACGGTTTTGCCCGCGCTTCCGGTGAAGCGCGGGCAATTTTTTTGCGGCGCGGCAATCCGCGGGTGCGCCGCGGCGGCCATCGCGAGATTCGAGTATGCTCGGGGTTTTCGTCTGAGGAGTCGGGAATGTCCGAGATTGCAGTTGTCGCGCTGATCGTCGCAAAGCCTGGTGCGGAGGACGCATTGCGAAGTGTGCTCGAGGGCATCGTCGAGCCGACGCGTGGCGAGCCTGGTGCGCTGCAATACGATTTGCACCGCGATCTGAAGGAGCCTGCGCGGTTCGTGTTCGTCGAGCGCTGGGAGAGCGAAGCGGCGCTGGCGGAACATGCACGTTCCGCGCATATCCTGGCCTATCGGGAAGCGGCCGCGGACCTGATCGAAAGCTCGGAGATCCGCGTCGTGTCCAGAATCGCCTGAGGAGAAGATCGGTCGGGCGCAGGCGCCCGACCGCATCGCGTCAGTGCGACGTGTCGGGCACGTCGAGAATCAGGATGATCGTCCAGTCCGCGTCGCCGTCGTGGTGGTATTGCCGTTCGGCCACGATGAACGGCTGCTGCTTGCCCTGCGGGCCAAGAAAGAGCACGTCACCTTCCATCGGCAGGCATTCGACCGGCGGCAGCGCGAGAAACGCGTCGTTCGAGCCGCGCGGCATCAGTTGCTTGATCTTGTGAGTGGCCGCTTCGGTCCACTCGATGTCGAGTTGAATATTGCTCATGCTGTCCTCCGCACCGGGGTGCGTACGGGTGGAAATGTTCGGTGCGCGACTTTAGCACAGCGCGCCGGCGGCCGACGGCTCCGGCATCATGAAAAAAGCCGAACCCGGTCGCCCGGATTCGGCTTTTCGCTGCGCGCGACCGCCGCGCTTACTGGCTTGCTGCCTCTGCCGGAGCGGCCTTCGTAACGGCCTTCTTCACGGCCTTGTGCGCCTTGCCGTGATGCTTGTGCTGCTCGTGCATCATCGGCTCGGCTGCCTGCGCAGCTTGCTGCTGCTGCAGTGCCTGAGCGCGCTGCTCGATCTCGGCGATCTTGGCCGGATCGGTGATGGTCTTGATTTCCGTGCTCTCTTGCGCATGCGCCGCGCCAGCCAGTGCCGACATCGCAACCAGAATAGCCAGGGACATTTTCTTCATTGCTCTACCTCCGCTAAATGGTGATGAACCCGAGTGTTGCCGTTTTGTCTGGCGACTGTAATCGAGTGCGTCGAGTGTAGCAAAAGTGACGGATCAGTGCATTGGAACGCGGGCGCGGCACACGGCCGCGTTGAACCGGCGCAACACCCGGCGCGGCCGTCACTTGCCTGCCATCCGGCGCGATCCCGGGTTCGCCGGCATCGGCGTTCAGAACCACCCCAGCCATCGATAGACGTGAAACTGTGCGATGCCGATCAGCTCTTGCAGCGCGCGTTCGGCGTTCGCGAGGTTCCGCCAGCGCGGCAGCAGGCCCGGATTCGCGTCGCGCCGGTTCGCATAGACGGGCTGCGGCGCGAGCCCGAAGCGCTCGAACATGAGCAGCGCGCGCCGCATGTGACAGGCGGATGTGACAAGTATCGACGTATCGTCATATCGAGAGCGTAGTATAGGTATGGTGAATTTCGCGTTTTCGTAAGTGTTGCGGCTGCGCGACTCGAGAATCAGGTCGTCGCGGGCGACGCCTGCCGCGATCAGGTACGGCGCGTAGGTGGCGGCTTCGGTCGCGCCGTGGTGCTGGGGGTCGCCCCCGGACACGATCACCGTGCAGCGCTCGGCGTGCTGCCTGCAGGTGCGGTACAGCTCGGCCGTCTTGCGGATGCGGGCGAGTCCGTCGGGCGGGGGGGCGAGCGATGCGTCGTCGCGGCGCTGCGTGCCGGCGCCAAGCAGGATCAGCACGGTGCGTCCGTGCATGGCCGGATGTTCGGCCGGCACGACGCCCGCTTGCGACCATGCAATGAGCGGCGCGGCAAGCCAGCCGGCGGCGATGAGCCAGAACAGCGCGATGCCGGCGATTGCGATCGCGCGCCGTGCCTTGCGGCAAAGCACGAACGCGACGAAGAGAAGCGCGAATGAAGCGAACAGAATCAATTTGAATGGGGTATGGTGTCTTTTTAGGGATGGCTGACTATTTTGCCGGCGCGACTGCCGGGCCGAATGGTCGCCTTCCGGAATCGCAGGGCGGTGGGCGCGGGCACCGAGCGTGCTTCGCGGGCCGTCAGGGATTGTCGCTGCACTTTAAGAAAGAACCGAGATGGCCACGTATTCGAACGAAGCAGTGCTCGACGCGCTGAGGCGAGTGCAATACCGGCAGGTGCCCTGGGCGCGGCGTCCGGGCGTTTTCGAGTATCTCCGGACGCTCGGCTTGCTGGACACCGTCAGGCAGAAAACCGTCGCGCCCGCGCCGGGATTCCATGCGCCCGTCGACATCGCCGTGCTGACCGACAGCGGCCGCGCGGAATTCGCCCGGCTCGAGCGTGACGAGAAACGGCCCGGCTGGTCCGATCGGCGCATGAGCGATTACGCGTTGAGCGAAGCGAGCGCGGTGTCGATTCTCGAGAGCCGCCTGTAGATCGCCCGTCGGCGTGACGAAAAAAAGCCCGTATCGCGAGGATACGGGCGTACCGGATACTTTGCTGCTGCCACGTGTGCTCATGGCAATCATGTGACCCTCGGTGTCCCGGTCAGTTCCCGGGCACGCGCGATTTTCTTTCGTCGGAGTGGCTCGACCGGGTGGCGGCGTCACCGATGGCGGGCCTCGTCGGGCGGCTGAAGTCCGACGCGTGCGCGCGCATTGCTGGCGATGTCGCCTCGCAAGTCGCCTCGTGGCACGGTTTGCCGATCGTTCTGCGCGGGGCCGGGGGGGGCGTGCGGATTGCCTTTCTGTTCCCGTTGCCCGTGCGTCTGCCTGACGTGCGTATCGGCATGTGCGGGCGTCACGAGCGCCAGGGAAACGACAATGCCGCATGCGAGGAGCAGTGACATCGGTTTCATGGCGAGCCCCCTTCAAGCCGTCGATACGGCCTGTTGATATGACGCTAAGGTAAGCGCGGGAGCGCAGGCTTGCTGTAAATATTGGTAAATAGTTGTATCGCGCCGCGACGGCATCGCGCAGTCATTCGCGTCGCGGCGCAAAGCGGCTGGCCAGAACGACACCGGGCGGCAGGGGCCACCCGGTGCAGTGATCATCACGCCATCTTGACCGGCGCGCGCCAGGATTCCGGATTGGTCCAGAAGGCGCCGCGCAGGCGGTCGCGGCTCGGCGGCGCGGGCGGCTTGACCGCGCTCGCGCCGATGCGCCCGCGCAGCGAAATCTGACGGCCGCTCGTGCCCAGTCGTTTGACGACCTCGGCGAGCGTGCCGTCCGCTTGCCATTCGTCGAAGCGGCGGCGGCAGGTCGGCGGCGACGGATAGCGGCCCGGCAGCTTGGACCAGCCTTCGCCGGTCGACAACACCCACAGCACGGCATTCACCACCGAGCGCGCTTCCACGCGGGGACGGCCGCGGCGCTCGCTCCGTGCAGGTTCCGAGCAAAACAGACCCTCGACCAGCGCCCATTCGTTATCTCTCAAATCGTCGAACAGCATCATGTCCTCACCTCAGCGAAGCTAACTCCGGTGCGCTGCCCTGCGCCGCGCACTCTTCAAGCACTCGGGGTCGAGTGCCGGGTGGGGGCGCCAGATTCGTCGGAACGGATGCCGTGCAATCCGTCGGACGCAACCTGCGGCCCTGTGCGTCAGGTAATGCACGAAGCGTGCCACGTGGGAGACGATCACCGCGAAAGCCGCTTGGCAGCGAGCTGACAGCCGAGTCAGCTAGGGGCGTATAAGACGCTAAAACGACGCGCGAGCAAATCAGGAGAATCACCAATCTTGTGCAAATCGCCCGTGGCACGTGCGTTTGCATCGCTGTTGCACCGCAGCGAAACATGTGCGCCGGGTGCCGCATTGACGCACTAGAATTGCGCATCGATGCAAGGAATTGATGAGGGAAGCAAATGAATATCACGCTGCGTCAGCTACGCGTGTTCATCGAGGTCGCCCGGTTGAGAAGTTTCAGCCGCGCCGGCGACGAGATCGGCCTCACGCAATCGGCGGTGAGCCGGTGCGTGCGCGAGCTGGAAGCGGAATTCGGCCTGAAGCTGATCGATCGCACGACGCGTGATGTCCAGTTGACCGACGTAGGCATGAACCTGATCGCGAGCGTGTCGCGCCTGCTCGACGATCTGGACGACACGTTGCGCGAGATCCGCGAGATCGGCGAGCAGCGGCGCGGCCGCGTGATCGTCGCGGCGAGCCCGACCATCGCGTGCCGGTTGATGCCGCGCGTGGTGGCGGCCTGCGAGCGGCAGTTCCCGTTCGTCACGCTCGGTTTGCGCGATGACGTCCAGAGCGACGTGCTGCGAAAGGTGAGGTCGAGCGAGGTCGACTTCGGCGTCGTGATCGGCCCGCTCGGCGCCGCGGATCTCGTCGGCGAGCAACTGATGACCGATTCGTTCTGCCTTGTCGCGCGCGCGGACCATCCGCTCGCCGCAGAAGTGCAGGTGCCGTGGTCGGCGCTCAGCGGCGAGCGCCTCGTGCTCCTCGACCCCGCGTCGGGGAGCCGGCCGCTGATCGACGCGGCGCTCGCCGCGCACCAGGTGAGTGCGGCGGTCGTGCAGGAGCTGGGCCATTCGGCGACCGTGTTCGGGCTCGTCGAGGCGGGCGTCGGCGTGAGCGTGCTGCCGTGGCTGTCGTTGCCGCTGCCGGCCGGATCGTCGCTCGTCGCGCGCCCGCTCACGCCGCGCGCCGAGCGCACGGTCGAGCTGGTGCGGCGCCGCGATCGCTCGCTGTCGCCGGCCGCGCAGGCGATCTGGGACCTGGCGCGGCAGATGCCGGCCCGCGCGGAGGATCTTGACTGACAGCGTGCGCGTGCGGCGGTGCAGGCGTTTTCGGCGGCGCTTGCCGCCGGTGCCGTCTCGCGGCGCGGTCGCGCGCAAATACGGGGCTGGAAAGCCCGTGGCAGCCGGCGCGACGTGTTTCGCACATCCGTTTTACTCATCTTTACGCACTCGGCAATTTTGCGTAAGATGGCGTTCAGTCACGCGGTTCCGTCGTCGAATCGCGCTGTTCCGTCCGGTTTGGGCCTGGCTTGAAGTTGGTTCGCCGCCCCCGGTTCGTGCTCCCATCAATATGACCGATCAGAATCGGGCGAGCGCGTCTTCTGTTCCTTTCGTCTGTTCGTTGATCCGGTTCGTTTGACCACAGGGTCTGGCCTAGCTGCATGAATACCCAAGAGGCGAAGATCGTCCTCGAGACTGCTTTGATCTGCGCGCAGGAACCGCTGAAGCTTGGCGATTTGCGCAAGCTCTTTGCCGACGGCGTGTCGGCCGATACGGTTCGCACGTTGCTCGAAGATCTGAAACAGGACTGGTCCGGCCGCGGCGTCGAGCTGGTCGCGCTCGCGAGCGGCTGGCGCTTTCAGAGCAAGCCGGCGATGCGCAGCTATCTCGATCGCCTGCATCCGGAGAAGCCGCCGAAGTATTCGCGCGCGGTGCTCGAGACGCTGGCGATCATTGCGTACCGGCAGCCGGTCACGCGCGGCGACATCGAGGAGATTCGCGGCGTCACGGTGAACACGCAGGTGGTCAAGCAGCTCGAGGACCGTGGCTGGATCGAGGTGATCGGGCACCGGGACGTGCCCGGGCGGCCGGCGCTTTACGCGACGACCAAGCAGTTCCTGGACGATCTTGGCCTGAAGGCGCTCGACGATCTGCCGGCGCTCGAGGCGCCTGCGGCGAACATCGAGGCCGCGCTGCTTGCGCAGGAATCGATGGATTTCGGCGGCGACGTGCAGGTGGCGGATGGCGATGAAGCGAGCCCGGGCGACGTGTCCGGGCAGTCGGGCGAGGGGCAGGCGTCTGCCGGCGAGGCGGCATGTGCCGAACCCGCGTCGGCGCAAGCGTCGACGAACCGCGTTACCCTGACGGCCGATGATACGGAAACAGAACAGGCTGGCGCCGATGCAGCGCCGGCTGGCGTGCAGCCCATGCCGCTGCACGCGGAGTTGAACGAGGAAGATCGCGAGCCGGCCGCCGAAGCGGTAGCCGGTGAAGGGGCGGAGGCAAGTGGCGGCGTGCGCGGCGAGTCCGTGCATGGCGATACGCTGCGTTTCCATCCCGCGCACGACGAGGCGTTGGACGACACGTCCGAGAGCCTTGCGGATGCCGTACGCAGCGCAAGCGCGTCGGCCCCGGGCGAGCTGCCGGACGACGAAGCAGAACCCGAGCAGCGCCGCGCGTGATCGCGGCCGAATCCATGCCGCGCCCGTGCCGGGCGCGAGACCTGACATTTTGAGGTTGTTTTGACTGATACCCACGATATTGAATCGTCCGCGCCTGCCGTGCAGGCGGCGCGCACCGACGATGCGCCGGCGCAGGGCGCTCAGGACGCGGGCGGTGACGAGCGTCCCCGCCGCGGCCTGCGGCGCGGCCCGCGCAGCCTGATCGCGCGTCGTCGCGCGGCTGCCAAGTCGAAGGGCGCCGAGGGCGCGCCGCAAGGCGACGAAGGCGCTGACGCGCCGGCCGAGACGGCGGAAGCCCGGCCGCCTCGCGCACCGCGCAAGGAAGGCGCGGCGAAAGGCGCACGCAAGCCCGCAGAGGGCGCGCGCAAACCGGCGGGCAAGCGCGAAGGTGCGCCGCGCCAGGGTGCGCCGGCTGCCCAGGGCAAGCGTGGCGGTGCGGAAAGCGCCGCCACGGCCGAAGCGTCGCAGGACGACCTGTTTGCCTACGTGACGTCGCCTGCGTTCGATGCCGACAACACGTCGGCGGGCGGCGGCGTGCGTGCGCCGATGCTGCGCCGCGGCCAGGCGCCCAAGCGGGTGCTGTCGCCGGATGACGACGCGCCGAAGCTCCACAAGGTGCTGGCCGAGGCCGGCATGGGCTCGCGCCGCGAAATGGAAGAGCTGATCGTCGCCGGTCGCGTGTCGGTGAACGGCGAGCCCGCGCATATCGGCCAGCGCATCATGCCGACGGACCAGGTCCGCATCAACGGCAAGCCGGTCAAGCGAAAGCTGCCGAACAAGCCGCCGCGCGTGCTGCTGTACCACAAGCCGACGGGCGAGATCGTCAGCCACGCGGATCCGGAAGGGCGGCCGTCGGTGTTCGATCGCCTGCCGCCGATGAAGACGGCAAAATGGCTCGCGGTCGGCCGCCTCGACTTCAACACCGAAGGCCTGCTGATGCTGACGACGTCGGGCGACCTCGCCAACCGCTTCATGCACCCGCGTTACAGCGTCGAGCGCGAGTATGCGGTGCGTGTGGTCGGCGAGCTGCAGGAAGGCTCGCGCCAGAAGCTGCTGCACGGCATCGAGCTGGATGACGGTCCGGCGAATTTCCTGCGCATCCGCGATGGCGGCGGCGAAGGCACGAACCACTGGTATCACGTCGCGCTGGCCGAAGGCCGCAACCGCGAAGTGCGCCGGATGTTCGAGGCGGTGGGCCTGATGGTGAGCCGCCTGATCCGCACGCGCCACGGCCCGATCATGCTGCCCCGCGGTCTCAAGCGCGGCCGCTGGGAGGAACTGGACGACGCGCAGGTGCGCAAGCTGATGGCAACCGTGGGCCTGAAGGCGCCGTCCGAGGAAAAGGGCAAGCAAGGCGGCCAGGCCGAGCGGCGCCAGCCCGATCCGATGCAGACCTCGATGGGCTTCATCGGGCGCGAGCCGGTCCTGACGACGCACGGCCAGCTCGACCAGCCGCGTCGCGGCGGCCGGCGCGGCGCGCCGGGCGGCGGTTTTGCCGGCCTGAGCGGCTACGGCGGTCTGCCGGGCGCGCCGACGGGCTACGGCGGCAACCGCGCGGGCGGCAACCGCACCGGCGGCGGCAATCGCGCCGGCGCCACGCGTGACGTCGACGGCAACCGCGCGTCCTATGGCACCGGCGCCAAGCGCGGCGCGGGCAAGGGCGGTAACACCGGCAATGGCAACCGCAATGCGAACGGCAACCGTGCGGAAGGCGCGGGCAGTGGCGGCGCACGCGGCGGCCAGCGTCCGCAGCAACAACGCAATCGTTCGCGCAGCCGCTGAGGCGGCTGCATGGCGGTGCATGACGCCCGCCTGCCGGCAAACCGGGTTGAAATGACCGGTTTTGCCGGCAGGCGCTTGGCGTTTGCACCAAAAATCGCTATAATCGCGAAGTCGCTGGGCGTACGGATTTGATGTGCGGCTCAGGTGCGACCACCGGTAAGAAGATGGGCGTTCCGCCCATTTTTTTTTGCTGAAACGGTTGGGCATCTCGGGTAGCGCTTCCTGCGCCGGCAAAGGCGCGCGCGCCCGCGGGTGAATCGCGAGAGGCGGGCGCGAACACCTGAGAGGGCACTGTGCAACTGACGGAACTGATAGAAACCACGGTCACCGGGCTCGGCTACGAGCTGGTCGATCTCGAACGCACCGGACGCGGCATGCTCTGCGTCTATATCGATCAGCCTGCCGGCATCTCGATCGACGACTGCGAAAAGGTCACGCGTCAGCTCCAGCACGTCTTGACGGTCGAAAACATCGATTACGAACGGCTCGAAGTCTCGTCCCCGGGACTCGATCGCCCGTTGAAGAAGCTGGCTGATTTCGAACGCTTCGCTGGCAGCGAGGTCTCCGTGACGCTGAAAAAGCCGCTGGATGGGCGCAAGACCTACCGGGGCATCCTGCATGCGCCGAATGGCGAAACGATCGGTTTGGAATTTGAGAGGAAGAAGGGCGAGGCGGCCATGCTGGATTTCACGCTGGCCGATATCGACAAAGCCCGCCTGATTCCGCACGTTGACTTTAGGAGCCGCAAACAATGAGTCGCGAAGTGTTGATGCTGGTGGATGCGCTGGCGCGCGAGAAGAACGTCGACAAGGATGTGGTGCTGGGTGCCCTGGAAGCGGCACTCGCGTCGGCATCCAAGAAGCTGTTCGACGAAGGCGCCGAGATCCGCGTCCATATCGATCGCGAGAGCGGCGAACACGAAACCTTCCGTCGCTGGCTCGTCGTGCCGGACGAGGCGGGCCTGCAGGAGCCGGATCGCGAGATCCTGCTGTTCGAGGCGCGCGAGCAGAAGACGGACGTCGAGGTCGGCGACTATATCGAGGAGTCGGTGCCGTCGATCGAATTCGGCCGGATCGGCGCGCAGGCCGCAAAGCAGGTGATTCTGCAGCGGGTTCGCGACGCAGAGCGCGAGCAGATCCTGAACGACTATCTCGAGCGTGGCGAAAAGATCATGACCGGCTCGGTGAAGCGCCTCGACAAGGGCAACTTCATCGTCGAGACGGGGCGTGTCGAAGCGCTGCTGCGCCGCGACCAGCTGATCCCGAAGGAAAACCTGCGCGTCGGCGACCGCGTGCGCGCCTATATCGGGAAGGTCGATCGCACCGCGCGCGGCCCGCAGATCGAGCTGTCGCGTACGGCGCCGGAATTCCTGATGAAGCTGTTCGAGATGGAAGTGCCGGAAATCGAGCAGGGTCTGCTCGAGATCAAGGCGGCGGCGCGCGACCCGGGCGTGCGCGCGAAGATCGGCGTCATCGCGTACGACAAGCGGATCGACCCGATCGGCACCTGCGTCGGCATTCGCGGCTCGCGCGTGCAGGCGGTGCGTAACGAGCTCGGTGGCGAAAACATCGACATCGTGCTATGGTCGGAAGATCCCGCCCAGTTCGTGATCGGCGCGCTCGCGCCGGCGGCGGTCCAGTCGATCGTCGTCGACGAAGAGAAGCATTCGATGGATGTGGTCGTCGACGAGAACGAGCTGGCAGTCGCGATCGGCCGCAGCGGCCAGAACGTTCGCCTTGCCAGCGAGCTGACCGGCTGGCAGATCAATATCATGACGCCGGACGAGTCCGCCGTGAAGCAGAACGAGGAGCGCGATACGCTGCGCGGCCTGTTCATGGCGCGTCTCGACGTCGACGAAGAAGTCGCCGACATCCTGATCGACGAGGGCTTCACGAGCCTTGAGGAGATCGCTTACGTGCCGCTCAACGAAATGCTCGAGATCGAAGCATTCGACGAGGATACCGTGCACGAGCTGCGCAACCGCGCACGCGACGCACTGCTGACGATGGCGATCGCGAACGAAGAAAAGGTTGAAAACGCCGCACTGGATCTGAAGAGCCTCGACGGCATGTCGCCGGAGCTGCTCGCGAACCTGGCCGAGCACGGCGTGCAGACGCGCGACGATCTCGCCGAGCTGGCGGTGGATGAACTGGTCGACAAGACCGGAATTGAAGAGGATGCCGCTAAGGCGTTGATCATGAAAGCACGTGAACACTGGTTCCAGTGAGAAATGACCATGGCGCACTGATTAATGGCGGCCGGAAGGCCTGACCCGATGCTAACCGCAAGGAATCTGTCCTTGCACTAAGAGGAATGAATGGCGAGTAACAACGTAGCCCAATTTGCCGCGGAACTGAAAATGCCTGCTGGTGTGCTGCTCGAACAGCTGCAGGCAGCGGGCGTCCAGAAAGCGAGTGAAGACGATGCGCTGTCCGAAGCGGACAAGGCGCGTCTGCTCGATCATTTGCGCAAGTCGCACGGCGCGTCCGACGGCGACAAGCGCAAGATCACGCTGACCCGCAAGCATACGTCGGAGATCAAGCAGGCTGACGCGACGGGCAAGGCTCGCACCATTCAGGTCGAGGTGCGCAAGAAGCGCACGTTCGTCAAGCGCGACGACGTGAGCGACACGGGCGCCGAGCAGGGTCAGCCCCAGGCCGCCGAGGCGGAAGACGATGCCGAACTGAAGCGCCGCGAGGAAGAGGCGCGCCGCGAGGCCGAGCTGCTCGAGAAGCAGGCTCAGGAACTGCGCGAGCGTCAGGAACGCCTCGAGCGCGAGGAAGCCGAACGCCGCGCCCGCGAGGAATCGGCCGAGGCGGAGCGTCGCCGCGCCGAGGAGGAAGCGGCCGCGAAGCGTGCCGCAGCCGAAGCAGCCGCCAAGCAGGCCGCCGCCGCCGAGCAGCAAGCACGCACGCAGGTTGCGCAGGAAGACGAGCGCGCCGCGGCGGAGCGCGCCGCGCAGCGCGAGGCCGCGAAAAAGGCCGAGGACGCCGCGCGTGAAGCGGCCGACAAGGCGCGCGCCGAGCAGGAAGAGATTCGCAAGCGCCGCGAAGCCGCGGAAGCGGAAGCGCGTGCGATCCGCGAAATGATGAACACGCCGCGCAAGGCGATGGTCAAGGCGGTGGAGCCGCCGAAGCCCGTCGAGCCGCCGAAGCCCGCCGAGGCGAAGGGCACGCTGCACAAGCCGGCGAAACCGGCCGGCGAAGGCGCACAGGCGCGTCCGGCAGCGGCCAAGAAGCCCGCTGGCGGCGCACCGGCGACCACGCAGGCACCGGCCGGCGCGGGCGACCGCAACAAGAAGCCGGGCGCCGGCAAGGGCGGCTGGCAGGACGACGCCGCGAAGCGTCGCGGCATCAAGACGCGCGGCGATTCGAGCGGCGGCGTCGACCGCGGCTGGCGCGGCGGCCCGAAGGGGCGCGGCCGGCACCAGGACAGCGCGTCGTCGTTCCAGGCGCCGATGGAGCCGATCGTGCGTGAAGTGCACGTGCCGGAAACCATCTCCGTCGCGGATCTCGCGCACAAGATGGCGGTGAAGGCTTCGGAAGTCATCAAGGTGATGATGAAGCTCGGCCAGATGGTCACGATCAACCAGGTGCTCGACCAGGAAACGGCGATGATCGTCGTCGAGGAACTGGGCCACCGTGCGGTCGCCGCGAAGCTCGACGATCCGGAAGCGCTGCTTGTCGAAGGCGAAGTCGCGAGCGATGCGGAGCAACTGCCGCGTCCGCCGGTCGTGACCGTGATGGGTCACGTCGACCACGGCAAGACCTCGCTGCTCGACTACATCCGCCGCGCGAAGGTTGCGGCAGGCGAAGCGGGCGGCATTACGCAGCACATCGGCGCATACCACGTCGACACGCCGCGCGGCGTCATCACGTTCCTCGATACCCCGGGTCACGAGGCATTCACGGCGATGCGTGCGCGCGGTGCGAAGGCCACCGATATCGTGGTTCTGGTGGTCGCGGCCGACGACGGCGTGATGCCGCAGACGAAGGAAGCGATCTCGCATGCGAAGGCGGGCGGCGTGCCGATCGTCGTCGCGATCAACAAGATCGACAAGCCGGATGCGAATCTGGATCGCGTCAAGCAGGAGCTGGTCGCGGAAGGCGTCGTGCCGGAAGAGTACGGTGGCGATTCGCCGTTCGTGCCGGTGTCGGCGAAGACCGGCTCCGGCATCGACGATCTGCTCGAGAACGTGCTGCTGCAGGCCGAAGTGCTGGAACTGAAGGCGCCGGTCGAGGCGGCCGCGAAGGGCCTCGTGATCGAAGCGAAGCTCGACAAGGGCAAGGGCCCGGTCGCGACGGTGCTGGTGCAGTCGGGTACGCTGAACCGCGGCGACGTCGTGCTCGCAGGCACGGCCTACGGCCGCGTGCGTGCGATGCTCGACGAGAACGGCAAGCCGACGAAGGAAGCCGGCCCGTCGATCCCGGTCGAAATCCAGGGTCTGTCGGAAGTGCCGGGCGCAGGCGAGGAAGTGATCGTGCTGCCGGACGAGCGCAAGGCGCGCGAAATCGCGCTGTTCCGCCAGGGCAAGTTCCGCGACGTCAAGCTCGCGAAGCAGCAGGCGGCGAAGCTCGAAAGCATGCTCGAGCAGATGGGCGAGGGCGAAGTGCAGAACCTGCCGCTCATCATCAAGGCGGACGTGCAGGGCTCGCAGGAAGCGCTCGTGCAATCGCTGCTCAAGCTGTCGACCAGCGAAGTGCGCGTGCAGATCGTGCACAGCGCGGTGGGCGGCATCAGCGAAAGCGACGTCAACCTCGCGACGGCATCGAAGGCGGTCATCATCGGCTTCAACACGCGTGCGGATGCCCAGGCCCGCAAGCAGGCCGAGGCGAACGGCGTCGACATCCGTTACTACAACATCATCTACGACGCAGTGGATGAGGTGAAGGCGGCGATGTCGGGCATGCTGGCACCGGAGAAGCGCGAAATCGTGACCGGCATGGTCGAGGTGCGCCAGGTGTTCAAGGTGCCGAAGATCGGCGCGGTCGCGGGCTGTATGGTCACGGACGGCGTGGTCAAGCGCTCGTCGTCGGTGCGCGTGCTGCGCAACAACGTCGTGATCTTCACCGGCGAACTGGAGTCGCTGAAGCGCTTCAAGGACGACGTCAAGGAAGTCAAGCAGGGCTTCGAGTGCGGTATGTCGGTGAAGAACTTCAACGACATCGTCGAAGGCGACCAGTTCGAAGTGTTCGAAGTGACCGAAGTCGCGCGTACGCTGTAACAGTGGCGCGAAGGCTCATGGGCGGGGCAGGCGTGGGCCTGTCCCGCCCATTTTCATGGCGGCGCGTGCAGCGCCGCCGCCTTTGCCCGGAAACCCGGATCACGGATCGATCATGACGAAGAAACGTACTTCTCCCAATCGCAACGTACAGATCGCCGACCAGATTCAGCGCGATCTGTCCGAGCTCATCATGCGCGAGGTCAAGGACCCGCGCATCGGCATCGTGACCATTCAGAGCGTGGAACTCACGCCGGACTACGCGCATGCGAAGGTCTATTTCACGACGCTCACCGGCAAGCCGTTGGAAACGCAGGACGCGCTGAATCACGCGGCGGGCCACCTGCACAACCTGTTGTTCAAGCGGCTGCACATCCATACGGTGCCGACGCTGCATTTCCATTACGATCAGACGATCGAGAAGGCGGTGGCGATGTCGCGCCTGATCGAAGAAGCCAACGCGACGCGCGCGAAGGACGACTGAGTCCCGCCCGCCATATCCGCCCGACTTATGAAGACCGCTGCACCTCAACGTCCGCGCGTGCCCCGGCGCGCGCTGGACGGTGTCCTGTTGCTCGACAAGCCGGTGGGCCTGTCGAGCAACGATGCATTGATTCGCGCGAAGCGCCTGCTTCTCGCGAAGAAAGCCGGCCATACCGGCACTCTCGATCCGCTGGCGTCCGGACTGTTGCCGTTGTGCTTTGGCGAGGCGACGAAGTTCTCGCAGGATCTGCTGGAGGCGGACAAGACCTACGAGGCGACGATGCGCCTCGGCGTGCGCACGGCGACCGGCGACGCGGAAGGCGACGCGATCGACACGCGCCCCGTGACGTGCGACCGCGCAGCCGTCGAGGTCGCGCTCGCGCGCTTCACCGGCGAGATCGTGCAGATCCCGCCGATGTACTCGGCCCTCAAGCGTGACGGCAAGCCGCTTTACGAATATGCGCGTGCCGGGCAGACGGTCGAGCGCGAAGGGCGCAACGTGACGATCCATGCGCTCGAGCTGCTCGCGTGCGACCTGCCCGACGTGACGTTTCGCGTGACGTGCAGCAAGGGCACGTATGTGCGCACGCTGGCGGAGGACATCGGCGAGGCGCTCGGCTGTGGCGCGCACCTGACGATGTTGCGGCGCACCGGCGTGGGTGCGCTGACGCTTGACCATGCGGTGACGCTCGACGCGTTGTCCGATGCGGACGAGGCTGCCCGCGACGCGTGGCTGCAACCGGTCGATGCGCTGCTGTCGACGTTCCCGATGGTGCGCCTCGACGACGAACGCGCGAAGCGCTTCCTGCACGGCCAGCGCTTGCGCCTGTCGGAGCTTGGGCAGATCGACGCGAATGAAGGCGAGCGCGTGCGCGTGTACGATGCGACGCGGCTGCTCGGCGTCGCACGCGCGGGAAGCGGCGTGCTGGCGCCGGAGCGGCTGGTCGTCACGGCGGCGGCCTGATCGCGGCCGCGCATTTGCGCGACACGGACGAAAAAGAAAGCCCGGTCGTCGACCGGGCTTGATGAGAGGGTTAGCTCGATCCCCACTCGGCGGATGCCGCCGAGTGGGGATTTTTTCATTACGGCGGCGGGCGGTCAGTGTGCCGCGGAAGCCGCCGCGCCGGCGTCGCCGCCGCCTGCGCGCTCGGGCCGCGTGATCCAGATCAGCGTGATCAGCACGACGAAGATCGCGGCGGAGATGTAGAACAGGTCGTTCACGCCGAGCTGTGCGGCCTGCTGGGTCGCCATGTTGTTGATGAGGCCGTGCGCCTGCTGCTCGGTCAGCCCGAGATGCCCCATCTGCGTGACGGCCTGATTGAAGGTCGGGTTGTAGACGTTCGCCTGCTCGGCCAGCTGCGCATGGTGGAAGTTGTTCCGGTGATCCCATGCGGTCTGGAAGATCGACGTGCCGATGCCGCCGCACATGATCCGCACGAAGTTCGACAGGCCCGATGCCGCGGGGATCCGGTGGCCGGGCAGGCCCGACAGCGTGATCGACACGAGCGGGATGAAGAAGCCCGCCATCGCGATGCCCTGCACGAGGGTCGGCAGCATCAGCGACCATTCGTCGACGCCGGTCGTGTAGCGTGAGCGCATCCAGAAGCACAGCGCGAAGATCAGGAACGCGGTCGTGGCGATGTAGCGCGGGTCGGTGCGCGGCAGGAACTTGCCGGTGAGCGGCGAGAGCAGGATCGCGAACAGCCCGACGGGCGCCATCACGAGGCCGGCGTCGGTCGCGGTGTAGCCGATCTGCGTCTGCAGCCACAGCGGCAGCAGCACCAGGTTGCCGAAGTACAGACCGTAGCCGACCGACAGCGCGATCGTTCCGCCCGTGAAGTTTCGCGTGCGGAACAGCGACAGATCGACGACCGGATGTTCGGCGGTCAGCTCCCACACGACGAAGAACGCGAATGCGATCACGGCGGTGACCGCGAGCACGATGACCGTCGTCGATTCGAACCAGTCGAGATCCTTGCCCTTGTCGAGCATGATCTGCAGCGACCCGACCCAGACGACCAGCAGCGCCAGGCCGACGCCGTCGATTGGCGCCCGGCGCACGGCCGACTCGCGCTGCCGGTAGATCGTCCACGTCGCCAGCGCGGCGGCGATGCCGACCGGAATGTTCACGTAGAAGATCCACGGCCACGAGTAGTTGTCGGAGATCCAGCCACCGAGAATCGGGCCGGCAACCGGCGCGATCAGCGTCGTCATCGACCACAGCGCGAGCGCCATCGGCGCTTTTGCGCGCGGATAGCTCGACAGCAGCAGCGCCTGCGACAGCGGGATCATCGGGCCGGCGACGGCGCCCTGCAGCACGCGCGACGCGAGCAGGAACGGCAGCGACGGCGAGAGTCCGCACAGCCACGACGAAATGACGAACAGGATGATCGAGGCGAGGAACAGGCGAACCTGGCCGATGCGGTCGGTGAGCCACCCGGTCAGCGGCACGGAGATCGCGTTCGCGACCGCGAACGACGTGATGACCCACGTGCCCTGATCGGACGACACGCCCAGATCGCCGGAGATCGTCGGGATCGCAACGTTCGCGATCGACGTGTCGAGCACATTCATGAACACGGCGAGCGACACCGCGATCGTGCCGATCACGAGCTGCCCGCCCGTCAGGGGCGGGTGAGAGGCTGGAGGCTGTGCCATGGCGGTTTTCCGGGGCGGATCGGGTTACATCATCCTGGCGGTCTTGCCCGGCCGGGCCGCGGCCGGCGCGGCATCGCCGCCGGCGTTCTCGGCGATGATGCGCGCGATCTCGGCATTGGCTTCGTCGCCGTACTTCGCGAACACGTCGGTCTGGTAGACCGTGTTCCTGATGTCGCCGAGCTGGGCGCCGCGCTCGTTCTTGATGTTGACGTCGACCTGCATCGACAGGCCGATCCGCAGCGGATGCTTGTCGAGCTCGCCGGGATCGAGCGCGATCCGCACCGGCAGCCGCTGCACGACCTTGATCCAGTTGCCGGTTGCGTTCTGCGCGGGCAGCAGCGAGAACGCCGCGCCGGTGCCGGCCGAGAAGCCGACCACCTTGCCGTGGTAGACGACCGACGTGCCGTAGATGTCGGCGGTCAGCTCGACCGGCTGGCCGATGCGCATGTGGTTGAGCTGGACTTCCTTGAAGTTCGCGTCGACCCACACCCCGTTCAGCGGCACCACCGACATCAGCGGCGTGCCCGGCGACACGCGCTGGCCGACCTGCACCGAGCGCTTCGCGACGTAGCCGGTGACCGGCGCGGGCAGCGTGTTGCGCGCGTTCGCGAGGTACGCGTCGCGGACCTTCGCGGCGGCGGCGAGCACGTTCGGATGGGTGGCGATCGTGGTGTTCGCGGTCAGCGCGCGGTTCGACGACAGCTGCTGCTGCGCGGCGTCGAGCGAGGCCTGCGCGGCCTTCACCGCGTCGCGCGCGTGCGAGATCTCTTCCTGCGAGACGGCGCCCGTCTGCGCGACCGCGAGCCGGCGGCGCAGGTCGTCCTCGGCCTTCGACAGGTCGGACTGGCGCAGCGCGACTTGCGCGCGATACTGGTCGTCGTTGACGAACAGGCCGCGCACCTGGCGCACCGTCTGCGCGAGGCTCGCTTCGGTCTGCTGCAGCGCGATCCGCGCGTCGGCCGGATCGAGCAGCACGAGCGGGTCGCCGGCCTTGACCGTCTGCGTGTCGTCCGCCTTCACCGCGACGACCGTGCCGACTACCTGCGGCGTGATCTGCACGACGTTGCCGTTGACGTACGCATCGTCGGTGGATTCATGAAAGCGTGCGACCAGGAAGTAATACAGGCCGTACGCGATGGCCGCGATCGCGATGACCGCGGCGAGCAGCGTCATCATCCGCTTGCGCTTGCCGTTGCCTGGCGCCGGTGCGCTGGCGGCGTGTTGTTGAGGGTCGCTCATGGCGGGTTTCTCCGTCCGTTATGTCGAGTGTCTGCGTCGGGGGGGGCCGGGTCAGTTCGCGGCTTGCCGGGTCGGCCCGGCTTGTTCGGTGGCGGCCTCGGGGGCCGCGAG
>NZ_JGVW01000052.1 GCF_000687455.2 Burkholderia sp. lig30
GATTGCGCGGCGTAGGGTGCGGATTTCAGGCAATCCGCATCACGATGACGTATCGCGTGCCGGGCTTCGCGCAACAGGCGCGGTGCATGTTCGCCGAGCCCGCGCATCACCTTTTGCCCATGGGTGCGATGTCGCTCGCCATTCCTGAAAATCCTCACCTTGCTTCCCGTAGATCCTCACCTTCGACGCACGGGGCGGCGGCGCTGCGTGGGATTGGCGCGGGCGTGGCCGGCGTGCGGCCGGTTGCCGCGGCAGCGACGCCATGCCGCGTGCCGCTGCATGGCGCGCCGCTTGATCCGTGTCGGTTGACAGGCTGTTCGGCATATAGGCAGCAGCAGGCCGTTCGCCTATGCTTGGGTTTCGCGTCGATCGGGCGGCGGCTCGCGTGGCCATGTCCGGATTCGACAGTCTTCCTCTTCATCGCCTGGAGCCGCTGTGACCGTTCGCCATCTTGATGCGCTGTTCCAACCCAAGTCTGTCGCGGTCGTCGGCGCGTCGTCGCGTGAAGGCAGTATCGGCGCGATGGTGTGGTCGCGCGTGCTCGACGGCGCGTTTGCAGGGCCGGTATGGCCGGTCAATCCGAAGTATGGCGAGCTGGACGGTTACAAGGTCGTGCCCGATGTCGACCGTTTGCCCGCGCCGCCGTCGGTCGCCGTGATCTGCACGCCGCCGCCGACGTGGCCGGGCATCGTGCGCAAGCTCGGCGCCCTGGGCGCACGCGTCGCGGTGATCGTCGGCGAAGCGCGCACGGACGCGGATCGTGCCGCGCTCGACCACACGCTCGCCGCCGCGAAGCCGTTCGTGCTCCGTATCGTCGGGCCGGGCAGCCTCGGCGTGCTGTCGCCGGCCCGGCACGCGCATTTCGGCGCACCGGCGTATACGGCGCGGGCGGGCGGCGTCGCATGGATATCGCAATCGAATGCGCTGACGAACGCCGTGCTCGGCTGGGCGCATGCGCGCGGGCTGGGCTTCTCGCACGTGGTGGCGCTCGGCGGCGAGGCCGATGTCGATGCCGGCGACGTGCTCGATTACCTGGCGAGCGATCCCGGCACGCGCGCGATCCTGCTCGAACTCGACACCGTGCGCTCCGCGCGCAAGTTCATGTCGGCCGCGCGGGCGGCTGCGCGCAACAAGCCGGTGCTTGCGTTGCGCACCGGCCGCGGCGATCCGGGCGATGCGCTCTATACGGCCGCGTTCCAGCGCGCGGGGATGGTGCGCGTCGATGCGCTCGACGATCTGCTCGATGAAATCGAGACGCTCGGCGTGGGCCGCGTCGCGACGAGCGGCGCGGCGACGCTCGTGACGAGCGACGCGGGCGTCGCGAAGCTCGCGATCGATGCCGTCGCTGCGGTGCGGGACGTGCTGGCCGAATGGCCGTCGGCGGTGTCGGAAGCCGTGTCGGCCGCGCTGCCGCGCGTGGCCGCGTCCGCCAACCCGCTGGTGCTCGGCGGCGATGCGCGTCCCGAGCATTTCGGCACCGCGATCAAGGCGCTCGAGCCGTTCGCGCAGGCCGGAACGCTGTTCGTCGTGCATTCGACGTCGCACAGCGCGCCGGCCGATGCGGTGGCGCGTGTCCTGATCGAGTCGCGCAAGCATGCGCATCGCGGCATTCTCGCGTGCTTCTTTGGCGCGGTCGACGCGGCGACGCGCGATGCGTTGCATGCGAGCGGCATTCCCGTGCATACGACGCCGCAGCGTCTCGCGCGCGCATACGCGCGGCTCGTCGATTACAGCCTCGGCCGCGAGCTGCTGATGCAGACGCCCGAGGCCACGACGCGGCAGCCGGCGTCGGCCGTCGCGGCGGCGCAGGCCGACGCGCGCCGGATGCTGGAAACCGGGCAGGGCGAACTCGACGGCGACGCGGCGGCGCGCTGGCTGTCCCACTTCGGGCTGCACGGCGCGGCGTCGGCAGACGAATCGCCCGGCGGCGCGATCGTCGACATCACGGTCGACATGCACGACGACGCCAATTTCGGCCCGGTGTTCCGCTATGCCGTGCCGTCCGCGGACGGCGTGTCCGCGCCGTCCGTCGTCTACGGGCTGCCGCCGCTGAACACGGTGCTCGCGCGTGCGGTGATGAAGCGCTCGCCCTATGCGCGACGCGTGTCGATCGAGCCCGCGCTCGATGCATTGACGGCGCTGTCGCAGGTGGTGTGCGACGTGCGCGAGGTCGTGGCGATGTCGGTCACGCTGCGCGTGCTGCCCGATTGCGTGCGGGTGGTCGCGCCGCGCATCGTGTTCGCGCCGGGCCGCAGCCGGCTCGCGATCATGCCGTACCCGCGCCATCTCGAGCAGACGCTCGAATGGCATGGCGACACGATGACCATCCGGCCGATTCGTCCCGAAGACGAGGCCGCGCACAACGAATTGCTGGGGGCGATGTCGCCGGAGGATCTGCGGATGCGTTTCTTCGGCGCGGTGCGCAGCTTCGATCACTCGCAGCTCGCGCGCATGACGCAGATCGATTACGACCGCGAGATGGCGTTCATCGCGTCGGTCGACGATGCGCGCGGCCGTGCGCATACGCTGGCGTCGGTGCGCGCCGTGACCGACCCGGACAACGAGACGACGGAGTTCGCGATTTCCGTTCGCCCGGATCAGAAGGGCAAGGGGCTGGGCCGGCTGCTCATGACCCGCATCATCGAATATGCGCGTTCGCGCGGCACCGTATGGATGATCGGCGAGGCGCTGCGCGAGAACGTCGCGATGATTACGCTGGCGAAGGCGTGCGGCTTCGAGATCACGCCGACGGAAGAGCCCGGCATCGTGGGTTTCCGGATGAAGCTGCAGGCCTGAGCGGCGTGGCCCGCACTGTGCGGGGCCGCCGCATCGCGTGGCGCGCATGCCGGTGACGTGCGCCGCGCCGGGCGTGGTCGTGGCATCGGTGAGACTTTACGGGATGCGTCGGTGAGGCTTTGCGGGGCACGTCCGTGAGACTTTCCGGGAGAGGCCGGTGAGCTTCTCCGGGAGAGGCCGGTGAGCCTTTACGGGAGTGTCGGGTGAGCCTTTGCGGGAAAGTGCGGTGAGCCTGTGTGGAAAAGTGCGGTGAGCCTTTGCAGGAAGGCCCGGTGAGCCTATGCGGGAAAGCGGGGTGAGCCTATGCGGGAAGCCTTGGTGAGCCGTTGCGGGAGACGCCCGGTGAGCTTCTCCGGGAAGCGTCGGTGAGCCAATGCAGGACAGGCGGGTGAGCTTCTGCGGGACGCATGGGTGAGCCAATGCGGGACAGGCGGGTGAGCTTCTGCGGGACGCCTTGGTGAGCCGATGCGGGACAGGGGGGGGAGCTTCTGCGGGAGGCCTCGGTGAGCCTTTGCGGGAGGGATGGGTGAGATTTTTCGGGAAGGCCTGGTGAGCGTTTCCGGGAAGGCCGGGTGAGCCTTTGCGGGACGATTGGGTGAGCCTGGAAGCGTCGGCGAGCGCCTTCGGACGCATCGCGTGCGGCTCTCCGCGGGCGCGGCATCGGTCGCCGGGCGCCCGGCCGGAAGGTGCCCGGCCGGGCGCCGCCCGCGAGATTTACGCGGCCAGCTTCGCCGCTGCTTCGGTGACCTGCTCGCGGGAGATCGCGAGTTCGTCGAGCAGCGCATCCGCATAGACCGCGCCGGTTTCGCGCTCCAGCCGCGCGATCGTCAGCGCGCAGCGGGCCGTGTCCTTCGGCATCGCCATGAAGCGCTTGATCGATTCGCCGGATTTGAACGCGTCGAACAGCGCGGCGCGGACGTCGTCGGGCAGCGTCTTGGTCCATTGATACGGCTTGCCGTTGAAGGTGATCGACGGCGGCAGCGTGCGCTCCTTCTTCGTGGCCGTAATGAGGCCGTAGGTGCGTGCCGCCTCGCCGATCTGCTCGGGCGAGAACAGCTCGTCGGGCGTGATGTCGAACTGGGCGATGTAGTTTTCGATCGCCTGCATCGCGGCGCTCCGGTCGTCGCGCTTCTTCTGCGCGTGCGCGACGATGTCGCGGAGTTCGTCCGCCTCCTCGGGCGTGATCGTGAAGCTCGCCTGCTTCTGCTGAAGTTCGGAGAAACGTTGGAATTCGAGATCGGTCAGAAGTTTGGCCATGACATCCATCGGATACGCCTGCCGGCATGGCCGGCGGGCGTCGTTTTTGAGAGGGCCGCTATTTTAGCGTAGCGCCGCGCCCGGAACGTCCGCGCGGCGGATGCCGCGTCCGCCGGGTGGCCGCCGTCGAAGGCGGGCTCCCGCGCATCGGCCGGGCGGCGTTGGCGCGCGGCCGCGCGCCGGTCAGTTCACGGCGGCGCGGTACATCGACAGCGTCTTCGCGGTGTCGCGCAGGTGCTCGTCGACCGTGTCGAGCGACGGCGCGCCAGGCATGTCGATCCGGCGCAGGTGCGAGCAGGTCAGCGTGGCGATCGCCTGGCCGGACGGGCCGAGAATCGGGTAGCTGATGTCGGTGACGCCGAGCGCCTGGAGGCTTTCCCGCCGCAGGAAGCCCGTATGGCGGATCGCGTGGCAGGCGTCGACCAGTTCGCGTTCGTCGGGCAGCGGCGCGCCGTTGACCTGGCGGTGCTCCGACAGCATCTGCGCGCGCTGCGCGGGCGCCTGGAACGCCAGCATCACGCGTCCCGACGCGGTATCGGCAAGCCCGATGCGCGCACCGAGCTTGACCGACAGGCCCCACGGGCATGGCCCGTCGACCTGGGCGACCACGAGCAGGTTGCCGTGCTTGTAGACGGACAGATGGCATGACTGCTCGGTGGCATTCGCGAATCGCTGCATCGGCGGCAACGCCTCGGCGACCAGCCGGCTCATCGGCGGGTGCCGGTGCGCCAGCGCGAACAGCTTGAGACTGAGCGTATAGCGGTCGCCGCCCGTCGAGCGTGTCACATAGCGGCGCGCGACGAGCCGTTCGAGCATCCGGTAGATCTCGCTCGCGTTGCGGCCGAGTTCCTTGGTGATTTCCGTGCGGGTCAGTCCTTCCCGCTGTTCGGACAGCAGCTCGAGTATGTCGAGCCCCTTGTCGAGCGCGGGCGCGCGATAGCGCTCGATTTCCCCGTTTTCTTCGTGTGCGTCGGTACACAGACGCGTGTCATTCATGATTTGCATTGATGTTGGTATAGGTATCGTGGGTCGCGCGCACGCACACGGTCGGTATGCGATGCGCGTTTCCCGGTCTGGCGGCGTTCGTGTGTCACGCCCCCATGAGCAGGCGAGCGCCGTGGTTAGGGTCTGAATCAAAACGCATCTATGGCAGATCTCGATGACAAGCAGGAGGCATGCATGAATGTTGATCGATGGCCGCATTGAAGGTGCCCGTTCGCGGCGTCTCAGGTCGCGATGACGGGCCCGTGCGGTTTGTTCGACGTGCCACCGGGTTGCGCTTTTTGCTTCATGCTGCTGCGCGTATGCCGGCACGTTCCTGCGTCTTGCCGCGCCGATGCGTGATGCCGGTATCCTGTCGCTTTCGATCAACAAACAGGGATTGCGTGCGATGAAACTGCTTCGTTATGGCCCGCCCGGCCAGGAAAAACCCGGCATGCTCGACGCGCACGGCCGGCTTCGCGATCTGTCGGCCCATGTGCCGGATCTCGCCGGCGACGTGCTGTCCGACGCAGGGCTCGCGCGGTTGCGCGCGCTCGATCCGGCCGCGTTGCCGCTCGTGTCCGGCGAGCCGCGTATCGGCCCGTGCGTGGGCCGCATCGGCAAGTTCGTCTGCATCGGCCTGAACTACGCCGACCACGCGGCGGAGTCGGGGATGCCGGTGCCGGCGGAGCCGGTGGTGTTCGGCAAGTGGACGAGCGCGGTGTGCGGGCCGGACGACGGGATCGAGATCCCGAAGGGTGCCACGAAAACCGACTGGGAGGTGGAGCTGGGCGTCGTGATCGGCACGGCGTGCAAGGACGTCGACGCGTCGCGCGCGCTCGACTGCGTAGCGGGCTATTGCGTCGTCAACGACGTGTCGGAGCGCGAATGGCAGCTCGAGCGCGGCGGACAGTGGGACAAGGGCAAGGGTTTCGACACGTTCGGCCCGATCGGCCCGTGGCTCGTCACGCGCGACGAGGTGCCCGATCCGCAGCAGCTCGATCTGTGGCTGGAGGTCGACGGGCATCGCTTCCAGAACGGCAACACGCGCACGATGATCTTCACGGTCGCGCAACTGATCGCGTATCTGTCGCGCTGCATGAGCCTGCAGCCGGGCGACGTGATCTCGACGGGCACGCCGCCGGGCGTCGGGATGGGCATCAAGCCCGCGCCGGTATTCCTGAAGCCGGGGCAGACGGTGCGGCTCGGCATCCGGGGCCTCGGCGAGCAGCGCCAGCAGACACGAGCGGCCGGCTGACCGCCGAGCGCCCGTCCAGGCCGCGTCGCGGTCGGGCGCACTGCGATGCGCTGGCTCATCTCGTTGCGGCCACATCGAACGACTGTGACCTTGTCCCGCGCCATACGTGCGGGACATCACGCAGAACAACCCTGTGTCACGGTCAGACTGCCGGAAATGTCAGGGTGGTGAAGATACTGGAAGGATGAGTCGAAAGACCGGCGTTCGAGTGCTTCGAGGTGTTTCTTGAGCTCGCCGGGTTTTCCGATTCCGGGCCGGCGACCCGGGGCCAATGTCAGAACTTGTCAGCTTTTTTCGCAAACCAGCGGATAGACTGGGCGCATATAGTAGATTATCCGACCCCCTTTCTCCGATGCGCAGCCCCGTCTTCCATTTTCCTGGCTGCGTGCTCGCCGGGGGCGGCGGCCTGTTGGTCCGGCGACCGCTCTCACGGCAGGTCAGATCGATGGCCTTGTTGCGGACCGCGCATTCGTCGGGGATCTTAGCGCACAAGGCGTCGAGGAACACCACCGGACCCTTGCCCGGTTCTACTGTCGTTCCTTCGTGACGTTTGCGGGGCATAAGTCGGCTCCATGGCCGTCAGTTCATGCGTCACACACAGGGTTTCGGATGGGCCCCGCAGGGGGTACCGCAATGCTTGCGCCTCGGCCGGCGCCGCGTCCATAGGCGCGCAAACCGGCCGCCCGCCGTGGCAGCAGCTGTTCCGGGAGCCTGTTTGAAAAATCACGGCGACCATGTAATCCAGGATTGCGGCCTTGTCCATAAGTGCCGTCCGGTCAAATGCATCGTTGGCAAACAAGTGCTTCATACCTGGCGAGCTTTTTGACGGCTTCCATTGCAGCCTGAGTACCTATGCTGTCAACAATGTCTGCCTGCATCAGGACTGCGTTCAGGGACGCCCGTTGTCTCATTCATACGACATGATCGAGTAAGTTGCGTAAAGGGTGTTGCGAAACACGCGAATCGATGAATCGCTTACACTTCGGACGAGAGCGCGCGGTCAATATCGTGCACGCTTAAATGAGCATGCCATTTGAACGTTTGCGAGAACCATATATTTAATTTGTTGCTTTAGAAATCGCTCTTGCGGTGTATGCTGTCGCGGCTGCTTAACGCAGCAAGAGCATGCGACTGGCGCTGAATATTTCAGGCGAGCCGCCGCCCGCCACATGTGGGCTAATAATTACTTCGCCCATTTCAGGGGACGCATCACGGATGGCGGTAAAGCGCTAAACGATATCTATGGGCCAGGCAGCGGAGGAAGGGATGCTGCGTGTGCTTTTCCCCGGGTGGAACGGCGAAAAACCGCATAAATTCAGATTTTTGCGTCAATACAATGGCGTGTGTCGTCGTAGAAGCCGTTTTTTCGAAGGATGTGACATCAAATTGTCCATGATTCGCGTCTTGGATAATTCCGCCAATGGCATGGCGGAATCGGACTAAGTCGTTTCTGGCGTCAGTAGAAAGAGCATGACTCGCCCCTTGACTTGTTCCGCCAACAACATGGCGAAATCGGACGGGATTGTTCCTAACGTCAGTAGAAAGAATATGATTCGATGCGAATAATTTTTAAAAGAGGCCAGCGCGATGTTTTACATGTCGAACGTTTCGAGGGCGGGGGATAGCGTGAGCCGTGGTCGCGAATTTCGCGACGGGCACCAACGCATGAAAATCATCGTGCTTTTGCTCGACGGATTCCCCGTCATGCAAATGGGCACGCTGGCGGAGGTATTCGAGCTGGCCAATCAATTAGGCCGCGTTAAGTCCGCATTCAACGATCGCTATAATTTACTGCTTTTTTCCGCCAGTGGCGGCCCAGTGCGCTCGTCGTCCGGCGTGCAGATCTGGACCGAGGCGATCGACCGGGCCGAGCCTGGCGCGGTCGACGCGATGTTCGTCCTTGGCGGACAGAACAGTGCGCACGCGATGGACGATCGCACGGTTGAATGGCTGCGTGACGCCCATCATTGCGCGCGGATCGTGAAGGGCGGCGGCGGCGGCGAACAGTTGCTGACGCAGCTACAGCTGACCAGGAAGGACGGCACCGATGCGCAGCTGATGATTCGGTCGATGCTCGCGCCCGCCACCGATGGTATGTCGCCGCGCACATCCGGGGACGGCGACCAGAGCGTGTTCCAGACCGCGTTGTCGATCGTCGGCGGCGACATGGGATACGAGATCGCGCAGGACCTGGTCGCGAGCATGATGCCCGGTGCGATCCAGAAATTCGCGAGCGTGACATTCGGGCCGCGCGAGGCGCGCGCCAGTGATTTGATTCGAGCGGCTGCCTATCATCTGCGTGTCAACAGTGCGAACCGGATCTCGATCGCGGACGCCGCGCAGGCCGCCGCGATGAGCGAACGGAATTTCCTGCGGCGCTTCAAGCAGGAAATCGGCGTGACGCCGACCGAGTTCGTGTTGCGCGTGCGGCTGGAGACGGCGTGCTGCATGCTGGTCGAGACCGATCTGCCGGCGGACAAGGTGGCCCGCCGCACGGGGCTCGGCAGCGGCGATCGCCTCGCGAAGCTGTTTCGCCAGCATCTGTCGATGTCGCCGACCGAGTATCGCTCGGCTGCGCGCAGCCGGATGATGTCGACGGCGGAGAGCGCATCCGGCATCGACATGACCAACTGGCTGAAAAAGAAGGCCTCGTAGCGTGCGTTGCGTCGCCAGCAGTTAGCGCAAGCCCGTTATTGGCGTGGCCAGATCCTGGCGTGCCGCCGTTACGTTGAAATAGGCCTGCGTATTCGCATGCACGGTGGCGTCGCTCAGGATTTCCTCTGCAGTCGCCCACCGATAGGCTTTGTGCTGCGCACTCGGCAGGGCGTCGAGCTCGACCGTGCTGCGCAGCCTGTAGCCGAGCACGACATAGTGCGTCGAAATACCCGGTTTGCCGCTGAAACTGTCTTCGTAGAAATGTTCGTACACGCCGAGCAGCTCCGCGTCGGCGCGCTCGAGGTCGGTGCGACCGAGTTCGTCATGCGCGATACGGCGGAACGCGTCGTCGAGACGCTCGTTCTTGCGGATGCGTCCGCCCGGCACGAACCAGAACCCCTGTGCGGGTCGGTTGACGCGCTGTCCGAGCAGATAGCCGCCTTCGCCGTTCGGGACGATCAGGTCGATGGAAACGAGCGGCGTGGCGTCGACAACGCTCAGGAAGGATTCGATCGGAAGCATGGTGAACGCGCCCTTTGTGATTCAGGAAATCTTGATGAAGAAGCGGCCGTGGAAGAAACGGGACGCACGTCGCTCACGCGGCGTGACCTTGAATGTCTCCTCGCTGCACGCCAGTTTACCGGTGCATGCCTGTGCCGCTGAAAATCCGTTATCCGATCGATGACGATCGGGGCGACGCCGCATGTCGAATGCGCTCCGAGCCGCATGCGTGCCTGCTGGTTGATTCTACGAAGCGGAACGCGCGGATCGATCGACAGATGGAATCGCCAATGAGATGGTGGGCGTTAATCCTGCATGACATCGGCCAAAACATTGCAGCATTCAGACAATTCGAAGAGTCTGTCGGATACCGAAGTGAAAGTGCATATCGAAACGGATCTGCAATGGAGATGCAAAGAAATCGTAGCGGTCATTGAAGTCGTTTCGCGCCGGATGCGGTGCAAACGTTGGTTTCGAATGCAACGGAATTTCATTCGGCCATAATCGTGGTTGCGTCCGCCACAGCGTGCCGGCGCGCCGCATTTCCGAGCTAAGCTGCGTCTTGGCCTTTCGAGGAGAGCATTATCCCCGGAATCTCCTCGGAATTTCGCCTGCCGCCCTCGGGCGTACAGGCCTTTTTATTCTTGAGGTCGAGTGCTCGCGCGCGCAATTTTATGCGCCCGGCAGTCGGCCTGTTGATGTAGTTCCCGCCTGCGGTTCTGCACGTCGTGTCGATAGCGCGCTGCAGGTGCGACGAGGCGTGCGTCTGCCGGGCAGCGCACGCGCTGCACCCCTCTCCACGTTCCCGATTCTCTACGCGACGTCTTATTGGTCTATTCCTCTCGACACGCAACGCGTCAGTCACACGCCTTGTGCGTCGACGTGTACGCAATGAGTCGATTTGTGTCAACGGTGCGCGATCAAAGTCTTTAATAGTAAATATTGGTAAATAGTCGTCAATGTGATTGGCGGATTGAGAAAAACTATTGTCGAGTCTGAATGCTGCGCCGCAAGGTATTCTGGTGAGAAGAGGCCGGATGCGTCTTGACGGATCGGATGTGCTTATAAAATACGGGGATGGAGCGATATGGGTATTGTTTTCCTAGTTCTTTCGAGATTGTGTTTCGCGTGGATCGTCATCTATGTGCTCTTCAGTCTCAGGTCTGCATTCTGGGTGGGTTCGCGGCACGGCCGTGGCCTGATCATGCTCGAGTTTCAATCGCATCGGGCGCGTGGCGCGAGAGAGACCGCGAGAGCGCGTTTGCTGAGGCGAATGGCGCTGGTTTCTGTGTTGGCGTTGCCGGCCGGCATCGCATCATTCATCGCAAGCGCCGCGATGTTGTGAGAAGCTTCGCGCACGCACGCTTCGAAGGTGTGCGAATGCAACTGACGGCTGCGCCGGCTTCTTTCGTGCGTAGTCTCCACACCCGGCTGTGCATGTGCGCAGCCGCGGCACCTGCCTAGTGTCGTGAGTTAGAAACTCGTTTCATTAATTGGTTTTGCTGCCAGCAGTGACAAAGTGCTGCTTGAAGAGGCGCTCGGATTCGCGCAAACCCTCCTCAGTGAGGATCACGGATTTCGCTTTATTGACCGGTTCGTCGATGAGGCCGCGTTCATGAAGTCGGTCGAGTACGTCCCAATCGAAGCTCTTCCAGGCGCGATTGCAGTCGTGCACGGTCAAATAGAGGAGCGCGAGGACGGCGTCGTCAATCGCAGCTGTGTCAATGTTCATGGCGTTCTTCCTGAGACCTTCTGGACCCGTGTGCAAAACCGCTCCAGGCTCGCGAGAATGTCATCGGCGGACTTGCTCCAGACAAAGGGCCGGGGCTCCGCGTTATAGACGTCGAGGTAATGCCGGATGGCCTCTTCGAGTTGTCGTGTCGAGCGATGCGTTCCACGTCGTATGTATTGCTCGGTGAGCGTGGCGAACCAGCGTTCGGGCTGATTGAGCCACGACGCGGATTCGAGCAGGCCATCCAGCCGATTGGTCACGTAGCGCCCGCGCCACTTCGACACCGTCTGTTGAGTGACTCGCAGCTTCGCCGCGACCGCTTTGTTATCGGTGCCATCGGCGCACGCCAGCACGATTCGGGCTCGCAATGCCAACGCGTGCGCCGTCTTGCGCCGCATCGTCAAGGCCGTGAGTTGATCACGCTCCGTTTCGCTCAATACGAGTTCCGCGCATCAGGACTAGCCACACAACACTTGAGCAAACCGCTGTAAATGCCTGTTGCGGCGCATCATTCCGTTGCGGCATGAAGAGGATGATGGCGGACAAGTGCTAGCAGTTTTCTTGCGCATGGCTGGCGGCTCCCGTCAGCCCGGAATCCGGATGCAGGGAAAGCTCGTGCGTGTTTCAAGATCCGAATCTTTCCCGATTCCCGCACAGTACGGTTATGCCGATATTCCGTCATGACATCAGACAAGCATCAATGCGAAAAGCCTATGCCAAACGGATATTGCGCATCAATTGACCGGTGAGAATCGTGGCGTGCGACGTCGATCCAGCGAATCCGCATCGAGATCGTCCCGCGCATTTCCGGCCCGTGCGAATGACTGACATGGGTCGAGAAGCGCGCGCACGCCGCCACAAGGCTTGCGCCGAGGGGAAGGCAAGCAATGGCCGGCTGTCTCCTTCCGTGACGCGCTCCGTCGCTGAGTTCAATCATGCGAATGCCGGGGCCCTTCCCGATTCGGAAAAATTTCCCGTCCGGAAATAAGTACGTGGGCACTCGCGCAGAGGCGGGCTGAATCGGATCCGATGCGAATGAATGTGCCGAACTCGAACACGACAAACCGCATTGTGCTCACAACGCTTCGTAGTGCGCGAAAAATGCGTACCCGATCGGATCCGGGAAATCCCGCGGATTATTCCGCCAACATTCTGTCCGCATCCGTCAGCCTTAATACGCCATCCGGCGGGCTAGGTATGATGCGTTGCAACAGGGCAGGGAAGGCCCGCTTCGATCAGGGCATCGCTATTCGAGTCAACGTCCAAGAGAGTTCTATCGTGTCCATACGTCTCGGCAATCCGGAAGGCGAAGCCGCGTCCGATGAAGGCAATGCGGTACGGCGAAGAATCCGGGACATTGGCGTTGTCTTGTTCGATGGCTTCTCGCTGCTGACGACCGGTGTGATTCCTGAAGTGTTCCAGGTGGCCAACGAGATTCACGCTTCACGCTCGAACGGCCAACCGTTGTACGAAGTCCGGTTTTACTCCGCCGAAGGTGGAAGCATGGTGTGGTCCTCATCCATCAGCGTGCGGACCTATCCCTGCGATGCAGAGCGCGCCATGGGATTCGATGCGCTATTCATCGCAGGTGGAGAAGGGGCGATGCGGGCGGCGCGCGACAGGCGGGTGATCGACTGGTTGCGCAGGGTGTTGCCGCTCACGGCGGTCGTCAAGGCGATCGGCGAAGGGCGTGTGTTGCTTGAAGCTGCTGGATGGCGCTGGGGAAAGCTATTGCCGGGACGGCAGGATCCGGGGACGTTGCATCGCTGGGCTGTGGGCCATACCGCGAACCACCACGGCGACAGGTACGAGCCGGAAGGCACTGCGTTGCAACTGGTGCAGCGCGATCTCGGCATCTATGCCGCGAGGAAGATTGCAGGACGTTTGTCGCTCGACGATGCCGCAGTGCTGGCGCCAGCGGCAACGGAAGAAAGAGGAATGACGTCGGCAGAGAAAGTGAACGCGTCGGCGCAGTGGTTGGAGCAGAACTGTGAAAAGGCGATATCGGTGAGCGACGCTGCACGTGTCGCCGCGATGAGCGAGCGGAATTTTTTACGCTTTTTCAAGCAGGAAATCGGTGTGACACCGTCTGAATTTCTTCTGCAGGTGCGTCTCGAACGCACGCTGCAGTTGTTGACGGAGACGGACCTCGCGATCGATACGATCGCGAAGCGATGTGGCTGGCTCAACGGCGATCGGCTCGCGAAGATTTTCCGGAAGCGTATGGCGGGAACGCCCTCCGAATATCGAGCGCGCGCCAGAAGGGAAAGGCCGGATAGCAATAAGTAGTCCACGACCGCGGTTGAGAGCGTGGTTCCATCGCGTGGGCATTCGTCCTCGGGATTTCATGCAGAGCGAATAGGAGTGCAAATTATGTCGACGTTCATCGATGGTGAGAAAGATCAGCACGATGTGATCGATTCGTCCGTGGGCGGCGCGGTGGATCACGCCGAAGCTGCTGACGTTGCGATCCGCGCCGTGCCAGTCGTGCTGGCGGGCGGTTCCGGCTCCCGGCTTTGGCCGATGTCGCGCGAGCAATACCCGAAGCAACTGATCGGCGTGCTCGGTTCGGATTCGCTACTGCAGGCTACGGTCCAGCGGATGAAGGGCTTCTCCATCGAATCGCGTCAGGTGGCCGAACCCATCATCGTGTGCGGCGATGAGCACCGGTTCGTGACGGCGGAACAGCTTCGCGCGAGCGGCATCGCGGCTCGCATCGTGGTCGAGCCCGGCCGCCGCGATACGGCACCGGCGCTGACGCTGGCGGCAGCGGTTGCGGACGCGGACGGTGGGGACGCAATCATCGTCGCCATGCCGGCCGACCATGCGATTGCAGATACTCCCGCGTTTCATCGCGCCATCGCGCTTGCTGCCGAACATGCGCAGCGTGGCGCGATCGCAACGCTCGGCGTGCCGCCGACCCGGGCCGATACAGGCTTCGGTTACATCAAGCTCGGTGCGGAGCTCGGCTCCGGCGCGCATTGCATCGAACGCTTCGTTGAAAAGCCGGCTGCCGAGCTCGCGTCGCAATATCTGGAGTCGCGCCAGTACTGGTGGAACAGCGGCATCTTCGTGGTGCGCGCGAGCGTCTGGCTCGACACGCTCAAACGTTTGCAACCGGCCATGCATGCCTCGTGCATCTCTGCTTATGCGCAAGGCACGGACGACGGCCCGTTCTTTCGGCCCGATGCCGAAGCATTCAAGCGCTCGCCGTCCGATTCGATCGATTACGCAGTGATGGAGCGCCTGGCGTCGGAAGCCGGGCTGGCGCATGGCGTCGTCGTGCCGCTCGACGCCGGTTGGTCCGATCTTGGTTCGTGGGATGCCGTGTGGGAAGCCCTGGACAAGGATGCAGACGGCAACGTCGCGCGAGGCAAGGTCGTGTTCGAAGGTGCGACGTCGAGTTTCGCGCACTCGGAAGGCCGCCTGGTGGCGTGTGTCGGCGTGACCAATGTCGTCGTGGTCGAGACCGACGATGCCGTGCTCGTTGCGGATCGTGCCCGCGTGCAGGACGTGAAGGGGCTGGTCAGCCGGATCAGGGCGCAACAGGCGCCCGAAGCAGACACGCATCGGAAGGTGCGGCGGCCCTGGGGCTACTACGACTCGATCGACCATGGCGCCCGCTTCCAGGTGAAGCGCATCGTCGTGCATCCGGGTGGCCGCCTGTCCCTGCAGTTGCACCACCACCGCGCCGAGCACTGGATCGTGGTAAGCGGCACCGCGCTGGTCACGCGCGGCGACGAGCAATTCATGCTCAGCGAGAACCAGTCGACGTTCATTCCGCTGGGTGTTACCCATCGGCTCGAGAACCCGGGAAAGTTGCCGCTCGAACTCATCGAAGTGCAGTCGGGTTCGTATCTCGGTGAAGACGACATCGTCCGGTTCGACGACACATACGGTCGTGCGTGATTTGTTGCCGATTCGCGTAATCGCGTAATTCAGCTACAGACGGGGGATTGAAAATGTTCGGACTACAAGGGGTGCTGGCGCGCGTCTTTGACGTCGTGTTGATTGTCGCGGGTTCGCTGGTCGCTTCGCAGTTCCGTTTCCAAATGCTCTCGGATGGCCGCTACGACAGCGCGCTCGTCACACTTGCCGTCGCGCTCTCGCTGGTGCTGTTTCCGGCGTTCGGCGTGTACGAATCGTGGCGCGGCCGGTCGATGCTGCGCCTGGCGGGAAGGTTCTCGCTCGCGTGGATCGTGGTGCAGGCGTGCGCGATCGTTCTGATGTTCACGTTGCATCGCGCGGATGTGGTGTCGCGGCTGTGGTTCGTGTACTGGACAGCGATCACCGGCGGTGCGCTGATCGCTTCGCGTCTTGTCGCCCATACGGTGCTGCGCGGCGTGCGTCAGGCGGGCATGAACCTGCGCAATGTGGCGGTCGTTGGTTACGGCCAGCATTGCCAGCAGGTGATTCGCAACCTCGACGAATCGCCGTCCAGCGGCTTCCGCGCGGCTGCGATTTTCGATCTGCGTCCTGTGGTGAACAACGCGAACTCGAGCGTGCCGGTATTCAGCGAGTTCGAGCAGTTCGCGGCGTACGTGCGCGAGCAGGGCGTGCAGGAAATATGGCTCGCGCTGCCGCTGTCGGAAGAGGCGACGATCCTGCGCTTCGTCAACGAGTTCGGCGATGAGCTCGTGAACATCCGCTTCATTCCGGACATGCGCAGCGTCGCGCTGTTCGACGGCGCGATGATCGACTTGGTCGGCGCACCGGCGATCAACCTCGTTGCTTCGCCGCTGCCGGGCCACGCGATGGTGCAGAAGGAAATTTTCGACCGTCTGTTCGCCGCGGTGGCGTTGTTGGGGCTGCTGCCGCTGATGACGTTGATCGCGCTCGGGATCAAGCTGACGTCGCACGGCCCGGTGTTCTTCAAGCAGTACCGCAAGGGCGCGGATGGCCGTGTGTTCAAGATCTACAAGTTCCGCTCGATGCGTGTGCATACCGAGCAGGCCGGCGTGGTGACCCAGGCGACCAAGACCGACAAGCGAATTACGCCGCTGGGCCGTTTCTTGCGCAAGACGAGCCTCGACGAGCTGCCGCAGTTTATCAACGTGCTGCGCGGGGAGATGTCGGTGGTCGGGCCGCGTCCGCACGCGATCGAGCACGACAACATCTATCAGAAGGTGGTGGAAGGCTATATCCACCGCTATCGGATCAAGCCCGGCATTACCGGCTGGGCGCAAGTGAACGGCTTCCGCGGCGAGACCGACCGGCTGGAGAAAATGCAGAAGCGGGTGGAGTACGACCTGTACTACCTGCGCAACTGGTCGTTCGCGCTGGATATGCGAATTGTCATGGCGACGATCGCGAAAGGTCTGTCAGGTAGCAATGCTTATTGAATCTGGTTCGCGATATTGAACATCGGTCGCCTCGACTTTCCTCGCAATATTCAGGGCGATGTGACTCACGTTCGATGGAGGTCAGACTTTGTTCGATAGACGTATGCGGATATGAAATGAATCAGACTGGCAAGCTGGATATTCTTGTTATCTGTACCGCCAACATTTGCAGAAGCCCGGTTGCGGAAGTCATTCTTCGAAACCTGCTTCAAGAATATGCCGGCGTGACGGTGTCTTCTGCCGGATTGCGCGCGCCGCCTGGCTTTCCGCCCGACGCGATTGCCGAATCCATGGCCAGCCGGTTCGGTTATCAAATCGATCCGAACAAGCGGTCTCAGCGGTTGGCCGTGCGTGACGTGGATCGGGCGGATGTCATCTTGGCAATGGAAATGAATCATCTCCGTCATCTGGGTGAGCAATTTCCAACCACCATTGGAAGGAGTTTTTTGATTGGTCACTGGAGCGGTAAAGAGGAAGTTGAAGATCCTGTTGGACAAAACGAAGCGGTCTTCACGACTGTAACGAAGAAACTGGAAAAAGGATGCAAGCAGTGGGCGCAACAACTTCTTCGTACCGGACTGATCAATATATGAAAAACGTCGTCACAACATCGTCAAAACAAGCGGCGAAATCTATGCTGCAAAATGCCGCTATTGCCAGCGTCGCGGCGCTTGTCATGGCCGGATGTGCGAGCCCGGGGATGAAAATGGATCTCGTCGCACCTGACGACGGCCGCCCGGTGATGGTGCCGGGAACGCAACCTAACAGTCAGGTGGAGTTGATCAGAATTACCCCGGGCACGATCGAGGACCTTCAGAGCCGCGATAGCAAGGATGAGACGGCCGCCAAACCGCGCGTGGTTCGAGGCAAGGAGGCGTCGTACTCGTACAAGATCGCGCCATACGACATCTTGCGCGTGACGGTCTGGGATCATCCGGAGCTCAACACGCCGAGTTCAATCGGCGGAATGACTGCCCAATCGGGTGTCGCGGTGGTCGGCGCGACGCAATCCGGCAGCGATTTCGGCAGACTCGTGGCGGCTGACGGAACCATCTTTTATCCGTACATCGGCATGCTCCACGTCGCGGGCATGACGATGCTCGACGTGCGCAAGCGTATCGAGGACGGCCTGAGGAAATACATTCTCAATCCGCAGGTCGAGGTAACGATGGCGGCATTTCGCAGCAAGAAGGCTTATGTGACGGGGCAGGTTAAAGCGCCGGCCGTGCTGCCGATTACGGACGTGCCGCTGCGTGTAAGCGACGCGGTGTTGGCCGCCGGTGGATTTAACCCGAATGCTTCCCAGAATCAGGCGACGCTGACGCGTGACGGGCGGCCGTTGTCGATCGACCTCTACAAAATGTTCACCGGCGGCGATCAATCGCAGGATGTCGTGCTGCAGAACGGCGACGTATTGAATATTCCTGATCGTCGTCAGGAGAAGGTTTTTGTGTTCGGTGAAGTGCGCAGGGCGTCGTCGCTCGAAGTTCCGCTCGGACACTATTCGCTGTCGGAAGCGCTCGCCGAAGCCGGTGGTAACGATCAGATCACGTCGAACACAGGCCAGATCTATGTGTTGCGTGGCGCCGAAGGAAAAATTCCGACCGTTTATCACTTGGACGCCAGTTCGGCGGATGCGCTGGTGCTGGCAGAGCATTTCGAGCTGAAATCGAGGGACGTCGTGTTTGTCGACTCCGCGAAAATCGCCCGTTGGGGTCGCGTGATCAACCAACTCCTCCCGAGCGCTTCGTTGATGAATGCGGCAGCGTCCACGGCAAAGTAATGGGTGCCGGCTTGAATGAAAAAGCACGTATCACGCAATTCTGCGCTAATGAAACGGTATTCGCGATGAAGACAGCAATCGTTCATGATTACCTGGTGCAAATGGGCGGGGCCGAGCAGGTCGTTGCCACATTGCACCGGATGTACCCCGATGCGTGCGTATATACGAGCGTGGTCAATCATCGTGTGCTGATGGACGACTTGCGTGGTGCGCGCCTTGTGGATACCTGGTTAAAATTCTTGCCGACGATTAACCGGAATTTCAAGAAATATTTTCCGTTGTTTCCGTTGGCTTTCCGATCGCTGGGGAAGATCAATGCCGATGTGGCAATCGTGAGTAGCAGCGGATTTTCGAAGTGGGCTCTGTTTACGCAGTCGACGACGTCTATCTGCTATTGTCATACTCCACCGAGATTCTTCTGGATTCAGGATTCCTATCTTGATCAAGAGATAAAGAGCCGGACGGTGCGCGCGATCGTAAAGCCGATTTTGGCTATTTTGCGCATGATGGACTACCGGGCCGCGCAACGCATTTCGTTTTTTGTCGCGAACTCGCAATGCGTGAAGGATCGAATCCGGGATTTCTACAACCGGAAGGCGGTCGTCATCTACCCGCCAGTCCGTGTGAGTGATTTCGAGCCGCGCCAGGAACACAAGGGTTACTACCTGATCGTCTCGCGGCTTGTCGGCTATAAGCGCATCGATATTGCGGTGCGGGCATTTTCGAAAAATGGGCGCCGGCTCGTGGTCGTTGGCGACGGTCCGGATCGTGTGAATCTGGAGAAGATGGCCGCCGGGAACGTCGAATTCACCGGGCGTGTATCGCGTGACGAAGTCAAGCGATACATGAGCGACGCCTATGCGTTCGTCTTCCCTGGTCTGGAAGATTTCGGCATTGCACCGATCGAAGCGAACGCATGCGGAAAGCCGGTGCTCGCCTATGGTGGGGGCGGAGCGCTCGAAACGATTATTCCTGGAAAGACCGGGATGTTTTTTCATTCGCAGGTGCCGGACGCGATCAACGAGACGCTGGATGCGTTCGAGGCCGTGAAGTGGAGTGCGGAAGATTGCGCCGCTCAAGCTCGCAAGTTCAGTGAGGAACGGTTTATGGATGAGATGGAAAACTTCGTGCGCTTGAGTGTCTCGCCAGGAAGGGACGCCCGGCATCCACCTGAACGGTCGGTGTAGAGCCGACGGCATAAGGGAGCATTGCTCGCAGTACCGGGATGCGATATCGGCAAATCAGTAAAGCGTTCGATATTGGCAATACATATAGATTCCAATTGAAGAATATTAGATCCATGTCCGAGATCAGCTCACCTCTGGAAAAGAGGCGCACGGCTCAGTCACTTTACGCGGGTGACGATGAGGGGGGTATTTCGATTGGCGAGTTCGTCGATCTGCTCCGTAACGGAATGGTCACGATCCTGATTACCGCTGTCATCGTGGCGCTACTGGGGCAGGTTGTCAGCGTGATGAGCCCGCGGGTATTCGTCGCATCTGGCCTGGTTCAGGTCGAAGCGTCGGCCGGAGGGCCAAACTCGACACTGACGGAGTTGACGCAGTTGCTGACCGGGGCGCCCGCGCAGACGGCGGCGGAACTGCAAGTGCTTCAGAGCCGGGTCGTGCTCGATCAGGTGGTGGACAAGCTGAATCTGCAGATTTCCACTGCACCCAAGGCATTTCCGGTCATTGGAAATACTGTTCAGCGCTTGCGCCAGAACCTTCCGAAGCCGTCGTCCGCGCCGTTCGGCCTGGGGAAATTCGCGTGGGGCGGCGAGAAATTCGTCGTAACGCGCTTTGATGTTCCGGATGACTGGATTGGTCACAGTTTTACCCTGACGGCCGGTGAGGCGGGACACTATGTGCTGACGGACAGCCTGGGTGTTGTCGTGCTCAGAGGCATCACCGGAAAGCTTGCGACCAGCGCGGACGGCAAGGTCGAGCTTCTGGTGTCGGGGTTCGTGGCGCGCCCGCACACCGAGTTCACCGTGCGAAAGGTCACCCGTCAGGAGGCGTTGGGCAAGATCTCGCCATACCTGATGGTTGCCGAGCAGGGAAGCAGTTCCGGCGTTCTGCAAATTACGTACAAGGGTTCGTCGCCGGAATTCGTGACCGATGTCGTTGCAGCCATTCAACAGGCGTATTTTGCGCAGAACATCGCGCGTCGGTCGCAGGATGCACAGCAGTCACTTGACTTCCTGAAGCGCCAGTTGCCGTTGCTCAAGGATCAACTCGCAAAGTCTCAGGAAAAGCTGGCGGCATATCAGAAGAGCAATTCGCTGGTCGACATCACCGGCGAAACCAGGACGGTATTGCAGGAAACGGTGCAGCTCCAGGCGGATCGCCTGAAGCTGCAGCAGGATCGCATGCAGGTGATTCAGCGATTCACGCCGCAGCATCCCGCCGTCAAGATGGTGGACGACCAGATCGGCGTTCTCGACGCAAAGATCGCGGAATTGAGCAAGCGCACCCAGGGGCTTCCTGACGTGCAACAGAAGGTCTTTAGCTTGACTCGGGATCTGGAGGCGAACACGCAGCTGTATACGGCGATGCTCAGCACCATCCAGGGGCTCGAGATCTCTCGGGCCGGCACGATCGGGAACGTGCGGATTCTCGAACTTCCGTTGCAACCGCTCGCACCTGCGAGCCCGCGCACGGATCTCATCACGGGCGTGTCGATTTTCCTCGGCCTCGCGCTCGGGGTTGGGCTGGTGCTGGCGCAACGTATGCTGATGCGGGGGGTCGACGATCCTTTCGTGCTCGAGCGCAGGTTCGGCGTGTCGACCTATGCATCGATTCCGTATGTATCGGAGCAACGTGAAATTACCCGCAGGCTGCGGCAGGGCGAGGGCTATGGCGTGCTTGCGGCATTCGATCCGAAGAATCGTGCGGTCGAGGCACTCCGCGCGCTGCGTACGTCGCTTCAGTTCAAGATGCTCGACGCGCCGAACAACGTGATCATGGTGACCGGACCGATTCCGAATATCGGGAAATCGTTCGTCGCGACGAACCTGGGTGCGGTGCTTGCACTGTCCGGCAAACGTGTGGTGGTGGTCGATGCCGACCTTCGACGCGGCCGGCTGCACGAGTATTTCCAGGTTCCCGTGCATCCCGGGCTGTCAGAACTGATCGCCGATGCGGCGGACGCGGGCGCGGCAGTGCGTTCGTCCGAGATCGACTTGCTGGACGTGGTTCCTCGCGGCGATCTTCCGTCGAACCCGGCGGAGCTGGTCATGCACCGGCGCCTCGATATGGTCATCAAGGCGCTGTCGGAGCAGTACGACTATGTGCTGATCGATTCCGCACCGATCTTCCCGGTGAGCGATTCCGCAGTCATCGCACGGACGGCGGGCACGATTCTGCTGGTTCTCAAGTCGGGCGAGCATCGGGAACGGGAAATTCAGGAAGCGCTTGCGCGGCTCGATTCGAGCGGGGTCAAGTGCGACGGGTTCATCTTCAACCAGGTCGGTGCGCGAGCGGGTTCCTATGGCTACGGGTACGGCTACGCATACTCGTACGGTTACGAATATACCAGCGAGGTTTCAGAAGGCTTCGTGCCTAAGTTGAAATCCGTCGTCCGATCGATTCTGGGGCGAGATGACGTGAAGGGTAACAAGAGGCGCGATCGATAGTGCCTCGGCCGCGAATGCTGCGAAGCGCGATTTGACCGCACGGACAGCATTCGCGAATGACGCTTCGCCATGGCAACGGAGAATGCTTTGAGATCGAACACCCCAGCGCCGAGGTCGGGCGGTCAGTGGATATCATGCAACGCCCCATACGGCGCCGGCGGTCTTGGTTTGCACTTGGCGCACCTGGTCGAACACGCCCGGGAAAACGGGGAGCTCGGCGGCTATAGCTGCGCTCGTCCACGCACGGGCGATGAGCAAATCGGCCAGGCGATTTCATCGGGATTGGCGGCGGCGCTCTTGCGCTGGTCTCCGGCTCGATATTCGCCGGGCTGGAAGAGCTTCATTCACGTCGATGCATTCGATCGTTCGGTAGCGTCCGCCATGGCCGCGGCGCCGGAGTCGCTGGTCGCCTTCGTGGGGCAGGCGTTGCACAGTTTCAGGAAGGCGCGTCGCCTCGGTACGTCACGTCTGATACTGGTTGCGGCGAACAGCCATGTGTCGAATGTGGCGACACAACATCGGCTGGCGATCAAGCGCTACCCGCTCGAGTCGAGCTGGTTGAATCGTGCGCAGATCGCGAAGACGTTGCGCGAATACGAGCTGGCCGATCAGATCCATGTCGCGACCGACTATACGTTCGAGTCGTTCGTCGCGCAGGGGGTACCTGCTGAAAAGCTGGTCAAAGTGCCGCTGACCGTCAGCGATCGCTTCACGCCGGCGGGCCGCAAACCATTCGATGGCGTGTTCCGCGTCGTCTACGTCGGCAGTCTGACGGTCGCGAAGGGCATCCCGCTGCTGGTCGACGCGTTTGAGAGGCTGTCGATCCCGAATGCGGAGTTGGTTCTTGTCGGCGGATGGGCGACACGGGGCATGAAGGCTTATTTGCGCAGCGCGTGTGCGCGAAATGCGCGCATCAAGCTGCGTGCGGGCGATCCGTTGCCACACTTGTTGCAAGCAAGTGTCTGTGTCCACCCGACGTATGAGGATGGCTTTGCGTATGCACCGATGGAGGCGAAAGCATGTGGCGTTCCCGTGATTGTTTCGAGTGATACCGGCATGAAAGAGTATGTGGAGGCAGGTGTGGATGGAAGCGTCTTTCCAACCGGAGATCTGGAGGCGCTGATTTCATGCATTCGTGATGTTTATCGTGAGACGGTCTGACGCGACATGAAAATCGGCCACTACATGACGGGGATCTGGCATCCCGGCGGTATTGCGACATACATCCGCCGTGTGAGCGATGCGCAGCGGGCGAGTGGGCATGAGGTCCACTTCTTCGACACCCGCGCGCCCGAAAGCGACGGCGATGCGTCAATGCGCCCGACGATTGTGCGCGATACCGATCATCTCTATGCGACTGCGAATGAGTTGGGCATCGAGATTCTGCATCTGCATACGGAAGTTTCCGGTGCGCCCGGCGGTGGGAGCTGTCGCGTCGTGCGAACGGTTCATGGGCACGCGCCATACTGTCCGAGCGGAACTCAGTTTCTTAGGGCATTCGGACGTCCTTGCAGTCGAGTCGCCGGACTGGTCGGGTGTAGCGTAGGTCACGTGCTTGGTCGGTGCGGCAGCGTGCGCCCGGCCAAAATCGTCGAAGAGATCGAGCGGAGCTGGAAAGAGCGGCACACGCTGTCGGCGATACCGGTGATTACGGTGAGCGAGTTCCTGAAGAATCGGATGATTGCGGCCGGGTATTCGGCTGACAGGATCGCGGTGCTCCATTTGATGGGCCCTACTGTCGCCGAGGCGCGCCCGATCCCGGATAGCGGTGTACCCAGACTTGTATTTCTAGGGCGGATCACGCCTGCGAAAGGGGTCGAGTGGCTGCTGCGCGCGCTTGCACGGACCAAGGTTCCGGTACATCTCGATATCGGTGGAAGCGGGCCGGACGAGCAGGAGATGATCCAGCTTGCCAAGTCACTGGGTATCGCCAGTCGCGTGACATTTCACGGTTGGTTGTCGCCGCAGCGTGTGGCGGAACTGCTTACCGCGGCGCGATCAATCGTGTTTCCGTCGATGTGGCACGAACCAGGCGGGACGGTAGCGTTTGAATCGATGTCGTTTGGGCGGCCGGTGATCGTCAGCGCGGTCGGCGGTATGCCGGAGGTGGTCCGCGATGGCGAAAACGGTTTGCTTGTCGCTCCTGGCGACGAAGTTGCGCTGGCGAATGCGATCGAAAGACTGGCGCTGGATCGGCCGTATGCGGAGCAACTTGGATCCTATGGCAGAAAGATAGTGAATGAGAGATTCACGCTGGCTGCACACGTCGAAAAACTGGAGGGGCTGTATCGATCCGCGATCGCTGGGACGTTCGGCCAATCATGAGAATTCAAATTGCCTATCCAAAATTGCCTCCGGCGATTGACGGTATCGGGGATCACACGCGTTTTCTAGCGGAGGCGCTTGCTGATCGGCATCATGTGGAGATTCTGACGGCTGACGCGCAGACGATCGACGCGTTGCCGGTCAAGACGACCGCTTGCTTCTCAATGAGCACCCGGGCGGGTGTCAAGCAATTGCTGAACGAAGTCAGAAAAGCTCCGCCGGAATGGCTACTGCTGCAGTACAACCCGTTTGCGTGGGGGCGGTGGGGCTTGAATCTGCAGTTGCCGTCGGTGATCTCGACGATCAAGAAGACGTGCCCCGGCATCAAAGTGGCGCTGATCGTGCACGAATGTTTTGTTCCTTCCATTTCATGGAAGTTCGCAATCATGACTACTTGGCAGCGCCTGCAGCTCTGGCGGCTGGGGCAAGTCGCGGACGCGATCTTTGTGTCAATCGAAAAATGGACACGGCTGCTGGCAGGCTGGTATCCGGACAAGCTGGTAGTGCACCTCCCGGTTGGATCGAACATCCCGGTGGTCGGTGCGGATCGGCGCGCGGTTCGCGATGAGTTGGGGATCGCGGAGCACTCGGTCGCATTGGGCGTGTTCGGGTCCGCGCATCCGGACCGAATGTTTGACGTAGTGCCGAAGATTGTCGATGCAGTCGCCAGTCAGGGGATCGACGTGTCGCTGATCTGTGCGGGGGGCGGAACGGATTCGCTCAAGAAATTGTTACCCGGAAAAAAAATTGCGGGCGGAACCGCGCTTGATCCCCGTGAGGTATCGAGACTCGTATCGGCAATGGATGTCACGTTGCCGCTCTTCATCGACGGTGTGTCAACGCGCCGGGGCTCGTTCATGGCCGGTCTCGATCACGGGGTTGCGACGGTGACGACGATCGGCCGGAATAGCGACGCCATGCTCAAACGTGCCGCAGGAGCGTCGTTTCTCGCGAGTGATCCGCTTGATCATGGTGGTTTGGCGAAGGCCGCGCTAGAGCTGGCTTGGAATCGGGAATTGAGAGAAAAGGTCGCGGAATCGGGGCGCGCGCTCTATCGCCAGCATTTCGATTGGTCGCGGTTGGTCGACATCCTTACTGTCAATCTCGATCGGAAACGTTGAACCAAAGCCGTGTAAAGCAGCGTTCGCACAGCGACGTGCTGGGTGGGCGCGCTATGCATGGCGTGATGGATGCGCAACGGAAGTCAGACACCTCACGCGAGTGCTTGAGCTTGTCGTTCGCTCCTGAAATTGAATTTGCGAAAGGTCTCCATGAAAGCAGTGTATTCCAGCCCGGCCAGCCCAGCTCTCCAGTCAGGGAAGTTCATGAAGCTCGAGGGGCTGCGTGGAATCCTGTGCCTGAGCGTGGCGATGGGGCATTACGGTGTGGAGAATATCTTTCATCGAGTTGGTCTGGGTTTGAATTTTTCGTATGCGGTCAACGTTTTCTTTGTGATTTCCGGATTCGTTCTGGCGCATTCCAATTATTACGGAAGCAAGTCGGTCGGGCTTTATGAGTTTTCCGTTAAGCGGTTTGCTCGTTTGTACCCGTTGCATATTGCTTCGTTGCTGTTGGCTGTTGCGGTTTATTTTGCATCTGGGAGGGAAATAAACTGGATTATTTTTGCTCAGAATATTTTCCTCGTGCAAAATATTGGGTTGAATCCAAATCTCTATAGTTTCAATTTTCCGAGCTGGTCCGTCTCCGTCGAATTCTGGTGTTCGATCATATTCTTTGTGGTAACCAGAGTGTTCGCCGCGAGGGAGCTGTTCGTGATTACCGCCTTGCTGGTCGGTGTCGCAAGCATTTTCTTCATGAACATCGTGAGAACCTATCCGCCCGCGAACGTCGCATTGGGGTTGAATGCCGGGTTGCTCAACGGATTGGTGGGTTTCGCGCTCGGCATTTGCGTCTATCACGTGACGTCGATTCCCATTTGCAAGCGGGTGTTGTCCGGAAAATGGGCCGGGTGGTTCGCTTGCATCGGGCTGGTGCTGTTTTTCGTCGTCGATATTTCACCACGCTGGTCGTTCACTTTCTATTGTTTCGCCGCACTGGCCGTGGCTGTGGCGGCATGCCGATCGACCGAGAATGGCTTGCTTAACGCGCGGCCGATATTGTGGCTGGGGAAGATCTCGTTTTCTATTTATTTGATCCATATCCCGATGGCGCTTGCTGCTGGATATCTGTTTGGTGAGGCCTCGATAAAGGGAAGTGCCGGTAAGTTTGTGCTGTTATCGGCGGTGATCGTTGCTTCGACAATGACATATCGGATATTTGAAATGTCATGCCAATGGAAATTGAGAGGCTGGTTGCTGCGGCCGCGGGGTGCTCCAGTAGACGCAAGCTAATCGTTGGGCCGTGCTATCGAATATCGCCTGATTTTCAGAGGATTTTGTGGAAAATAAATTGCCAGGGATCGGCCGCGAGCAACACGCGTTACCTGTCAGGGTGGGAATCGTGATGCCCCTGGGGGGCCAGCGCGGAGGAGCGGAGTTGATGTTGCATCATTTGCTACGTGCAAGCGTCGGCCTACCCGATGTCCGCTTCGAGATTGCAGAGGTCAGCCAACGATGAACAGATCACTAACAGTTGAATTTTTCCTGATACCGCTGAGCTTCGTTATCGCCATCGCGATTCCGATCGTGTTCGAGCCGTTGAACGGGCGGCTGATCTTGTTCTTATTCCTGCTGCTGCTGTATTGCGGCATCTCATTGGCTCGGCCGCTTGTGGGAGCGATTGGTCTAGTGTTGCTGCAATTTTTTCAGGCGGAACTGCGCAGATATGTGGGATTCATTTACGGCTTCGGCGGATTTGATCCAATCTTGCTGATTGCGCCTGCCGCCGTGCTGGTCATGATGTTTTCTCTGTTGGTCGGCCGAAATTTGAAGAACGATACGCGGATCTCGAAGCTCGTCGTCATTCTCATCGGTTTTATGGTGATCGAGATCTTCAATCCACTGCAAGGCGGGGTGGCGATCGGCATCGGCGGTGCGATGTTCTATCTGATCCCCGTCTTGTCGTTCTGGATCGGGCGAACCTACTTTACCGAAGCGACCGTGGTCATGCTGGCCATGAAAATTGTCGTTCCGGTCGCGGTGCTTGCGGCAATTTTGGGGATGTACCAGACGTTTGTCGGTTACTTCGATTACGAGCAGGCATGGCTGGTTGCCGCACATTGGGATCGAGTCGTGGATCTGAACGGGTTGCGCCGGGCCGTCTCGTTCCTGACTTCGCCAGCAGAATATGGCCGTATTCTCGTTTTTGCGATCGTATTGATCTGGTGTGCATGGTTGAAGCGGCGTAGCCCGTTGATTCTGCTGATGCCGTTCATTTTCGTGGCGCTCTACTTCGCAGGGATGCGAAGCGCGATTTTCGTCTGTGTCTTTTCGATGGCGGCGCTTTGGGCGGCGATGGGAAGAAGTCAGGCGACGTGGGCGCCTCGAATCGTTATTGCGCTGGTTCTCGGCATCGCCGGAATCTTGTTCGGAGCGGATCAGTCGCAGCAGGCGGCAAAAGGAAGCGCATCGGAGGCGTTGATTTCGCATCAGTCCGAGGGGTTGGCCAACCCGCTCGACGAGAAGAAGTCCACCGGGAAAATCCACCTTGCGATGATCGGCTACGGCATTGCCGAAAGCTTCAGAAACCCGCTCGGACACGGACTGGGCGCTACTACGCTTGCGGCAGGTAAGTTCGGAGGCGAGACAGAAAATACCGAGGTCGACATCTCGAACATGTTTCTATCGCTCGGTTGCTTTGGTGGCTTGGTCTATGTCGTATTGTTGTGGCGGATCAGTCAGCTTTCCCTTAGCTACTGGAATAAGGAACGTTCATTCGCTGCATTGATCATTCTCGGTATCTTGGTCTCTTCCATATTTTCCGTGCTTAGCGCGGGAGATTACGCGAAGAATCAAGTAACTTGGCTGCTCATCGGTGCACTGGATCGCATCGCCGGTGGTGCGGCGCTCAGGTTCTCCGCGGCGAGGGAGTCGAGAGGCCAGCGGGTAGAGAGCGAGGTGGCCGCATGACCGGGATCATTCGCGCGGGCCAGTCCCACAGCAAGCTGGTCGCCCTGCAAATAGGGATGGGTTGGTTTCCCGAGCAAGCGGGCGGCTTGAATCGATACTTCTATGACCTCATCGCCAGCGGCAAGAATGCTGGCATGGATCAAGCGGGCCTGGTATGCGGAGCATTCGAGTGCGAACGCGGTGAGAACTGGAGTGTCAACGCGTTCGCTGCGCGCGACGCTTCCATTTCCACTCGTTTATGGCGGGCGCGCAAAGCGGTCGCCAAGCGTGTTGCCGAATACAGGCCAGACGTCGTTGCGGCGCACTTCGCGCTGTACTCGGCACCTGCGTTGGGTGCGATGCGCGACCGTCCGCTTGTCGCGCATTTTCACGGGCCGTGGTGCGACGAAGGTGCGGCGGAAGGCCAGGGCGGTATTGCACAGACCGGCAAGTTTCTGTTGGAGCGAACGGTTTACCGGCGTGCGTCGCGGCATATCGTGTTATCCGAAGCATTCGGATCGATTCTGCACGAGCGCTTTGGAATCCGTCGCGATCGCATTCGCGTGATACCGGGAGGCGTCGATGCGAGCAAGTTCGATGTTGAACTATCTCAGGCGGCGGCGCTGCGTCAGCTCGGTTGGCCCCTGGATCGTCCGATTGTTCTGGTAGTTCGGCGCCTCGCGTGGCGTATGGGGCATGAAAATCTCATCAGGGCGATCGCAGACGTTCGGAAGCGGGTGCCCGAGGTGCTGGTGCATATCGTTGGCAAAGGGCCGCTTGCTTCCGAACTGCAGAGGCGCGTCGACGAATTGGATCTCTCGGAGAACGTGCGCCTGGTCGGATACGTCAGCGATGAGGAACTCCCCATCTGTTACCGGGCGGCAACCCTGTCGGTCGTTCCGACTGTCGCTCTGGAGGGTTTCGGACTGATCACGCTCGAGTCGTTGGCGGCGGGCACGCCGGTGCTCGTCACGCCGGTGGGCGGATTGCCGGAAGCCGTATCCGGTTTGTCGCCGAATCTCGTCCTCGGGGGGGCCGGACATGAATTCATTTCCGACGCGCTTGTTGGTGCGCTGACGGGAAGTTTGCGTCTGCCGGACTCCGGCGACTGCAAGGAATATGTTCGACGGAATTTCTCATGGCCCGAGATCGCATTGAGAATTCGCAAAGTTTATGAAGAGGCGCTTCAAGAATGAAATCCAACGTCCTGTTTATCGATCAATCAGGTCAACTGGGCGGCGCAGAGTTATCGCTTCTTGATATCGCAAAGCGCTGGCAGGGCGATCGGAAAGTGTTTCTGTTCGAGGATGGCGATTTCCGCCACCGTCTTGAAGACGCGCAGGTGCCCGTCCATGTGCTAGCGGACGTCGGAAATCTGTTTTCCGCGCGACGCGACAGCGGCGTGCTGCAACTGATGCAGGTTGTGCCATCGATGTACGCGATGGTGCGCAATCTCGGCACGCAGGCGAGAGATTTTGACGTCCTCTACGCAAATTCTCAGAAGGCGTTTGTGATCGGGGCGATCGTGGCTGCCGTCACGCGGAAACGTTGTGTCTGGCATTTGCGTGACATGTTGACGGCCGATCATTTCAGTCCATTGCTGCGCGGTGTCGCAACGCTGCTGGCGAACAGGATTGCGGCTGTCGTGATCGCCAATTCGCAGGCAACGGCCGATGCGTTCGTGAGCGCTGGCGGAAAGCGGAGCAAGGTGCGAGTCGTTCACAATGGATTTGACTTGTCGACGTTTGCACGCACCGACTCAGGTGGCTCGAACGAGCTTCGTCGCGCGCTTGCCTGCGGCGAGGCGCCCCTGGTCGGGGTGTTCAGCCGGCTTGCGAGTTGGAAGGGGCAGCATGTCGTGCTGGATGCATTGCGCGATCTGCCGGGCGTGCACGTGGTGTTCGTGGGTGCTGCACTGTTCGGCGAGGAGAAATACGAGGAGTATCTGCGCCAGCGTGTCGGAGAGCTGAAATTGACCGACAGGGTACATTTTCTCGGGTTCCGTTCCGATGTTCCCGAATTGCTGAGAGCGATCGACATTGCAATACATGCATCCACGTCTCCCGAGCCGTTCGGTCGGGTCGTGGTCGAGGCCATGTTGGCCGGCAAGCCGGTTATCGCGTCGGCGGCGGGCGGTGTGCGCGAATTGATTGACGATGGCGTGACAGGGGTTCTCGTGCCGCCGGGCGACGCGGCCGCATTGAGAGGCGCGATCAAGAGGCTGATCGATGATCGGCCGCTGGCTGATCGATTGGCGGATAGCGCGGCGATTCACGCTCGACAGAACTTTTCGGTGGATGAGATGCTGACGCGTATCAGCAATGTCGTCAACGATGTCCGGTAGACGGGCGCCGCACGTGCAACCAGGCTGCTTTGGCCTGCCGTCGACATCAGCACGACAGCTCGTGCCATCGCTGATTGCCCGTCACGCTGATCGGCGTACCGTTGCCGAGCCTTGCGCAAGGACCGGGCTCACGAGTTGGGAATCATGGAAAAAGTGATCGAATCGGAAGTGCAGGAAGACGCGAATCGGAATGACGAGATCCACGCGCGCGCGAAGAGCGGGATCCGGACGATGATGTCGCGTCAAATATTCACGCAGGTCTTTACGTTCGGCGCGGGGGTGGTGCTTGCTCGGCATCTGGTGCCCGCGGACTTCGGCTTGTTTGCCATCGCGACATTCTTCGTCACGACAATCGCGCAATTCGGAAGCTTCGGCCTCGGCGCATCTCTCGTCCAGAACCGGCAAGAGATTGTCGAGCGGGATCTCAGCGTCGCGTTCACTTTGCAGCAGATCGTTATCGTTTCGGTCGTCATTCTCCTCAACATCGGCGCGGGGTTTATCGGCAAGCTGTATCCGCATCAACCGGAAGCATTGGTCTGGCTGATACGTGCGATCAGCCTCAACCTGTTCCTGACGACGTGGAAAACGATGAGCGAGCTGCAGCTCGAGCGAAAGCTCGCGTTCCACATGATTGCTCGAATTGAGATCGCCGAGACGCTGACATATCAGACTGTTGCGGTTCTGATGGCGCTGTGCGGCTTTGGTGTGTGGAGTCTGGTTGCCGCGCTTGTTGTGCGAAGTTTGCTTGGCACGTTGCTCGCGTATGTAGCGGCGCCGTGGCCGATACGCTTCATTTTCGACAAGGGTATTGCCGCGAGAATTCTGCGATTCGGTGTGCCTTACCAGTTGCAGACGATCATGAATTCCGTGAGCTCGTGGATCATTCCTCTGTTAGTCGGTCCTCTGGTCGGCCCGCACGCGGTTGGTTACCTCAACTGGGCATCCAGCAATGGGAAGAAACCGCTGCTACTCGTCGATGCGGTGATGAGAGTGTCGTTTCCTCATTTCGCGAGACTGCAGGATCAACCCGAGGAGGCGGAGCGAATCCTGCGTCATTACCTGACCTGGCTTCTCATTCCTTCCGGGCTTTGGTTTTCGGTAATATTTTCTGCCGCGGATTCATTGGTGCCGCTGGTGTATACGCAAAAGTGGGCACCCGCGATTCCGGCGCTCATCCTTTGCGCGCTGGCCGTTGGTGTCGACTGTATCAGTTGGATCGTCGTGCAGTCGCAGAGTGCGCTCGGGCACGTCGGCCACGCGGTTCGACTGACAACGATCAGAAGCGTGCTGAACGTCACCCTTGGCATAGGGTTGGTGTACTGGCTGGGATTCATCGGCGTGCCGATTGCGTACCTCATTGCTTACACGATTTGCACCCCGTTGGCGTTTTCCGGGATGCGAGCTGGTAGTGCCGGACGCGTGCTTCGATCCTTGTTCTGGATTGCGTTGCCGGTGGTGGCGTCATGTGCGGCGGGATATGCCGCAGGGCTGTACGTGGAAGGGTTGGTGTTGCGCTCGATCGCTTCAATCTCGGTGAGTATTCTGGCGTTCGCGTGCGTATTTTGGGTAACGGCGCCGGCGGAGGTTACGTCAATCGTCAAGCTCCGGGTAGCGCGGCTGACCGCAGGCGCCAAGTCGAAATTTTGAAAAATCGGTTGACGGAAACATCGCGGAAAAAGCACAAAGTTGGAGATCGTTATATGCGCGTCGGGATCATCACACACAACGTATTCCCGGGAGACGGGCAAGGCAGAGTCACGTACGAAATTGCCAAGTATGCGAAAAGCCAGGGCGCGGAAGTGGTGCTGATTGCAGACAAGGTCAGCTCCGACCTCACCGACCTCGGCATCGAGTGGATTAGGATCAGAGGACTCGATAAGGTCACTAATCTCCTCAAAGGAATTCATTTCGCGATTAGTGCCACGTTGCTGGTTAAGCGCGAGAAACTGAATTTTGACGTGCTGCTGTGCAACGGAGCTGTTTATTATGCGAAGCACGACATCAATGTTGCGCATTTCGTCCACGGTGCCTGGCTGAAGTCGAAGTACTATCCGTTTCGTCGGGTAACTTCGCTCTATTCGCTGTACCAGAGATGCTTTACATCATTGAACGCTTTTCTCGAGCGGCGGGTGTTTGGAAACGCAAGGTGGGTGGTAGGCATTTCGGGTAATGTGTCGGGTGAGCTTGCTTCGATCGGGATCGAAAAAACCAGGATCGTTGGAATTGGCAACGGTGTCGACACGACGGAGTTTTCTCCGGGGCCAGCCGACCGTGAAGCATTGGGACTGCCAATCGACGTTCCGCTGGCGCTCTTCGCGGGGGATATCCGGACTTCGAGGAAGAACCTGGACAGTGTACTGACTGCATTGACCGAATCGCCGAGTCTGCACCTCGCCGTCGTTGGTAGCACGGCCGGAAGTCCTTTTCCAAAACGTGTCGAAGAATTGGGGCTGCAGAACCGGGTGCGCTTCCTGGGTTATAGGCGAGATCTTCCGGTGATCATGCGCGCATCCGACTTTTTCGTTTTTCCGTCACGTTATGAAACGTCGGGACTCGTCGTGTTCGAGGCGATGGCATCGGGGTTACCGGTCGTGACGGCGCGAACGACCGGAGCATCAGAACTGGTTTCAAAGGAATCCGGGTACGTGCTTGCGGATCCGGACGACACGAACGGAATCGCGAAAGTGCTGCGCTTACTCAGCGAAGACGAAAAGCGGCGTCGCCGCTTGGGGGATGGTGCACTACGGGTTGCACAACGTAATACCTGGCAGCACATGACCGCTAGGTACTGGAAACTCTTTGTCGCGGTAGCGGGCTCGCGGACCAATGCAGACTAAGCGGCCGACGCGGTGCACGGTCGTTGTCCGCATTGCGCTGGCAAACGAATCATGCGTCACCCTGAGATCTTCGAGTTGTCTGCTGCGAGCAGCAGACAACGAGCTTCTTGACCAGTACTTCCTGAAACAAGGGCCGGTTACCAAACGACAAAAATTACGCGTTTACCGTCAATGACTGAGATGCAGATTTATATCGGATGGGCTGCATTATTAAATGCACTTTGGCGGGCAAGCAACGATCCGACTTAACATCGCTGCTTTCTTTGGCGCAGAGATTGGTTGTGGCAATCTGCATATATTTTGGTATTTCTGAATCCTATCAAAAATAACGGGCATAGAATAATTTGCTAATCCAACCAGAAAGAGAATGGCGAGGAAACTAGGATGAAAAATAGGCTTCCTGAGCTTACAGGCCTGAGGTGTATCGCTGTATCCATGGTCGTGCTTGGTCATGCGGAAGGCACGGTGCCAGGAGGATATGTAGGATGGCTGGCGCCGCTGAAATTGTTTTCCAATGGTACGCAAGGGGTTTTGATTTTTTTTGTTCTGAGTGGATTTCTTATTACCACTCTGCTCAAATATGAATATCGTGCAACCGGGCGAATAAATTTTCTCAAGTTTTATATGCGGCGTTCATTAAGGATATGGCCTGCATTCTATATTTTCATTATCTCGATCGCGCTTTTGGCTCGCGCGGGGAAGATTGACGTTGATCCGCGGCAATTGTTATTTGCATCCCTACATGTTTGGAATTACTCCGCGCTGCTTGGCCTAGGTCCAACAAGTGCGGCTCACCCAGACGGTGCTTGGTATCTCGGGCACTTCTGGAGCTTAGCTCTAGAGGAGCAATTTTACTGGTTTTGGCCTCCGCTCGCGATTTACATGCTACAGAGTCGTAATGACCGCATCTTGCTTGCCATGATCCTGATTGAACCTCTAGTGAGGATGGCAAGTTACTTCGCAATGCCCGGGCTGCGAGGACAACTTGCCATGATGCTCCATACGGGGGTGGATCCGATTTTAATCGGGTGCTATATCTCATTTAAGTACGACAAAATAAAGGCATGGCTCGATTCGCAGCGATATGCGAATGCGTCGGTCACATGCCTCGTAGTGGTATTGTTTTTCGTGATACCGTTTATTTCGCGCTGGGTCGGTGGATATTGGTCGGCCACCTATGGGAAAACGATCGAGGCGGCGATCGTTGGAATCGTCATTGTGACGATTATCGATAGGCGAGAATTTTGGCTTTCGCGAATTCTCAGGAATAACTTGTTCGTTTTCGTAGGTACAATCTCGTTCAGCTTATATTTGTGGCAGCAATTATTTAATGGATTTGACTCGCCGGTTCGGATGGAGTTTCCTTTGAATATCCTGCAAGCGTTTGCTGCCGCAGCGGTAAGCTATTGGTTTGTTGAGGTGCCGTTCCTGCGGTTAAAAGACAATCTTGGGAAAAATGGGCATCGTCCAACTATCGAGCCATCTGGCGCAAAAACAGAGTGATTCTGCAGCGAAACTTATTGAAATTTACTTAATCTACGGCAACCGATTATCTGATGGCGCGTTATGCAGTCGTCACGCAGCAAGGGAACTCGGTTGATGGCCAAGACGGATGAGGCTACGCGAACGGCGTGGCCGTACCGGTCGGGTGATATAGGCGGGCAAGACGCCCGCCGAAGTTGCCAAGGCGAGCGAGGGCGTGACAAGCCGCATATACCTGGAGAGTTCGGCTCGACCGACGTGGCAACGACGCGCTTCACATGATGGTCATGGGAGATCCGGCGCAATTGGATGCGGTCGAGCTCGAAGGTTTGCGTAGCGCTGCTGCAAGACTCGCTGGTACCCGGATTGGATATTGAGCTGTGAGCGTTCAAGTGCGCAACCGGTCGATTTCCACCGGTACTTGATCCGGGATTTGTCAGCCGCAAGGCCGTGTGCTGGAGCGTGTATGTCAGCGACGCTGCCGAACATGCCGCCCACTTGGCGCGCCGCATGGCTTCGCTGAATCGAGCATCGCCATCGTGGCATCTGCTATGTGACGCCTACGCAGCGTCACGCCGGCGACGATCGTGCGTTTCTCGCGGCGCGTCCGCACTGTACGCGAGAAGGCCCGCGCGAACAATCCGAACCGCGGCACGGTCGTGGCAACATTGGCGCTCAACGCAGACAAATGGCCTTTGGCTGCTTGAGTGAGGCGACAATTAGCTTGACATGCGCCGGCATTATGCAATGGAGGCTTAATGCAGCCAGCGCCGATAAGTCGGCCGATAACTCAGGTCCGAGCGACGGCTGCCGATTTGACGCGCAGGGACACCCGCCACGATCGAATACGGTGCAACGTCCTTGGTAACGACTGCGCCGCTCGCAACCACTGCCCCCACGCCGATGGTCACGCCGGGCAGGACAGTGGCCCGCGTCCCGATGAACACGTAGTCCTCGATGATCACCGGCATGATCCGACCTTCGAACGTCTGGGAATGCACGTCGTGATCAGCGGAAAGAATGATGCAATCCGCCGAGATGCTCACTCGATTGCCAATGTGCAGCCCGCCGCGTGAATCGAGTCGGCAGTTCTGGTTGATGGTGCTGTCGTCGCCGATGGAGAGTTTCCGCGGAGCATCCGTCCATGCACCGAGATGAATGGAACTTCCATTGCCAATGGTGAAATGCATCAGCCGTCGGTAGAATCCCAGCCGAATCCAGTGGAGGGGAATGTACGCGATCAAATGATTTGAGGCGTAAACTCTCAGTTCCAGCCACAGCGATTTCAGGCATCGAAATAGCAATCCCATTGTTGCCGCTCCACTTGTAACGAAAAAATAAAAACCTAATTGTTTTATAGAATCTGTAAAACAAGTCGTATGCGAACATCGGTATCGGCGGCGATGGAACGTATTGTTACGTTGGGGCCGCCTCGCCAGGCTGGGATTCAAGCTCAGCCGTTGCCGAAAAAGCTGATTCGACAAAATGAAAAAATAAAGGCAGGAATGCTTGCCACGCTAGTCGTGATGGTAACAATTCTCGGTCGAATATGGGGGCATTGGTCACAGATGGCGGCCAGCTACACGATATTGTCCGATTCCGGAGCATGACCGCCTCTTACACTACAGTAACGGTCGACTGTAGTGTCGATGACGGTCTGACTGTCGCCATCCGACCTTGTGACACGAGAACCGCATGCCGGCGTTAAGACACCGTATGGACGATGCGACCGGCTTGATTGGGCCTCGAGGCGCGGAGCGCAGTTCAGTTCTCTTATTCCGGGGGATTGGGGACGCATCTTCATCCTCTGCACCACTGTTTATGCCGACTCATCCATGCGACAAGAACTTCCGGCACTCACCTCCCTTCGCTTTTTTGCGGCAGCGATGATTGTCGCAACGCATGCTAATGAAAGAATATTTACGACCCACGATTGGGGGCCGCTTGCGTCCGGTGTTTCGTTATTTTTTGTGTTGTCGGGCTTTATCCTGTTCCATGTCTATGGGGAAGCCGTTGAAAATGGCAGGATGCGCCAGTTTTTTCTGGCTCGCTTTGCACGAGTGTGGCCGATGCACGTTGCTGCGGTATTCATGTTCATGGTGTTAATGAAGCCCCATTTTCATTTGCCGGAATGGACAATTGTGCTCTCCAACATTACTCTGGTCCAGGGCTGGATTCCGCTACCTCGTTATAATTTTTCTTTCAATGGTGTCGCCTGGAGTATCTCTGCGGAATTTGCCTTCTATCTTCTGTTTCCATTCCTGGCAAGTAATTTCTCCAAGACGTGGCATTGGAAGTGGATGCTTTCGGTTGTTGTGGTGGTGCTCATGATTGCATTGTGCCAGATCTATCGGATAGATTCCTACAATCCAACGGTTAACGGTGTGTCGACCTTTACGTTGCTGTATACCAATCCGGTCGCTCGAGTGATGGAGTTCATTTCCGGAATGGTGGTGTATCTGATTTTCAAAAAAATTAGCCAGAGAAATTTCAACGCTCTGCTGGCTACGATCATTGAGGTTGCGTTGATCGCGGCGATTTCTGCCATGATCGTCTATTGGCGCCAGATTTATGATGCCGCTTTCGATGTATCCCGCTCTTTTGCTGACTGGCAAAAGTTCTGCGGACCTTTCCCGTTGTACTCAGCCTTGATCCTTATGTTTGCCGTTGGACGGGGGCGCGTGTCTGTGTTTCTGAAGAATAGAATTTTTGTGTATCTTGGCGAGACGAGCTTTGCTCTTTACATGGTTCATCAAATAATCAATCATTTCTGGGTTAATCATTTTCAGGGGCTGATGCGAGGAAATATGCCCATGTTCTTTATTTCATATTTGCTGGTGACGATGGTTGTTGCGGCGATGGGATATCAATTTATTGAAATGCCTGCCAGAAAATTTATTTTGAAATATAATTTTAGGGGTATTTCGCGAGCTGTGTCGGAAGTGCGAAACTGATCGATACGCACTGACATCGTTGCCGCATTTGATCACGGCAATGCTTCATGTGCAGTGCACACACGACGCAAAGGACAAGGATGCGATTTGGCGGCGGCTGAAGAGCCTGTATCCACAGGTTTCACCGCCATACCGGCTTGCCGGCGAAGCTGCCGATTGATTCGTCGAGCCCTGATTCGCCCGCGCAAGCGACAGGGCGAATCGCGACTACAAGGGCGCACCGTCGATGGCGTAAGGCTCTATTGCTCCAGTTCGCGACGCAGTATCACGCGTGGTCTGCGAGCGATAATCCGGCGCTGCAGTGCGATCGAGACTGCTCAGGCGGTCTTCGTCGACAATTTCTCCCTCGATGAATCGATCACTTCGGAAACGGAACGATAAAACTGGCGTGCGATGCTCTGCGTTGTGAAGTGTTCCTGGGCCGACCTTAATCCGCGTTCCGACAGCTCATCCCGATACTCACGATTGTCGATGATGTTGCTGATGCGGCGCGCGAGCGAAGTCGGGTCGTCTTCGGTGAACGTCGTTCCGCCTTGGGTTTGATCGATCAGGAATGGAATTTCGCCAGAGTCGGAGCCAATGACTGGCACGCCGCAAGCCATCGCTTCGATGATGACTCTGCCGAATTGCTCTTTCCAGCTACTCGTTGTGCGAGACGGCACAACAAGCACGTCGAAGCAATTGAGGATACTTGCCGCCTGTTCGTGTGGAACGTAACCAACAAAATGGAATCTCGACGGTTGGGCGGCCCGCTGCGCGGTCGTCCGCAGCTTTTCCTCCTCGGGGCCACTTCCAGCGATGACCGCGGCCCACTGCTTGTCCTGCAACTGCAGAAGGGCGTCAATTATCAGATCGACCCCTTTTTCCGGAGTCAAACGTCCCAGGTAACCGACGATGAAGGTGTCCGGCGAGATTCCCAAAGAAGAGCGCATGCGTTGCCGCCGCTCCGAATTTGGCTGAAACAGCGATGCATCAAATGGCAGCGGCAAAACCGTCGCGTCGTTCCGATAGCCCTTGCTTCGCAAGACCTCGAGCACCGAATGCGACAACGGGAACGCGATCGACGCCTGGGAAAACATTTTTTTCTCGAACCAGGAAAACGGAAACGGATAGCTCTTGTTGATGTTTTGCGCGGCGTAGAAGCCGAACGGAATCGAGGTCCTGTTTTCGAGGATGAACTGGCCCGCGACCGACGTGTGAGGATCGTGATGAACGAATATGAAGTCGGGCGATACCTGCTTGATTATCTTCTGAATCGATCCCCTGTAAAAGTGAATCGGGATGTTGCCGTTGAAAAGCACCGGGATCGTGATGATTTTTCCACGGAAAGACGGCAGCCGCTCAACGCTTTCGATTTTTCCGTACTTGCTGTTCCACGTTTCCGGAACGATCAGCGTAACTTCGCACGCCGCGAATTGCTCTATTGCGGCAAAGAATGCTTGGTTGATCGGCGTGACACAAGGGTGGCTTATCGCAAGTAGTTTCATGGCGCAGGCAGAAGTTGGATAAGGCGGCAATCCTGAGCACCGCATCATGGTGATGCGTGGCTCAAGCAGAAGGATTTCTTCCGGCAGCCCTCAATGAACTAGGCAGACCGACCCAATCATTCAGTCTCACGCGCATCGCCATGAACTGGATTCCGATCGGGATCAACACCGCAGCCGTAACGGCCACGGGAATTAGAGCCAGCAAATTGTCGGTGTGCAAGAGTCGCAGAAGAAGAGTTCGCGTGAAGCCTAGCACTAGGATGTGTATGAGATAGATCGGCATGGAGAACTGGCCGATGACATTCAATGCATTGGCGATCGGCCTTGCCAGGGCAGCCTTCTCCAGGGTAGCGCATAGCGTCAGTGTCGCGGTGATACCCAGAAGTGCGGCCGGGAATGCCAAGCGATCTTGCACACCCGCGTTGTCGAGCCCCAACGCGACCACAATGAAGGCGCAGGCGAGAAATCCGGTTCTACCCCAGCTCGGTGCAACATTGGACAGCCAGTTGTGCTCACGCACGAACATGCCTAATACGAAATACAGCAATCCGTAAGAAATGTCATTGACCACGCCGGTGGCCAGAAAATGACTCGCGATGAAGGCGCAGAGCGCGCCGGTCAGCAGCGCCGCCGTTCTCACCCTCAAAAGGGCGAAGCAGATCACGTTGCAAAAGAACAGCGCGTAAAGGAACCATAAGGTCGAGATGGGCGACCAGAATATGTCGAGCAAGCGGTCGAATTCCATATCATTATTGACGGCACCCGAGCCCGATAGTGCAATTCTTATGCCACCCTGAATGAGCGACCAAAGGACATACGGGTAGACGATGGACTTGATGCGATTGAGCCAGAAGTCGCGTCGATTCTTCAGCGCTGACGACTTGAAGAACACTCCGGACAGCACGAAGAAGATTGGCATGTGAAAGGTATAGATGACGTAGTCCGTCACTACGAGCCACGAGTTGGTATGGACGACGCCGGCGGCAACGAGCCCCCGAAGACAGTGTCCATAGACAACCAATATGGTGGCAATTCCTTTCGCCATATCGACGACCGCTGATCGCCGAGCGCTCGAGTCGGCCGCAACACCGTGTTGGTGATTCATCTGTGTTCGCCTAAAGCCATTGGACCCTTGCCGAAGGAATGCTCGTATCCCTCTGGATCGAGAATGGTGACAAGACGTATGTGGTGCCGCAACGAACGACATGACGATCGGACAAAATGTTGTGCGTACACGCCATTCGTACTGGCCGCACCAAGTGCTCATCTGGACGAGTGCGGCAATGCGACAACCGATGATTTCATCCCCGCATGAATCGTGCAACGTGCGTGGCGGATTCGCCCAGGGTTTTGTCTTCCGGTTCGCCCGATGCGCGGCTAGCCTGCGATGGCCTTCAACATGCGGCGCTCGTGGCTGTGCGCCTGCGAATTCGTGAGGTTGCCAGTGCTTACACAGAAGTCCCCCCTCGGAGGCGGCTACGGCGTTGCTCATGCAGCAAACGGTTATCGCGCGGATATCGACGGGTTGCGCGCAATCGCTGTTATTCCGGTGATTTTGTTCCATTTTCATTTCCTGAAATTCGGTACCGGAGGATTTGTCGGGGTAGATATTTTCTTTGTTATCTCCGGCTACCTCATTACGCAGATACTTGTACGGGAAATGGATGGTGGGACATACAGTATCGCGGGATTTTATAGTCGTCGAGTGCGCCGTATTTTTCCGGCACTTTTTGTGGTACTGGCGTTCTGTTTGAGCATTACCCTGATCAAGGGCTTCCCGGCGGACGTGCACGATCTGTCGCGCTATATCGTCTCGGTGATATTTTTTGTTTCAAATGTTATATTTTATTCGTCGAGTGGATATTTCGATGCCGGCATGGCACACAATCCGCTGCTGCACACCTGGTCTTTGTCAGTAGAGGAGCAGTTCTACGTCGTATTCCCGCTGGTTCTGTTTGCGTTGCGCAAGAAGAGCCGGCGGCTGCAGGTGCTCATTGTCCTGGTGGTTGCCGTCGTGAGCTTTGCGGAGGCGGTGCGTACGGTTCAGGTCGACCCGAGCGCTGCATTTTATCTACTGCCGTCGCGCGCTTGGGAATTGATGCTCGGCGCCTTGGTCGCAATGGGCAGTTTGCCGAAACTGCGGAATCGCTGGCTGGCGGAACTGCTTGGCGTCGCAGGTCTGGCGCTGATTTTCGCAAGCATCAAGCTGCTCACGCCACAAACTCCATTCCCCGGTTTGACTGCGATTCCGCCGACACTTGGCGCGGCGTTGATCATCTATTCCGGTTCTGATGCGCGTACCGCGGTAGCGAGACTGCTTGCCAGTCCCCCGTTTAGATGGGTGGGATTGATCTCCTATTCGATGTACCTGTGGCACTGGCCCCTGTTTGTTTTCTATACCGATTCGTTTCCGATGCCTGGCACGACCGCGAGACTGGCACTGTTGGCCGTCTGCGTGCTCGCTTCGTGGGCGTCGTGGAGATTTGTCGAGACGCCGTTTCGGCGCGCGCGTGCCGACGGCAACAGGAAGGTTCTTGCGTGGGGCGCAACCGCGATGGCGTCGGTCTGCATTGTCACAATTTCGGCATCGGCGGCAAACGCTGCGCTGCGTACGATTCCCGAAAGTGTGCAGTCGACTCTGGCGTACCTGAACTACGACGCAGATCGCGAGATGCGTGCGGGAACCTGTTTCATGATCCCGGATCACGGAAGGAATCTGCCGTTCGACACCGGGACGTGCCTGAAGACGAGTTCCACCAAGAAGAATGTATTGCTTGTTGGTGACAGTCATGCCGCCGATCTCTGGGCGGGATTTTCATCGGTCTATTCCGGTGTCAATTTTCTGCAGGCCACCGCATCCGGATGCAAGCCTCTGCTGAACACCACAGGCCCGAAGCGCTGCACGCAGTTGATTCGATATGTGTTGACGGATTTCGTGCCGGCACGGAAGCCCGACATGATCGTGTTGTCGGGGAACTGGGCGAATCAGGACATCAACGACGTCGTTGCGACGGCGAGGTATCTTGGGCAGTACGCCGAGCGTGTCGTCGTGCTGGGGCCGACCCCTGCGTTTGACCAGATGTTGCCGCGGCTGTTGGCGCGTAGCATCTATGCGAATGACGACACGCTTGTCGCTCGACACGAGCGCCGGGAGCGAGGGGAAATGGACGCGATGTTCTCCCGCAGGCTTGTGCAGGATAGTATTCCGTACGTTTCCACGTATCAGGCGCTGTGTCGCGAGCAATGCACGCTCTGGGCCGACAAGCACACGCCGATGTACTTCGACGACAATCACCTCACATCGGCGGGTGCCAGAGTGCTGGCCGAACGGATTCGCGGCGAATTGTTCGACGCAAGGTCGTCAGGTGATGGCGTCGGCAATATGAACGTTTCCTATCATTGATGGGAGCGCAATGTCGCGCTGCCAGCGACAATCGGGCGCGGAAAATGAACACCGTCATTACACGCTTGCTGCTGCCTTTTTTGTTGTTGCTATGCCCGGCCGTTGGCTGGGCGCGGCAGCCGGTCATTCTTCCGCTCGAGGTGATGTATCCCGTCGGGAGCGCCGTGCAGGTTGCCGTGCAAACACTGGCGCCGGCGAGGTTCCTGGCGCTCTCCTTGCATGGCATCGAGATCGAGGGGCAGGCGGCGGTGAAGGTGAATGATCAGCCGCCGATCGTCATCAAAAACGATACGGTAAAAATTGTCGGGCCCGGCTTGGCGAGATCCTTTCCGATTGGAAGCTCCGACGTTTCCTATTACAAGGTGATCATTCCCGTTTCCGTTAACGCGGGAGACGTCAATCTGACATTCACGCTGTTGCGGATCGATTCGCGTGTCAGCGGATTTCGCGTGGTCAAGCTGGATCTCCTCGGCGCTGACGGAAAATCAGTTCTCGCCGCCCATTCCGTTGCGGATGACCGACCGGAGCGATGGACTGCCCCGCTGAACAACGCGCGCGACATCGCAGAGGGCAAACGGCTTTTCACGGAGCAAGACCTGGTGCGCAGTCCGCTGAGCAGCGGCGCCATGCGGATGCACTGCGCGGATTGCCATGCGACCGACGGTAGCGATCTCAAGTATTTCAACTATTCGAACCAGAGCATTATCAGTCGATCGCTGTTTCACGGCTTGTCCGAAAATCAGGGTGAGCAGTTGGCGTCGTACATCAGGAATCTGGCCACCTATCAGTCGAAGAACGGCCGGCCATGGCTTCCTCCATACCAGCCGGCGGCTGGGCTTGACCGGGTGCCGGTTGACGAATGGGCAGCCGGTGGTGGGATGGAAGGAGCCGTGCTGGACGATCAGGCACAGATGATGCGGTACTTGTTTCCAGGTTTCGTGGATGCACGTAAGACGCCGATCTTGCCGTCGGCTTTTTTGAACCCCGACAACCCGCATGGGACGCCGGACAAACTCATCTTCGCAAGCACCAATATCCGCGAATTGCCGATCGACTTGCCATTGCCCGACTGGAACCATTGGCTGCCATCCATTTCGCTGCGTGAGGCGGTAGGCGGCGATGCGCAATTCGAACGTTCCGGGATGGCGGTCGCCTTCGACGGGGCGTTTCGCCTGCTGAGCAGTCAGAACGGGAACGTGGCGAAGCTGACCAAGGTCGTGGCAGTCGTCGACGATCAGGGCAAGCAAATTGCGCTGACAGACAACGGCTACAAGAGTCTGATGGATCAATTGGCGAGACGATTCAGCAATCCCGTGCTGAGTCCGGATTGGGTCAAGAAACAGAACGCCAGGACGGTCGCGCAAGCACTGTATTCGATCGCGTTGTGGAAGAACGTGAGGACCTGGCAGTTGCAGCAGGGGTTTCATCTCGACGACAAGATGAGGGCGATCTACGAGAACAACCAGAATGCTCCGTCGACTCTCGCGAATTCGCGCATCGAACCGAGAGGATGGGCGTACACGGGGTTATTCTCGACTTCCCCGGGCTTCGGTTTTGGGATCGACAAGACGATCGCTAATCCGTGCGCGCCGCCTGGGCATTCGGGCTGCGCGGTGACCGGCAACGAGCTCGGCGAGCAGTATCTGCGCGACGTCTGGTACTGGCTGCAGCTCATCCTGAACCCCGGTATGGGACACGAATTCGGCAACAATCCGCTCGACTGGGGCTACTTTCCGGGGGCGCTGCGCGAGACGGAGGCGGTGACCGGCGAATCACAATATCTGCGCGCGTTGGCGATGACGCTCAAGGCGATGCAGGGGCGCGATAACGGCTTGTCCTATGTCTATGGCAGCCGCAGCGGCTGGAACGTCTTCAGGCTCGGCGACGAGGTTGCCATCGCTACACCGCCGCGCTATCTGGCACGGCCGGTTGTCGAGGCAATCGAGAATGCGAAGTTCAATGCATGGCTGGTCAAGAACAGGTCGTTTTCGAATGAGGAGTGGTATGCGGCCGCGGAGCCGAAGCGCGATGTCATCACGGACGCCAGCCTCAGTCCGCTCGTCACGACCGAGCAGGTCGTCAACAGCCTGACCGAGAAGCGGTTTGGGTACAACCACAGCAATCAGGATTTGATCGATCAAATCCGCGTGATGCTGCCACGGATGACTTGCCATAACGACCTGCATCAGACCGAGCGGAAGATCGTCGACTGGCTGGAGAATCTGTATCCGAAGGTCGACTGGATCCAAATCGCGAATGAGAAATTCAATAGTCGCCCGGGCGTGAAGGATGGTATAGCATCGACGCGGGCATGGTGTCGCGGTATCGGTGGAGACGACACCGCCGGACCGCTTCAGCGTTAGTCCTACCGGCTATGCGTGGTGCAAGGGCAAAGCAGTGCCCCGGCCAAGTACTGGCTCGCAACGTTGCCCGTACATGCTGGTGGAGCTACTGTCTATGCAGATTCGTGGCTCGGAGTTAATGGCAGGCGGTTGCCGCGCTGAATGCCGAGCAAAAGGCGCGCCGCCAGATGGTTCGATTCGATGCATCTCGAGACGGCGTATGTTGCGCATAGGGCAATGGCGAAGCGCACGAGATCATTGTGTACACCGTGCTTGTACAGGGATATCTGAATAAATTGATGGGTGAACATGATGCCCATCGACATTGCGCCGAACGAACTAATCACCTTCGAGATGCCGGGGATCCTCGTCGTCGCCCGAGCGACGGCACGCAATGTGATGAACCACGCATATGCAACGACGAAGGAGGCGAGGGGGATGCCATAGTTCGTGTTCTTCATGTCATAGGCGATCGGAAAGTGTCGCATTGCTGCAATTGAGGCTATGCAGATTGCGGACGATATAGCCACCAACGTTCTGTTATCGTCAAGTGAGCGTATTCTGTACGCCAAGTAAAAGAAAGGCATTGCAACGAGGCAGACATTGATTGCGAGAGGAAACCGCAAATTAGCAGCTGCATATTGGTTCGCATAGCCAGATATCAATGCTGCAATCATGATGAGTGAGACTGATTGCGGCCTCCACTTCACGATAAGAAAGTTGCATATCTGCTGTGTAAAAAACAGACATGTAACGAACCAGAATGGCCCTTCAAACTCGACCAATGCAGCACCCCCATACATGAACCGCGCTACAAGGTGCGAGACGCTGTGAAAGTTGATCGGCGTTCCGGAATTGAGAAGTGTTGGGAGGAAGAGGATCGCGAGGAAGCACGCGTATGGAATCAGAAGGTGCCGGACGCCCTTCGAGAGGTACTGTCGGAGATTCGTATTTGGATTGAATAGATGGCCGCTCAGCGCGAAGAAGAGAGGCATGTGGAAGAGAAAGAAAAGCGTTGCGACTGAACCGTTCTGGATTGTATGGCCCGCCACCACGCTAATAATTCCGATTCCTTTTAGCGAGTCGATCCATTCAATTCGTGTACGCATTTCCTCTCTCATAATTCCACATGATCCCGGTTATTCCACCGCGAGTCGGTGCAGAGCCTCCGTCACTGTATGCGGTTCGCTCCGGACTATGTCTCACGCGGCTCCCTAGCGGTTGCAGCGCCATGCGGCTGACTTCCTGGTGACCTTGCGCCGACACATCTCTGCTTGCATTGCGCACGGACTGCACCGATATCCAATTTGCTCCGCGTCGTGGTAGCAGCAGGATGTCGGTGCAGAACGCGTGCCGCGTCGAATCGCCTTACCCCCTCGCTACCCGCAACGTCCTCGCCGTTCCCGGCACGCCCTCGACGTAAGGCCGCCCAATGCTGTAATACTCGATCTCCAGCTCGACCATCGTCTCCGGCTCGTACAGATTCCGGCCGTCGAAGATCACCGGTTCGGTCAGCAGCTCGACCAGCGCGTTGAAATTCGGGCTCTTGAACACTTTCCACTCGGTAACGATCACAAGCGCGTCGGCGCCGGCCGCAGCGTCTTCCGGCGACGCCACGAACGCGAGCCGCGAATGAGCCTCAGGATCGTCACTGAGGTCGAGTGCCAGCACGCGCCGCGCCTCGTCGGTCGCCACCGGGTCATACGCACGCACGCTGGCGCCACGCTTCAGGAGCCCAGCCACCAGGTCGCGGCTCGGCGCTTCCCGCATGTCGTCGGTGTTCGGCTTGAACGCCAGCCCCCACAGCCCGAACGTGAGCCCCGACAGATCGTCGCCATAGCGCCCGGTAATCTTGCCGAGCAGCACTTTCTTCTGTGCGTCGTTCACTTCCTCGACTGCTTCGAGAATCCGCAGCGAGCGGCCATATTCCGCAGCGGTGCGCACCAGCGCGCGCACGTCCTTCGGGAAGCAAGAGCCGCCGTATCCTGCGCCCGCGTAAAGGAAGTCGTAGCCGATTCGCGGGTCCGAGCCGATGCCACGGCGTACCGATTCGATATCGGCGCCAACCTGGTCCGCGAGATTCGCGAGCTCGTTCATGAAGGAGATCCGCGTGGCAAGCATCGCGTTCGCCGCATATTTGGTGAACTCCGCGGACCGCACGTCCATGTAGCGCGTGCGTTCATGGTTGCGGTTGAACGGCGCGTAAAGCCGCTTCATCTGCTCGCGCGCGTGCTCGCCGGCCTCGTCGTCGTCCGTGCCGATCACGATTCGGTCCGGCCGCATGAAATCGTCGACGGCCGCGCCTTCCTTCAGAAACTCCGGATTCGACACGACCGAGAATTCGTGGCGCAGCCCGCGCTTGGTCAGCTCGGTCGCGATGGCGTCGTGGACGTGCCGCGCGGTACCGACCGGCACGGTCGACTTGTCGACGACGACCTTCGGGCCATCCATGTACCGGCCGATATTGCGTGCAGCAGCGAGCACGTACTGCAGGTCGGCGGAGCCGTCCTCGTCGGGCGGTGTGCCGACCGCAATGAACTGGATGTCGCCGTGTGCGACGCTCGCCTCGATATCGGTGGAGAACTGCAGGCGCCGGCTCGCGCGATTGCGATCGATCAGTTCCTTCAGGCCGGGTTCGTGAATCGGCACCCCGCCGTTGTTCAGAATATCGATCTTGCGTTGATCGACGTCGACGCAAAAAACGTCGTTGCCGATTTCGGCGAGACAGGCGCCCGTGACGAGGCCCACGTAACCGGTACCGATGACGGTGATCTTCATATTGCGTTATGTAGAGAAATCGCTTGCGTTATCAGAAATCCGGACGTCGCGCGACGGACGCCTGGCTGTTGGACGAAACGGTGCTCAGCGCGCACAGCCTGGCCTCGAAGTCGCGCAACACGGCCTCGCGCGACAGCACGGCCTGCGCGAATTCACGGCCGGCCTTTCCGAGGCGCGCACGTTCGGAGGCGTTGCTCGCCAACTCGCCGATCGCGGCCGCCAGCGCGGCCGGATCGCCCGGCGGAACCACTACGCCGCGCCGGGACACGGCGTCGTGCAACTCCGTTCCGGGGTTCGCCATCGCAATGACCGGCTGCCCGCTCGCAAACATGCCGGTCAGCTTCGACGGCATCACGAGATCGGCCGCGTCGGCGCGCTGCGGCAGGACGTGGATGTCCGCGAGGTTGAGCAGTTCGTTGAGCCGCTCGACAGGCTGACGGTCGATGAACCGGCAATAGCGCAGGTCGCAGCAGAGCGCGATGAGTTCGTCGCGCGCGGGGCCGTTGCCACAGAACACGAATACCAGGTCGTCGCGTGGCCCAAGCCGCTTCGCGGCGGCCCCCAGTACGTCGAGACCCTGCTTCGCGCCCATGTTCCCGGAATAGAGAATCACCTTCGCGGCGTCCGGAATGTTGAGCGTCGCGCGCAGCCCGCTCGCGCGTTTGAGCGGATAAATCGAATCGGTATCGGCCCAGTTCGAGAAATGCACGACCCGGCGCGGATCGATGCCTTTGCGCAGCGCGTGTTCGACCATCTTCCCGGAGATCGTCGACACGGTATCGAAGCGCTTCATCAGCACGCGCTCGAGCGCGTGCGCGGTGCGCTTGAGTAGCGAGCCCTTCAGCATGCAGGGGCTGAATGCCGCGTCGACTTCGTAGTCCTGGATGTGGAGCCATGCGTGAGCGCCGGTCAGGCGGGCGACGAGCCATCCGGCCGGCGCGTTGAGCAGGCTGGGCGCGATGCAGATCACGATATCGGGCCGCCACAGCACGTGACGCAACATCACCGGAAGGCTGGAGAGCGCGAAGCTGGCGAGGTGTGCGATTCGCTTGACGCCCTTCGGCCGCGACGGTACCCAGAGGGGCGCGCGCCACAGCCTGACGCCATTCCGGTTCTCGATCGAGTAGCGGCGGCCTGAGTACCCGTTGGCGATGCGCCATTCCGGGTAGTACGGCGGTGCAGACACCACGTGCACGGAATGACCTTTGCCGGCCAGCATCTCCGCCATCTCCGCGGTGTATTTGCCGATACCGGTTAGCTCTGGCGCATAGTTGATGCCGTGGACGAGGATCTTCATCGGGCCCCAGCGAGAATTCAAATGGTGTTGCAGTGCGTGTAAGCGCATTGTGGGGAATACGCTTAGTGACGGTCGGACAGAATGCTGGCCGCTTCCGCCAATCATCCGAAGCGCGTGCACAGAAACGGCGAATAAGTCTCGATGGCAGCCTGTATCGGCGCATGGTGTCCGTATGCGACGCCCGATACGACGAGCACGGAACCGGCCGCGACAGGGCGCAGCCACGGCGGCAGGACCGGCGCCTGCTTCCACTTCCGCAGCAACAGCACGGTGACGAGCACGCCGAGCATCCAGCCGGCAATGACTTCGGAGACGGTGTGCACCTCGGCGAGTACGCGTGCGATGCCGATCGCGGTCGCAAGTACGAGTCCGGGCAGCAGGGCGGCGCGGGTGCGAACGCGCCACCCGTCGTGCCGTATCAGCAGGCACGCCATCGGCCAGACCGTGGTGGCGAGCATCGTGTGGCCACTGACGACGCGGAAGTTGATCGCATGGATTTCCATTCCGCAGCCGGCATGGAGAATCTTGGTCGTACCGACGATCAGCATCCCGGCGGCGAGCAGCGTGAGCCACGACACGCCGATGCGCCAGCCGTGCAGCGAGCGCGTGAGCCACGCGAAACAGACGACGGCGAGCGGCAGCGTCAGCGCCGCGTCGCCGAGGTCGCTGATTGCGGCCCACATGCCGTGCGTCACGCCACCACCGTCTCCGCCATCCGCATCTGCAGATACTGCTCGAAATCCTTCGCCACTTCCGGATGCTGCAGCGCAAACTCCACCGTCGCCTTCAGATACCCAAGCTTGCTCCCGCAGTCATACCGCACGCCGTCATAGCGATACGCGAGCACCTGCTCGTCCTTCAGCAGCGCCTGGATCGCATCCGTCAACTGCAGTTCGCCACCCGCGCCCGGCCGCAGCCCGCGCAGATGTTCGAAGATCTTCGGCTTCAGCACATAACGGCCGACTACGCCCAGGTTCGACGGCGCCTTCGACGGTTCCGGCTTCTCGACGATGCCCGACATCTTGAACAGGTTGTCTTCCCACTGCTTGCCTTCGATCACGCCATACGACTTCGACTCTTCCGGCGCGATCTGCTCCACGCCGATCACCGACGTGTGATAGTGGTCGAACATGCGAATCATCTGCCGCAGCACGGGCGTCGGGCCGTCGAGCAAGTCGTCGGCGAGGATCACCGCAAACGGGTTGTCGCCGACGAGCTTCTCGGCGCACAGCACTGCGTGGCCAAGGCCGAGCGCTTCGGCCTGGCGGACGTAGAAGCAGTCGACGTGGCTCGGCTTGATGCTGCGCACGAGCGACAGCAGCTTCTCCTTGCCGCGCGCCTCGAGCTCGGCCTCGATCTCGTACGACTTGTCGAAGTGATCCTCGATCGCGCGCTTGCTGCGGCCGGTGACGAAGATCATTTCCGTGATGCCTGCCTCGATCGCCTCTTCCACCGCGTACTGGATCAGCGGCTTGTCCACCACCGGGAGCATTTCCTTCGGGCTGGCCTTGGTAGCGGGCAGAAACCGGGTCCCCAGACCAGCGACCGGAAAGACGGCTTTCGTCACTTTCAACATAGCGGGCGTTCCATTGGTTCGAAAAGGAAGGCAAGCGCTGCACGCGGTGTGGCAGCACTCGTCCGCACGCATCGTGGCGCATTTCGTCGCCTGTGCCCGGTGCGCGTGCAATCAGGTGAAATCCTAGGGGGAGGAAAAAGAAAGGCTGCGACTGAATCTAGTCAGGATCCGACATTCAGCGCGAGAACGGCGAATCGCACATACCGATCGATGTGCGAATGATCTCGATCAAGCCGTCAAAATGCTGTTCTACTAGTACACCTTGGCGACTACCCCGAACGTCCGCGGCGCGGCGAACGCGTAACGGTACGCATTGTCGAAGCGATGCTCTTCGCCCGCGACGAGCACGCGCGCGTCGGTGACATTGCGCACGTAGGCCTGCATTTCGACATTGCCTTTCGATGGAATATTTTCGATGGAATATAAGTCGCGCCCAGATTGCCGATGACGTGGCTGCGCGCGTAATCGTCGGGATAGTTGTAGAAGGTCAGGTCCTGCCGGAAGGGATGGCCGCGCACGCACATGGCATCGGCGCTGGCGACGGATGGCCTGATGCGGGGCGACAGCGCCGATGGCGGAATGCGTCAAGACTTTGGCGGAGAGGGCATACCCCGATGTCGTAGGATCAAAGATCGCAATGCGGGTGTCATCGGCAGGAGCCATTTTCTACGGAGCCGCCGTCAGCCGCCACCCGGTCAGGAGCAGCCATGGTCGAACAAGACGACATCTTCGACGCGATCGCAGAATTCAACCACGCCTATCTCGCGTTCGCGCAGCGGGTGCTCCGCAGCGATTCCGAGTACGGCAAGCAACTGTTCGGCCTCGCGGACGACAAGGCGGCCAGCATCGCCGCGCTTACACCCGCTCAGATCGGCGCACTGTCGGATCGGGCGGACATGCTCTGCGCGTTTCAACTGGAAGCCGCACCGGGGCGCGCGTAACGCGCTCGGCCGTATTCAATACGCAATACGCGCAACTCCGCGTACCCCCGCACCACCCGGCACAACCGCACTCAACCTCGCTCGGCCGCCGACAATTTCCGCCACAGCGTCGTCTTGCTGATCCCGAGCATCGCGCATGCGCGATCGCGGTCGCCGCCACACGCATCGAGTGCCGCGCGGATCTCGTCCGCTTCCGCGCGCCGGCGGCGCGCCTGCAGCGTCGGCGCATCGTCCGCCCCCGCGCCCGCTTCGGCCTGCGCCGCACACAGCTCCGGCGCGATCGCGAGCAGCGTATCGGGATCGAGCACGCCACACGCGCCGCTTGAGCCGCTCGAGCCGTAAGAGCCACTTGCGCCGGCCAGGGCGTCGTCCCCGGCTTCCTCCGCCAGTTCCACCGCCACCCGTTCGATCATGTTCTGCAGTTCCCGCACATTGCCGGGCCACCGGTAGCGCATCAGCACCGCCTGCGCGTCGGCAAGCACGCGCGCGGCGTCGCCGCTGTCGCGCAGGCGGTCGGCGAGCCGCGGCTCGCGCCGCGCCGACTGGGTCAGCAGCGCCGCCGCGAGCGCGGGGATGTCGGCCGGCCGCTCGCGCAGCGGCGGCAGGCCGATGTTCAGGATGTTGAGCCGGTAGTAGAGATCGGCGCGGAACGTGCCGGCCTCGACGGCGGCGAGCAGCGGGCGGTGCGTCGCGGCGATCACGCGCACGTCGATGCGGATCGGCTCGGTCGAGCCGAGACGGATCACCTCGCGCTCCTGCAGCACGCGCAGCAGGCGGCTTTGCAGCGAAGGCGGCATTTCGCCGATCTCGTCGAGAAACAGCGTGCCGCGATGCGCGGCCTCGAACAGGCCGGTCTTGCCGCCGCGCCGCGCGCCCGTGAACGCGCCTTCCTCGTAGCCGAACAGTTCGCTTTCGAGCAGCGCCTCCGGAAACGCGCCGCAGTTGATCGCGACGAACGGATACTTGTGGCGCGCGCTCAGCGCGTGCAGGCTTTGCGCGATCATTTCCTTGCCGGTGCCGCTCTCGCCGAGCACGAGCACGGTCGCATCGGATTTCGCGTAGCGGCGCACCAGGTCGCGCACCCGCGTCATCGCTGCCGACGCGCCGATCACGTCGTCGAGCGTGTAGCGCGCCGAGAACTGCTGCGTATGCGGCTGCGAGCGCAATGCCCGGTCGAGCCGTTCGACCGCGCGCGATTCCTGGAACGTCAGCACGCTGCCCGACGTGACCCCGCGATCGACGAGCGGGCCGCGATGCACGACGTAGCGCACGCCGCGCACGGTCGCGAGCGTATCGCCGTCGTCGGCGCGCAGCGAGCGCAGCTCGGGGGTGAGATCGACGAGCGCACGGCCAACCGCCACCGCGGGTTCGACCCCGAACGCCTGCGAGAGTCGCTCGTTGATCGCCTCGACGCGCCCCTGCGCATCGAGCGCGACCACGCCGTCGCGCAGGTGCTGGAGCAGGTTGTCGAGGCGCTGGCGGCGCAGCGCCTCGGCGTGCGTCGCGTAGGCGACCTCGAGCGCGGTGTCGACGGCGGCCCGCGCCGACGCGTGCGAATAGAGGAACACGGCGCCCATGCCCGCGCTGGCCGCGAGATCGGTGACGAGGCCGGGGCCGACCACCATTTCGATGCCGCGGTCGCGCAGTTCGTGCACGCAATTTTCCGCTTCCTGAGCGGACTGATATGACGCAAACTCCACGTCGAGCCCATACGCGGCCACGAAGCGGCGCACCTCGGGCGGCGTGTCGCCGACGCTGACGAGCGCAATGCGCTGCGCGTCGCGCCGCGCGCGGGCGAGGGCCTGCATCACGTCGAAGCCGGTCGGCGTGATGAGCACGACCGGCACGTTCACACGCGCCTTCAGGTAGCCGCCGTTCGAGCCCCCCGCGACGATCACGTCGGGCCGCGCGGCGCCGGCGGAGGCAATCGCGGCGATCGCTTCCTCGTACGCGCGCGCGACGATCCGCAGGTCGGCACGGTCATCGTATTCGCCGGCGATGTCGCGAAACAGGGTCAGCAGGCGGCTGATGCCGACCGCCCAGATGCGGGGCCGGATCGTGCGTTCGGCGGGGCCGCCGAACTTGATCGAAGTGATGTCCATGTCCACGGATTATGCACGTCCAATTTCACTTTTGGAATATGGAATTTCCAAAATGAAATCATCAGGCGAACGGCGCGCAATGCAAGTCGCTTAAAAATCAGTGAGTTAGCGCCGGTGCGCAGGCTGGCCCGGTAATTGCTGTTCAACGTGCATTCCCTCAGGAGGCCGTTCATGAGCAATCAGCAACTTCAAAGCGCAGGCGCGAAATTCCGCGCGGCAGTCGCGGCAGAGCAGCCGCTGCAGGTCGTCGGCGCGATCACCGCGTACGCGGCCAAGATGGCCGAGGCAGTCGGCTTCAAGGCCGTCTACCTGTCGGGTGGCGGCGTGGCCGCGAACTCGCTGGGCATTCCCGACCTCGGCATCAGCACGATGGAAGACGTGCTGACCGACGCGAACCGCATCACCAACGCGACCAACCTGCCGCTGCTCGTCGACATCGACACGGGCTGGGGCGGCGCGTTCAACATCGGGCGCACGGTCAAGTCGTTCATCAAGGCCGGCGTCGCGGCCGTCCACCTCGAGGACCAGGTCGGCCAGAAGCGCTGCGGCCACCGTCCGGGCAAGGAATGCGTGCCGCTCGGCGAAATGGTCGACCGCGTGAAGGCCGCCGTCGACGCGCGCACGGACGACCAGTTCGTGATCATGGCGCGTACCGATGCGGCCGCCGCCGAGGGCATCGATTCGGCGATCGAGCGGGCCGTCGCGTACGTCGAGGCCGGCGCGGACATGATCTTCCCGGAAGCGATGAAGTCGCTCGACGACTACCGCCGTTTCAAGGCGGCCGTGAAGGTGCCGATCCTGGCGAACCTGACCGAGTTCGGCTCGACGCCGCTGTTCACGCTCGACGAACTGCGCGAAGCCAACGTCGATATCGCGCTGTACTGCTGCGGCGCGTATCGCGCGATGAACAAGGCGGCGCTGAATTTCTACGAGACGGTGCGTCGCGACGGCACGCAGAAGGCGGCCGTGCCGACGATGCAGACGCGCGCCGAACTGTACGAGTTCCTCGGCTACCACACCTACGAAGACAAGCTGGACCAGCTGTTCGCGCAGGGCAAGAAGTAAGCCGGCCCGCGCACCCACGATACGAATCTGGAACACAGGAGAACACGAGCATGAGCGAGACGAAAGACGCAGCAGCACCGGCCGGCACCTTCAAGCCGAAGAAGTCGGTTGCCCTGTCGGGCGTGACGGCGGGCAACACGGCCCTGTGCACGGTCGGCAAGACCGGCAACGACCTGCACTATCGCGGGTACGACATCCTGGACGTCGCGGCGGCGTGCGAATTCGAAGAAATCGCGCACCTGCTGGTCCACGAGACGCTGCCGACGCTGACCGAGCTGGCCGCATACAAGACGAAGCTGCGCGCGCTGCGCGGCCTGCCCTCCGCCGTCAAGGCCGCGCTGGAATGCGTGCCGGCGTCCGCGCACCCGATGGACGTGATGCGCACGGGCGTGTCGGTGCTCGGCACGGTGCTGCCGGAGAAGGACGACCACAACGTGCCGGGCGCGCGCGACATCGCCGACCGCCTGATGGCATCGCTCGGCTCGATGCTGCTGTACTGGTACCACTTCTCGCACAACGGCCGCCGCATCGAGACCGAAACCGACGACGACTCGATCGGTGGCCACTTCCTGCACCTGCTGCACGGCAAGGCGCCGTCGAAGTCGTGGGTCGAGGCGATGCACACGTCGCTGATCCTGTACGCGGAGCACGAGTTCAACGCATCGACGTTCACCGGCCGCGTGATCGCGGGCACGGGCTCGGACATGTACTCGGCGGTCACCGGCGCGATCGGCGCGCTGCGCGGCCCGAAGCACGGCGGCGCGAACGAAGTCGCGTATGAGATCCAGAACCGCTACCGCACGCCGGACGAGGCCGAGATCGACATCCGCCGCCGCGTCGAGAACAAGGAAGTGGTGATCGGCTTCGGCCACCCGGTCTACACGATCTCCGACCCGCGCAACAAGGTGATCAAGGAAGTCGCGCTGAAGCTGTCGAAGGAAGCGGGCGACATGAAGCTGTTCAGCATCGCCGAGCGTCTCGAATCGGTGATGTGGGAAGCGAAGAAGATGTTCCCGAACCTCGACTGGTTCAGCGCCGTGTCGTACCACATGATGGGCGTGCCGACCGCGATGTTCACGCCGCTGTTCGTGATCTCGCGCATGTCCGGCTGGAGCGCGCACATCATCGAGCAGCGCATCGACAACAAGATCATCCGTCCGAGCGCGAACTACACCGGTCCGGAAGATCTGGCGTTCCTCCCGATCGAGAAGCGCTGATCGGGCGCCGGGGGAGGCCGATCGTGCGGTCGGCCTTCCCCGATCGTCAAACCTTAGGTTTCCCCCACATGATGAATACCGCCTACCGCAAACCCCTTCCCGGCACGCAGCTCGACTTCTTCGACGCGCGTGCCGCCGTCGACGCGATCAAGCCGGGCGCCTTCGACACGCTGCCGTACACGTCGCGCGTGCTCGCCGAGAACCTGGTGCGCCGCTGCGATCCGGCGATCCTTGCCGATTCGCTGAAACAGCTCATCGAGCGCAAGCGCGAGCGCGATTTCCCGTGGTTCCCGGCGCGCGTCGTCTGCCACGACATCCTCGGCCAGACTGCGCTCGTCGATCTCGCCGGCCTGCGCGACGCGATCGCGGAGCGCGGTGGCGATCCGGCGAAGGTGAATCCGGTCGTGCCGGTGCAGCTGATCGTCGACCACTCGCTGGCCGTCGAGTGCGGCGGCTTCGATCCGGACGCGTTCGCGAAGAACCGCGCGATCGAGGATCGCCGCAACGAGGACCGCTTCGACTTCATCAACTGGACGAAGAAATCGTTCGAGAACGTCGACGTGATCCCGCCGGGCAACGGCATCATGCACCAGATCAACCTGGAGAAGATGTCGCCGGTGATCCAGTCGCAGGGCGGCGTCGCGTATCCGGACACCTGCGTCGGCACCGACAGCCACACGCCGCACGTCGACGCGCTCGGCGTGATCGCGATCGGCGTCGGCGGCCTCGAGGCCGAGAACGTGATGCTCGGCCGCGCGTCGTGGATGCGCCTGCCGGACATCATCGGCGTCGAGCTGACCGGCAAGCGCCAGCCCGGCATCACCGCGACCGACGTGGTGCTCGCGCTGACCGAGTTCCTGCGCAAGGAAAAGGTCGTCGGCGCATATCTGGAATTCCGGGGCGAAGGTGCGGCGAGCCTCACGCTCGGCGACCGCGCGACGATCTCGAACATGGCGCCCGAATACGGCGCGACGGCCGCGATGTTCTTCATCGACGGCCAGACGATCGACTACCTGCGCCTGACGGGCCGCAGCGACGAGCAGGTGAAGCTCGTCGAGACCTACGCGAAGGAAGCGGGCCTGTGGGCGGACACGCTGAAGCACGCGCAATACGAGCGCACGCTGACGTTCGACCTGTCGTCGGTCGTGCGCAACATGGCCGGCCCGTCGAACCCGCACAAGCGCCTGCCGACGTCGGATCTGGCGGCGCGCGGCATCGCCGGCAAGTGGGAAGAGTCGCCGGGCCAGATGCCCGACGGCGCGGTGATCATCGCGGCAATCACGAGCTGCACGAACACCAGCAACCCGCGCAACGTGATCGCCGCCGCGCTGCTCGCGCGCAACGCGAACGCGCGCGGCCTGACGCGCAAGCCGTGGGTGAAGAGCTCGCTCGCGCCCGGCTCGAAGGCGGTCGAGCTGTACCTGAAGGAAGCGAACCTGCTGCCGGATCTGGAGAAGCTCGGCTTTGGCATCGTCGCGTTCGCGTGCACGACCTGTAACGGCATGTCCGGCGCGCTCGATCCGAAGATCCAGCAGGAAATCGTCGATCGCGACCTGTACGCGACCGCCGTGCTGTCCGGCAACCGCAACTTCGACGGCCGCATCCACCCGTACGCGAAGCAGGCGTTCCTCGCATCGCCGCCGCTCGTCGTCGCGTATGCGATCGCGGGCACGATCCGCTTCGACATCGAGAAGGACGTGCTCGGCATCGACGCAGACGGCAAGCCGGTGACGCTGAAGGACATCTGGCCGACCGACGAGGAAATCGACGCGATCGTCGCGTCGAGCGTGAAGCCGGAGCAGTTCCGCAAGGTCTACGAGCCGATGTTCGCGCGCACGGAAGGCACGGGCGAGCGCGCCGCGCCGCTGTACGACTGGCGGCCGCAGAGCACCTACATCCGCCGTCCGCCGTACTGGGAAGGCGCGCTCGCGGGCGAACGCACGCTGCAGGGCATGCGCCCGCTCGCCGTGCTCGGCGACAACATCACGACCGACCACCTGTCGCCGTCGAACGCGATCATGCTGAACAGCGCCGCGGGCGAATACCTCGCGAAGATGGGCCTGCCGGAAGAGGACTTCAACTCGTACGCGACGCACCGCGGCGACCACCTGACCGCGCAGCGCGCGACGTTCGCGAACCCGACGCTCATCAACGAGATGGCGGTCGTGGACGGCGCCGTGAAGAAGGGCTCGCTCGCGCGGGTCGAGCCGGAAGGCAAGGTGATGCGGATGTGGGAAGCGATCGAAACCTACATGAACCGCAAGCAGCCGCTGATCGTGGTCGCGGGCGCGGACTACGGCCAGGGCTCGTCGCGCGACTGGGCGGCGAAGGGCGTGCGGCTCGCGGGCGTCGAGGCGATCGTCGCCGAGGGCTTCGAGCGGATCCACCGCACCAACCTGATCGGCATGGGCGTGCTGCCGCTCGAGTTCAAGGCGGGCGTGAATCGCACGACGCTCGGCATCGACGGCACCGAGACCTTCGACGTGACCGGCGAGCGCACCCCGCGCGCCGACCTCACGCTGGTGATCCATCGCAAGAACGGCGAGCGCGTCGAGGTGCCGGTCACGTGCCGGCTCGACACCGCCGAGGAAGTGTCGATCTACGAGGCGGGCGGCGTGCTGCAGCGCTTCGCGCAGGACTTCCTCGAATCGTCGCAGGCAGCGGCCTGACGGCGCGTTGACGCAGGGCGGTGCGGCGACGCACCGCTTTAGGGTCTGTCTACATTCGCATGTGCGTTCCGTATGTAGACAGACCCTTTTCACATCAGGACATGACTCAGATGGCTCACGTACCACAAATCAAGATTCCCGCGACCTACATGCGGGGCGGCACCAGCAAGGGCGTGTTCTTCCGCCTGCAGGATCTGCCCGAGGCCGCGCAGGCGCCGGGCGCCGCGCGCGACGCGCTGCTGATGCGCGTGATCGGCAGCCCCGATCCGTACGGCAAGCAGATCGACGGGATGGGCGGCGCGACGTCGTCGACCAGCAAGACGGTGATCGTGTCGAAGAGCAGCCGGCCCGACCATGACGTCGATTACCTGTTCGGCCAGGTGTCGATCGACAAGGCGTTCGTCGACTGGAGCGGCAACTGCGGCAACCTGTCGGCGGCGGTCGGCCCGTTCGCGATCTCGGGCGGCCTGGTCGATCCGGCGCGCGTGCCGCGCGACGGCGTCGCGGTCGTGCGGATCTGGCAGGCGAACATCGGCAAGACGATCGTCGCGCACGTGCCTGTCACGGGCGGCCAGGTGCAGGAGACCGGCGATTTCGAGCTGGACGGCGTCACGTTCCCGGCGGCCGAGGTGCAGCTCGAATTCATGGACCCGGCGGCGGAAGAGGAAGGCGCGGGCGGCTCGATGTTCCCGACCGGCCACCTGATCGACGATCTGGTCGTGCCGGGCGTCGGCACGCTGAAGGCGACGATGATCAACGCCGGCATCCCGACGATCTTCGTCGAGGCCGAGGCGATCGGCTACAAGGGCACCGAGCTGCAGGACGCGATCAACGGCGACGCGAAGGCGCTCGCGATGTTCGAGACGATCCGCGCGCACGGCGCGCTGCGCATGGGCCTGATCGACACGCTCGACGAGATCGCGACGCGCCAGCACACGCCGAAGGTCGCGTTCGTCGCGAAGCCGGCCGACTACGTCGCGTCGAGCGGCAAGCCGGTGGCGGCGCGCGACGTCGATCTTCTGGTGCGCGCGCTGTCGATGGGCAAGCTGCACCACGCGATGATGGGCACCGCGGCGGTCGCGATCGGCACCGCGGCGGCGATCCCGGGCACGCTCGTCAATCTGGCGGCGGGCGGCGGCGAACGCAACGCGGTGCGCTTCGGGCATCCGTCGGGCACGCTGCGCGTCGGTGCGCAGGCGGTGCAGGCGAACGGCGAGTGGAGCGTCACCAAGGCGATCATGAGCCGCAGCGCGCGGGTGCTGATGGAAGGCTCCGTGCGCGTGCCGGGGGATGCGTTCTGAGCGGTGCGCGGGCGCCGGCCGATGGCGGCGCCCGCACCGCAGGCCGCCCGGGGGACCGGGCCGGACCATGCGCAGCAGCCCGGTCGGCGCGAGCCGACCGGGCTGTTTTTTTGCGGGGTGCGCGGCCGGTCGCCGGCGCGCTGCGCGATGGCGTCGGCGGTTCGCCGTCCAGCCATGTCTGACAACAACGAAAAGGAAAGGAGACTGCCATGCCGCTGCACTCGCCGTTGAACGGTGTCCACATCGTCGAATTCGAAGGTCTCGGGCCCGGCCCGCTCGCCGGCTGGATCCTGGCCGGGATGGGCGCGAAGGTCACGCTGATCGCGCGGCCCGCCGGCCGCACGAGCGCGCCGGATGCGCTGCAGGCCCGCGACGGCGACCTGCTGCGCGAAGGCAAGGAGATCGTCACGCTCGACCTGAAATCGCCGGACGCGCGCGCCGACGCGCTCGCGCGGATCGCGCAGGCCGATGCGCTGATCGAGGGCGGCCGCCCCGGCGTGATGGAGCGGCTCGGCCTCGGGCCGGCCGATTGCGCGCGCGCGAATCCCCGACTTGTCTACGGCCGGATGACCGGCTGGGGCCAGGACGGGCCGCTCGCGGCGAGCGCCGGCCACGACCTGAACTACGTGGCGCTTACCGGCCTGCTGTCGCTCGCCGCGCCGCGCGGGGCGACGCCAGGCCTGCCGCCGACCGTGCTCGGCGACGCGGGCGGCGCGCTCGGGCTGGCGTTCGGCATCGTCTGCGCGCTGTTCGACGTGCGCGCGGGCGGGCCGGGGCGCGTGGTGGACGGCGCGATCGTCGACATCGTCGCGATGCTCGGCACGATCGCGCTGTGGGCGCGCGCGAACGGCCAGCTCGACGGCGCGCAGCCGAGCCTGTTTCACGACGCGCCGTTCTACGACGTGTATCGCTGTGCGGACGGGGAATATGTGACGATCGGCGCGCTCGAGCCGCCGTTCTACGCGCTGCTGATCGAGCGGCTCGGGCTGGCCGACGTCGATCCGGCGTCGCAATACGACCGCGCGCGCTGGCCGGCGCTGAAGGCGCGTTTCGCGGAGGTGTTCGCGCGGCAGCCGTCCGCGCACTGGCGCGCGCTGCTGGAAGGCAGCGACGCGTGCTTCGCTCCGGTGCTCTCGGTGGCCGATGCGGCGCGGCACCCGCATAACGTGGCGCGCGGCATCTACCGTACCGACGCGCAAGGCGTCGTGCGCGCGCGGGTCGCACCGCGGTTCATGCCGCTCGGTGACGACGTGGCCTGACGGCCGGCGCCCGGTGATCGGTGATCGGTGATCGGTGATCAGTGACTCGGTGACTCGGTGACTCGGTGACTCGGGAGTCGGTGACTCGGGAGTCGGGAGTCGGCGCTCAGGCCGTCTCTTCCGGCATGCCGGGCACCTTGCCGTCGCCGACGCGGTTGATCGTGCCTTGCGCGATCGCGACGAGCCGTTCGTGATCACCATCGATGACAAAAACGTGACACTGGCAGGTCGCCTGATTGCGCGCCGCATGGACGACCGTCGCGCGCGCGACGAGCGTGCCGCTCACCGCCGGCCGCAGATAGTTGATCTTGTATTCGGCCGTGATGACGCGCGGCCCGAGCACGAGCGCGCCGGCGAACGTCAGCGCGTTGTCGGCCAGGTAGCCGATCACGCCGCCGTGCACGTAGCCGTGCTGCTGCCGCAACTCGTCACGCACGGGCAGGCACAGCGACACCTCGTTCTCGCCGATGTGCATCAGCTCGGTGCCGAGCAGCATGCTGAAGGGCTGCGCCCGCAACGCGCCACGCGCGTGATCCACGATATCCGTCATCGACTTGCCTCGAATTCAGTGCCCGCTTGCGCTCCACTCTAGGAAGGGGTTCGCCGATAAGCAAGGAAATTCCGCCGTGTTTCTTGCGGATCGTGCCGCCGGGCAAAGCGATTGTTGCGGCGAATGACGTCCGCGGCCCGTTTCGCACAGGATTCACCGGTGCCGCCTAAAGTCCGCTGTTGAAATGCCGCTAACGCCGGAGCATTTCTTCATTGTTGGCTCTTCAGGAATCGCCATGTTCAGCAAAATCAAGCTCGCGTCGGGTCTACTCGGCGTGTTGACCGTCTTCTGCCTGTTTCTGCTCGCCGTCGAAGCGCTCGGCTTCTGGTCGCTCGCATCGACACGGCGCGGCGTGGACGGTCTGTCGAGCGTCGCGATCGCGCAGTTGGGCGCGGCGAACCAGGCGACCGAGCGTCTGCTCGACGCGCGCATCAACCTGTCCCGTGCCGGCACCCGGATGGTGCGCGGCGGGACCAAGCCGGAAGACATCATTCGCCATGCGAGCGATTCGCTCGCCGAAGCAGACAAGGCGTTCGCCGCGCTGAGCGCGGCGCCCGCGATCGACGACGAGGACCGGACGCGCGTCGCCGCGCTCGGCGAGCGGTACCGGAAGCTGCATGGCGCGCTCACGGAACTCGTGCAGTTCCTCGCCAGCGACAACCTCCAGGCGTTTCTCGACCAGCCGACGCAGGGCATCCAGGACGCCTACCTGACCGAGCTGCATCAATTCGTCGATTACAGCGGCGCGTCGAGCCGCACGGCACTCGATTCGATCGACGCCAGCATCGGCTGGTTCAAATGGGTCGGGATCGTGCTGCTGGTCGCGATGCTGGCGAGCATCGTCGCGGTGTATCTGGCCGCGCGGCGTGCCATCGTCGCGCCGCTCGAGGAGGCGGGGCGCCATTTCGAGCGGATCGCGCAGGGCCGGCTCGACGAAACCGTGCATCCTCGCGGCGTGTTCGAGATCGACACGCTGCTGCGCGACCTCGGCGCGATGCAGGCGAGCATCGCAGACACGGTGCGGACCGTGCGCCACGCGTCCGACGCGATCCATCTGGGCGCGGGCGAAATCGCGAGCGGCAACGCGGATCTGTCCGCGCGCACCGGCACGCAGGCCGCGTCGCTGGAGGAAACCGCCGCGAGCATGGAGGAACTGACCGCAACCGTGCGGCAGAACACGGACAGCGCTCGCGCGGCGAGCGCGCTGGCTGACGAGGCGCTGCGCGCGACGAGCCACGGCGGCGGGGTGGTCGACAGCGTGATCGACAAGATGCGCGGCATCGCGCAAAGCTCGGGCCGCATCGCGGAGATCATCTCGGTGATCGACGGCATCGCGTTCCAGACCAACATCCTCGCGCTGAACGCAGCGGTCGAGGCGGCGCGCGCGGGCGAGCAGGGGCGCGGCTTCGCGGTGGTCGCGGGCGAGGTGCGCTCGCTCGCGCAGCGCAGCGCGCAGTCGGCGAAGGAAATCAAGACGCTGATCGAGGAGTCGGTCGCGCAGATCGGCGGCGGCTCCGAGCTGGTCGAGCGCGCGGGCGAGGCGATGCGGACGGTGTCGGCGTCGATCTCGCGGGTCGCGCACACGATGACCGAGATTACCGCCGCGTCGGTCGAGCAGAGCACCGGGATCGAGCAGGTCAATCAGGCCGTCACGCAGATGGATCAGCTGACGCAGCAGAATGCCGCGCTCGTCGAGCAGGTGGCCGCGGCCGCCGCGTCGCTGAACGACCAGACCACGCATCTGCAAAGCGCGGTCGCCGTGTTCGAGCTCGGCGATGCGCGTGCGCCGCGCAGCACCGCGCCGCGCGGCGCGCCGGCTTACGCGCTGGCCGGCAGCGCCGCGTAGGCGGTGGCGAGATGGTACGGGGTCGTCGACGGCATGTCGCCGCGCGACACCTCGCCTTGCGGCGTCTTGCACTCGTACCAGCCGCGCGGATGCAGGAAGCGCGCGGCGAAGCGCGCGATCTGCGTCGCCAGCGGCGCTGACACAGGCGTGCCGCCGTGCGTCGCGAGCGCGCGCAGATACTCGGTCTGCGCCCAGATGCGCTGCGTGCCGTCGAGGCATCCGCCGTGCGCGTCGAGCGCGGCGCACACCGCGCCGGTTTGCGCATCGACGCCGTGGCGTTCGGCGAATGCGAACGCGCGCGCGAGCGCGCCGGGAAGCCCGGTGTGCGCGACGCGCGCGCCGGCCGCGTCGACCAGATAGAACCATTCGAACTGATGTCCCGGCTCGAAGCGGTTGCCGGCGGTGCCGAGCGGCAGCTCGGCGACGCAGCCGGTCGCGGTGTCGACGAAGGTGCGCTCGACCGCCTGCGCGGTACGCGCGAGCGCGTCGTCGAACGCGGCATCGCCGAACGCACCGGCGGCGGCGAGCCATGCCTCGGTCAGATGCATCAGCGGATTCTGCAGCGGGCCGTCGCCCGACGCCGAGAAGTCTTCGTGACGCGCGGCATCGAGCAGCGCGTCGCCCGGGCGCGGCGCAAAGCGGTCCTGGATCAACGCGGCGGTCTGCTCGGCGACGCTGCGCGCATCGCGTTCGCCCGACGCGGCGTAGTACGCGGCGCAGGCGAACACGATGAACGCGTGCGTATACAGATCCTTGGTCATGTCGAGCGGCGCGCCGTTCGCATCGACGCTGTAGATCCAGCCGCCGTGGCGCGGATCGCGAAAGCGGCGGCACAACGCGTCGAACAGCGTCGCCGCGTGCGCGGCGTCGCCTGCCTGCGCGAACACGAACAGTTGCCGCGCGCACGCCATCGCGCGATAGCGCGTGACGGGCAGCGGCGCGTGGGTTGCCGGATCGACCGCCTCGAACGGCAGTTGCAACGCGCGATCGAAGCCGGAGCCGCGCCAGATCGGCAGGATGACGTCGGCGAAGTGGCGGCGCAGCTCGGTGGCTTGAACGGAGGCGGAGTCGGAAGCGGGCATGACGGGGCGTTGGCGCTTGAATCGAATCGTGTCGGCGCCGCACGGATGCGTGGGCTGGCGGCAAGGATATAGCATTCGGGACGGTCCACACCATAAAAAGGACGATCCGGATCATTCGCCGCAGGTTGCGGAATGTTCGGGCGGCGCGATGCAGACCGTGACGAATACGCCACAGATCGCGCGGGCCGTCATGCGACAATGGCCTTTCCCGACATCGTCAGAATGCAGGCGTTAGGTGTTCGCGCAGCAAGCCGCTCCCCGATCTCCATGACCGATTCCGCAGTCTCTCCCCGCTCTGGTTCCAGCCGCCCTTCCACCCGGCCGCGTCGCCGCAGTGCCGCCGCAGCCAGCCGTGGGCCCGCCCGCGCGGCGGCCCGGCCCGCTGGCGACATGCAGCACGGCGACACGTCTCGCGACGCGCTCACGCTCGACCTGTTCGGCAATCCTGTCGGCGCCGATGCGCCCGGGATCGACAACGCGGCGCAGCCCGCAGCGTCGAAAGCCGCAACCGTCGCGCCGCCCGATACCCAATCGACGCTCGTCGGGTTCGACGTGCCGGCCATCGAGACGATCGATGCGGGCGCGGCGCGGGACGAGGCGGATCAGGCGGGCCACGTGTCGACGGGAAGCGCGATGATCGAAATCGCGCCGGCCGACGCGGCCGCGTCATCGTCCATCGACGCGGTGCCTGAAACCGTGGTGGAGGCGGAGGCCGCCGTTGCCGAGCCGAACACGGGCGACGCGCAACGAGCGTCGGCTGGCAGCATGCAGCACGATGCCACGCCGACGGTCGCAAACGGCGAGACGGCCGACCGGGATCGGGCGGCGTCGCCGGACATCCCGGACGGGAACCGTTCGTCCGCTGCCGAAAGCGCGGACAGCCCGCATGACGCGCCGGAGGCCGCCGTTGCGCCGCCGCGTGCGGCACGCCCGCAAAGGGGAGCGAAGCGGCGCGCGGCCGGTGCGCGAAGCGAATCCGCCCCGCGCGGAGCGGCGCCTCAACCGGCAACACCCACCGAGCAGAAGACGCCACAGCCGGCTTCACCGCCTTCGGAGACGGAGGCGGGGACACGCGTGGCGGCGCCCGCTGCGGCCTTGGTTCCAGCATGGCCGCCCGAATCGGCCGCTACGCCGACGGAGCCGGCCGTTGCACCGGCGGCGTCGGCCGCACCGGCGCTTTCCGCTTCGACACCCCCGCCGTCCGTCGATCTCGACGCGCAGGTGGGCCCGCTCGCCGACCGTCTCGCCGCGTTGCAGGCCGACGCGGCCGGGCTGCGGAGCGCGGCCGACCGGGAAATGCGGCGCGTGAACCGCCTGCTGCTGGCGCTGGCCGTCGTCGTGCTGGCCGGGCTGGCCGCGCTGCTGTTGCAGGCGCTGGCGCTGTCCGGCGCGCGGCAGGACGCTGCCGCCCAGCAGCAGCGAATCGACCGGCTGGTGGCCGATCAGCTGGCGCAGCAGGCCACGCTGGCGACGCTCGAGCAGCACAACGAGATGCTGGCCGTCCAGGTCAACCGCCTTGAACGCGTCGGGCGCGACGTCGTGCGGCCGACCGCGGGCGTGAAGCGCACCAGGCGCGGTCGCGCACCATTCTGATCCCGGCAGGCGGCGGCCCGGCGGCACATCGCGCACGCCGCCGTGGCCGCCTGCGCTCGCCGTCACGCACACGCGAGCGTGCGCTCACTCGCTACACTGGAGGTTCCATCCTTCGTTGGGGGCGCCATGTTGCAGATGCGTCCGATGACGGCAAGCGAGTTTCACGCATACCGCGCACGCGCCATTGCCGGCTACGCGCGCGATCTCGTCGCGTCGGGGCAGAACGATGCGGCCGATGCGCCGGTGCGCGCGCGGGCCTGCTTCGACACCTTGCTTCCCGACGGCCTGATGACCGCGGGCCAGACGCTGCTGTCGCTCGTCGATGACGCGAGCGGCGAGACGCTCGGCGATCTCTGGTATGCGATCGTGACCGAAGGACCGAATCGCGCGCTGTTCGTCTACGATCTTGAAATCGTGCCGTCGCGGCGCCGCCAGGGCTGGGCGTCGCGCGCGCTCGACGCGCTCGACGCCGAGGCGCGCCGGCACGGCATCGCCGAGATCGGCCTGTCGGTGTTCAATCACAATACGGCCGCGCGTGCGCTGTACCGCGCACGCGGGTTCGTGCCGATCACGACGACGCTGATCAAGCCGATCGTGTCCGGTTAGCGGCACGCGCCGCACGAGGCTTCATGCCGCTGCGCTGCGCCGAATGACCGTGCGCGGCCGCTTCCGCGGCATGCGCACGCCATTACCTCGCCCGCCCCTTCCACGTCCGCAGCAGCAGCGCGTTGGTCACGACGCTCACGCTCGAGAACGCCATCGCCGCGCCGGCGACGACCGGATTCAGCCAGCCGAGCGCCGCAAGCGGCACGCCGATCAGGTTGTAGACGAACGCCCAGAACAGGTTCTGCTGGATCTTGCGGTACGTGCGCTTCGAAATGTCGATCGCGTCGGCGACGAGCGCCGGGTCGCCGCGCATCAGCGTGATGCCGGCCGTATGCATCGCGACGTCGGTGCCGGTCGCCATCGCGATGCCGATGTCCGCCGCGGCGAGCGCGGGCGCGTCGTTGATCCCGTCGCCGACCATCGCGACGATGCCGCCGTGCGTGCGCTTCAGCTCGGCGACGACACGTGCCTTGTCGTCCGGCAGCACCTGCGCGTGAAACTCGCCGATGCCGAGCGAGGCGGCCACGGCCGCCGCGCTGCCGCGGTTGTCGCCCGTCACGAGCACGCTCGCGACGCCGCGCGCGGCCAGCTGCTCGATCGCGCGGCGCGCGCTCGGCTTCACCGTGTCGCCGAACGCGATCAGCGCCAGCGCCACGCGTGGCGCGTCGGCGCGCATCAGCCACGAGATCGTATTGCCGGCGCGCTCGAGTTCGGCTGCGCGCGCGTCGAGCGCGGGCGGCACTGCGATGCCGAGTTCGTCGCGCCAGCGCGCGCTGCCGAGCGCGAGCAACTGGCCGCCGACGCGTGCCTCGACGCCGCGCCCCGCAACCGCGCGGGCGTCGGCCGCGACCGGCGCGGGTGTCGCGCTGCCGCGCGCGGCGGCATCGGCGTCGAACGCGGCCACGACCGCGCGAGCGAGCGGGTGATCGCTGTCGCGCTGCACCGCCGCGGCGAGCGCGAGCGCGTCGCCGCGCGCGATGCCGACCGGCTCGAAGGCGGTGACGGACGGCTTGCCTTCGGTCAGCGTGCCGGTCTTGTCGAACGCGATGACGGCGGTGCGCTGCGCGAGTTCGAGCGCCTGCGCGTCCTTGATCAGCACGCCGTGACGCGCGGCGACGCCGGTGCCTGCCATGATCGCGGCCGGCGTTGCGAGGCCGAGCGCGCACGGGCAGGCGATCACGAGCACGGCGACCGCGTTGAGGATTGCGGTTTCGCTGCTTGCGCCGGCAATCAGCCAGCCGGCCAGCGTGAGCACCGCGATCCCGAGGATCGCCGGCACGAACACGGCACTGACGCGATCGACGAGCCGCTGGATCGGCGCTTTCTCCGCCTGAGCGGACTCGACGAGGCGGATGATGCGCGCGAGCGTCGTCTCCGCGCCGACCACGGTGGTCGCGACGACGAGCGCGCCTTCGCCGTTGATCGAGCCGGCCGTCACCGGTGCGCCCGCGTCTTTCGCGACGGGCAGGCTTTCGCCGGTGATCAGCGATTCGTCGACGTGCGAGCGGCCGCTGACGATCCGGCCGTCCACCGGCACCCGCTCGCCGGGCCGGATGCTGACGACCGTGCCGACGCGCACCTGCGCGAGCGGCACGTCGCGCTCGACGCCCTGCTCGACGATGCGCGCGCGATCCGGGCGCAGCGCGTTCAGCGCGCGGATCGCGTCGGTGGTCTGGCGCTTCGCGCGCGCCTCGAGCCATTTGCCGAAGCGCACCAGCGTGACGATCACCGCCGACGCCTCGAAGTAGAGATGCGCGGCGTGCGCCGGTTCGCGCAGCAACTGCCACAGGCTCAGCCCGTAGGCCGCCGACGTGCCGAGCGCGACGAGGAGGTCCATGTTGCCCGCGCGGGCTTTCAGCGCATACCACGCGGCCCGGTAGAAGCGGGCGCCGAAGCCGAATTGCACGATCGACGCCAGCACGAGCTGGAGCCAGCCGGGCAGCATGATGTCGAGCCCGAACGGCGCGGCGAGCATCGGGGCGATGAGCGGCGCGCTCAGCACGGCGGCCGCGATCACGAGGCTGCGTTCGCGGCTGGCTTCGCGGCGTTTGCGCGTGCCGGCGTCCGGCGCGGCCGGCACGGGCGTGCCCGCTGCGCGGGCCGGCTGCGCGACGGCGGCGAGCGACGCATGGTAGCCGGCCGTGGTGACGGCGGCGATCAGCGCGCCGGGATCGAGCGTGCCGGCCGCGTTGACCGATGCGTGCTCGGTCGCGAGATTGACGGACGCTTTCGTGACGCCCGGCACGGCGGCGAGCGCCTTCTCGACGCGGCCCGCGCACGACGCGCAGGTCATGCCGCCGATCTCGAGGTCGATGATCGCCGGGGCATCGGGCGGTACGGCGATGGCGCCCGGTTCGCCGGCGGGCGAGGCGAGATAGCCGGCGCGCTTCACGGCATCCAGCAATGCGGCGGTCGCGACGCCTGCCGCGGCGTCGACCGACGCGCACTCGGTCGCGAGATTGACGGAGGCGTTCGTGACGCCCGGTACGGCGGCGAGCGCTTTCTCGACGCGGCCCGCGCACGACGCGCAGGTCATGCCCTCGATCGTCAGCGCGATCGTGTTCGACGCCTCCGGTGCGGCCTGTTCAGTCATGTCATGTTCCAGAAGACGCGGCCCATGCCGCAAACATATCGAGTATCAACATTCCCATCATGGCAAGGTCAAGCGCCGGTGGCGTTGCGACGCGCGACGGGGAGGCATGCGATACAGAGGGCGCCACACGGCGCGAATCGGGGGTTTACCGGGTTCCGCCATTGTTTTTGTTGGGGCGGCAAGGGTAGGATACAGCCCATCCCGAGATTCGGCTTCGTCCGGCCGGCGCGCCTGCGGCGAGGAATGCGCGACGCGCGCGCCTGCGGCCCGAACTGCGTCCGTTCATTCCCGACGCCTATACTTGGGGAAGCCGGCCCGTCCGATCCGATCTCTCAGACAGCCTGACCGTAGTTCAATAGGCATTCCAGCATGGCAAGCCTCGACAAAGAAAAAGTCTCCTCCACCCTTCACGCCATCGGCGACGTCGCGCGCTCGCGCCGTGCGAAGCGCATCGGCGTCGGCACGCTGATCTTCCTCGTACTGTTCGGACTGCTTGGATTCTTCGCGGCGCCGCCGCTGATCCGGCACGTCGCCGAGCAACAGCTGACGCTCCAGCTCGACCGCCCGGCGACCGTCCGGCGCATCGCGCTGAATCCGTACACGCTGAATCTCGAAGCCGAGGGCATCCATGTCGGCGAACGCGGCGGGCAGGGCGAGTTCATCGATATCGGCAAGCTGACCGTGCGGCCGTCGTGGGCATCGCTGTTTCGCGGCGCGCCGATCGTCAGCGAGATCCGCGTCGACGCGCCGCGCTTCCATATCGTCCGCTACGACGCGCAGCGCTTCAATTTCACCGACCTGATCGAGAAGTTCTCGACGCCGTCGAAGCCGGGCAGCAAGCCGGTCCACTTCTCGTTGTCGAACATCCAGGTCAACGACGGGCGAGTCGATTTCGACGACCGCCTGCTGAACGAGAAGCACGTGATCGACAACTGGTCGCTGGGCATTCCGTACGTCGCGACGCTGCCGTCGAAGACCGACATCTTCGTCGAGCCGAAGCTGCGCGCGCGGATCGACGGCAGCCCGATCGCGATCGACGGCAAGACCAAGCCGTTCGCGCAGTCGCGCGAATCGGAGGTCGAGCTGAAGTTCGACAGGCTCGACGTGCCGAAGCTGATCACGTATGCGCCGGCGAAGCTGCCGGTCGCGGTGCGGAACGGCACGCTCAGCACCAACCTCAAGCTCCGTTTCGTGATGGCGGGCGACACGCCCGCGCTGCGCGTGTCCGGCACCGTCGACCTGAACGACGCGAAGGTGACGAGCGCGTCGTCCGAGCCGCTGTTCGCCGCGCGCGGCGTGCACGTCGCGGCAACCGACCTGCAGCCGCTGCGCAGCATTCTGCATTTCGACGAGATTCGCGTCGACCAGCCGGTCGTCGATCTCGCGCGCGACCGCCAAGGCGTATTGAACGTCGAGAAGCTCGCCGGCACGCCGGCCGCCCCGGCCGCGGCATCGGGCGCATCGGCAGCGGCGCCGGCTGCGCCGGCCGCCGAAGCGAAGGCCGCGCCGCTCGACCTGGCGATCCGCCACCTGGCGATCGACGGCGGCACGGTCAATTTCGACGACCGCATGCCGGCGACGCCCGCGGCGCTGTCGCTCACGCGCATCGCGACGACGCTCGACGGCTTCACGATGCAAGGCAGGACGCCGGCGCGCTACGCGGTGTCGACGGAACTGTCGCGCGGCGGCACGGTGAAGGCCGAGGGCACCTTCAGCCTCGCGGCGAAGCAGGCCGACACGAAGCTGACGGTCGACGCGCTCGCGCTGCCCGCGCTGCAGCCGTACCTCGGCGAAGCGACGCGCGCGCGGGTGCTCGACGGCACCTTCAGCACGACGGTCAACGCGAAGGCCGACTGGGGCAAGACGCCGCTCGACGCGCAGGTCGCCGACAGCGAGCTGAGCCTGAACGCGCTGAAGATCGCCGCACCCGACGCGAAAGCGCCCGCGATCGCGCTGTCCGACGCGCGCGTGAAGGTGACGAAGGTCGATCTGGCGGCGCGCACGGCGCAAGTCGAAAGCGTCGACGCCAACGGGCTCGCGCTCGACGTGCGGCGCCTGAAGAACGGCGCGATCGACCTGGCCGCGCTGGCCGCGCCGTCGCAGGCGGCGCCCGCGCGGGCCGTCGCGCACAAGGGCCGCGCGGAGCCTGCCGCGCCGTCGTGGCACTACGAGATCGGCGAGCTGAACGTGAAGGACGCGGCCGCGACCTATACCGACCTGTCGACGCCGCATCCGGTGAAGCTGGCGTTCAAGCCGCTGCAGCTGAACGTGCGGAAGATCAGCGACGACCTGTCGAAGCCGTTGCCGGTCCAGTTGCAGGCGACGCTGAACCGCAAGGGATCGCTGAACGTGTCGGGCGACGTGACCGCGCAGCCGCTGAAAGTCGGTCTCAGGATCAACGGCAACCGCCTCGACGCGGCGGCGTTCGAGCCGTACTTCGGCAGCGCGCTGAACGCGACGGTGGCGAGCGCGCTGCTCAACGCGCAGGGCAACCTGGCGTTCGCGCAGGTCAAGGACGCGATCCGCGCGTCGTATCGCGGCGACGCCGCGCTCGTCGACGTGCGGATGCTCGACAAGGCGACGTCCGATCCGTTCGCGGGCTGGCGCTCGCTGGCGCTCACCGGCCTGAAGGCCAGCTACGACGAGCACGGTACCGACGTCGACGCGGCGCGCGTGACGTTCTCGAACTTCTACGGCCGGGTGTTGCTCGATGCGCAAGGCCGCCTGAACCTGAAGGATGTGGTCGCGCAGGAAAGCGGCCCGGCGCAGTCGCTGACGCGCGACGCAGGCAAGGGCGAGCCGGTGCCGCTGTCGCCGCAGGGCGCGTCGGCGCCGGCCGTCGCGCAAGCGGCCCCGGCGGCGCACGTCGCGCAGCAGGCCCCGGCGTCGGCGCCGGCGGTCGTGAAGGCGGCGACGCCGCCGGCGCAGCCGGTGCGGATGCACGTCGGCCAGCTGGTACTGCAGAACGGCCGGGTGAACTACACCGACAACTTCATCAAGCCGAACTACACGGCGAACCTCGTCGCGATCAAGGGCATGGTCGGCGGGTTCGGCACGGAGTCGACGACGTCCGCGCCGGTGGACGTCACCGCGAATCTCTCCGGGAACGGCCCGATCACGATCAAGGGCTCCGTGAATCCGCTGATCGCGAAGCCGGCGCTCGACCTCACCGCGACCGCGCACGACATCGAGCTGACCAACCTGACGCCGTATTCGGCGAAGTACGCCGGCTATCCGATCACGAAGGGCAAGCTGAACGTCGATCTGCACTATCAGCTCGCGAACGACCAGCTCACCGCGAACAACCACATCTTCATCGACCAGCTGACCTTCGGCGAGCACGTGGAGAACGACACCGCAACCAAGCTGCCGGTGCGGCTCGCGATCGCGCTGCTCAAGAATTCGCGCGGCGAGATCGACGTCGACGTTCCGGTGTCGGGCTCGCTGTCGAACCCGGAGTTCAGCGTCGGTGGGCTGATCTGGCGCGCGGTGCTCAACCTGATCGCGAAGGCCGTCACGTCGCCGTTTACGCTGCTCGCGCACGCGTTCGGCGGCAATGGCGAGGAACTCGGCTATGTCGAGTTCGCGCCGGGTTCGTCGCAACTGACCGACGCGTCGCAGGGCAAGCTCGACACGATCGCGAAGATGCTGGCCGACAAGCCGTCGATCCGCCTCGACCTGATCGGCCGTGTCGATCCGGACAAGGATCTGCCGGGCCTGCGCGACGCGTACGTCACGCGGCTCGTGCGGCAGCAGAAGCTGAAGGAGGTCGTCGGGCAGGGCGAGAGCGTCGATACGGCGTCGGTGAAGGTCGATCCGGCCGAGTACCACACGTTCCTGACCCGCGCGTACAAGGCCGCCGATTTCAAGAAGCCGCGCAACCTGGTCGGCCTGCAGAAGACGCTGCCGGACGACGACATGAAGAAGGCGCTTGCCGACCACGCGCCGGTCGACGAAGGCAGCCTGCGCACGCTCGCGCAGCAGCGTGCGGAATCGGTACGTCAGTACCTCGACGGCAAGGTCGACGCGAGCCGGATGTTCGTTGTCGCGCCGAAGCTCGATGCAAAGGGCATCGAGGACAAGGGCGCGACCACCCGCGTCGACTTCGGCCTGAAGTGACCCGCCGCCTGCCCCCGTCGCCGCGCTCGCGCGGTGACGGGGGCGCCGCTCAGCGCGCGACTTCGTCCGCGCGCTTGTCCTGTTCCCGCCGCGCCGCGAGCGGCAGACGTGCATCGTCCCATTGCGTCAGCCACTCGATTTCCTTTGCCGTAAACACCTGTCCGTAGTTCCGCAGCGCGTACTGCAGCGCGTCGACGACGTGATGACGAATGATCTCGGGGGTGCGTGCGTCGTCCAGCACGAACCGGAAGGCTTCCAGCGTGGCCATGCTCATGCTCCGGGTCAGGGAAAACCCGTTATCGCACGTCAATAGTCGCGCGCCAAGCCGAAAAAAAATCGCGCGCAACGGCGTCGTGCATGCGGTCCCGGTTCGTCGATCGCGCGACGCGCACGCTTCGTTACCGGAGCGCGGCGCGCGTCGGCGATTCGTGTGCGGTTTCGTTTCGTTACGTTTGACAGGCAACGGAAAGCCCCGCATCACCCTGGCGCCGCAATCGTCCGGCACATTCGTCGCGCCTTCAAGCAGTTCAACTTCAATCGACGAGGTGGGGTCATGAATGCGCAATTCGGGAAGCAGCGGAAATCGGTGGTGGTGGTCGGGCTCGCTCTGGCGCTCGCCGGCGCGAGCGTCCATGCGGAACGCGAAGACGGCAGGCACGATCGCGAGCGCGGCGTCGCGCAGCACGTGCTGCTGATCAGCGTCGACGGCCTGCACGAACAGGATGTCGCGCGCTGCATCGGCGCGAACACGTGTCCGAACCTGGCGCTGCTCGCGCAATCCGGCATCACATATACGAACGCGCACACGCCGGGCCTGTCTGATTCGTTCCCGGGCCTCGCCGCGCTCGTGACGGGCGGCTCGCCGAAGTCGGCGGGCCTTTTCTACGACGTATCGTATGACCGCACGTTGTATGCGCCGATCGACACGACCTGCACCGGCAAGCAAGGCTGGAACGTCGTGTTCGACGAGACGACCGGCATCGACGCGCAGAACGGCAACGCGCTCGTGAACCTCGACGGCGGCGGCGCGTTCAATCCGCAGGCGATTCCGAACGCGCGCGTCGGCGGCGCGTGCGTGCCGGTCTACCCGCACAACTACGTGAAGACGAATACCGTGTTCGAAGCGGTGAAGTTCGCGATGCCGGGGGCGCGAACCGCGTGGGCCGACAAGCACGCGTGGGGCTACGACTGGGTGAACGGCCCGTCCGGTCACGGCGTCGACGATCTCGCGCGCACCGAGATCAACTCGATCGATCCGGCGACGAAAACCAGTTACACCGACGTCTATTCGCACACCGAGAAATTCGACGACTTTCACGTTCAGGCGCTGCTGAACCAGATCGACGGCAAGAACGGCGCGGGAACGGCGAGCGCGGCGGTGCCGACCGTGTTCGGCGGCGACTTCCAGACGTTGAGCGTCGCGCAGAAGGCGCCGGTCGCGGCGGGCGGCGGCTATCTCGACGCGAACTTCACGCCGAACGTGCAGGTCGCGAACGCGATCGCCTACGTCGACAACGCGCTAGGCCGGATCGTGGCCGAGCTGAAGCAGCGCGACCTGTACCGTTCGACGGCGGTGATCGTCACCGCGAAGCACGGCCAGTCGCCGACCGATCACACGAAGCTCGTGAAGAACGGCGATACCCTGACGACGCTGCTCGAAACGAACAACTATCTCGACCCGAACGGGAATTTCGGCCAGAACGCCACCAAATCGGGCAACCTGAACGACGGCACGGGCCTCGTCGGCACCGGCTTCGTGCAGACCGACGACGTTGGCCTGATCTGGCTGCGCGACCGCACCCAGCTGAGCGCCGTGCTCGCGACGCTGAACGCGAACCTCGGCTGCAATGCGCCGGGGATCTGCGCGAACGGCCCGCAGGCATACATCCTGAGCGGGCCGGCGCTTGCCGCGCGCTTCGGCGATCCGGCCGCGGGCCGCACGCCGGACATCATCGTGCAGCCGAACCCGGGCGTGATCTATACGTCGAGCACCAAGAAGGACGAGGAGCACGGCGGCAACGCGCCGGACGACAGCCATCTGGGCCTCGTCGTGTCGTTCCCCGGAATCCGCCACGGCCATCGGGTCGCCGCGCCGGTGCTGACGACGCAGGTTGCGCCGACGATCCTGCGTCTGCTCGGCCTCGAGCCGGAACTGCTGCACTCGGTCGTTGCCGAGCACACGCGCGTGCTGCCGGGTTTGAGCATCGAGCGTTGAGCGTGGAGGCGTAAAAGCGTAGAAGCGCAGAGACGTAGATGCGTAGATGCGTAGATGCGTAGAGCGGGCGGGGCGGCGGGTTCGGCCCCGCTCCGCCCGTGGCACGCCGCGCGTCGATCGCGCGGCGCGCCGTGCCGCCTCGTCGCGGCCGGGTGCTTCGCGTTTACTTCACCGCGAACAGCGTGAAGTTCATGAAGATCTTGAACGCATAGCCGAGCGTGACCGCGCTCGCGACGCCGCCCATCCAGAGGATGACGAACCACATCCAGCCGGGCAGTTGCCGCGCGCGCGGCGCGGCATCGCGATCAGTGATGGTAGTAATGCTGGTCTTCATGACGCACCTTGCCCCGGAATACCCAGTAACCCATCGTCGTGTACGCGAGGATGATCGGCAGGATCACCACCGCGCCGACCAGCGTGAAGGTCTGGCTGGTGCGCGGCGCGGCCGCTTCCCAGATCGTCATGCCCGGCGGAATCGCATACGGCCACAGGCTCACGAGCAGGCCGGCATAGCCGAGCAGCACCAGCAGCAGCGCCAGTACGAACGGCGTCGTGTCGTGGCGGTCGCGCACCGCGCGATACATGAGCACCGCGCACGCGGCGACGAGGAACGGCACCGGCAGGAGCCGCCAGAACAGCCCGGAATCGAACCAGCGCGCGGCGATGGCCGGGTCCTGCAGCGGCGTCCACAGGCTGACGACCGCGATGAAGCCGAGCAGCACGATGGTCAGCGGCCACACCACGCGATGCAGGCGGCGCTGCAGGTCGCCTTCGGTCTTCGCGACGAGCCAGCAGCAGCCGAGCAGCGCATAGGTCGCGACGAGGCCGAGGCCCGTCAGGATGGTGAACGGCGTGAGCCAGCCGAAGCCGTCGCCGGCGAACGCGCCGTCACGGACCGGGATGCCCTGCAGGAACGCGCCGAGCGCGACGCCCTGGAAAAACGTGGCACCGGTCGAGCCGCCGATGAACGCCAGATCCCACAGGTGCTTGGTGCGGCGCGCCTTCGCGCGGATCTCGAACGAGACGCCGCGGAAGATCAGGCAGACCAGCATGAAGACGAGCGGCAGGTACAGCGCGGACAGCACGGTCGCATACACGACCGGAAAGACCGCGAACAGCCCCGCGCCGCCCAGCACGAGCCACGTCTCGTTGCCGTCCCACACGGGCGCGACGGTGTTCATCATCAGGTCGCGTTCCTGCTCGTCAGGAAAGAACGGGAAGACGATGCCGATGCCCAGGTCGAAGCCGTCGAGCACGACGTACATGAAGAGCCCCAATGCGATGATCGCGGCCCAGATTGCGGTGACGTCCATAGGTTTCCTCGTTTGCGAATGCGGTGTGCGGCTCAGGCGGCATCGATCAGGTGGCTCGCGGCGGACAGCGGGCGGCGCGCGGTTTGATCGGCCCGCGCGCCGGGCGTGTCGTCGGACATGTCGTCCGGCAGCGCGGGGCCGGCCTTCATCAGCTTCAGCATGTAGTAGACGCCGGTGCCGAACACGAGGAAGTACACGACGACGAAGGTCATCATCGAGATGCCGACCTGCTGTGCCGACAGCGGCGACGCCGCGTGCGCGGTGCGCATCACGCCGTACACGACCCACGGCTGGCGGCCTGCCTCGGTCGTGACCCAGCCCGCGAGCAGCGACACGAAGCCGGTCGGCCCCATCGCGAGCGCGATGCGCTGGAACCACTTCGCGTCATAGAGACGGCCCTTCAGGCGCAGCAGCCAGGCGAGCGCGGCGACGCCGATCATTGCGACGCCGAGGCCGGCCATCACGCGGAAGCTCCAGAACACGATCGTCGAGTTCGGGCGGTCTTCCGGCGGGAATTCCTTCAGGCCGCGGATCTGGCCGTCCCAGCTGTGCGTGAGGATCAGGCTGCCGAGGTGCGGGATGGATACCGCATAGCGGGTGGTTTCCGCCTTCATGTCCGGGATGCCGAACAGGTTGAGCGGCGTGCCGCCCGGCTCGGTTTCCCACAGGCCTTCGATCGCGGCGATCTTCGCCGGCTGATGCTTGAGCGTGTTGAGGCCGTGCTGGTCGCCGACCATCGCCTGCAGCGGCGCGAGCACCAGCAGCAGCCACAGCGCCATCGAGAACATCTTCTTCACGGCCTTGTCGCGACGGCCCTTCAGCAGATGCCAGGCGCCCGTCGCGGCGACCACCAGCGCGGCGACCACGAAGGCGGCCATCGCCATGTGCGCGAGGCGGTACGGGAACGACGGGTTGAAGATGATCGCGAGCCAGTCGGTCGGCACCACGCGGCCGTCGACGATCTCGAAGCCTTGCGGCGTCTGCATCCAGCTGTTCGACGCGAGAATCCAGAACGTCGAGATCAGCGTGCCGACCGCGACCATCAGCGTCGCGCCGAAGTGCGCGCGCGGGCTCACGCGGTTCCAGCCGAACAGCATGATGCCGAGGAAGCCGGCTTCGAGGAAGAATGCGGTCATCACCTCGTACATCAGCAGCGGGCCGGTGACCGCGCCCGCGAAGCTGGAGAAGCCGGACCAGTTGGTGCCGAACTGATAGGCCATCACGACGCCGGAGACGACGCCCATCCCGAACGCGACGGCGAAGATCTTCGACCAGTACACGCACAGGGACTTGTAGTACGGCTTGCCGGTCTTGAGCCAGCGATATTCGAGCACGGCGATGAAGCTCGCGAGGCCGATGCTGAGCGCGGGAAAGACGATGTGAAACGAAACGGTGAATGCGAATTGCAGGCGGGCCAGATCGAGGGCCGAAAAAGCGGTATCCATACCTGTTAACCGAAGCTGTCGATACCCGCCGGCGGGGCTGCCGGCGGACCCCGCCTGGCCGGCAGGCCGCGAGGTTGGCTGGAGTATGGAACCGCGTGCTGCGCCGCGACATGCGCCAACTCGTCGCAGATGTCCAGCCTCGGCGCAGCGTTTTCGGAGTAAATCGTTGATTCGAATCAAGAACGAAGCACTTCGCGCGCGCCGCTGCCGCTGCGGCGGCCTGCCGCACCTGCGTCAATATGGCACGCGGCGGCACGCGGTTCGGGCCACATCTCGCGCCGGCGCGCGGCGCAGCGCCGCCGTTGCGGCCGCCGTGCATTCAGCCGCCGCCCCGCGCGTACTGACGGCCTCGCATCCGCCGGCCGCCGCGCGGCAAGGCCGGCACGCGCCGGGCGATTTGCGTACACTCTGGGTCTCTTTCGGCGGGGCCTGTGCCGGCCCGCGTTCACTCAGGGATGAACGATGATCGATCTACGCAGCGATACCGTAACGCGCCCGAGCCCGGCGATGCTGGCCGCGATGACCGCCGCCGAAGTCGGGGACGACGTGTGGGGCGACGACCCGACCGTGCTGCGTTTGCAGGCGGCCGTGGCCGAGCGGGCGGGCAAGGAGGCCGGCCTGTTCTTTCCGAGCGGTACGCAAAGCAATCTCGCCGCGCTGATGGCGCATTGCGAGCGCGGCGACGAATACATCGTCGGCCAGCTCGCGCACACGTACAAGTACGAAGGCGGCGGCGCGGCGGTGCTCGGCAGCATCCAGCCGCAGCCGATCGAGCACGCGCCGGACGGCACGCTGCCGCTCGACAAGATCGCGGCGGCGATCAAGCCGCTCGACAACCATTTCGCGCGCACGCGCCTGCTCGCGCTCGAAAACACCCTCGGCGGCCGCGTGCTGCCGGCCGGCTATGCGGAGGAGGCGGTCGCCTATGCGCGCAGCCGCGGCCTGTCCGCGCATCTCGACGGCGCGCGCGTGTGCAATGCGGCGGTCGCGTCGGGCCGCACGATCGCCGAGCTGTGCGCGCCGTTCGACACGATCTCGATCTGCTTCTCGAAGGGCCTCGGCGCGCCGGTCGGCTCGGTGCTCGTCGGCAGCGGCGCGCTGGTCGAGCGCGCGCATCGCTGGCGCAAGGTGCTGGGCGGCGGGATGCGGCAGTCGGGCATTCTCGCTGCGGCATGCCTGTACGCGCTCGAGCACAACGTCGAGCGGCTCGCGGAGGATCACGCGAACGCCGAGCGTCTCGCCGAAGGGCTGGCGCGCATCGAGCCGGTCAAGGTGCTGTCGCATGCGACGAACATGGTGTTCGCGCAGTTTCCCGAAGCCGATTGCGCGCCGCTCGAAGCGTGGCTCAAGGCGCGGGGCATCCTGACGCAGATGCTCTATGCGTCGCGCTTCGTCACGCACTGCGACGTGTCGCGCGACGACATCGATACGGTCGTTGCGGCGGTCGGCGCGTATTTCTCGCAACGCGCGTAACGCCGCGCCGCATCACGTCACGGCACGGCACGGCACGGCAACGTGGCGTCACACGACACCACGCCGCGCGGCCGGTCAGCCGGCGAGCGGTGCGAGCAGCCGCTGAGCCGCTTCGACGACGCGTGCGGACAGCGACGTCATCGTCGGCGACTGCACGGCCCACGCGTGCCAGTACAGCGTGACGTCGGTCGGATGGGCGGGAGCGAGATCGACGAGCCCCTGGCCGTCCAGCGGGCCGTCGTCGAACAGCGCCTCGGGCACCATCGCATAGCCGAGCCCGTGCCGCACGGCGGCGAAATGCGTGTGCGTGCCCGGCACGTAGTGGCACGGGTACGCGCCGTCGGGCAGGCCGAACTTCTCCTTCAGGAACGTCGATTGCAGCGTGTCGCGCCGCGAATACGCGACGACCGGCGCGCGGCGCGCGCTCGTGCGATTGAGGCCGCGCGGAAACCAGCGCGCGGCGAATGCGGACGCGGCGAGCAGCCGGTAGCGCATCGTGCCGAGCGGCGTCGCGACGCAGCCACGCATCGGCTTCGGCTCGGTCGTCACGCAGCCAACCGCCATGCCGCTTTCGAGCAGTGAAAACGTGTGGTCCTGATCCTCGACGATCAGTTCGAACAGGATGCGCTCGCCGGCCAGCACCGAGGTCAGCGCGGGCAGGAACCAGGTGCCGAGGCTGTCGGAATTGATCGCGATCGCGACGGAAATCGGCAATTGGCGCTCGGCGGCGATTTCGCTCTGCAGATCGGCCTGCAGCAGCGCGACGCGGCGCAAGTGCTGCAGCACGCGCTGGCCTGACACGGTCGGCCGGCATGGCCGGGTGCGCAGCACGAGCGGTGTGCCGAGGCTCGTTTCGAGCGCGCGCACCCGCTGCGTGACGGCGGAGGCGGTGACGTGCAGGCGCGACGCGGCCTGCTCGAAGCTGCCGGTCTCGGCGACGGCCAGCAATGCGGCGGCCTGCTTCGGGTCGATCGTCAACGGCATGTTCAGGCGGACGGCACGTGGCGGAACACGACGTCCGGTATCCAGTTGCGCTTGCGGCGGGCGAGACGCTCGTCCGTGCCCTCCCCGTCGAAGGAGGCGGCCGAGGCCGGCGCGATCAGCGCGGCGTCGACCCCGTCGAACGTGTTGACGTTGACGACCGCGTAGAGCCGGCCGTCCACTTCGCTCGTCACGACCGGCACGACGCCGCACGTGCCGCACACGTGAAAGCGGGCAGTGTGCGTGCCGAACGCATAAGCGTTGACCCGCGCGGGGTCTTTCACTGTGACGTCGAGCGCGCCGGCCGGGCAGGACGTCCAGGTGCCGGCATGCTTGCGGCAAAACGAGCAGGTGCAGGAACGCGCGGCAATGCGCGGCGAGGCTTCGCGCCAGTCGAGCGCGAAGGAGAGGTTGCCGCAGTGGCAGCTTCCCGAAGTGACCATCGATCGGCTCCTTGGCTGAGTCGCCGGATTCCATCCGGCGGGGAAGCGGGATTGTTTCACAGATTCACGGAGGCGCCAAAGGCGCTGGCCGTGCACAAAAAAACGCCCGCCTTGCGGCGGGCGTGTACAGGTCGCGCCTCCGTGACGCGGTCATGCCTGTCGGCATGCTATTGCCAGGCGGGCGCTGGCGTGATCGTGACGGATTGGTATGCAGCCGCCTTCTGCAGCGGGATGTTGGAGATCTTCTGGCCACCGTACGTCTCGGTCGACGTGCCGAACGTCACCCCGGTCAGCGGTACCACGACGTCCAGCGAGTCAGTCGGCGGTACCGTTGCCTTGATCACGATCGACGGAGTCGTACCCGTGTTGAGCGTTGCCAGCACTTTCGCCGCGGTGAGCCTGTACTGTTGCATCGCAGGCGCATTGACGGCACCGGACAGGTATGGACTGACGATCGGCAGACTCTTGTAGTACTTGTTGTACTTGGTCAGCACCGCGTTCAGCAGATCGGCAAGCAGGAAGGTCTGCGCCCCATTGGTCCCGGTGAAGGTGCGCAGGTTCGACTGGTGGAACATCATCGGGCGGTTGTCATAGGTCAACAGATAGCTGAGCAGGATGTCCGACACCTTGTCGAGAATAAAGGCGTAGTTGATGGATGATGCGGGAAACGTCGGGAACATGCCGCCGGGGTTCGCATAGAAGAAACTGTATTCATTGACCCAATCCTGTGGCACTGACACGTTGTAGAACAGCGCGGTCGCATAGCGCGGGACCTCGAAGATCTTCGGGTACAGGCAGTTGGGCTTGCCGGAATTGGCCGGCGGAAGCGGCCATGGGTTTCCGCTCGGATCGGTCATCTGGCAGGTCGGCGATTGGGCGATCGTCGGCGTCGGCTTCGACGAATCGGATACAAGCACATTGACGCCGAACGACTGAAGCGCGCTCAGCGTCGGCGCGTAGTAGAGCCCGGAAATCTCAGGCGTCACCATGGCCGACTTGCTGTACTTCTCGAATCCGAAGCTCTGGGCCACCGCGTCGTTGTTCTGCAGTTCGGACGTCACCTGGCTGGACGTGACCGTGGTCGGTGGGGTGATCGTCGGCTGCAGCAGCAAGTGGTCGTACGTATGGTTGATCCACTTGAACTCGAACTCGTTTGCGGCAACCTCGGTGCTCAACGTGTCGGTGCCGCTCGGCGGGTAATTGCCGAGCCCGCCGTCGGCCACGTCGAAGCCCGAGCCGTTGAAGGCGAACGTGATTTTCAGCGCGCCCGCGTTCGCGGTGTTGGCATTGGTGTTGTCCTGCCAGGCCATCGCGTTGTCGAATTCGGCGCCGCTGATCCGGTATTCACATGCGGTCATGCCCGTGGTCGTCGAAACCCCTCCCAGCGGACAAGCGTTATTAGGGGTCGCCGCGCCCGTCCTCGCGTCGTACCAGTTACCGGTAAACTGGTCCTGCGCATACGGGAAGATCTCGTCCGGGATGCCGAGGTCGTCGACCTGCGGGTCCATGTACACGTGACGGCTGCCGACGAACAGCCCGCGCGTGACCCAGTTGACGATGCCATATGACAGCGTCATCGAATGAATCAGGAACGGATTGTTGTCGAACGAGATCGCCATGATCTCGCGCGACGTGCTGTCGCCCGCGACCGGAGCCGTATTGTTGAACAGGCAGGTCGCGGCCACCGAGTACGTGACGTTGTTCGTTCCGGTGGCCTGGAGTTGCGACGTCACGGTCGTGCCGGCCGGCAGCTGGGCCGTGGGCAACGCGGTCATGAAGTACGTCCAGGCGTTCAGAATCGGCACTGGATTGGCGGCGCTCGTGCCGGCGTTCATGTACGGGAAGAGCGTCTTGCCGGTTGCCGTAAGCGTTGCGCCGAGCGCCTGTGTCAGCGACGTTCCGGTCGTATCCCGGTAGCCGACGTACTGCAGGCAGCCTGTGTCGCCCGGCCACGTATACATGCTCGCGAGCCGTACGTTGTACTTGAACTGGTAGCGCGCCAGCGCCAGCGCAACCGGGTTATTGGTGGCCGGGTTCATGAACCGGGCGTCGCTGATCGGCATGATGATGCCGGAATACTTCGCATGGTTGGTGCCCGATTCGAGCGGCGGCAGTGCCGGGGCGTTCGTGTCGTATGTCAGCGGGTCATAGGGAATGCCCAGACGATCGAGAATTGCCAGCGTCGCCTGCAGTTCCGGCGTATTGCCCGCCTGCGTGCTGCTCAGGACGAGGACCTTCAGATCGATCTGCGCGCCAGTCGGAACGGCATGGCTCACGTTGGCAGCGGCGCAGAGCCCCGCGACGGCCAGGCTGCGCGCCAGTAGCCCGCGAAGGCGGAATGATGTTCGTAGTGCACTCATGGCAAACCTCACGCTCCGGTTATCGAATGACTGGACGTTCCCCCGACAATGAGTAAGCGTGGTGCCTACAGTTGTTGCTTCGTGATTTTCTGTGTGCTCTTCGCCTCGCTCGGATGCGGGCCGGACGGCAGCGTCGGTAGCTTGGAAGGTACGTTCCCTTTGTACGGCAGCGTGCTCGCGTTGTGACCGGCCGGGCGTGTTTTCCCGGCGGCGAACGCCGCTGGCGAGCCGATCGCCGCAACCGCGACACATCCCGCACACAGGCAGGTCAGCGTCGCGCTCCACACGCGTAGCGACCCATTGGTTCCTCGGGTTTTCATGGTTTCCTCCTGACCAGGCTGGCGTAATTCGATATGTTGCAAAGTTGGTGAATGTCCCCTGCCGGCGCGCGTGCGGCTTCGGTTCCGGGCATGGGTGGGTTCATCGGGATCAGCCGTGCGAGCCTTGCGCGCAAATGGCGATACGCGCTCCGGCGCTGCCTGGCAGCCGTGCGCACGTTCGCCTGTTGCGGGCGAGGCGTCACCGCGATGCCGCCGGTGCGGTCGCTCGAACCTGCGATGTGATGCAAGCCAGTAATGTGCCACTGACGGCAACGTATTGATTCAATGGGTAAATTTGGAAATTCGCCGGCGGGTCCGAGCAAGAAAAAGCGCGAAAATGTTTCACGCGCGACTCATGCGGAGGAGGCGGCGTGCCGGCGCGGCCGACATCCCGCGCGCCGATGCCGGTGAACCGCCCAATTTGATCTACGCTAGAACAGCGCGCGGGAGGTCCCGCGTGCCACGTTGTCCCGCGCCGGCACGATCGCGGGCCGCGCCCGTGCGGGCGGCGGCGCCGTGATGCACCCACCCATGGAGGAAGAAAATGTCGATTCGACTAGGAGAAGAAGCGCCCGATTTCACCGCCGAAACCACCGAGGGCACGATCCGTTTTCACGAATGGATCGGCGACCATTGGGCGATCCTGTTCTCGCATCCGAAGGATTTCACGCCTGTCTGCACGACCGAGCTGGGCTACATGGCAGGGCTCAAGCCGGAATTCGACAAGCGCAACACGAAGATCATCGGGCTCAGCATCGATCCCGTCAGCGATCACCAGAAATGGGTGAAGGACATCGAGGAGACGCAGGGGCACGCGATCAACTATCCGCTGATCGGCGACGCCGACCTGAACGTTGCGAAGCTGTACGACATGATTCACCCGAACGCGAGCGGTGGCGGGCCGCGCACCGCGGTGGACAACGCGACGGTGCGTTCCGTGTTCCTGATCGGCCCTGACAAGAAGGTCAAGGCGATGCTGGTGTATCCGATGAGCGCGGGCCGCAATTTCGACGAAGTGCTGCGCCTGCTCGATGCGCTGCAACTGAACGCGAAGCACACGGTCGCCACGCCGGTGAACTGGAAGCCGGGCGACGACGTCATCATTCCGACGTCCGTCTCCGACGACGATGCGAAGCAGAAGTATCCGCAAGGGTTCAAGACGCTGAAGCCCTATCTGCGGTACGTGACGCAGCCGCGCTGAAGCGGCGCGCCGGGACGCGGGTTCGCAGCGCGGCGCGCGTGCCGCGCCGCTGCGAATGCGCGGGCGCGTCTGGCTCGCGCCGGCAATCGTCAGGCAACGGCCTGCGGCGCGGTCGCGCCGCAGGCTTCGAACGCAATGAGGATGGGGGAAACGGAGCGACATCGTGGTGATCTTCCGACAGCTTTTCGATCTGCAATCGTCCACCTACACGTATCTTCTTGCCGATCGCGTCAGCCGGGAGGCCGTGCTGATCGATCCGGTATTCGAGCAGGCGCGCCGGGATGCGGCGCTGATCGAGGAACTGGGATTGCAGCTGCGCGTGACCATCGACACGCACGTGCACGCCGACCACGTGACGGGCGCATGGATGCTGAAGCAATGCACCGGCAGCCAGATCGCGATATCGGCGGCGAGCGGCGCGGCCGGCGCGGACCGCTATCTGCGCGACGGCGACCGGTGCGCGTTCGGTGGCCGCTACCTGAGCGTGCGCGAGACGCCCGGGCATACGAGCGGGTGCATCACGCTCGTGCTCGACGACGAATCGATGGCGTTCACCGGCGATTGCCTGCTGATCCGCGGAACCGGCCGCACGGACTTCCAGCAGGGTGACCCGCGCGCGATGTACCGGGCAATCCACAGCAGGATCTTCACGCTGCCGGAGCGCTGCCTGCTGTATCCGGCGCACGATTATCGCGGGCTGACGGCGACCAGCGTCGGCGAGGAGCGGCGCTTCAATCCGCGCCTCGGCGGCGATCTCAGCGAGGACGACTTCGCCGGCTACATGGCGAACCTGCGCTTGCCGCATCCACGGCAGATCGATGTCGCGGTGCCGGCGAACCTGAAATGCGGCTTCGCGGCGCACGCATCCGGGGAACTGGCCGAGCCGGGCTGGGCGCCGCTCGCGTATACGTTCGCCGGGATCTGGGAGATCAACCCGCAATGGCTCGAGGATCATCTGGACGCGGTGCAGATCGTCGACGTGCGCGAGCCGGCGGAATTCGACGGGCCGCTCGGGCACATTCCGGACGCGCGCCTGATTGCGCTGGGCGAACTGGCCGGGCGGGCCGGCGAGCTGGCGCGGGAGCGGCCCGTCGTCACCGTGTGCCGGGCGGGCGGCCGGTCCGCGCAAGCGACCGTGATCCTGCGCCAGGCGGGATTCGAATCGGTCGCCAATCTCGCGGGCGGCATGCTGCGCTGGCGGGCGGAGGGGCGCATCGTCGCGAACGGCCGTGCATAGCTGGGGCGCTCGCGCTATGCCGGCATCGTGCAAGCGAATCACGGCGCAGCCCACGCGGGCAGGTGGCGCAGCGGCCCATCCGACAGCGGCGCGAGGGCGTTCGCGCCGCGTCGTTCAGCGGCTGCCGGCCGGAAAGGCTTCAAGCACCCGCGCGAGAAACGCCTCGTGATCCCATGCGGATTCCGGGCGGGTGAGGCCGAGGCGAACTACCACCAGCTGCCTGCTCGGGATCACGCTGACGAACTGGCCTTCGTGTCCGGCCGCATGGAACGCATCGCGCGGCAACGCCGGCGCAGGCGACAGGTGGCTGTTGAACGGCTCGGGCACCTTTACCCACAGATGCGCGCCGAAGTCCTGTCGCGGCGCCTGCGGCGTCGCGCGCGTCATGTAACGCACCCATCCGTCGGGCAGCAGACGCTTGCCTGCCCATGTGCCGTCCTGCAGCAGGAATTGCCCGAACCGTGCCCAGTCGCGTGCGCTCGCATACATGAACGACGCGCTCGCCAGCATGCCGGCGGCGTCGGGCTCGAACACGGCGGTCCGCATGCCGAGCGGCGCGAACAGCGCGCGGCGCGGGAATTGCAGATAGTCGGCCTCCGGCTCGGCGAGCGCGTCGTACAGCACGCGCGCGAGAATCGCGGTGGTGCCGCTCGAATACCGCCAGCGTGTGCCGGGCGGCGACACGAGCGGCTTGTTCGCGGCGAATCCCGATGCGTCGGCCTGCGTGAAGAGCATGACCGCCACATCGGACAACGGATCGTCGTAGTCCTCGTTGAATTGCAGGCCGCTCGTCATGCGAAGCAACTCGTCGAGCGTGATGCGCGCGCGCACATCGCCGTTCGCGCTCCACTCGGGCAACAGCGCCGACGCACCGACCGCGAGCTTGCCTTCCTTCACGAGCACGCCCGCCAGCGCCCCCGTGACGCTCTTCGTCATCGACCAGCCGAGCAGCGGCATGTCGGCCGTGATGCCGGGCGCGTAGCGCTCGGCGATCACGTGGCCGCGATACATCACGACCACCGCGCGCGTGCGGCGCGGCTCGGCCGGGTTCGGCTCGGCGAACGCGCTGTCGATCGCCGCTTTCAGCTTGCGTGCGTCCACGCCGGGCGGCGCGGCGACGGCGACGGCCGCGGCGCGTTGCGGCAGCGGCGGATTCGATGCGGCACCGTTGCCGGCCGGCAGCGCGGCGTCCAGCGCGCCGAGCGACAACGTGCAGCCGAGTCCGGGCCGGAACACCGCTTCGCGCACGGCGAGGCCGACGAAGCTCGCGCGGGCCAGCCGGCGGGGCGCGTCGACCGACGCGTCGACCAGCTTGAGGAGCGGATGCACGCCCGCCATGATGTCCTCGTCGATCACCGTGGCGGCCGGACGTCCGGAAACGAACACGCCGGAGCACAGGGTCTTGGCCGCGTACGCGGTGCCGATGGGTGCGAGCCGGGACAGCAGGTATCCGGCGTAGCCGAAGGCAGCCAGAAGGACGAGCATGACGCTCCATCGAGTCAGTCGCTTGAGATGTGGTGGCATACGCGCGTGATCCCGGTTGCGTGCCGCTGACGCGGCGGCGAGGGCAGGGGCCGAACGGGAAGTGTCGCAGGTTCGGCGGGAAAAATGTCGGCGGCAAGCAGGTGCCGGCGTCGCAGCGGCATGTCGCGCATGCATCGGCAGGCCCGAGCATGCAAACGAAATGTGTCATCCGCTCGACGCCGGTGGCGTCCCCCGGCAGAAAGTCCGGCGTTGCCCGCGTCGCTGGCGGCGGGCGCGGGCCGCCTGGATGCACGCGAGCCGCCGGCGCGCCACCGCCGGCGGCTCACGCCTGTCGCGTCAGTGGCCGTCCTGCGGACGCAACGTCCAGATGGTTGCGCTATTGGTATTGTCGTCGACGGTCGCAAACTCCGACTGCCCCCTGCTGCCGCGCCCGAACGCGAGTCCGAACGCCGCGCCCGGCACGGAATCGACCTGCATCTGCGCGATGAATCGCCCATCGACGGTGAATTCGACGATCTCGCTCGGCTGCTGCGGATCGGGATTGACCGCGTCGCCGTTCGCCGTGACGAGATGGCCGTTCGGCGCGAGCGCGAGCGCCAGCGGCCCGTGGAGATGGACGGAGTCGGAATAGATCATGCGTCCGACGCCGCCATTGCGCGACGTCGATGCGGCATTCTGAATCGCGAACACCGCGTTGTCGCCCGTGGATGCGACGTAAAGCACGTCCCGGTCGCGGTCGTACGCCAGCCCCGTCGGCCCGACGACGAGCGCGGCGGGATCGGTTCGAAACGTGTATCCGGACGCGATGACGAGCGAATTCGGCAGCATCGTGGCGCCATCGTCGTCGATCTTGAGTTCTATTCTCGATACGGTGCCGTTCAGCACGTTCGACACGAATGCGGTCACGCGCCGGCCGTGATCGATGACGGTGAGATCCCAGGGGCCGTCGAGCAGCGTCTTCGAGGTCAGCGTGGCGATGAGGCGGCCTTGCGGATTGATGACGAGCAGGGAGGGCGCCCCGAGCGTGTTCGTGGTGCCGTCCGTAGTCGGCAGGTTGCCGACCAGCACGAAGCCGCTCCTGAGCACCGCGAGCGCGGTGGTGAGGCCCAGGTTGCTGCCCTGGAAGAAGGTCAGCGGCGTGTTGCCGGCGCCGGGAACGAGCTTCACGATCGTCGTCCCGGTGCCCTGCAGGTTGGCTGTCCCGTTGAAGTTGGACACGACGACGTCGCCCGGCTTCAGGGTGCTCCACGGCGGAACGCCGCCCGGCACGAATGCGATGCCGTAAGGATTCAGGTCGCCGTTGGCGGGAACCGTGGATGCGATCACCGACGACTGCGGGATGATGGCCTCATCGCTGCCGGACCATGCGGACGCGGCCGACAGCGCCAGGATGCCGGCGCCGAACGTCGCCTGCCGCAACGCGCGGGCGACGGCATGGGACAGGCGCGCGATGGTCGGCGCGTGCACCGCGCGAGCGGGCGGGTCCTGGGCGGAATAGGGGTGCGGAGCGTTCATTGCGTGACTCCATGTCGGAGGGAATCGGCCCGGCTGCCGGCCAGCGCAGCGACGGGCGCCGGCGATGACGCGCGCCGTTTCGGCGCGCGCCGTCGCTGTCTGTAAACGGATGGCGGCCCGGTCTTATTCCGCCGGGGCCGGGCGCAACCGCGCGCCACCCGGCCGCTGGTCAGTTGAAATTCCTGCCGGCATCGGCCGATAATCGACCGGAAACACATCGCCAACCCGGAAACCGACCTACGAAAACGCCATGTCCTACGACAACACCAACCCGTTCGCCAGGATCCTCCGCGGCGACCTGCCGTGCATCAAGGTGGCCGAGGACGACGCCACGCTCGTCATCATGGACCTGATGCCGCAGGCCGACGGGCACGTCCTCGTCATTCCGAAGGAGCCTGCCGCCGAGATCTTCGATCTGTCGGCCGACTCGGCGGCCGCGAGCATGCGCATGACGCAGCGCATCGCGATCGCGGTGCGCGACGCGCTGCAGCCGGACGGCCTGTTCATCGGGCAGTTCAACGGACGCGCCGCCGGCCAGACCGTTCCCCATGTTCACTTTCACGTGATTCCGCGCTGGGAAGGCGCTGCGCTGCGCATGCACGCGCGCGAGGTCGCCGACGCCGCGACGCTCGAAGCCTTCGCGGAGCGCATTCGCGCGCGTCTCGCGTAACGGCGCGCATCGACTGGAATCCTGACCGGTCCGCACGGGCGAGCGCGCCCGGTCAGCCCTTCGGCATCCCTACGTTTGCGTGCGCGGTTACGGCGCGTAACACCTGTAACCACTGACGAAACCCGGCGCAAAAGCCCCCGCGCTACACTCGGCCCACCTCTTCATCCTGCGATGACGGGGCGCACGCGGTCTCGTGTCCGGCCCGTCTCGCGTGATGACAGGGCCGAATCTTGCCGCGTTCCGTTCGTCCCACCCGTTGGGAGCCAGCCGATGTCCAGACTTCTCATTACCTTTGCCCTGATCAGCGGCCTGTGCGGCTGTGTCGTCGCCCCGCCGTACGGTTATGCGCCCGCGCCCGGGTACTACGGCTACGCGCCGGCCTATTACGCGCCGCCCGTCAGTATCGGCATCGGCGGGGCGTTTCGCGTTCGCTAGCGCGTAGGCTCGCAGTTCGGCGACGAATGCGACGCGTACTTTGCCCGGACCTGGAGACTGATCCGGTGGCGGTACCGAGCCGGCCGCGATCCACGTCGCATGATGACGAACGGGCATGCTGCAACGTCGGGCATTTTTTGCGAGAATCGTCCTGGTTCTTGTCAGACAAGTGAATGCTGTCGTTGCCGATCAACGCACCAGCGCGCGATTCGCGCGTCGTCGCGGCACTCAATTCTTTGTCGCACTCGTCGTTAACCCGGAATGGTTGCCTCGTGGTGTATGTGGCCCGAGGCGAATCAGGTCAACACGGGATCGTCAAATTTGCGGCATCGTTCGCCAGGTGAAAAGCCGGCGACGCGAACGATGCGCGTTATCGAGGCCAGTGCGTCGCGTCCGTTGCCGGGACGCGCCGACAATCGGTCAATTTTTCCTGTTTGCGAGATCAATGGATCCGCGGCCGTCGACGGCGCGCGCGCATGCCGCTTGCCGCGGCGCGCGAGCCCGCTCGTTGTCGGATCGATATTCGCCCATGAGGGTTTACCGCCTTTGGTCTGAGAATGTATCCAAGCAGCTACGATGTCCCCATCGCGCGCCTCGTTGCGCGCCAGATGCTTTCCTGCACGCGTACCACGCCGGTGCGGGATGTCGCGCGGCGCATATTCGCCGAGCGTTGCAGTTCGATCGTCGTGGTGGAGGACGGCAAGGCCATCGGCATCTGGACCGAGCAGGATGCGCTGGCCGCCGGGGACACCCCCCGGGCGCTCGACCGGCCGATCGGCGAAGTGATGAGCAGCCCCGTGCTGACGCTGGAGGCGAACACCTCCCTCGGCGAAGCGGCGGTGAGGTTCAAGCAGTCAGGTGTCCGTCACTTCGTGGTCGTCAGGGACGGCGCGGCGATCGGCGTGCTGAGCCAGACCGACGTCGTCCTGAACCAGGGGGCCGAGTTCTTCCTGCGCCTGAAGTCCATCGAATCGATCCGCGTCCATTCGCCCGTCAAGGTGCCCGGGCGTGCCGCGCTGCATGACGTGGTCGCGCGGATGCGCGCGCAGAAGCTCGATGCCGTCGTGGTCGACTACGACGATGGCGAGCAGGGCATCCTGACCGAGCGCGACGTCGTCCGGCTGATTGCCGGGGACGGCGTGCAGGGCACTGTCGGCGAGCACGCGAGCAAGCCGCTGCAGACGCTGGCGGCGAAGCAGAGCCTGTATGCGGCCCAGCGCTACATGGTGCAGCAGAACATGCGCCATATCGGCATTCACGACGACCACGGCAACCTGACCGGGCTGCTCTGTTATGCGGACGTGCTGCAGAACATCGAGCACGAATACGTGAACGAGCTTCGCAGCGCGTTGCGCGAGCGCGACGAAGCGCTCGGCCTCGCGCGCTTCAACCTGCGCATGGCGGACCGGGTGTTCGAGTCGGCGCTCGAAGGCATCATGGTGACCGACCGGCACGCCAGGATCGAGCGCGTGAATCAGGCGTTCACGCGCCTGACCGGGTACACCGAGGAGGAGGTGGTCGGGCGCGACCCGAGCCTGCTGAGTTCCGGCCGCCAGACGCCGGACTTCTACAAGAATCTCTGGCATTCGCTCACGACCGACGGCCACTGGCAAGGCGAGATCTGGAACCGCAAGAAAACCGGCGAGCTGTTCCTCGAATACCTGACGATCACGAGCATTCGCGACAACGAAGGCCAGATCTCGAACTACGCGGCGATCTTCTCCGACATCACCCAGCGGCGTCAGGCCGAGGAGCGGCTCGGCTACCTCGCCACGCACGACGTGCTCACCGGGCTCGCGAACCGCGCGCTGTTCGAGGAGCGGCTCGAGCGCGCGATCGTTCACGGCAAGCGGCGTGGCCGCAAGGTCGCGGTGATGTATCTCGATCTCGACCGCTTCAAGCTGGTCAACGACACCCTGGGCCACAACGCCGGCGACGAAGTGCTGAAGGTGGTGGCCGAGCGGGTCAACGCGGGCGTGCGCGCGAGCGACACGGTGGCGCGCATGGGCGGAGACGAATTTGCGCTCGTGCTCGAGGAATTCGACGATGTCCGCGACGTCGGGCGGATCGCGCGCAAGCTGCTGGATGAAGTGGGGCGGGCGATCGATATCGGCGGCCGCGACATCTTTGTGACACCGAGCATCGGCATCAGCATCTATCCGGACGACGGCACCGAGGCCGAGCAGTTGATGCTGCTCGCCGATCAGGCGATGTACGGCGCGAAGAGCCGGGGCAGGAATGTCTTCCAGTTCTTCGAGAGCAAGATGACGTCGTCGGCGATGGAGCAGCTCGAAACGCTCGGCGAACTGCATCGTGCGCTCGAGCAGAACGAATTCTGCCTTTTTTACCAGCCGCAATACGATCTGACGAGCGGCCGGATCGTCGGCGTCGAGGCGCTGCTGCGCTGGCGGCATCCGCACAAGGGGTTCGTGCCGCCGGGTGACTTCATCGGGCTCGCGGAGCAATCCGCGCTGATCGTGCCGATCGGCCGGTGGGTGCTGCGCGAAGCGTGCCAGCAGGCACGCAGGTGGCTCGACGACGGTTTCGAGTTCGGCCGCATGGCGGTGAACCTGTCGGCGAGGCAGTGCTTCACCGACAGCTTCCTGATCGATCTGACCCGGATTCTCAGCGAGACCGCGTTGCCGCCCGAGCGCCTGCAGCTCGAACTGCTCGAAAGCATGGCGATGAACACGCGCGAGGAGATCGGCATCCTGCTTCGCGAGCTGGCGGGGCGGGGGATCAGCCTCGCGATCGACGATTTCGGCACCGGCTATTCGTCGCTTGCGTACCTGAAGGATCTGCCGGTCGATACGCTGAAGATCGACCGGTCGTTTCTCGCCGACAGCGGCTCGGGCAGCAGCCCGGACGGCGCGATCGTGCGCGCGATCGTCGCGATGGGGCGCGCGCTCGGCCTCGACGTCGTCATGGAGGGCGTCGAGACGAAGGAGCAGCTGGCGTTCCTTCAGGAGATCGGCTGTCACCAGGTGCAAGGGTTCCTGTTGGGGCGGCCGCAGCCGGCGGAGCAGCTGGTCGAGAGTTCGCTGAGCCGCGCCGAAGGCGGCGCGTCGGTCGGAGCCGCTCGTGCGGCAGAACTGCTCGCCAAGTGAACGTGCGCGCGCGGGCGCCGCTCCGGTTTTCGTGAGTGAGCGCTAACTTTTCGGGGTCCTGCCGGTAGCGGGGCGGAAGGCGCGCGGAGCCCGGCGCATGCCGGCGCGCTTCGCGACGGCCGCGCCGCGCATGGCGCGCCACGGGGGTGCGACGGCATGTCTCAGGTGCCGCGCGCTTTCACGTCAACTGCGGAAGTGCGGAATTCGTTGATGTCGAACGGGGCGGAAGTTACCACGCCGCTATATGCTTCGCCGTGACCGTTCTACATCTTCGAGGCTCCGCAATGAAACGCATTGTGTTCCGGGCTGCCGTGGCGGCCGTCGTCTTCGCGCTCGCGCAGGCCGCAGCCGCGCAGGCTTCCGGCACGGTACAGCTGGAAGACCTGACGTGGACCGAACTGCGCGACGAGATCCACGCGGGCAAGACCACGATCATCATTCCAATCGGCGGCACCGAGCAAAGCGGGCCGTATGTCGCGCTCGGCAAGCACAACGCGCGGGTCAAGGCGCTGTCCGAGCGCATCGCGCGGGGCGTCGGCAACGCGATCGTCGCGCCCGTCATCGCGTATGTGCCGGAGGGCGGCTATGCGCCGCCGACGTCGCACATGCGGTTCCCCGGCACGATCACCGTCCCCGACGACGTCTTCGAAAGGACCCTCGCGTCGGCGGCCAACAGCTTCCGTGTCCACGGTTTCAGGAACATCGTGTTTCTCGGCGATCACGGCGGCTACCAGAAGGACATCCAGCACACGGTTGCGCAACTGAACGCCGCCTGGGCCAGCTCGGGCGCCCGCGCGTTCGTTCCGCCCGAATACTACGGCGCGAGTTCGGACGGCTACGCGCAACTGCTCCGTCAGCACGGCGTGCCGGACAACCAGATCGGCACGCACGCCGGGCTGGCCGACACGTCGCTTCAGCTCGCCGTCGCGCCGCAGATGGTCAGGCTCGACCGCCTGCGCGACGCGCCCCAGCCGGGCGCCGCCGACGGTGTCTACGGCGGCGATCCGCGGCACTCGACCGCCGAGCTCGGCAAGCTGGGCACCGACGCGATCGTGTCGCGCACCATCGACGCCATCCGGAAGGCAACCGCGGGCCGCTGACGGCGCCGCGGCCTTCCCCGCATTCCGTCATTCCACCCATCCAATCAGGGACATTCTCATGCGACAGAGTTTTCGGCGTTTCTCCCGCATTGCATCCGCCGCTGCCGTCGCGCTGGCGGGCTACAGCGCCGGCGCCTCGGCGGCCGATGCCATCGCTTCCGTGCCGGGCATGCCGCCGGTGGTCAATCCGGCCAACCTGTACAGCGAAGCGCAGGCGGGCCGCATGAGCCCCGCGACAGCGGGCGTGCCTGCGCGCGTCTACGTGCCCAACCTGCGTTCGAACGACGTCTACGTGATCGACTCGGCCACGTACAAGGTCGTCGACAAGTTCCCGGTCGGCTACAGCCCGCAGCACGTCGTGCCCGCGTGGGACCTGCGCACGCTGTGGGTCGCGAACAATGCCGAGGGCCGGCCCGACGGCAGCCTGACGCCGATCGATCCGAAGACGGGCAAGCCCGGCAAGGCGCTGCTGGTCGACGATCCGTACAACATGTACTTCACGCCCGACGGCAAGGATGCGATCGTCGTGGCCGAAGCGCACGCGCGGCTCGATTTTCGCGATCCGCACACGATGGTGCTGAAGTCGAGCCTCGACGTGCCCAACTGCAAGGGCATCAACCACGCCGACTTCTCGATCGACGGCAAGTACGCGTTGTTCACCTGCGAATTCGGCGGGCAGCTCGCCAAGATCGACCTGGTCAACCGCAAGGTCGTCGGCTATCTGGAGGTCAACAGGAAAGGCATGCCGCAGGACATTCGCATCGCGCCCGACGGTAAGGTGTTCTATGTCGCCGACATGATGGCCGATGGCGTGTTCCTCATCGACGGCGACAGCTTCACGAAGATCGGCTTCGTCAAGACGGGCGTCGGCACGCACGGGCTGTATCCGAGCCGTGACGGCACGAAGCTGTACGTCGCGAATCGCGGCTCGAACCTCGTTCACGGCCCGCGCCACGGCAAGGGGAGCGTGTCGGTGATCGACTTCGCGACGCGCAAGGTGATCGTGACCTGGCCGATCCCGGGCGGCGGCAGTCCCGACATGGGCAACGTGAGCGCCGACGGCAAGACGCTGTGGCTGTCCGGCCGGTTCGACGACGTCGTGTACGCGATCGACACGACGACGGGGGCGGTGAAGTCGATTCCGGTGGGCATGGAGCCGCACGGCCTGACCGTGTGGCCGCAACCGGGCCGCTATTCGCTTGGTCACACCGGCAACATGCGGTGAGTGGACGGTAACGGTAGCCCGTTATCGATTTCCGGCGGGCGGGGCGGGCGTGGCCAGCCGCCGGCCCGCAATCGCCTGCGACATCCTGAATAAAATTTAGCCAGCCAAAGATCGGCTTAGGATTGTTCCGGTTTCCCGGCATCCCTTCGACAATGCGCGCCTTTTGCAAGCGGCGGCGGTGCTGGACCGCCCGCCGCTTGCCGCATCGAAGCAGGATTCCGACATGACCGACCGCAGCGCCTCTTTCCCGCCGAACCCAACCTCCGCGTCCGCATCCGGCCGCCTGCCCGCGCTGCTTCGCACCGGCGACTGAGGGCACGCACGATGCATACGCTTTATCTGATCGCAATCGTCGCGGAGGCGATGTCGGGCGCGCTGATGGGGATGCGGCGCGGCATGGACCGTTTCGGCCTGGCGCTCGTCGGCGCGGTGACCGCGCTCGGCGGCGGCACGGTGCGCGACGTGCTGCTCGGGCACTATCCGCTCGGATGGATCGCGCATCCGGAATATCTGGCCATCACGCTGGCCGCCGCGACGTTCGCGTCGTGGACAGCGCGCCCGCTCGCGCGGATGAAGACGCTGTTCGTCACGGTCGACGCCGTCGGCCTCGCGGCGTTCTCGATCATCGGCTGCGATATCGGCGCGTCCACCGGCAACGCGCCGTTCATCGTCGTGCTGGCAGGGGCGATCACCGGCGCGTGCGGCGGCATGCTGCGCGATCTGCTGTGCAACGAGATGCCGCTCATCCTGCGCGAGGAGTTGTATGCGAGCGTCGCGTTCTTCACGGGCGCGCTGTACGTCGCCCTGGGGCATCTGGGCGTCGACGGCGGGCTCGCCACCGTGATCGCACTCGTGGCCGGCTTTGCGATGCGGATGCTCGCCGTGCGATTCGACTGGCGGATGCGGGTCTTCAGCGTCGCGGACGTCGAGCGCTGAACGCCGTCAGGACAGCGTTTCGAGCCGGATCAGCAGATTGCGCGCGTGTGCGATGAACGCATCGCGCATCTCGGGTTCGCCGGGGGTGTCGAGATGCTCGCTTTCCGCGAATGCGATCTGCTGCGCGAACGCGTCGCCGAGCGCGCGGCGCGTGTCGGGCGGCAGCGCGCGAATCATCGAGACGAGCAGCAGTTCCTGCGCACGGAGCATACCGGACAGCGATTGAGCGTTCATGCGAGCCTCCACGGACGATGCGGCGCCGCGCGCCGATCTTTTCATACTAGGCGCTCGCAGGGGGATGGCGGCGCGGACCGTCAGGCGGCCGCGGCCTGTGCGTCGCGCACGACGCGCGCGACGCGGTCGACGAAATCGTGATCGACGCTCGACAGCGCTTCGCGCTTGCCGGCTGCCGTGTTGACGATGAGCCGGTACGTGACGTCCTGCGACTTCCACGTGAGATACCCGACGACGGCCAGCATCACGCCGACGACGAGCGCGGCGCTGGAACTGTAAACGGCGCCAGCGGCCGTGACGGCGGTGCCGATCAGCGAGATGCTCGCCGGCATGACCTTGTCTTTCTGAATCGTGACGACCTCGACGCCGAGAATGTCACGCAGCGCGAAGATCTGCCCGGCCGCGGACAGGCCATTGCGCGTGACCGTCACCCCCCGTTCGTTGAAAGCGTTTTCCATCGTGTCTCGCCTGGACGAAAAGGCGAGCGTAGCAGAATTCATCACCACGTCATACGGGACCAGTTGCCGCACGGTGCGGGCCGCGCCGGCCGTCAGGTCAGTACTGAAGCTGGCCGTCGCCGTACAGGCGGCCGGGGATGTGCGACGCGACCACCTCGGCGATTTCCGCTTCGGTCGATTCGGCCGGCACGATCTGGCGCCGCGCGGGCGCGTCGAGCTGTATCGTCCATTCGACGAGCCGGTACGGGCGTCCCCAGGGACGCTGCATGGCTACCGACACGCGGCAGCTCTGGACGGGCAGCGCGTGTTCGCGCGTGAGAATCGTGTGCAGATGGCTGAAAACGGTATCTTCGATCATCGTGGCCTCCGATCCTGTCTGAGGGTGGCCGGGTGCCGGCCGCCGCTTTCAAAAAAAAAGCCGCCGGTGCTCAGGCGGCCAACAGGGGGGGTGAGTGCATCGTCGCAGCCCAGAATTAAGTGAAACTTAAATGCGTATAAAAAAGCGCTTCGTGACGCTGTCACGCGCTTCCTGTCGCGTAAATCCATGTGTTAAGCAAACGCTTTAAAACCTGTATCGGATGGCGGCGCGCACGGCCGGCTGCTTCCGTGCGCTCGCGCTGACGTGCCGCGGCAACGCGTGCTCGAGGCCGGCCTGCGCTTGATGCGGCGTGCGGTTCGCGAGCGTGCCGCTGGCCTGGTTGCGGATGGCCCGTGATCGAATCCGTCAGGCGTGTGGACGCGCAGCCGATGCCGGCCGCCGCATGCGCGAGGGTGGGCGGCGACGTCGGGCGTGTCCGGCGAACCGGGAACGGTTCGAAACGCCATGCATCATTCTGACTGCTGACGGTGCAGTGAATATGACAGGTCATATCGGGAAATTCGAATGTGGCGCCGCGGCGATATGGATTGATGCGTGGTTGCGTCCCGGTTGGTTATGCCCATTGCGGATGACGATCGATCGGATGCCGGAATATATGTATGCGATTTGCTTGGTTCGTGCCCGCGCGGCCCCGTGTGACGATGCGTGTTCCATCACGACACGACACATGAGGAAACCGGATGCGACGCTCTCCCTGGTTGGCTGGCATCGCCGCGCTCGGCGCGGCATTGACGTTCGCGGCGCCGGGCGCGCACGCGCAGGCGCAGACCGTGAAGGTCGGCACGATGAGCGGACCGGATGCGCAGATCTGGGCCGAGGTGACGAAGGTCGCCGCGCGCGACGGGCTCGCGGTCAAGGTCATCGAGTTCAACGACTACGTGCAGCCGAACGCGGCGCTCGACGCGGGCGACCTCGAAGCGAACGGCTTCCAGCACCAGCCGTTCCTCGACAGCCAGATCCGCCAGCGCGGCTACCGGATCGTCAACGTCGGGCTGACGTACACGTCGCCGATGGGCTTCTATTCGAAGAAGCTGAAGTCGCTGAAGGACTTGCCGGCCGGTGCGAAAGTCGGCATCCAGAACGATCCGTCGAACGGCAACCGCGCGTTGCTGCTGTTGCAGAAATACGGCGTGATCAAGCTGAAGCCGGGCGCCGGCACGAACGGCGTGAATGCGACGCCGCTCGACGTCGCCGAGAATCCGAAGAAGCTCAAGCTCGTCGAGCTGGACGCCGCGCAACTGCCGCGCGCGCTGCCCGATCTCGACGCGGCGTCGATCAATACCGACTACGCGGTGAAGGCAGGGCTTTCGCCGGTGAAGGACGCGATCGCGATCGAGGATCTGAAGGGCCCGTACGCAAACCTGATCGCGGTGCGCGCGCAGGACAAGGACAAGCCGTGGGTCAGGAAGCTGGTGGCGGCGTACGAGTCGGACGACGTGCGCAAGTTCATCGAAACGAAGTTCGGCGGCGCGATCGTGCCGGCTTTCTGAGCGAACCGGAACCAACGTTGCGCGCGGCCTGCGAAACGATGGCCGCGCCGATGAACGATCGCCCGCTTGGCGCGGGCGATCGTGTCTGGCGGGCCGCCCGGACGGGCGGCGCGGATCGTGTGGATCAGGCGGACAGCAGCGAGCCGGAGCGGAACGGCGTCGCGCCGGCGATCCGCGCGACTTCCATGCCGGCCGTCGCGAAGCGCACCGCCTGGCGCGCATACAGCACGCCGGACACGCTGCTCTTCAGCGTGACCACGCGGTCGGTCAGCGGATCGACGATGTCGGCCACTTCCTGCCCCGCCTCGATCCATGCGCCGACCGGCGTGCGGAACACGATCACGCCCGAGACCGGCGCGACGAGCGGATCGGTGCCCGCCAGCGGCGTCGCCGGGTGGGCGAGCGGCGGCAGCGGCGCGGGCGTGCCGTCGATCACGCCGCGCGAGGTCAGGTATTCGACGATCGCCTGCGCGTCCTTCTCCGCGAATTCATACGAGACGTCGCGCTCGCTGCGCAATTCGACCGTGACCGAGATCGCGCCGTTCGGGATCGGGAAGCGGTCGCCGTAACGGTTGCGCAGCTCGGACCAGCAGAAGCTGTGGATTTCGTCGAACGGGTTGCCGACCGAGTTCAGCGCAAGCAGCGACGCCTGCGCGTCCAGGTAGCGCGCGAGCGGTTCGACGTCGTCCCACAGGTCGGGGTTCGTGTACAGGTGCATCGCCGCGTCGCTGTCGCAATGCAGGTCGAGCACGATGTCGGCGTCGTACGAGAGCTTCTGCAGCGCGAGGCGCTGCGAGTCCAGCTCGGTCCTCGGCTTCTGCTCGTCGAGCGCTTCGCGCATCGTCGCGCGCACCGCGGCGACGTTGCGCTGCGCGTCACCGCCCAGGCGCGCTTCGATGCGCGGCAGCACGAGCCCGGCGAGATCGTAGAAGTTGCGGTTGAAGTTCTGCATCGAGCCCAGCTCGAAGCGGCCGAGATGATCGCCGAACACGTGCTGGGACAGCCCGATCGGATTCGGCACCGGCACGATGACGATTTCGCCGAGCAGCTTGCCCGCGGCCTCGAGCGCCGCGACCTTGCGGCGCAGCAGCGTGGCGACCAGCATGCCCGGCAGCTCGTCCGCGTGCAGCGACGACTGGATGTAGATCTTCTTGCCGCCGCGCGGGCCGTAGTGGAAGCTGGTGATCTGACGCGCGGTGCCGAGGGCCGGGGAAATCAGCGGATGGGTCTGCGTTTGCATGATGAAAATGGCGGCGCAGCCGCCGCGAGTGATCCGATGTCCGTGGAATAACGATTGTACGTGGCTGACAAAAAGCCATCAAACCGGTTTCGGAACAGATGATTTACCTTTGCGAATCATTCAGTTATCGCAAAAAAAATCATCGCGGAAGCGGCCGTCCGCATGGCTCGGCCGCGCGTTCGCGTCCGGCACGCGCATAAAAAAACGGGCTCCGTGAGGAGCCCGTTTGCGTGCGGTCAATCCGCGTGCTTACTTGCCGTAGACGTCGAAGTCGAAGTACTTCTTCGCGAGCTTGTCGTACGTGCCGTCCTTGCGCATGTCGGTGATCGCCTTGTCGATCTTCGCCTTCAGGTCGGTATCTTCCTTGCGCAGACCGATGCCGGCGCCATTGCCGAGCGTCTTCGGATCGTCGATATCGCCGCCCGCGAACGTGAAGTCCTTGCCGCGCGGCGTCTTCAGGAAGCCGATGTCGGCCTGCACCGCGTCCTGCAGTGCGGCGTCGAGACGGCCGGCGATCAGGTCGGCATAGACCTGGTCCTGGTTCTGGTACGGAACCACGGTCGCACCGGCCGGCGCCCAGTGCGCCTTCGCGTAGGTTTCCTGGATCGTGCCCTGCTCGACGCCGATGCGCTTGCCCTTCAGCGCCTTCGCGTCCGGCATCAGGTTGACGCCCTTCTTCTCGACGAGGCGGGTCGGCGTATTGAACAGCTTCGCCGAGAAGGCGATCTGCTCTTCACGCGCCGGCGTCATCGACATCGACGACAGCACGCCGTCGAACTTGCGCGCCTTCAGCGCCGGGATCATCCCGTCGAAGTCGTTCTCGATCCACACGCACTTCGCGTTCAGGCGGCGGCAGATTTCGTTGCCGAGATCGACGTCGAAGCCCATCACCTTGCCGTCCGGGCCTTTCGATTCGAAAGGCGGGTAGCTTGCATCGACGCCGAAGCGGACGGTCGACCAGTCTTTAGCGTAGGCGCCGCCAGCCGAAACGGCGAGCAGGGCAACCGTCAAGGCCGCAAGAATTTTTTTCACTGTGACTCCTCATGTAGTTCGTTGGATGCGCGGTTGTGCCGCACACAATACCTCTGCCCGGCGTGGCTTCGCGCCGGGCTGGCCGTCTCGCTCGCCCGATGCAGGCCGGCGATCTGCGGAGATTATCAAGACAAAATACGGGCGGTGCGCTTAGGACATGCCCCGATGACGGCGGCCTGGCCCGGACACCGGCGCAACGGCGGGCCCGCATGCCCGTCGCCGACAAAGCAACGATCGAGCACGGCATTTCGTTGACGGCGCGGCTCCCCGGCCGTTGCCGCTGCCGGGATTTGCGCCGACGGACGGGGCGACCCCGGCGAACCCGGCGAACCCGGCGAACCCGGCGAACCCAGGCGCCGCCGCACGGCTGCCCGTCACCCGCGCCGCGCCACCAGCGCAGACACCGTCTGCGCGGCCTGCTGCAGCGGCTCGAGGAATTCCTTCACCATCTGCCGGGCCGTGTGCCGCTGCGCGTTGCCGCTGATGTTCATCGCGGCGATGATCTGCCCGCGCCGATTGCGGATCGGCGCGGAAAGCGACAGGAGCCCCACCTCCAGTTCCTGATCGACGATCGCCCAGCCCTGCTCGCGAACCTGCGCGATCGCCGCCTTCAGTTCGCCGATGTCGGTGATCGTGCGCGCCGTGTGCGCGCGGATCGGGCTTTGCGCGAGCGTGGCGTCGAGCGCCGCGTCGTCGAGCGCGGACAGCAGCACGCGACCCATCGACGTGCAGTAGGCGGGCAGCCGGCTGCCGATCGACAGGTTGATCGTCATGATCTTGTGCGTCGGCACGCGCAGCACGTAGACGATCTCGGTGCGGTCAAGCACCGCGGCCGAGCAGCTTTCGTGGATCTGCGCCGACAGCTGTTCCATCACCGGCTCCGCGAGGTTCCAGAACGGCATCGACGTCAGGTACGCGAAACCGAGGTCGAGAATCCGCGGCGTGAGCCGGAACAGGCGGCCGTCCGCCTCGACGTAGCCGAGCGTCTGCAGCGTCAGCAGAATGCGCCGCGCGCCGGCGCGGGTCAGGCCGGTGGCGGACGCGACCTCGGTCAGCGTCTGCTCTGGATGGGCCGCATCGAACGCGCGGATTACCGCGAGCCCGCGCGCGAACGACTGGACGTAGGAATCGCCCGGTTTGGCCTGGATGTCTTCGGAAGTCATGACCTGTCGGAATTTCGTGCAGCCGAGAAGATAGCGCATGGGGCCGGACACGCCAACCGGACGCGCCCGGGCGCCGCTTGACATCTTATCCCCGCACTCCCTATGATGCCTCGAGCGTTCGATACACGATCTAATGTTCGCATATAGAACATTTAAGCGCATCCTGGCGGTGAGTGCAACGGGTGCGCCGGTTCCGATTTCAAGGAGACACTGATGACCGAAGCTTTCCTCTGTGATGCGATCCGCACGCCGATCGGGCGTTACGGCGGCGCGCTGTCCGGCGTGCGCGCCGACGATCTGGGCGCTGTGCCCCTCAAGGCGCTCGTCGAGCGCAACCGCGACGTCGACTGGTCGGCGATCGACGACGTGATCTACGGCTGCGCGAACCAGGCCGGCGAGGACAACCGCAACGTCGCGCGCATGTCCGCGCTGCTGGCCGGGCTGCCGCAGGTCGTGCCGGGCTCGACGATCAATCGTCTGTGCGGCTCCGGGATGGACGCGGTCGGCTCCGCCGCGCGCGCGATCAAGTCCGGCGAAGCCGCGCTGATGATCGCGGGCGGCGTCGAGAGCATGACCCGTGCGCCGTTCGTGATGGGCAAGGCGGCGAGCGCGTTTGCGCGTCAGGCCGACATCTTCGACACGACGATCGGCTGGCGCTTCGTGAATCCGCTGATGAAGCAGCTGCACGGCGTCGACTCGATGCCGGAAACGGCGGAGAACGTCGCGACCGACTACAACATCAGCCGCGCCGACCAGGATCTGTTCGCGCTGCGCAGCCAGCAGAAGGCCGCGCGCGCGCAGCAGGACGGCACGCTCGCCGAGGAGATCGTCGGGGTGACGATTCCGCAGAAGAAGGGCGATCCGGTCGTGGTGTTGCGCGACGAACATCCGCGCGAAACGTCGCTCGAGACGCTCGCGAAGCTCAAGGGCGTCGTGCGCCCGGACGGCACGGTGACGGCCGGCAACGCGTCGGGCGTCAACGACGGCGCGGCCGCGCTGCTGCTCGCGAACGAGGAAAGCGCGAAGCGCTTCGGGCTCACGCCGCGCGCACGCGTGCTCGGCGTGGCGACGGCAGGCGTCGCGCCGCGCGTGATGGGCATCGGCCCGGCGCCGGCGACGCAGAAGCTGCTCGCGCGTCTCGGCATGACGATCGACCAGTTCGACGTGATCGAGCTGAACGAGGCGTTCGCGTCGCAAGGGCTGGCGGTGCTGCGCATGCTTGGCGTCGCGGATGACGATCCCCGCGTCAACCCGAACGGCGGCGCGATCGCGCTCGGCCACCCGCTCGGCGCGTCCGGCGCACGGCTCGTGACCACCGCGATGTACCAGCTGCACCGCACGAAGGGCCGCTACGCGCTGTGCACGATGTGCATCGGCGTCGGCCAGGGTATCGCGCTCGCGATCGAGCGGATCTGACCCGTTTCACGGAACGGCCTGTCATCGGGCCGTTCCATGCGCGGGCCGGCGCCTGCCCGGCCCGCGCGTATCCCTGTCCTTGAACCCCGTCCCCTCGTCGAGCGGGTCGCCAGAAGGGCCGACCGCCGCGTCGTCGTCCGATCCTCTCATGCCGTTGCGCCGACAGCGCACTTATGGGAAATAATTCCGCAATTAAAAGAAGAAAGTTTCATATAGCGATTTAATCATGCCGATTCTTGAATCGGATGAAGCGTGCGCCTAATAATTAATCATATGAGTAATCCGAAAGCCCCTGCCTGGTCTGCTTTCTGTTTTATCCATGAATAAATTGTTCGATAAAGAGCAGGGCGGCCGGGTTTATAGATGTTTTCCCGAATAGGGTTAATGTTTTCGGGAAAACTGCCGAAAGCGTAGGGACGGACCAATGGCTGGCGGCAATCCCGCATGCATTGGGTTCCTTGTCGTTCAATCCTGACGCAGGCGCGAGATCCGCCTATCGGAGCCAAAGACCATGCGTAACAATCAACCCGTCACGCAGCACGAGTTCGATTTTCCGGATGACGCAACATTGATGTCGACCACCGACGCCAACAGCTACATCAAATATGCGAACGCGGCGTTCATTCAGGTCAGCGGTTTTTCACCCGAGGAAATAGAGGGCCAGCCTCACAATCTCGTGCGTCACCCGGATATGCCCAAGGAGGCGTTCGCCGACATGTGGGCGACGCTGAAGGGCGGCGAGCCGTGGACTGCGCTCGTCAAGAACCGCCGCAAGAACGGCGATCACTACTGGGTGCGCGCGAACGCCATTCCGGTGATGCGCAACGGTCAGCCGCAGGGCTACATGTCGGTCCGCACGAAGGCGGACCGCGACGAGATCGAGGCGGCCGAGGCGCTTTATCGCCAGTTTCGCGAAGGCAAGGCGGGCAACTGCCACTTCCACAAGGGGCTGCTCGTCCGCAAGGGGCTGCTCGGCTTCACGTCGATGTTACAGACGATGTCGGTGCGCTGGCGCCTGCATGCCGTGTGGCTGGCGCTCGTGCCGCTCGTGATCGGCGCGGGCTGGGCGCTCGGCCTGACGGGCGGGAGCCTCGCCGCGTTCGCCGCCGTGACGGCGGGCGTGGCCGCCGCTGCGGCCGCGTGGCTCGACGCGCAGATTGCGCGCCCGCTTGCGCAGTTGCGCGACCAGGCGCTGCAGGTGGCGACCGGCGAAAGCCGCAGCGGCGCGCGGATGAACCGCGTCGACGAGATCGGCATGACGCTGCGCACGATCAACCAGCTCGGGCTGATGTTCCGCTGGCTCGTCGACGACGTGAGCGAGCAGGTGCTCAACGTCCAGCGCGCGAGCAACGAGATCGCGCAGGGCAACAACGACCTGAGCGCGCGCACCGAGCAGGCGGCGATGAGCGTGCAGCAGACGGCGGCCTCGATGGCCGAGATGACGGCGACCGTGTCGAGCAACGCCGAGACGGCGCAGCAGGCGAACCAGCTGTCGGAGTCCGCGAGCGGCGCGGCGGAGCGCGGCGGCCAGGCGGTGGCCGAGGTCGTCAATACGATGGGCGAGATCACCGAAAGCTCGCGCAAGATCGCCGACATCATTAGCGTGATCGACGGGATTGCGTTCCAGACCAACATCCTCGCGCTGAACGCGGCGGTCGAGGCGGCGCGCGCCGGTGATCAGGGTCGCGGCTTCGCGGTCGTCGCGGGCGAGGTGCGGGCGCTTGCGCAGCGCAGCGCGAACGCGGCGAAGGAGATCAAGGCGCTGATCGGTTCGAGCGTCGAGCGGGTCGAATCGGGTGCGCGGATCGTCGACGATGCGGGCAAGACGATGGACGATATCGTGACGCAGGTGAAGCGCGTGTCGGATCTGATCGCGGAGATCAGCTCGTCGACGACGGAGCAGCGCACGGGTGTATCGCAGGTCGACCAGGCGGTGGAGCACCTCGACACCATCACGCAGCAGAACGCGGCGCTCGTCGAGCAGAGCACGGCGGCTTCGGAGAGCCTGAGGCAGCAGGCGACGCGTCTCGTCGACGCGGTGAACGTGTTCAGGTGACGCGGGCGCCGCGGAGAGGGGTGCCGCGCCCGCGTCGAGCCACCCGCCCGGTTGCCCGGGCGGGCGGCGCATGTGCCGTCGTCAGACGGCGAGACACATGTACTTGATGACGACGTAGTCGTCGATGCCGTAGTGCGAGCCTTCGCGGCCGAGGCCGGATTGCTTCACGCCGCCGAACGGCGCCACTTCGTTCGAGATGATGCCGGTGTTGATGCCGACCATCCCGTATTCCAGCGCTTCGGCGACGCGCCACACCCGGCCGATGTCGCGGCTGTAGAAGTACGCCGCGAGACCGAACTCGGTGTCGTTCGCGAACTGGATGACTTCGTCGTCCGAGCTGAACTTGAACAGCGGCGCGAGCGGGCCGAACGTCTCTTCCTTCGCGACCTTCATCGCCGGCGTGACGCCCGTCAGCACCGTCGGCTCGAAGAAGCCGTGGCCGAGCGCGTGGCGCTTGCCGCCCGTGACGACGCGCGCGCCCTTCGCGAGCGCGTCTTCGATGTGCGCCTCGACCTTCAGCACGGCCGCTTCGTTGATCAGCGGGCCTTGCGTGACGCCCGGCTCGGTGCCGCGGCCGACCTTCAGCTCGCCGACTGCCGCCGCGAGCTTCTGCGCGAACTGGTCGTACACCGCTTCATGCACATAGAAGCGGTTCGTGCAGACGCAGGTCTGGCCGCTGTTGCGGTACTTCGACGCGATCGCGCCCTGCACCGCAGCGTCGAGGTCGGCATCGTCGAACACGATGAACGGCGCGTTGCCGCCCAGTTCCAGCGACACCTTCTTGACCGTCGGCGCGCATTGCGCCATCAGCAGGCGGCCGACCGGCGTCGAGCCGGTGAACGACAGCTTGCGCACGACCGGGTTCGACGTCAGCTCGCCGCCGATCGCCTTCGGGTCGCCCGTCACGACGCTGAACACGCCTGCCGGCACGCCCGCGCGTTCGGCCAGCACGGCCATCGCGAGCGCGGAGAACGGCGTCGCCTCGGCCGGCTTCACGACGATCGGGCAGCCTGCGGCGAGCGCCGGGCCGACCTTGCGCGTGATCATCGCCGACGGGAAGTTCCACGGCGTGATCGCCGCGCACACGCCGATCGGCTCCTTCGTCACGACGATGCGCTTGTCGCCGGCGTGGGTCGGGATCGTGTCGCCGTAGACGCGCTTGCCTTCCTCGGCGAACCACTCGAGGAACGACGCCGCATAGCCGATTTCGCCCTTCGCCTCGGCGAGCGACTTGCCTTGTTCGGTCGTCAGGATCAACGCCAGATCGTCGGCGTTTTCCATCATCAGGTCGTGCCACTTGCGCAGGATTGCCGCGCGTTCCTTCGCGGTCTTCTTGCGCCATGCGGGCCACGCGGCGTTGGCCGCGTCGATCGCCTGGCGCGTTTCGGCGGTGCCCATCGCCGGCACGGTGCCGAGCAGCGCGCCCGTCGCCGGGTTGCGGACGTCGAACGTCTCGCCGCTCGCGGCGGCCTGCCATTCGCCGTTGACGTACGCCTGCTGGCGGAACAGCGAGGGGTCTTTCAATGCAAGGGTTTCTTGAACGTTGCTCATGGGGATACCCGGTTTGCAGATGCGACAACCGCCGCCACCCGGGAGGATGGCGGCGGCGCGATCAGGTGAGTGGACCTCAGGCCGGCACGCCGACCGTTTCCTTCAGCACTTCTTCCAGGATGCCGAGCGCTTCGTTGAACACGGCGTCAGGAATCGTGAGGGGGAACAGGAACCGTACCACGTTCGAGTAGACGCCGCAGACGAGCAGCAGCAGACCGCGCTCGAGCGCACGCGCCTGCACGCGCTTCGTGAAGTCGGCATCCGGCTCGCCGGTGCCCGGCTTCACGAATTCGACCGCGACCATCGCGCCCGGGCCACGCACGTCGGCGATCTGCGGCACGTCGGCCTTCAGCGCGTTCAGCTTCGCCTTCAGCGTGTCGCCGAGCGTCGTCGCGCGATCGCAGAGCTTTTCCTCGTCGATGATGTCGAGCACGGCGTGCGCTGCCGCGACGGCCAGCGGGTTGCCCGCGTAGGTGCCGCCGAGACCGCCGGGCGCTGCTGCGTCCATCAGGTCGGCGCGGCCGACGACGCCCGACAGCGGCATGCCGCCGGCCAGGCTCTTCGCCATCGTCATCAGGTCGGCGAGCACGTCGTACTGCTGCATCGCGAACAGCTTGCCGGTACGCGCGAAGCCGGTCTGGACTTCGTCGGCGATCAGCAGGATGCCGTGTTCGTTACAGATCTTGCGCAGCGCGCGCACGAAATCCGCCGGTGCCGGCACGAAACCGCCTTCGCCCTGGACCGGTTCGAAGATGATCGCGGCAACGCGCTTCGGATCGATGTCGGCCTTGAACAGCGACTCGATCGCCTTCAGCGAATCGGCGGTCGTCACGCCGTGCAGCGGGTTCGGGAACGGTGCGTGGTACACGTCGCCCGGGAACGGACCGAAGTTGATCTTGTACGGCGCGACCTTGCCGGTCAGTGCCATGCCCATCATCGTGCGGCCGTGGAAGCCGCCCGCGAATGCGATGACGCCCGGACGGCCCGTCGCGGCGCGCGCGATCTTGATCGCGTTCTCGACGGCTTCGGCGCCGGTCGTGAAGAACGCGGTCTTCTTCGGGTAGTCGCCCGGCGCGCGCTGGTTGATCTTTTCTGCCAGCTCGACGTACGACGCGTACGGCACGATCTGGTATGCGGTATGCGTGAACTGGTCGAGTTGCTCGGCAATTGCCTTGACGATCTTCGGGTGGCGATGGCCGGTGTTCAGCACGGCGATGCCGGCGGCGAAATCGATAAAGCGACGGCCCTCGACGTCCCACAGCTCGGCATTCTCGGCACGTGCTGCGTAGAAATCGCACATCACGCCGACGCCGCGCGGGGTGGCGGCGTTCTTGCGTGCCTGCAGGTCGGCATTCTTCACGATCATCTCCTTGATGTTCCAATCAGGTTGGTAGGGGAATCGGGTGCGCTCCGGCAACCCATGGAGGCGACTATAATCACATTTGGCTCTGGCAATCAGAGCCATTTCAATAAATATATAGGAGCCAATTATGCGGGCGAGCGTGTTGTCGGACTGGCTGGCACAGCGCCTCGTGCGGGGCAACGAGCAACCGATCTACCGGCAGCTGCACCGGCTGCTGCAGCACGCGATCCTGTCGCGCGAGCTGCCGGCCGGCACCCGCGTGCCGTCGTCGCGGCTGCTCGCGGCCGAGCTCGGCATCGCGCGCAACACGGTCACGCAGGTGTATGAACAGCTCGCGCTCGAAGGCTACGTGACGTCGGCGACCGGCCGCGGCACGTTCGTCGCCGACAGCGCGCCGGACGAGATCGTCGGCGCGCCCGAGGCCGCGCGCCGGGCCGAGGCCACCCCGGCAGCGGCGCGGCCGCTGTCCGCGCGCGGTGCGCGCCTGCTCGAGGGCGCGGGCGTGTCGAAGCGGCAGGGCGGCGCGTTCATGCCCGGCGTGCCCGACATGTCGCGGTTTCCCGCGCGGGTGTGGATGCGCCTGCACAACAAGTACTGGCGGCGCCTGCGCCCCGATTTGCTGACCTATGCGCCGGGCGGCGGCCTCGCGCTGTTGCGCGAGGCGCTCGCCGACTACCTGCGCACGTCGCGCTCGGTGCGCTGCACGCCGGAGCAGATCATCATCACGACCGGCATCCACCAGTCGATCGACCTCGCCGTGCGCCTGTTGACCGATCCGGGCGACGCGATCTGGACCGAGGACCCGTGCTACTGGGGCGTGCGCAGCGTGCTGAACGTGTCGGGCCTGACCACGCGGCCGATTCCGGTCGACGACGAGGGCATCGCGCCGTCCGCCGCCGATCTGGCCGAGCCGCCGAAGCTGATGCTCGTCACGCCGTCGCACCAGTATCCGCTCGGCATGGTGATGAGCCTCGCGCGGCGCCGGATGCTGCTTGAATACGCGCGGCAGCACCGCTGCTGGATCATCGAGGACGACTACGACAGCGAGTTCCGCTACGGCAGCCGGCCGCTCGCGTCGCTGCAGGGCCTCGACGACACCGGGCAGGTGATCTATGTCGGCAGTTTCGGCAAGACCTTGTTCCCGGGGCTGCGGGTCGGCTATCTGGTCGCGCCGGAGCCGCTCGCCGAGAGCTTCGCGACGGCGAGCGCGGAGCTGTACCGCGAGGGGCAGCTGCTGCAGCAGGCGGTGCTCGCGGAGTTCATTGCGGAGGGCCACTTCGTGTCGCATATCCGCAAGATGCGCACGTTGTACGGGCAGCGCCGCGAGATGCTGCTCGACGTGCTCGCGCGCCGGTACGGCGACGCGCTGCCGGCGGCGGGCGGCGACGCGGGGCTGCATCTCGTGATCCGGCTGCCCGACGGCGCCGACGATCGCGCGGTCGCGCAGGCGGCGCTCGAGCGCAACATCGTCGTGCGGGCGCTGTCCGGGTATTACGAGGCGCATTCGCGCGCGCAGCCGGGATTGCTGCTCGGGTATGCATGCGTGCCGGAGGAACAGATCGCCGGTGCGTTCGGCACGCTGGCCGAGGCGATCGACGAGCGGGGATTCTCGCTCGCGGCAGCGGCCTGAAACGGCTGCGCGCGCCGGCGCGGAATTGCCGATAATAGTGTGCTGTATTTCAACCGGATGCCGACGATGACCGAAGCCACGCAAACCCCGCCCGCCGTTCCGCGCCTCACGAGCCTGTCGCACGGAGGCGGCTGCGGCTGCAAGATCGCGCCGGGCGTGCTGTCCGAGCTGCTCAGGCGCGCGACGCCGCCCGCGCTGTTTCCCGATCTGCTCGTCGGCACCGAGACGTCCGACGACGCGGCGGTCTACCGCCTGAACGACCAGCAGGCGATCGTCGCGACCACCGATTTCTTCATGCCGATCGTCGACGATCCGTTCGACTTCGGCCGCATCGCGGCGACCAACGCGCTGTCCGACGTGTATGCGATGGGCGGCAAGCCGATCCTCGCGCTCGCGCTGGTCGGGATGCCGATCAACGTGCTGCCGCACGAGACGATCGCGGCGGTGCTGCGCGGCGGCGAGTCGGTCTGCGCGGAAGCGGGCATCCCGGTCGCGGGCGGCCATTCGATCGACTCCGTCGAGCCGATCTACGGCCTTGCGGCGATCGGCGTCGTGCATCCCGATCGCGTGAAGCGCAACGCGGCCGCGCGCGCGGGCGACGTGCTGATCCTCGGCAAGCCGCTCGGCGTCGGCGTACTGTCGGCGGCGCTCAAGAAGAACCGGCTCGATGCGGCCGGCTACGCGCAAATGATCGCGACGACGACCAAGCTGAACCGCCCCGGCGCCGAGCTGGCCGGCTTGCCCGGCGTGCATGCGCTGACCGACGTGACGGGCTTCGGGCTGCTCGGCCACACGCTGGAGCTGGCGCGCGGCGCGGGCCTGACCGCGCGCGTGCGCTACGCGGCGCTGCCGTGGCTCGCGGGCGTCGAGGCGTTCGCGGCGGACGGCGTCGTCACCGGCGCGTCGGGGCGCAACTGGGCGGCCTACGGCGCCGACGTGGGGCTCTCGGACGGCCTGCCGGCCGTCGCGCAGGCGTTGCTGACCGATCCGCAGACATCCGGCGGCCTGCTCGTCGCGTGCGCGCCGGAAGCGGTCGACGACGTGCTCGCGTGTTTCAATGCCGACGGTTTCGATCGCGCGGCGGTGATCGGCGAGATGGCGGACGGCCCGGCGCGCGTCGAGGTTATTTGACGCGTTTGCCGCAAACGGCATACCCGCTAGAATCGTCGTTTTATCCGATGAATGGCGATTCCGGATGAACGACTTCCTGTTCGGGCTGATGATCGCGCTGTCGGTCGGGCCCGTCGCGTTGATGATCGCGAACTACGGCATGCATGCCGGCGCGGCGAGCGGCGTGCGCGCGGCGGTGGGCGTCGCGACGGCCGACGGCTGCTACGCGGTCGTCGCCTTCACGATCGGCGCAGTGCTCGCGGGCACGCTCGCCGCGCACCTGCCGCTGTTCCGCCTGGTCGGCGCGCTCGTGCTGCTCGCAATGGGCGCGCGCATGCTGTGGCAGGCGCTGAGGGATCGCCGCCGCACGCTCGACGGCGCGGCACCCGCGCCCGGCAGCCGGCCGTTCACGTCGATGTTCTTCGTCACGCTCGCCAATCCGCTCACGATCCTGCTGTTCTACGGCTACGCGGCCGCGTCCGCCGCCGTGCATCGGCATTGGTTGCTCGGCGCCGCATGCGTGTTCACGGGCAGCCTGACCGGGCAACTCGTGTTCGCGTTCGGCGGCAGCGCGATCGGCCGCCTCGTCAAGTCGCCGGTGTGGCTCGCGGCGAGCCACGTCGCGGCCGCGCTCGTCGTGCTCGGCTACGGCGTCGCCGGTCTCGCGCGGCTCTGAACCGCCGCGCGGCGCATCGTGCGGCCTGCGTCAACCGTTCGCGCTGATTCGCTCAACGTCGTACCTGTCGATAAGGAATGCCGATGCTGATTCGCTCGATGATGGGCGCCGCCGCGCTCTCGCTCGCCGCCTGCACGACCGCGCCGCCGGCCGCGTCATCGCTCACGCCATCGCCCGCGTCATCGCTCACGCCATCGCTCACGCCATCGGTCGCGCCGCAGGACGGCGCGAGCACGGTGTCCGCCGCCGCGCCGGGCCGCCCGGTCAAGGTGATGATCGTCACGATGTTCGCGCCGGAGGGGCAGGCGTGGCTCGATCGCCTCGGCCCGTGGCAAGCGGTGGCCGTGCCGGGCCTGTCGCCCGATTACCCGGCGGTGCGCTGCAACCTTCAGGACGTATGCGTCGTCACGACCGGCATGGGCTATGCGAACGCCGCCGCATCGACGATGGCGCTGACGTTCTCGACGCAATTCGATCTGCGCCGCACATATTTCCTGATTTCCGGCATTGCCGGCGTCGATCCCGCGCAGGGCACGCTCGGTTCCGCCGCTTGGGCGACGTATCTGGTCGACTTCGGCCTGCAATGGGAGCTCGATGCGCGCGAGCGTCCGGCCGGCTGGCCGACCGGCTATCTCGGCATCAACACGAAGCGGCCCGCCGACAAGCCACCGCTCGACTACCGCACCGAGGTGTTCCGGCTGAACGCGCAACTGGCCGACGCCGCCTACGCGTTGTCGCGCGACGTGGCGCTCGCCGACAGCGCGCAGGCGCAGGCCGCGCGCGCGAAATTCGACTACGCGCCCGCGAACCGGCCGCCGGCCGTGATCCGCTGCGACACGTTGTCGGGCAATACGTGGTTTTCCGGCACGCGGCTCGGCGAACGGGCGCGGCAGTGGATGAAGCTTCTGACCGACGGCCAGGGCACCTACTGCATGACCGCGCAGGAGGACAACGCGACCTTCGAGGCGCTCAAGCGCGCGGCGAGCGTGCGGCGCGTCGATCTCGCGCGGGTCGCGGTGCTGCGCACCGGTTCGGATTTCGACCGGCCGCACCGCGGCCAGACGAGTGCCGACAACTTGCTGAATTACGCGGCGCAGGGCGGGTTCGCTCCGGCGACCGAGAACCTGTACCGGGCGGGCAACCCGCTGGTGCAGGAGATCGTCACGCACTGGGACGCGTGGCGCGATGGCGTGCCACCGCGTTGAGCGCTCAGTGCGACGGCGTGCTCGAGCGGAAAGGTGTCCAGACCGGGGTGTTGTTATCCCAGTAATCGAGCGGGGAGGGGACGGGTTCGTTCATGTCGGTACCTTGTGAGCGTGAATGACGATGGCGGCCGGCTGGTGAAGCCGGGCCGCGCTCGGGGAAGCCGCCGCGCGACGCGATCGGCGTCGGCGAGCGGGTTGCCTTACGGCGTCGCGCGATGCGGGCGCGGCATCATGTCGAGCCCTGACCCATTCGAAGTCGACTTGCGCCCATTCGCGAGCATGCCGTCCTGCTGCGCCTGTACGAGTTCCGCGCGCACTTCGGCGCGCGTTTTCATGCTCTTGCCGTACCACGACGTGTCGCCGTACGTGCCGGCGTGAACTGCGCCCGCGTCGGCGAAAGCCGGCGCCGAAACCGTGAAGGCAAGTGCCAGGGCGGCGAGAAGACTGCGGCGATTCATGGTGCTGTTCCTGTCGACCCCGGTTAGCGCTTTAGCGCTTACTGGGGTCCCATGCAAGGCGGTCGACCCCGGTTGGCGCTTTGGCGCTTACTGGGGCACGCGAATTTGTCGATTCGATGCGCGTGCTGCTGCGCGACAGGAACTAATGTAGGGGCTGGCGCCGCGGCGATAAATCACGCTGCGGCGAATTGAATTGTCTTCCGGGTGGAACAATCGCATTCCGCACCGCCAGTGTGGTCTTGCGAAACCGGCAGTGCGGCGCTCACGCCCTCACGCGACCCATTCGTTCAGCACCGGCGTGTCGAGCGTCGGCGCGCGCTCCGCGTCCTCGAACGTGCGTTTGCTGCACGTAGCGTCGAGGCTCTTCTTGCCGCTCAGCAACGGGCAGCGCTCGAAGATTTCCGCGATCCAGTCGACGAACACGCGCACCTTCGGCGACAGATGGCGGCTATGCGGATAGACGACCGAGATCGGCATCGGCAGCGGCTTGTAGCCCGGCAGGATTTCCTTGAGCGTGCCGTCGCGCAGGTGCGGCAGCACCATGAACAGCGGCGGCTGGATGAGGCCGAAGCCCTCGATGCCGCAGGTGACGTACGCGTCCGCGTCGTTGACCGACACGACGCTGTTCATCTTGACTTCCACTTCCTTGCCGTCGATCAGGAACGCCCAGTCGAGCGTGCGGCCGGTGCGGCTCGAGAAATAGTTCACCGCCTTGTGCTGGCTCAGGTCCTCGATCGTCTGCGGCTCGCCGTGCTGCGCCAGATAGGCGGGTGACGCGACCGACGTGCCCTCGAACAGCCCGACGCGGCGCGCGACGAGCGACGAGTCCTGCAGCGCGCCGACCCGGATCACGCAATCCACGCCTTCCTGCAGCAGATCGACCGGACGATCCGACAGGCCGAGCTGCAGGTCGATGTCCGGATAGCGCGCATGAAATTCGGTCAACGAAGGAATGACGACCATCCGCCCGAGCGCGCCCGGCATGTCGACGCGCAGCTTGCCTTGCGGCTTGCGGTTGTTGTTCTGGAAGCTCGCTTCGGTTTCCTCGACGTCCGCGAGGATCCGCACGCACCGTTCGTAGTACGCGGCGCCGTCGGGTGTGAGCGACAGGCGGCGCGTGGTCCGGTGCATCAGCCGCACGCCGAGGAACGCTTCCAGATTCTGAATGATCGTCGTGACGGACGCCCGCGGCAGGCTGAGCGTTTCCGCCGCCTTGGTGAAGCTGTTCGTGTCGACGACACGCGTAAACACCTGCATGGCCTGAAGCCGGTCCATCACAACCTCCGGGAATGGGAGACGGAACAAACGGGCCGCGGCGCCTCGTAAGCGCACACAACGCGCGATTGTTCAGGGTCTTTGAATTGTGTTGCCGGATTATAGGCATTTATCCGAATGTCTGCCGGACCCAGAATGCGCTCCATCTCGAAATGGATGCCGCATCGTCATGGACGCTTCAGATCTTCGCAATTTACTGAAAACCCCGTCTCCCGCCGAAACAAGGGCCGGCGCGGCTTTGACGGTGTCGGACGTCGAGATTCCCGGCTATGCGCGGGACATTGTTTTAAGACTGTATCGCCGTCCCGATAAAACCGGATTGCCGGTAGTGCTTTACTTTCACGGCGGCGGTTTCGTGCGCGGCTCGCTCGACGATGCGGAATTCGCCGCGCGCTTTCTGGCCGAGCACATGCCGGCGCTCGTGGTGTCGGTCGATTATTCGCTCGCGCCCGATCATCCGTTTCCGGCCGCGCCGGAAGACGCGTATCGCGCGGCGGTGTGGGTTGCCACGCGCGCACGCGCGTTCGGCGGCAATCCGAAGAAGATCGGCGTGGCCGGCCATGACGCGGGCGGCCAGCTCGCGAACTGCCTCGCGTTCATCGCGCGCGACCGCGGCGACGTGTCGATTGCCGCCCAGGCGCTGTTCGGCCCGATGCTCGACCCCAGCATGACGCGCATCGGCGACGAGCGCCGCCTGTCGTCGGACATCACCGCGAAGGAGTGCGCGGCGTGCTATCGCGCGTATCTGCCGCAGGCGGCGCAGCGCATGCATCCGTACGCGGCGCCGCTCGAATCGGTGCGCCTCGGCGGCCTGCCGCCGACGCTGATCGTCACCGCGCAGAACGACGTGTTGCACGTCGAGGCGGAGAAGTACGCCGGATGCCTGATCGAATCCGGCGTGCTGACGCAGGTGATCCGCTATCCCGACGTCACCCACGCGGCGCTCGCCGCCTACGCGCCGGCGCTGCTCGAAGCGGTGCGCTTCTTCCAGTGCCGCTTCCAGGCGCGCTCCCTCATTTGAAAAAACCACGCAAACCGGAGATCTTCATGGCCATCCTGCGCACTCCCCGTTCCCGCATCGCGCTCGCCGCGCTCGCGACGCTCGCCATCGCGGGCCTCGGCACGTTCGGGGCGATCCGCGTCAACGCGAGCGCGCCCGACAAGGCGGCGGCGCCGCTTCCCGAAGTCGACGTCGCGGCCGTCGTGACGCGCACCGTCACCGACTGGCAGACCTACTCCGGCCGCCTCGAAGCGGTCGAGAAGGTCGACATCCGGCCGCAGGTGTCCGGCACGATCGTGTCGGTCAACTTCAAGGACGGCGCGCTCGTCAGGAAAGACGACGTGCTGTACGTGATCGATCCGCGCCCCTACCAGGCCGAGGTCGACCGCGCGGCCGCGCAGCTTGCCGGCGCGCAGGCGCGCGACGGCTACGCGCAGAGCGACTGGCAGCGCGCGCAACGCCTGATCGGCGACAACGCGATCGCGAAGCGCGATTACGACGAGAAGCAGAACGCGGCGCGCGAGGCGACCGCGAACCTGAAGGCCGCGCAGGCCGCGCTCGAGACCGCCCGCATCAACCTCGGCTATACGCGGATCGCCGCGCCGGTGTCGGGTCGCGTGTCGCGCGCGGAGATCACGGTCGGCAACGTCGTGTCGGCCGGCGCGAGCGCGGCGCCGCTGACGACGCTCGTGTCGGTGTCGCCGATCTACGCGTCGTTCGACGCCGACGAGCAGACCTACCTCCAGTACATCAACGGCGCGCGCGACGGCCGCAAGGTGCCGGTCGAGCTCGGTCTCGCGAACGAGACCGGCTATTCGCGGCGCGGCACGATCGATTCGGTCGACAACCGGCTCGACACGTCGTCCGGCACGATCCGCGTGCGCGCACGCTTCGACAACGCGGACGGCACGCTCGTGCCCGGCCTGTACGCGCGGATCAAGGTGGGCGGCAGCGCGCCGCATCCGGCGCTGCTCGTCGACGATGCGGCAATCAACACCGATCAGGACAAGAAGTTCGTGTTCGTCGTCGATGCGCAGGGCCGCGTGTCGTATCGCGAAGTGCAGCCGGGGCTGCAGCACGGCAACCAGCGCGAGATCGTCGGCGGCCTGGCGGCCGGCGACCGCGTGATCGTCAGCGGCACGCAGCGCGCGCGGCCGGGCGCGCAGGTCAAGCCGCGCGTCGTGCCGATGACGGGCGGCGACGCCGCGCCGCTCGCCGACAACGCGAAGCCCGCGCAGGCGAAGGCGAATTCGTGAGCGGCCGGCCAGCCGTTCCAGGCCGCCGCGCGTTCGCGCTCAACTAGACAGAGCCTCAGATGAACATATCCAAATTCTTTATCGACCGGCCGATCTTCGCAGGGGTGATGTCGGTTGTCATCCTGCTCGGCGGGGTGATCGCGATGTTCCTGCTGCCGATTTCGGAATATCCGGAAGTCGTGCCGCCGTCGGTGATCGTCCGCGCGCAGTATCCGGGCGCGAACCCGAAGGTGATCGCGGAAACCGTCGCGTCGCCGCTCGAGGAGCAGATCAACGGCGTCGAGGACATGCTGTACATGCAGTCGCAGGCGAACAGCGACGGCAACATGGCGATCACCGTCACGTTCAAGCTCGGCACCGATCCGGACAAGGCCACGCAGCTCGTGCAGAACCGCGTGAACCAGGCGTTGCCGCGCCTGCCGGAAGACGTGCAGCGGCTCGGCATCACGACCGTGAAGAGCTCGCCGACGCTGACGATGGTGGTGCACCTGATCTCGCCGGACAACCGCTACGACATGACCTACCTGCGCAACTACGCGCTGATCAACGTGAAGGACCGCCTGTCGCGGATCCAGGGCGTCGGCGAGGTGCAGCTGTGGGGCTCGGGCGACTACGCGATGCGCGTATGGCTCGATCCGCAGAAGGTCGCGCAGCGCGGGCTGACCGCGAACGACGTCGTGCAGGCGATCCGCGAGCAGAACGTGCAGGTCGCGGCAGGCGTGATCGGCGCGTCGCCGTCGCTGCCCGGCACGCCGCTGCAGCTGTCGGTGAATGCGCGCGGGCGGCTGCAGAACGAGGAGGAATTCGGCGACATCGTCGTCAAGACGACGCCGGACGGCGGCGTCACGCGCCTGCGCGACATCGCGCGCATCGAGCTCGACGCGTCCCAGTACGGGCTGCGCTCGCTGCTCGACAACAAGCCGGCCGTCGCGATCGCGATCAACCAGTCGCCGGGCGCGAACTCGCTGCAGATCTCCGACGAGGTCCGCAAGACGATGGCGGAGCTGAAGCAGGACTTCCCGGCGGGCGTCGACTACAAGATCGTCTACGACCCGACGCAGTTCGTGCGTTCGTCGATCAAGGCGGTGATCCATACGCTGCTCGAAGCGATCGCGCTGGTCGTGATCGTGGTGATCGTGTTCCTGCAGACCTGGCGCGCGTCGATCATTCCGCTGATCGCGGTGCCGGTGTCGATCGTCGGCACGTTCTCGCTGCTGCTCGCGTTCGGCTATTCGATCAACGCGCTGTCGCTGTTCGGGATGGTGCTGGCGATCGGGATCGTCGTCGACGACGCGATCGTCGTGGTCGAGAACGTCGAGCGCAACATCGAGAACGGCATGACCGCGCGGCAGGCGACCTACAAGGCGATGCAGGAAGTGAGCGGGCCGATCATCGCGATCGCGCTCACGCTGGTCGCCGTGTTCGTACCGCTCGCGTTCATGTCGGGCCTGACCGGCCAGTTCTACAAGCAGTTCGCGATGACGATCGCGATCTCGACGGTGATCTCGGCATTCAACTCGCTGACGCTGTCGCCCGCGCTGTCCGCGATCCTGCTCCGCGGCCACGGCGACAAGGAGGACTGGCTCACGCGGGTCATGAACCGCGCGCTCGGCGGCTTCTTCAGGGGCTTCAACAAGGTGTTCCATCGCGGCGCGGAACATTACGGCCACGGCGTGCGCGGCGTGCTGTCGCGCAAGGCGGTGATGCTCGGCGTCTATCTGGTGCTGGTCGGCGCGACTGTGCTGATGTCGAGGATCGTGCCGGGCGGCTTCGTGCCCGCGCAGGACAAGGAATACCTGATCGCGTTCGCGCAGCTGCCGAACGGCGCGTCGCTCGACCGCACCGAGAAGGTGATCCGCGAGATGAGCGCGATCGCGCTCAAGCAGCCGGGCGTCGAGAGCGCGGTCGCGTTCCCGGGCCTGTCGGTGAACGGTTTCACGAACAGCTCGAGCGCGGGCATCGTGTTCGTCTCGCTCAAGCCGTTCGCGCAACGTCACGGCAACGCGCTGTCGGCCGGCGCGATCGCGGGCGCGCTCAACCAGCAATACGGGAACATGAAGGATTCGTTCGTCGCGGTGTTCCCGCCGCCGCCGGTGCTCGGCCTCGGCACGCTCGGCGGCTTCAAGATGCAGATCGAGGATCGCGGCGCGGTCGGCTACGCGCGGCTCGCGGACGCGACCAACGACTTCATCAAGCGCGCGCAGCAGGCGCCCGAGCTCGGGCCGCTGTTCACGAGCTACCAGATCAACGTGCCGCAGCTCAACGTCGACCTGGACCGCGTGAAGGCCAAGCAGCTCGGCGTGCCCGTCACCGACGTGTTCAACACGATGCAGGTCTACCTCGGCTCGCTGTACGTGAACGACTTCAACCGCTTCGGCCGCGTCTACCAGGTGCGGGTGCAGGCCGACGCGCCGTTCCGCCAGCGCGCGGACGACATCCTGCAGCTGAAGACCCGCAATGCAGCCGGCGAAATGGTGCCGCTGTCTTCGCTGGTGACTGTGACGCCGACCTTCGGGCCGGAAATGGTGGTGCGCTACAACGGCTACACGGCGGCCGACATCAACGGCGGCCCGGCGCCCGGCTACTCGTCCGGGCAGGCGCAGGCGGCGATCGAGCGGATCGCGGCCGAGACGCTGCCGCGTGGCGTGAAGTTCGAATGGACCGACCTCACGTACCAGCAGATTCTCGCCGGCAGCTCGGCAATGTGGGTGTTCCCGATCAGCGTGCTGCTCGTGTTCCTCGTGCTCGCGGCGCTGTACGAGAGCCTGACGCTGCCGCTCGCGGTGATCCTGATCGTGCCGATGAGCATCCTGTCGGCGCTGACGGGCGTGTGGCTCACGCAGGGCGACAACAACATCTTCACGCAGATCGGCCTGATGGTGCTGGTCGGGCTGTCGGCGAAGAACGCGATCCTGATCGTCGAGTTCGCGCGCGAGCTGGAGCATGACGGCAAGACGCCGCTCGAAGCGGCGATCGAGGCGAGCCGGCTGCGGCTGCGCCCGATCCTGATGACGTCGATCGCCTTCATCATGGGCGTGGTGCCGCTCGTGACGTCGACGGGCGCGGGCTCTGAAATGCGACATGCGATGGGTATCGCCGTGTTCTTCGGGATGCTTGGCGTGACGCTGTTCGGCCTGATGTTGACGCCGGTGTTCTATGTGGTGCTGCGCACGCTCGCGGGCGGCAAGATCCACGTCGCGCAAAAGGATTCGGCCGGTTACGGCGTGCCGGCTCCGGGCGTACCGGCTCCGGGCGTACCGGCTCCGGGCGTGCCGGCTCCCGATGCTTGAGGATAGAAGGATGGACAAGACCATGACTCAACCTGGCTTCACGCGCATCGCGAAACTGGCGGTGGCGAGCGGGCTGCTGGTGTCGCTGCTCGCCGCGTGCGCGGTCGGGCCGGACTACAAGCGGCCGGACGTCGCGACACCTGCCGCATTCAAGGAAGCGCCCGTGCTTGCCCCGGGCGAGCAGGCCGGCACGTGGAAGACCGCCGAGCCGTCCGACGTCGCGCATCGCGGCGAATGGTGGACGGTGTTCGGCGATCCGGCGCTCGATGCGCTCGAGGCGCAGGCGCTCGCCGCGAACCAGAACCTGAAGGCCGCGGCGGCGCGCGTCGAGGAGGCGCGCGCAGCGACCCGCGCCGCGCGTTCGCAGTGGTTCCCGCAGATCGGCGCCGGCTTCGGGCCGACGCGCGAAGGACTGTCGTCGGCATCGCAGTTCCAGCCGCAGGGCACCGGCCCGACGACCGCGACGCTCTGGCGCGCGCAGGGCACGGTGTCTTACGAGGCCGACCTGTTCGGCCGCGTGAGCCGCAATGTCGAGGCGTCGCGCGCGGACACCGCACAAAGCGAGGCGCTGTTCCGCTCGGTGCAGCTCGCGTTGCAGGCGGACGTCGCGCAGAACTATTTCGAGCTGCGCCGTCTCGATTCCGACCAGGACCTGTATCGCCGCACGGTCGAGCTGCGCGATGCGGCGCTCAGGCTCGTGCAGCGCCGCTTCAACGAGGGCGACATCAGCGAGCTCGACGTGTCGCGCGCGAAGAACGAGCTGGCGACCGCGCAGGCGGATGCGGTCGGTGTCGCGCGACGCCGCGCGGTATCCGAGCATGCGCTCGCGATCCTGCTCGGCAAGCCGCCGGCGGATTTCTCGTTCACGGAGACGCCGATCGTGCCGGTCAAGGTGGCGATTCCGGCTGGCCTGCCGTCGGCGCTGCTCGAACGGCGGCCCGACATCGCCGCGGCGGAGCGTGCGATGGCGGCCGCGAACGCGCGCGTCGGCCTCGCGAAATCCGCGTACTTCCCGAAGCTCGACATCACGGGTGCATTCGGCTACGAGGCCGCGACGCTCGGCAGCCTGTTCATGTGGACGAGCCGCACGTTCCTGCTCGGGCCGTTCGCGGGCGCGGCGCTCACGCTGCCGATCTTCGACGGCGGGCGTCGCAGCGCGGGCGTCCAGCAGGCGCGCGCGCAGTACGACGAGCAGGTCGCGAACTACCGGCAGCAGGTGCTCGTCGCGTTCCGCGAAGTCGAGGACAACCTCGCCGACCTGCGCTTGCTCGACGAGCAGATTCGCGCACAGGACGCGGCGGTCAATGCGTCGAAGCGCGCGGCCACGCTGTCGCGCACGCAATATCAGGAAGGGGAGGTCAGCTATCTCGACGTGATCGACAGCGAGCGCTCGGTGCTCGTGTCGCAGCTGCAGGCGAACCAGTTGACCGGCACGCAGGCGGTGTCGACCGTCAACCTGATTCGCGCGCTCGGCGGCGGCTGGGGCGGCCAGCCCGCCGCCGACAGCGGCGCGCTGCGCAAGGAGAATGTCGCGTCGCGCTGAGCGTGATGGCCGGGCGATGCGGCGTGCATCGCCCGTGCGCGTGTCGAACCCCGGAGCGCGGCGTCAGCCTGCGTGTCCGGGGTTTTTCGCATGTGCCAGCGGCCGCTAGATTGCAACTAACGGTCTTCCCCGGCGATCGCCGCGCAACGGAGACGGGCAGCGCGACAGACGCTTTTTCGACTTGCTTCGCCGGCCGGCAAGAGGCGCGGAAGCGAGGCGTGCGGAAAACCGAAAGGAGTACTGGGGGACGGAAAGCGCGCCGGCCGCTTCGAGCGGCCGGCGCCGGCGCGCGCGGACTGGCGCGCATGCCGGGGACGGCTGGCTGTCGTCGCGACGCCGAGCCGCTTGTGCTTACGATTCGATGAAGCTGTGGACGAGCCGGTTGAACACGCCCGGATGCGCGACGTTCATCCCGTGCGATGCGCCCGCGACGGTCTGCCGGTCCGCGTCACGAATCCAGCCTGCGAGGGTTTCGACGTTGTTGCGGAACATCCGCGGGCTGCGTTGCCCGTCGATGAGCAGGGTCCGGCATGCGAGATCCCCGGCCGTTTCGTTGGAATAGGCGGGCAACGGATCGCGGAGCTGCTTCGGCAGGGTGCTTGCGTTGTCGACGGCCATCGTGCGGAAGCGGGGGCCGCTCTTTTGCCATGCGCCGGGCACGCTGACGGAATCGACGAACAGTTCCAGCCCCGCGTCGACGTCGCCGTCTTCGATCAGGTCCGCGGCCTTCGCGCGCAGCGCCTGCGCGGCGGGCGGTAACGTCGCCTCGCGCACGCCGGCCTGCTGCAGCGGCCCGCCCGGATCGGCCAGCGTCAGCGTCTTGACGAGGCCCGGATGCTCGCGCGCCACGTTGAACGCCACGCTGCCGCCTCGCGAATGCCCGACCAGATGCACCGGGCCGAGATCGAGCGCCGCGATGAACTCGGCCATTTCGTCGACATGGTTGCGCCAGCTGAACTCGTTCTGGATGCCGGCTTCGACCGCCGGCCAGTAGTGGCTGAGGCTCGGCGCGATGCAGTGGTAATGCGCGGAGAGCGCGGCGAGCTGTGCGTCCCAGTAGCGGTAGTCGCACAGCGAGCCGTGAACGAACACCATCGGCTCGCCCGCGCCCCGCTCGACGTAAGGCATGCTGATCCCTGACGGGAGCGTGGCAAAGAGCAGATCGGGGTTGGCGAGCAACGAAGGCTCGATTCGCATGTTCATGACTGGAAAACTCGAAGGTGCGTCATCACGTCGCAACTATGCCTGACGCCTCCATGTAAGAAAAACGCATAATTCTCATTGCATCGTTCAATTTTTCTGATAGCAAACGTCCCGCCCCATATCGCGTTCCGCGATTTTCTTCCCAGAATCGCTTCGTAGACCACCGCCGGGGCGCTCCTTATCATCGGCTGACATTCATTCCGTTCGCATGACTCCGCATCCGGAGGACGCATTCCGCGCCCGCCGCGGGCGTGCTCATGCGTTGATCCAGCCCATCGACATGAGAGTGGTCCCCATGCTGCATCCCGTCTATTCCGCCCGCCACGTCGCGCGCCTCGCGCGCTCGTTCGCGATCGCGCTGCTGGGCGCGGCGCTCGTTTCCGGCGCGCATGCCGCCGACACCGCGCCGTTGCGCGTCGGCATCGCGACAAGCCCCCAGATCGAGGCGCTGAAAGTCGCCGCCCAGGAGGCGAAGGCGCAGGGGCTCGACGTGAAGATCATCGAGTTCACCGACTGGAACACGCCGAACGCCGCGCTCGCGAACAAGGACATCGACGTCAACTACTTCCAGCACATCCCGTTCCTCGAAAACGCGAAGAAGCAGGGCGGCTACGATTTCGTCGCGATCGCGCCGGGGACGATCATGAAGATCGGCCTGTACTCGAAGAAGGTGAAGCGCTTCGCCGACCTGAAGGACGGCGCGAAGGTGGCGATCGCGAACGATCCCGTCAACGGCGGCCGCGGCCTGTTGCTGCTGCAGCGCGCGGGTCTGATCACGCTGAAGCCCGGCGTCGGCTACCGCGCGACGACGCTCGACATCGTGTCGAATCCGAAACACCTGAAGATCGTCCCGCTCGAAGCGTCGCAACTCGCGCGCGCGCTCGACGACGTCGATCTCGCGCAGGGCTATCCGAGTTTCATCAAGCTTGCCGGCACGACCGATCCGAACAGCGCGCTGCTGTTCGACGGCACCGAGAACAAGATCTTCGCGCTCCAGTGGGTCGTGCGGCCGGACAGCACGAACGATCCGCGCATCCGCAAGTTCATCTCGATCTATCAGCAGTCGCCGGCGGTGCGCCGCGCGCTCGACAACGCATTCGGCACGCTGTACGCCGTCGCCTGGTGACGGGAGCGCACCCATGGCAAAGAAGAAAATCCTGCTCAACGCGTTCAACATGAATTGCGTCGGCCACATCAATCACGGGCTCTGGACGCATCCGCGCGACCGTTCCTCGCACTACACCGATCTCGACTACTGGGCCGATCTCGCGAAAACGCTCGAACGCGGCAAGTTCGACGGGATCTTCCTGGCGGACATCGTCGGCGTCTACGACGTGTTCGACGGCGGCCCCGATGCCGCGTTGCGCGAAGCGGTGCAGGTGCCGGTCAACGATCCGCTGCTGATCGTGCCGGCGATGGCGCAGGTCACGCGGCATCTCGGCTTCGGCGTGACCGCGAACCTGACCTACGAGCCGCCGTACCTGTTCGCGCGGCGGATGTCGACGCTCGATCACCTGACCCGCGGCCGCGTCGGCTGGAACATCGTCACCGGCTATCTCGACAGCGCCGCGCGCGGCATGGGCCTCGCGCAGCAGATCAGCCACGACGACCGCTACGAGCGCGGCGACGACTACATGGACGTCGTCTACAAGCTCTGGGAGCAGAGCTGGGACGACGACGCGGTGATCCGCGACGCCCGCGCGCGGGTGTTCACGCAGCCGGGCAAGGTGCGGCGCGTGCGGCACGACGGGCCGTTCTATTCGATCGACGCGATCCATCTGTGCGAGCCGTCGCCGCAGCGCACGCCGGTGCTGTATCAGGCCGGGTCGTCGGCGCGCGGCGTCGAGTTCGCGGCGCAGCACGCCGAGTGCGTGTTCGTGAACGGCCAGAGCAAGGCCGCCGCGCGCGCGGCGGTGCTCGACATCCGTGCGGCGGCGGCGCGGCGCGGGCGCGACCCGGCGTCGATCAAGATCTTCGCCGGCGTGACCGTCGTGACCGCCGAGAGCGAGCGGCTCGCCCGCGAGAAGTTCGACGAATACCGTCGTTACGCGAACCCGGAAGCCGGGCTCGCGCATTTCGCGAGCTCGACCGGCATCGACTTCGCCCGCTACGGGCTCGACGAGCCGATCTCGTACGTGAAGACCGATTCGATCCAGTCGGCGGTCGACGCGATCTCGAAGCGCAGCACGAGCGGCGCATGGACCGTGCGCCGCGTCCTCGAGCAGATGACGCTCGGCGGCCGCTATCACCCGATCGTCGGCTCGCCGTCGCAGGTCGCGGACGAACTGGCCGAGTGGGTCGACGAGACCGGCATCGACGGCTTCAACCTGACGCGCACCGTGATGCCGGAATCGTTCGAGGATTTCGTCGACTGGGTTGTGCCGGAACTGCAGAACCGCGGGCTGTACAAGGAAGACTACGATCCCGCGCCGACGCTGCGCGAGAAGCTGTTCGGCGGCGGGGCGCGCCTGCCCGCGTGGCATGCGGGCGCGCAGCACCGGCCGGGCGTCGCGCGCGAGCCAGCGCATGCGTGACCCTCACGGAGCGATGTCATGACGCAATTCTTCGATACCCTGGGTTTCATCGAGCCGTCTGCCGCGCGGGCGGATGACGGCGCGCGGCCGCTTGCGTTCGACACCGCGCCCGCCGACGGCGACGCGGTGGCGCTCGAGCAGGTCGGCAAGGTGTTCGGCACGCCGCGCGGGCAGGCCGCCGCGTTGCGCGACGTGACGCTGAACGTGCGGCGCGGCGAGGTGTTCGGCATCATCGGGCGCAGCGGCGCGGGCAAGTCCACGCTGCTGCGTCTCGTCAACGGGCTCGAGCAGCCCACCGCGGGCCGCGTGCGGGTGCTGGGCGTCGATGTCGGCGCGCTCGACGAGAGCGGGCTCGTGGCGCTGCGCCGCCGTACCGGCATGGTGTTTCAGCATTTCAACCTGCTGTCCGCGAAAACGGTCGCCGAGAACGTCGCGCTGCCGCTGAAGATCGCCGGCGTGCCGAAGGCCGAACGCGAGCGCCGCGTGACCGAGCTGCTCGACTGGGTCGGCTTGTCCGCGAAGCGCGACGCGTATCCGGCGAGCCTGTCCGGCGGGCAGAAGCAACGCGTCGGGATCGCACGCGCACTGGTGCATCGCCCGGAGATCCTGCTGTGCGACGAGGCGACGTCGGCGCTCGATCCGGAGACGACGCAATCGATCCTGGCGTTGCTCGCGGACATCAGTCGCCGGCTCGGTCTGACGATCGTGCTGATCACGCACGAGATGGAGGTGATTCGCGCCGTGTGCGACACCGTCGCGGTGATCGAGCAGGGTGAGGTGGTCGAGACGGGGCCGGTGTGGCGCGTATTCGGCGATCCCCGGCACGGCGCGACGCGGGCGCTGCTCAGCACGCTGGTGCACGACCTGCCGGCCGAGCTGGCCGCGCGCGTGCGTCCGCTGCCCGACGGCGCGGCGTTGCCCGACGGCGCGCAGGTCGTGCTCGATCTGCGCTATACGGGCGAGGATGGCGGCGAGCCGGACGTCGGTGCGCTCGCCGGCGCGCTCGGCGGCGCGGTGCGGTTTCTGCACGGCGGCATCGAACGTATCCAGGGGCGCGCGCAGGGCCGCCTCGTGGTCGCAGCATCGGCGTCGGACGAACCGGACGCCGTCGCGGCGCTGCTCGGCCGCGCGCGGCTTCACGCGAACCGTGCGGAGGTGCTCGGCCATGTTTGAACTCTGGTGGCCCGAACTGCTCGACGCGATCCGCGACACGCTCTGGATGGTCGCGGCTTCCGCGAGCGTCGCCGCGCTGCTCGGCGTGCCGCTTGCCGTGATCCTCGTGACGAGCGCGCCCGGTGGCATCTACGAGCGGCGCGGCCTCAACGCCGTGCTCGGCGCGTTCGTCAATGCGTTCCGCTCGACGCCGTTCATCATCCTGCTCGTCGCGCTGCTGCCGTTCACCCGCCTGCTGATCGGTACGACGATCGGCGTGTGGGCCGCGGTGGTGCCGCTGTCGATCGCGGCGATCCCGTTTTTCGCGCGGATCGCCGAAGTAAGCCTGCGCGAAGTGGATCGCGGCCTGATCGAAGCGGCGCTCGCGATGGGCGCGAAGCGCCGCCACATCGTCTGGCACGTGCTGTTGCCCGAGGCGCTGCCCGGCATGCTGGGCGGCTTCACGATCACCGTGGTCGCGCTGATCGGCTCGACCGCGATGGCCGGCGCCGTCGGCGCGGGCGGGCTTGGCGACCTCGCGATCCGCTACGGCTACCAGCGCTTCGACACCACCGTGATGACGACCGTGATCGTGATCCTGATCGCGCTCGTCTCGGTCGTGCAATTCACCGGCGACCGCCTGGTCAGGGTGCTGACGAGGCGCGCCTGAGCGGGGCGGCATCGCCGCCGTGGCTTCCAACCATCATTCTGAGAGACCGATTCATCATGACCCGTCCGATCGGCGCGCCGCAAAAGTGGAACGCGCAATTCGAAGAAAGCCTGTTTCTCGACGTGGCGCGGCGCCACCGTCCCGACTTCCCGGAAAAGCTCACCGTTGCGCCGCGCGAGCCGCGCAGCGCGGAAGAGCTGGCCGCGGTGGCCGACTACTACACGAAGATGGCGTCGCACGACCTGTTCATCGTGCAGGTCGTCGCGAAGGCGATCGACACGCTGTTTCGCGACGATCCGCATTTCCAGCTGGTCCTGTCGCGCCAGCTCGGCGACGACGGCGCGCACGCGGTCATCGGCCGCGAGCGCGTGGCGGAGCTGACCGGCCAGGACCCGTTGCCGGAAGTCGACCGGCTCGTCGCCGCGCACTGGGCGCGGATCGGCGATCTGGCGGTGCGCGACGTGGCGGGCTTTCTCGCGTTCCAGTGGCATTACGAGCTGCACATCCTCGCGAAGCTGTGGTTCCAGCGCAAGACGGGGCGCATCGC
>NZ_JGVW01000053.1 GCF_000687455.2 Burkholderia sp. lig30
TTAGCGTGAACAGGCCCTAGGCACGCATCGCGTGCCACGCGCCGCCGTCGAGCCGCCGCACGTCGTGCGTCAGCGCGTAGTGATTGACGTCGCCCGTCAGCCACGCCACCAGCGAAAAAGCCGGCAATTCACCCTGATCGATCCGGTCGCGCGCCCGCCCCGGCGTCTCGAACACCACCATCCCCGCCGGCGCGTCGAACGGCACCGCGTCCGGCGACAGGTTCAGCGCGATGCTGAGCGTCTCGCCGTCGGACAGCCGCCACGCCGCCAGCAGCGCATCGGCCTCGCCGGTGCCGTCGGTGCGCAGCGTATGGGCGTCCTGCGGCCGGCAGTCGGCCAGGCGCGGCGCGATCAGCTTCGCGCGCACCGCGAGCGCCGATTGCACGAAGTGCGCGCGTTCGAGATCGCGCGCGGTCTCATCGAAGATCAGCGGAATCTGCGGCGTCAGCAGCGACAACGCGAGCGCGGCGAGTCCCGCCTCGCTGCCCTGCCGCGTGTCCTGCCACGCGCCGTCGGACAGCACGAGCGAGGTCAGCGGCAGCGTGGTGTCGCCGGCTTCGCCCGGCGACGCCGCCGGCTGGAACACCGAGCCGGCCGCCGTCAACGCGCGCGCGAGCGCATGGATCGACTGGTGCGGCGAGATGCCGTCGCTGCCGGCCGGTTCGCGGCCGGTCAGCCGATGCAATGCGCGCTCGCCGCAGCCGTTCCATTGCGCGTCGAAATGCGTGTCGACCAGATGCGCCGGATGCCGCTCGCTGCCGAGCACCAGATGGATCATCCGGTCGGACGGCACCGCCGCCCGCACCCGGTCGGCAATCTCCCGCAGCCATGCGCTGCCGATGCGGTCGGCCTCACGCAGCCGCAAGCCGTCGCAGCGGAATTCCTCGATCCAGTACAGCGCGTTGTCGGAGAAGAAGTCGCATACGTCCGGATGATCGAGTGCGAGCGGTGGAGCCTGCAGCGGGTCGTCGCGCGTGTGGAAGAACGGCGCCGCGTAATGGCGCAGTGCTTCGCTGCCGCTGCCGAAGCGCGCGTAGTCGAGCTCGAGCAGCACCGCGAGGCCGTAACCGTGCGCCTCGTCGATCAGCGCCTTCAGCGCGTCGGGGCCGCCGTCGGCCGCGAGCGGCGCGAACGGCAGGCTGTCGTGCGGCGACGCGAGCAGTTCGAGCGCGGTCACGCCGAGGTGGGCGAGCTGCGGCAGGCGGCGGCGCACGCCGTCGAAGCCGCCCGCCGCGTGCGGCTGGATCGCGTACAGCGCGATGCCCTCCCACGGACGCCCGCACCAGAACGTGTGGCGCCACGTGAACGCGCGCGGATCGATCACCTCGCTCGGCCCGTTCAGCCCTTCGGGCTGCGAACGGGATGCGGGATCGGGAATCGACACGGTGTCGTCGAGGCAGTAGCGGTAGCGCGCGCCGGCGCCGCAGTCGGCGAACACCTCGAACCAGTCCGGCCCGGCGGACGCCATCGGAATCGTGCGCGGACCGTCGCCGGTATCGAGTTCGAGCTGGACCTGAACGCTGCCCGGCGCCCAGACGCGGAAATGCGTGCGCGGCGTGGCGCCCGTCGCGCCGCACGGCTGCGCGCCGAACGGCTGCGCGCCGAACGGCAGGCAGTGGATGTAATGATGCGCATACGGATCGTGCGGGCAATCGGACATGATTGCGCTCCTCATGCGTGCCGGGCTGCGCGGCTGCGCCGTCGACGCGGCGCAGTGGCCTGGCATGCGTTGGCCAAGCGGAAGGGATCAACAGTATGCGCCGGTTTCTCCACGGGCGAGCCCGGCTGACGGCACTTTTTAAACGTGTCTTGACCCCGGCCGGCTCGGCTCGGCTCGGCTCGGCTCGGCTCGGCTCGGCTCGGCTCGGCTCGGCTCGGCTCGGTGCGCTGCGGCCTGATGCGCGGCAACACGCGGCCGGCGGCGTGCCCGCCGTGCGTGCGCCCGCATCCCGGCAGGCAGGCCCGGCGAAGCGATGCCGCTCAGCCGAGCAATCCGGCCGCGACGTTGATCGACAGCCCCAGCACGGCCATGTTGAAGTAGAACGACAGGATCGACTGCGACAGCACCGCGCGCCGTGCGGAGCGGTTCGCGAGCGACACGTCGGCCGTCTGCGACGCGACCGCGATCGTGAACGAGAAATACAGGAAGTCCCAGTAGTCCGGCTCGGCGTGGCGATCCGGAAACTTCAGCGCCGGCTCGCCGCCCGGCGACGCGTAGTAGAGCCGCGCGTAATGCAGCGTGAAGATCGTCGGGATCAGGAACCACGCGCCGAACAGCGTCGCACCGGTCACGACGTAATGGCCGAGTCCCGCCCGAAAGCCGACGTTCTTCGCGGTTGCCAGCTCGATCGCGATTGCCGCGACGCTCGCGATCGTCGCGATGCAGATGATCGTCAGCACGGTCGTCGCGCTCTCGTCCTCGCGGACCGCGATCTCGCGCACGCGGTGATGATGCGCCGTCACCATGCGCACCCACATCAGCACGAGATACAGCCAGATCGCGCCATCCCAGCCGATCAGCGCGCGCACGGTCGGGCGCAGTGAAAAAGGCATCAGGAGCGCGAACAGCACGCCCGCGACGAGCGCCGCGACCATGCGCGGCCGGTTGCGTAACACTTGCGGATAGAGCGTCATCATGCGTGTCGAAAGTGAAGGGAAAGGTGCCGGCCCGCTCGTGCTGCCGGCGGCGGGCGACCGGCTTCGGGCGACCGGCTTCGGGCAACCGGCTTCGGGCCGGCCCCACAGGGTAGCGCCCCCGATTATCGCCAATCCACCATGACGGCGTCACACACAAAGCGCCGGAGCCTGTTCCCGCCGGCAACAGGCTCTACCATAAAGGCATGAGCGCCGCTCCCCAACTCCGCCGCCACGCCGCCAACGCCGCCGGCCGCGATTTCGTCGTCGGCGACCTGCACGGCTGTCTCGACGCGCTGCGGGCGCTGCTGCACGATGTCCGCTTCGATCCGGCGCGTGACCGCCTGTTTTGCGTCGGCGATCTCGTCGACCGCGGTCCGGAATCCGAAGCGGCGCTCGATCTGCTTGACCGTCCGTGGTGCCACGTCGTGCGCGGCAACCACGAGGAAGTGCTGTCCCTCGTCGCGCGCGGCAAGCTGCCCGCCGATGCATGGCGGGGCATCGGCGGCGACTGGGGCGTCGACCTGCCGCCCGAGCGCCTGCGCGCGCATGCGGCGCGCGTCGAGACGCTGCCGCTCGTGCGCGTGATCGGCGACGGGCCGGCGCGCTTCAATGTGCTGCACGCGGAGTTTTTCGGATCGGATGTCGAACTGGATGCGGGCAGCTACTCGGCCGCGGTACGCGAGCGCCTGATCTGGGGGCGCGATCTCGTGCAAGGCCTTGCCGATCCGGACTGGCAACGCGGCCTGTCGCTGACCTGCAGCGGCCATACGCCGGTGCGCGCGCCGCTCAGGATCGGTTCGCAGTGGTTCATCGACACCGGCGCGTTCGCGCCCGCCGGGCGACTCACGCTCGTCGAGCCGCGCACCGGCGCGAGCTGGTCGGTGTCGCTGGCGGATGCCCGCGCGCGGCGGGCGGGCGACTGGCCGTTGCCGTGAAGCCCGTGTGGTGCCCGGTGGCCGGTACTCGGCACGCTTCGTCGACGCGATCCGGCGGCGCCGCCCTATCCCACCTGATGCAGTTCGAACACCGCATCGATCGCCGTGCCGTTCCACGCGTATTCCAGATAGGCCTCGTGACGGCAGTCGCGCAACACCGTCGAGTGGAACGCCGCGACGCATTCGCCGTGCGCGTCGTGCACGGACGGATAGACAATCCCCGCCCCGCCCGCGTCGCGCACTGCGCGCCCGAGCGCCCGCGCCGCGCCTCCGTCCAGCGGATCGAGCAGGACCGGACCGTGCTGCACGCGCGGCGCCCGCACGTCGACCACTTCGCCCTGCACCGTCAACGCGTACAGCCGCATCTGCTGGCGCATCGGCGGCGCCTTCGTCGCGGCGAGGAACCGGCTGCAGTGATCGCGCGTTTCGGCGATTGCCGTGTCGCGCGAATGCGCGCAATAGAACACGCCGTAGCTGCCATCGGAAAAGCGGCCGCCCTGCGGATCCGGATGCGTGAACGCCGCCATCACCGGCCCCCAGCCGGGACCGTACCGGCGCTCGGCGGGCGGGACCAGATTCAGCACGCCGATCTCGTCCCGGATGCGATCGTCCGTCAGCGCTTCGAGCGCGTGGAGCGCGTCGAGATCCCCGGCGGGGGCGACACGGTCGAACAGGCCAGCCGCCGGAAAACGAGTGGGAACGACCCGATAGGCGGGCGTCCAGTCGAGGGCCGCCGTAGGCCAGCGCGTCAGGATTTCCGGATCGTTCACGCCCACCCGCCCCGCATCGCGTCGAGATATTGCCGCACCGCGACGAGATCGCTGACGTTGCCCGCCAGCATCCGGTCCAGCGCGCGCTTGCCGCCGAACGGCGGGGCGTCGTTCGGGCACTTGACCCATGCGTCGGCGGCGGCCGGTTGCGGCAGCAGGATTTGCAGTGCCTTGTAGATGCCGAGCAGCAGCGACAGGCGCTCGAGCGTGTCGCGCGGCACGCGCGCCGATTCCGGCGACGCCTTCCATTTGAAGAAGGTCGAACGGCCCGGCGAGCCGAGCAGGACGATCTGTTCGTCGGCGGACAGCGCCCAGTCGCGCGCGATGTTGAAGAATGCGCGCAGGCCGGCTGCCGACATCTGCGATATCGACGCTCGCGACGAAGTGCGGCGCGGACTGTGAGCGGGTTCGGACATGACAGTGAGTCTCTAAGCGAATTTACTCAGAAGGTTAGTCCATTTTCGTATTTCCACAAGGGGCGCCGCGATCGCCGCCGACGAAAGCGATATTTTTTCCATTCTGGACTCTTATTTTATTTTCTGCGTATATTTCCGATACGGACGCGCCGCTGGAGATCGCGCCGATCGGGCGAACAGCTCGGGCCGGGGCGCGGGCGAGCAGCCTTCGTCTCCGCCTGAGCGGCCGTGTCTGACCGGCCGTGTCTGACCGACCGCGTCTGACCGACCGTGTCCAACCAACCGTGCCGTATTGAACCGGATTGACCTTCCAAGGAACGCACAATGAAGAGACTGATTGCAGCCGTATCGATCGCCCTGCTCGCGGTTTCGGCAGGCCCCGCCGCCGCGAAGGACTGGACCACGATCCGTTTCGGCACCGACGCCAGCTACGCGCCGTTCGAATCGAAGGCGCCCGACGGCAAGCTCGTCGGTTTCGACATCGACCTCGGCAACGAGATCTGCGCGCGCGTGAAGGCGAAATGCGTGTGGCTCGAAAACGATTTCGACGGGATGATTCCGGCGCTGAAGGCGAAGAAGTTCGACGCTGTGCTGTCGTCGATGTCGATCACGCCGCAGCGCGCGGAACAGATCGGCTTCACGACCAAGATCTACAATCAGCCGACCCGTCTCGTCGTGAAGAAGGGCTCGCCGCTGCTGCCGACCGCCGAATCGCTGAAGGGCAAGTCGATCGGCGTCGAACAGGGCACGACCCAGGAAGCGTACGCGAAGGCGTACTGGGCGAAGCAAGGCGCGAACGTGGTGTCGTACCAGAACCAGGACGGCGTCTACGCCGACCTGATCGCCGGCCGGCTCGACGCCGCGCTGCAGGACGAGGTGCAGGCCGCGATCGGCTTCCTGAAGTCGCCGCGCGGCGCGAACTACCAGTTCGTCGGCCCGGAGCTCGTCGACGAAAAGATGCTCGGCATCGGCGCCGGCATCGGCCTGCGCAAGGAGGACGCCGACCTGAAGGCGAAAATCGACCGCGCGATCCTCGACATCGTGAAGGACGGCACGTACAAGCGGCTCGCGTCGAAGTACTTCGATTTCGACATCTACGGCGGCTGACACCTACGGCGGCTGACGTCGCGCGGCGCGCATCGCGTGAGCGCGCGGCGCACCGCCGCCGGAACCTTACGTCATGCGGCGCCATACCCGGCGCCGCGCCATCCGGGCATCACGCACAGACAAGGCAATGCGGCCGGACATGCCGGCCGCTCCGCTCCCGCACCTAACCCGCCGCCGACGCATCCGGCGGCGTGCGCGTTCCTGCCGGTCAGCCGCCCGTCCCCGCGAACGTCGGCAGCAGAATCCGGTAGATATGCAGGAACGCCGGCCCGAGCAGCACCGTCAGCAGCGCCGGGAAGATGCAGAAGATCAGCGGGAACAGCAGCTTCAGCGCGATCTTCGCCGCGCGCTCCTCCGCGCGCATGCGCCGCCGCGTGCGCAGCATGTCCGACAGCACGCGCAGCGACTCGCCGATGCTCGTGCCGAAGCGTTCGGCCTGGATCAGCATCGCGCAGAACGAGTCGATGTCCTCGACGCCGGTGCGCAGCGCGAGATTGTGCAGCGCCGCCTCCTTCGTGAAGCCCGAACGCATCTCGAGCAGCATCAGCTCGAGCTCGCGCGCCACCACCGGGCTGCGAAAGCGCAATTCGTCGCACACTTTCATCAGCGCCGCATCGAGGCTCAGGCCGGCTTCGACGCACACGGTCAACAGGTCGAGCGTGTCCGGGAAATCCTCGAAGATCGCCTGCTGCCGCAACGCGACGCGGCGCGACAGCACGACGTTCGGCAGGTAATAGCCGATCGCGCAGAGCAGCACCAGCACCATCGACAGCGCGTAGCGGCTGTCGCCGAGCTTCGTCGCGATCAACGCGGGCAGCGCGATCGCAGGCAGCACGAGCGCGAGGAAAGTCTTCGCGGCGAAATAGATGCTGGCCGCGTTCGCCGTGCGCCAGCCGGCATTCATCATCCGGATGCGCAGCGGCGAACTCTCCCATCCTTCCTTCGGCAGCGACAGCTTCGAGATCGGCTGCGCAATCTCCGCGAGCTTCGTGGTCCACGTCGGCCCGCCATCGGCCGGCGCGCCGCCGCCACCGAGTGCGGCCGCCCCGCCGCTCGCCTGCAGGATACGGCGCTGCATGCTGCGCGGCACGAACACGAGCATGGCGACCAGCGCGCCGGCGAACACGATGGCGAACAGGCCGGCGAGTATGACGATTTGCGTAACGTTCAGGTTATCCATGACTTTCCTCGAACAGATCGTGAGGCATCCGGTTGCGCGACGCCTGTCGCGGATCAGACATGAATCCGGATGATGCGGCGCATCCAGAGCACGCCGAAGGCCATCATCGTCAGCATCACGCCGATGATCTTGAGGCCTGCCGGATCGGTCCACAGCACCGACAGGAAATCGCGGTTCAGCAGCATCATCACCCCGCCGGTGCCGAACGGCAGGCACCCGAGCACCCATGCCGACATGCGCCCTTCGGCCGACAGCACGCGAATCTTGTCGAACAGCTTGAAGCGCTCGCGGATCAGCGCCGCGATGCTGTCGAGCAGCTCCGCGAGGTTGCCGCCGGTCTCGCGCTGGATCAGCACGGCGATCACGAAGTAGCGCAGGTCGCGCACCGGCACGCGTGTCGCGAGGTTCATCAGCGCGTCGTGCAGCGAGACGCCGTAGTTGATCTCGTCGAACGTGATGCGGAATTCGCTGCCCATCGGCTCGGAGAACTCGTCGCTGACCATCCCGATCGCGCTCGTGAACGCATGCCCGGAGCGCAGCGCGCGCGCGATCATGTCGCACACGTCCGGCAATTGCCGTTCGAGCTTGCTCATCCGCTTCCTGCGGCAGCGCATCACGCGCAGCGTCGGCAGGATCGCGAAGCCCAGCGCGATCGGCAGCGTCACCAGAAACGGCAGCGGCGTGAACGTCAGCACGAAAAGCGCGATCGGCGGCATCGCGAGGCTGATGCCGATCAGCTTCGCGACCGACCAGGTCAGGCCCGACTGCTGCAGCAGCAGATCGAGCGACTGCACGCGCGGCACGCGCATCAGCCAGCGGTCGAACGGCCGCGCGTCGTTGAGCATCCGCTCCTTGAGGATCGACAGCCGCTCCTGCTGCACCTGCCCGCCGGCCGACATCGCGCGGATGCGCGCCTCGATGCGTTGCGCCGCGGCGCCGTGCCGCGCGTTCCACCACTGATACAGGCCCTCGAACGTCAGCACGACCGCGACGAACAGAAGGATCACAAATGCGTAGAAGATCGGGTCCATGGTCATTCCTCGTCTTCGAACGACGGCCGGCACGCGCCGGCCGCGGCCTTCAGTTCGCGTCGTAGCGACGCGACGGGTCGTACAGCGAATCGGGCAGGTTGATGCCGAACGCCTGCAGCCGCTCGGCGAATTTCGGGCGTACGCCCGTGGCGCAGAAGTGCCCGCGCACCGCGCCGTTGTCGGCCATGCCGGTCCGCTTGAACGTGAAGATTTCCTGCATGTTGATGATGTCGCCTTCCATGCCGGTCAGCTCCGAGATGCTGACGATCTTGCGCTTGCCGTCCGTCAGGCGCGCCGCCTGCACGACGACCGAAATCGCCGACGCGATCTGCTGGCGCATCGTCTTCGTCGGCAGCGACAGGCCCGCGATGCTGATCATGTTCTCGAGGCGCGTGAGCGCGTCGCGCGGCGTGTTCGCGTGGATCGTCGCGAGCGAGCCTTCATGGCCGGTGTTCATCGCGTTCAGCATGTCGAGCGCCTCGGCGCCGCGCACTTCGCCGAGGATGATGCGGTCCGGGCGCATCCGCAGCGCGTTGCGCACCAGCGTGCGCTGCGTGATCTCGCCCTTGCCCTCGATGTTCGGCGGACGCGTTTCGAGGCGCAGCACGTGCGGCTGCTGCAGTTGCAGTTCGGCCGCGTCCTCGATCGTGACGATCCGCTCGTTCGGCGGGATGAAACCGGACAGGATGTTGAGCAGCGTCGTCTTGCCGCTGCCGGTGCCGCCCGACACCAGCACGTTCACCTTCGCGCGCGCCAGCGCATCGAGCAGCTCGGCCATCGGCGGCGTGAGGCTCTGATAGCGCACGAGGTCGTCCATCTTCAGCGGGCACACCGCGAAGCGCCGGATCGACATCAGCGGCCCGTCGATCGCCGACGGCGGGATGATCGCGTTCACGCGCGAGCCGTCCGGCAGGCGCGCGTCGACCATCGGGCTCGATTCGTCGATGCGGCGGCCAACGCGCGACACGATCTTCTCGATCACCTTCATCAGGTGCGCGTCGTCGTAGAACGTGACCTCGGTCAGCTCAAGCTGCCCGTGGCGCTCGACGTATACCTGCTTGTACGTGTTGACCAGGATGTCCGACACGCCCGGGTCGCGCAGCAGCGCTTCGAGCGGCCCGAACCCGAACATCTCGTCGTACACGTCGATCGCGAGCTGACGCCGCTCGATGTCGTTCGCGGGCAGCTTGTCCTCGTCGAGAATGCGCGAGATCAGCGTGGTGATTTCCTGACGCACCTGATCCTGCGGCAGCCGGGACAGGCGCTCGAGTTCGACCCGTTCGAGCACCGCCGCGTGGATTTCTCGGCGCAGCTTCTGGTAGGCCTCGCGCACCATCGAGCCCGCGGCGCCGCCCTGTTCGGCGCGTGACGTGAAGGTTGGCGCCCGTTGCAACGACATCTGTTCGCGCAGTGACATGATGGACTCCCCGAGTGATTTCACATGGACTTGAGTTTCGGCGTGGCGCCGCGCCCGAACAACCTCGCGATCAGCGGCTCGCTGCGATGTGCTCCGTGCGCCGTGCGCGAATCGCCGTCGACCAGTTGCTTCGCGCAGCTCTGCAGTGCGCGCGCGACCGCGCTGTTGCGCGCGAGGCGCGACACCGGATGGCCCTGGTTCACCGATTCGAGCACGACGTCGCTGTCTTCCGGAATCACGCATGCCGCGCGCATCCCGAGCACTTCCTCGAGCGCCGCGCGCGCGCGGTCGCTCGACCGGGTGTTGCGGTTCAGCACGAGACGCAGACGGTCGAGCGGGCAACCGAGCGACATCAGGATTTCCTGCAGCCGGCGCCCCGCGCGCACGTTCGGCATCGTCGGCTGCAAGACGAGCTCGATCTGGTCGCTGCGGTCGAGCGCGACCATCGACAGCGGATTGAGATTCAGGCCGAGATCGAAGATCACGAAGTCGTAGCGCGGCGCGGCGACGCCGAGAATCCATTCGAGCGCGTCTTCGCGCATCTCGGCGGCCTTGACGGGATCGCCCGCGCCCGCGAGCACGTGGAAGGTTTCGCTGACGCGCGCGACGCTCGCGTCGAGGAACGCGCCGTCGAGACGCTCCAGTTGCGCGCACAGTTGCGGCAACGTGGACGGCGGCGTTTCGTCGGTCACGAGGAAGGCTGCGTCGGCGAACTGCTGGTTCAGGTCGATCAGCAGCACGCGGCGCTTGTAGCCTTCGGCGATCTCGTACGCGACGTTGCTGGCGATGAAGCTGGTGCCGGTGCCGCCCTTGCACGACATGAACGACACGATGCGGGTGTCGCCGCTGTCGCGCCGCGTGCTCTGCGCAGCGGCGCGCTGTAGCGCATCGCCGAGTGCATTCATTTCGAGCGGCCAGGAAAGCACGTCGCGCACGCCGGCGCGCATCGCGTCGAGCAGCGTATGCGGCGACGCATCCGCGCTGATCAGCATGCAGGTCACGCCCGCGTGCAGCCGGCACATCCGCTCGATCGCCGACAGCTCGGCCGCATCGATGGACGCGCAGTCGATCATCAGCACGTCGAATGCATCGAGGCCGTCGGTGCGATGTTCGATCTGCGACGGGCGGCCCGTCGCGCGCGTGACGCGATAATTGCCGCAGTCGCCGACGAGCCGTGCGACTTGTGCCAGATGTCCTGTATCGTCGGACGCCACGAGGATGTTGATCATGTTGTTCGCCTCGCCTGTTCGTTCATTGACAAACCGTGCCGCCCGTCGACGTCGCCAGGCTTTCGCGCGGCAGCGTCGTCGTGAAAGGCGGCATCGTCACCGCGACTTTCACGAACGGAATCAGCGTCGTGATGGTGACGTTCGTGACCTTGACGGTGACGAACGAGCAGGTGCTGCGCGCGGTCGTCGCATCGGCGTCGCAACCGGCCGGCAGGTAGCTGAGCGACACGTTCGAGTTCGCGAGTACCGGCAGCAGCGACGTGATGCGCGTCTTGATGACCGACGCATCCGCATCGCACACCGTCGCGGTGCGCGCGCCGAGGCGCATTGCCTCGCTCGCGGTGTTCCAGTAGAACAGCACGCGCCCGAACTCGCAGATGCCGATCAGCAGCGTGCAGAAGATCGACGCGATCAGCGCGAACTCGACCGCGGTCGCGCCGCGTTCGGCGCGGCGGCGCAGCAGGGACAGGGAGCGCGGTTTCATGACACTTGCCTCATCACGGTGATGATGTCGCCGAACGTCAGCTGCTGCAGGCCGCTGAACGCGGGAATCGGCTGATACTGGTAGCCGGTGATCTTCACCTCGACGAGGTTGATGCTCCCCGCCGGCGTGCCGCCCGACGAGCCGTTGTTCGAGTCGTAGATCGGCACGTTCGCGAACTGCGCGGGATCGTTCGTCCCGCCGCAACCGGACGTGTGCGACGCGTCGCACACCACCACCATCGTCGTCGTGAGGCCCGGCGCGAGCTCGGTGCCCGATGCGCCGCAGGTCGTGCTGCCGTAGACCACGAGACACTGCGCGGCCGCCACCGGGTACGCGGGATCGCTCGACTTGTACGTCGACAGGTAGCGCGCGGCATCGCGCGTCGCCTTGGTCAGCGCTTCGTACTGGTAGATCGCGCGCCCGAATTCGGAGACGCCGGTGACGAGCAGGATCATCGGGATCATCACGATCGCGAACTCGACCGCTGCCACGCCTCGCATCCGCGACCGAAGAGTCAGATGTTTTTTCATGATCGCCTCTTCTACTGGATGAGCACCGGCACCTGCGGGCCGACCGAGCTGCCGCTGCCCGGCACGCCTTCGGTCGCGCACGGGCTGCCCGGCGTGCTCGACGAACCGAGATACTCGACATGCGCGACGATGCTTCCCGCGCCGCCGCTCCCCGCGTTCGCATCCATCGGCTCGAGCATCAGCACGCAGTCCCACTGCAGCACGGCCGTCTTGTGCGAGCCGCCCCCGCTCAGCGCCGAGCAGTCGACCTCGGGCGCGAGCGCGATGCGGCGGTCCGCGCCATAAGTCTGGTAATCGCTCTTGCCGAGCGCCGTGCCGCCGGTGTTGATCTGGGTAGTCTTATCGCCCTGATACAGCGTGTTCTGGAGCCGGTCCTGCACGAAGCGCGAGTAGGCATCGGTGGAACCATAAATGTTCGACGTCTGCGACACGCCCGTCGCGGTGTTGTAGGTCGCGCCCGTGAAGTCCGGCGTGTTGTCGGGCGTGCCGGCCGCCGGCGCCTTGAAGCCGTGGCCGTAGATGCCGAAGCGCGTGTTCCATGCGTCGGCACTCGCGGCCTTCTGGCCCGGCGAGCCGATCTGCGCGCCGGTCGCCGGCAGGCTGCAGTAATTGCCCGTCAGCTCGTTGGTGACCTCCGAATTGCTGTTCGATCCGTCGAGCGCCGCCCAGCCGAAATTCCCGCTGCCCCACGACGTCGTGTTGCCGAGCGCGCTCAGCCACTCGCCGGGCGTATGGCCGCCGCTCTTCTGGCACAGGAACACCGGAATCGCACAGGTCGTCTGCGCCGCGCCGACGGTCGCCACCGCGGTCGCCGACACCGCCGCATTCGCGATGCTCACGCCCGGCATGAAGTTCAGTACCTGCATGAACCAGTTCGCGATGTTGGTGACCGACGTCGTGCATTTCGCGTACTTGATGCTCGACGGCGACGACACCGCACTCTTCGTCACGAACGGATTGCTCAGCGAGTCGCTGTAGGTCACGTTCGAATCCGTCAGCAGCTGCACCGCCGATCTCTGAAACATCGCGTAATTCAGGTGGCCGGCAGTGATGCCGGCCGCCTCCGAAACCGACAGGTTCGCGATCGCCCCTGTCAGGTCGCGCGCGGCCGCCAACGCGCAAGCGTCGGCGCTGTTCTGTAGTTCGCTCCGCGCGACGTACAGCTTGCCGAGATCCAGCGCGAGGCCGACGAATCCGATCAGCACCGCCAGCGTCAGCGCGACGATGATCGAGACCACGCCGCGCTGACGGTGGATGCCGCGAGCGGCGGTGAGCGGGTGTTGGACGACACTGGACATGGCGTTCTCCCTGAGCGTTCCGTCGTTATTGGCCGCTGGCCTTGCTGATGCCGATCACGAACGCATTCGCCTTCGGCTCGCTGTGCTCGAACGACTTGTCGTAGTTGTCGAGCGCCGCAGCGGCGGAGTGGCCCGGCATGCCGGGGTCGGACTGCGTGTGTTCGGCGGCGTGCGGATCGATGATCTGCGCTTGCATCACGGTGCGCACCGATTCGCCGAACCGGCCGTCCCACACCGGTGTCGACACCGAGCAGCCGGCCAGCGCGGCGGCGAGCGGCACGGCCAGCGCCGCGCGGCGCACAAAAAAGAGGTAGGCGGATTTCATGAGTTTCCCCTTGATGTCTCAGTGATCGGTGGACGACGGCGCCGCGCTCGAGCGGGCGACCTGCTGCACGCGATGCTTCGTCGTGCCGTGCGAACCGGCCTGGCTGGCCGCGGCGATCCGCGCCGCTGCCGCTTCGATGCGTGCGATGCGTGCCGCGGTCGCGTCATCCTGCGCCTTGACTGCCGGCGGCGCGGACTCCGCCGCTGGCGCGGCTGCCGGTGCCTCGGCTGCGGGCGCTGCCGCAGCAGCAGCTTCTGGTGCCGGCGCCGCCGCGGGCACCGCAGCCGCCACGACAGGCGCCTGCGCGGGGGCCGTCGGCGCCGCCGTCACCGGCGCGTGTGCGGTGGCCATCGCAAGCGGCTGGGCGGACACGTTCTGCACCGGCACCGGCATCACCGAAGTCGCTGGCTGCGCCGCCGCGTCGGCCGGCTGGGTGGCGCGCGGCGCCGGCAGCGCGGCTGCCGGGCCGCTCTGCTCGCCCTGCGGCGGAACCGGAGCCGGCGTCGGCGTCGGCGCCGGAGCGGGTGCCCGGGACTGCGGCATCGGGGCAGTGTCGCTGGCGGGCTGTTGCTGCTTGCCGTGCTTGCGCAAGCCGCCGCGCCCTTCCATGTTGCCGGTCGCGTACACGTCCGCTTCGTTCGGCTTCGTGAAGCTGTCGGTCGGCAGCGGCACGTCGGCGGTCTGCAGCGGCTTCACCAGGTGCGGCGTGATCACGAAGATCAGCTCGGTGCGATCCTGCTGGAACGACGTGCTGCGGAACAGCGCGCCCAGCACCGGAATCTCGCCGAGGCCCGGCACCGACTTCAGCGTGCCCGCCGCGTTGTCCTTGATCAGCCCGCCGATCGCGAACGTTTCGCCGTCGGCCATCTGCACGGTCGTCGACGCACGCCGCGTGGTGATCAGCGGCAGGATGGTCTGGCCGCTGATGTTGGTCGCGGTGAGCGTCACGCCCGTCTGCGACAGCTCCGACACTTCCGGCGCGACCCGCAGGCTGATGCGGCCGTTCGACAGCACCGTCGGCATGAACTTCAGCGCGACGCCGAACTCCTCTTCCTGCAGCGTGATCGTCGTGCCGCCGTTCGAGTTGCTCTGCGGCACCGGGATGAAGATCTTGCCGCCGGCGAGGAACGTCGCTTCCTGGCCGCTGATCGTCACCAGGTTCGGCTCGGCGAGGATCTTGACGGGGTTGTCGGTGTCCTGCGCGTCGACCGCGACGTTGAACGGCTTGTTGTTCGCCTTGCTGACCGCGATACCGTTCGCAACGCCGGCGAGCAGGCTGCTCACCAGCATGCCGCTCCACGAGCCGAAGCCGCCCTGGATGTTGAACGCCGAGCCGAGCTGGTTGATCAGCGTCTTCGACACCTCGGCGACCTTCACCTCGAGCATCACCTGCTGCGGCGCCGTCACGCTCAGCATGTTGAGCACGTTGCCGACCTTCCCGCTGTCGCCGTTTCCGCCGCTTCCGCCGTTGCCGGCATTGGCGTAGGCCTTCGCGATCGCCGCCGCCTGCTGCGCGGCCTGCGAGTTCGACACGTTGCCGGCGAGCACGATCGTGTCGGCCGCGGTCGACACGTGGATGTCGCGCTCGTTCGGCATCAGCTGCGCGAGCGACGCCTGAAGCCCGCCCGCGTCGGCGCCGACCGCCACGTCGATGATCCGGCACGCGCCGCTCCTGCCCTGCACGATCATGTTGGTCGTGCCGACCGACAGCCCGAGGATGTAGAGCGTCTGCGGCGACACCATCGTCGCCTGCGCGACGGCCGGATTGCCGATCGTGCGGTTGCGGACCGCCTCGGGCATCGGCACGAGCAGCGACTTGCCGAGCGGCACGCTCACCGACGTCGACTCACGCACGGCGCCGACGCAGTTCGGACCCCGCAGCGGCCCGGAGGCCGCCGCCGCGCCCGCCGCCCCCGCGGCGGGAACCGGCGTCATGCTGATCGTCATCTGCATCGGCCCCTTGCCCATCGCGGCGGGCGCCGTTGCGGCGCCGCCCTTGACGAGGGCGCCGGCTTCCGCGCCTTCCTGCGCGACCGCGCTGTAGACGTTGAACCATCCGGCGCAGAGCATCGCCACCACCATCGTGCCGTGGAATGCGCGCAGGCGCGCCGGCCCGGCTCCAGAAGTTTGCGGTTTGATCTTCATTTCGTCTGATCCCCCGAGTTCCCGGCGAAACGCCGGGCTTGACTGTCAAAGGTCGCCGCGCATCGCGAACGGCCTGGATACTTCCCGTCTTGTTGATGAATTCAGAAGCACTCGACGCTGCCCCTGACGCCGCTCAGCACACCGATGCAGTCACGGCCCGCCGAAGGCGCCGCATGCGACACGACCCGCACCCGCACGGGCTTGGCGCGAACCGGCGCAGGCGCGGCTGCCGGTGCTGCCGGCGTGCCGAGCAACGTCACCTTGGTCGCGCCGTCGGTGTTCATCGTCTGCTTGTCGATCTGGTTGCGCAGCACGAGCGACAGCGTGCCGACGCTGCGCGCGAGGTCGAGCTTCTCGGCCTGTTCGGGCGACACTTCCAGCGTCACCGCGTTGACGACCTTCGGCGCCGTGTCGTCGCGGCTGACCTGCTGCGCGACGGCCAGCACCAGGATGTGCTCGAGCACGATCTTCGAGATGCTCTGCTGGTTGTCAGTCTTGCCCGGTTCCTGCGTGTTGACGATCACGTCGACGTAGTTGCCCGGCAGCGCGAAGCCCGCCACGCCGACGACGTCGTTGACGCGCACCGTGATCGCACGGTTGCCCGCGCCGATCACGGCGGACAGCCCGCCCTTCGTGCCGAGCGGCGCGAGTTTCGACTCGAGCACCGGCTCGCCGCGCGACAGGCTCGTGCGCACGACGCGCCCTTCGAGCGATTTCACGTCGTTGAACGAGCCGGGCGGCACGCTGGCGGTCGGCCAGCTGACGGCGTGGATCTGGTTCGGCCCGAGCGGCTCGCCCAGGTTCAGGTCGGTGGCCGCGACGGCGACCTGCGTGACGGCGCTGGAGGACGTCCTCACGAGCCAGCGCGATGCGAATGCGACGGCGGCGAGACCCGCCACCATGGCGATGACCAGCATCGTGATTGCGCGACTGTTTTTCATGGCAATGCTCCTCGACAGATCATGAATGGAACGGCTCAACCGGAGACCAGCGTGCGGCCGATGCGATCGGCCGACGGCGGATGCGGGCTCTCGCGTTCGGGCGCGGAGCCGAAGTACGCGGTCCACGCCTCGTGCAACGCGTCATGCGTGACTTCGGGCGGGTCGCCGCGATAACGCGCCGACGCCGCGACGAGACGCAGCAGGTCGCCCGGGAAACAGGCGAGGAATGCCTTGCCGGTCGGCAGGTGCAGCTTGTGCGCGAGATAATCGAACGCGTCGGCGGCCGGCACGAGGCCGAGCGTCCCGCACATTGCGTCGAACACCGCGTGGTAGTCCTCGATCTCCAGCGGGCCGACGTAGAGCTTCGAGCCGAGGCGGCGCAGGAATGCGTCGTCGCCGAACTGCGACGGCGCGATGTTGCTCGAGAACACCGGCCACACGTCGAACGGCACGATGAAGCGGTTGCCGGTGCCGAGCGTCAGCAGGTCGATGCCACGATCGAGCGGCCGCAGCCAGCGGTTGAGCAGGTCGCGCGGCTCGACGCGCTGGCGGCCGAGGTCGTCGACGATGTACATCCCCATGTTGGCCTTCACGTGGGGCGGCGCCTGGTAGAAGCCCGACCCTTCGTCGCGCCGCAGTTCCAGCTCGTCGAGCGTCAGCTCGCCGCCCGACATCACGATCGGGCGCTCGCAGAGGCGCCAGCGGCGGTCCACCGACTGGCCTTCCGGCTGCACTTCCGCATCGACGTGCACCAGCGGGTCGTAGATCTGGATGACCTCGCCGGCCGCGTAGATCGCGTAGGGCACCGGCACCTCGCCGCGCATCAGCGAACCGAGCCGCTCCGCGAAGTACGTCTTGCCGCTGCCGGCGGGCCCGTGGATCAGGAGCGGCCGCCCCGAATTCAGCGACGCGGCCGCGGCGTCGAGCAACGCGGCGTCGAACACCATGCCCTCGAATGCGGCCATCACTTCGTCGCGCGAGATGCGCAGCTTGCGCACCGAGTGCGCGGCGATGATCTCGAGGTATGCGTCGAGCGTCACCGGCGCCGGGCCGCCGTAGTTGCTGCGCGCCTTTTCCTCGATCGCGAGCACGCGGCCCGCGTCGGTGAGCCGGAACGACACGTCGAGGTCGGTCGTGCCGCGATGCGTGATCTCGACGAGATGCTCGCGCACGAGAAACGCGAGCACGTCGTCGAGCACCGAGATCGGCAGGCAATGCCGCTCGATCAGGTCGCCGTACTCCGAACGCCCGTGCATCAGCGTGGACTTCAGCACCAGCCCCGCGAGAAACGTCTCGCTCAGCCCGGTGTCGGCCACCGTGCGCGGCGCACGCGGCATGCGCGGGAAGCGCTTCGTATGCGACTCGCGAGACGGCGCCGGATCGGGCAGATGGGCGATCTGCGCGTCGCGTCGCGATTCCGTATGGTCTTCGTTCATGATCGCTCCGTATGCGGTATCCGGCCCGTGTCACACGGACGCCGCGAACAACATGCTCATCGTCCCCACGGCGATCGCGACGCCATACGGCAACGCGCCCACCGACTCGGCCTGCGCCGTCGTGCCCGCCGCGCCGGCTTGCCGGCGGATCGCGGCGTGCATCGCGAGGCCGCGAACGTTTGCGAACAACTGCAGCACGCGGCCCCGCCAGATCACGACCGCCAGCGCGCAGATGCCGCCGGCCACGAACGTCGCGAGCACGATGCAGGTCGTCAGCGCCGGTCCCACCCACGCGCCGATCGCGAGCATCAGCTTGACGTCGCCCGCCGCCATCCCGCGCAGCAGGTAGAGCGGCAGCAGCAGCAACAGGCCGGTCACGGCGCCCGCCAGCCACGCGATCGAGCCTTCGCCGACGCCGCGCAGCATGCATTGCGCGATCAGCGCGCCTGCGAGTGCGATCGCGATCAGGCGATTCGGAATCCGGCGGCTGGTGATGTCCGTGCTGGCTGCGATGATCACGAGCACGGTGACGCACAGCGGAATCGGATGCGGCGGCGCGACTGGCAACATGGCGGACCTCGTCATCAGGAATTCGGATTCAGGACATCGCGGCGGTGACCCGCGACGCCAGGTTGTCGTAAAGGTCGCCAAGCGAGCCACCGAGCGTATAGATGCCGCCCAGGACGGCGATCGCGATCAGCGAGCCGAGCAGCGCATACTCGATCGACGTCACCCCCTGCTCTTCGCCGATCCACTCCCTGATCACGTGCACACTGGTTTGCATGGCGATCTCCGTTCTTTTCTAGAGCCGCAGTACATGAGCACCGGGTCCGCCGATACGCATTCCGCCGTCATGGCCGGAATGCCGGATGGCGCTTCACGTATGCGCGTTACAGGTCTGTCGCGATGGAGCTGAAAACCGAGTTGAGGTCGGTTCCCACCACATAGGCTCCGCCGATGATCGCTACCCCGATCAACGACGCGATCAGACCGTACTCGATCGCCGTCACGCCCCGCTCATCGCTCACGCACCGTGCATCACGCACGGATGCAATCAATTCGAACAAGCCGTTCAGTGCTTCAGAAAAATATGTCGACACCATGACATGCTCCTCGCCGAGTACCGTATACGTCATCGCCCTTGGAAAAAATGACGGACGAATCAACCGGTGAGTCGTCCGTCGGTGCGCTCAAAGATCGCCGCCGATCTTGGTGAACACGGAGTTCAGATCCGTACCGACGGTGTAGGCTCCGCCAATGATGGCGACGCCGATCAGCGAGGCGATGAGGCCGTACTCGATGGCGGTCACGCCGTCTTGGTCACGGAGGAATTGCTTGACTTTCAGGATGATCTTCGACATGGTATTTCTCCTTTTGGACGACTAAATAAAATCCCTTGCCACCCATTGGCTCGGGGCTTGCTGCCACTGCTACAAAAAACTCAGAACGCGAAGATTGGACGAAGCGGCACCGGCGCACGGGCGCACATTCCCTTGCGGGCCGATTCGATGACTGCGGAAGATCGTGCTGGCTGCGCGTGCGTGGCGATCAGCCGGACGCGCCGGCCGCCCGAAGCGGCCTGGATGCCGGACGACGCACGCCGTCCTGGCGAATGAAGAGCAGCCGCCCGGCGAGGTGCCGTGGCGCTGCGGTTGCGGCTCGCGTGCCGCGACGTGCTCTGGTCAATCATTTTTGTTACCCCCGACTTGCGTCATCTGTTTTCTATCGGCTGCCGGACGAAGCCGGCCTCCCGCTGGTCAGACGGCGACTGCCCAGTGAATCCGGTTGCGCTGACTACCCTCCCGCGCTCCGGACTCGAACCCCGTGGGCCGCGCCGGCTTCGATCCTGAGTTTGTTGATTGTCTGGATCGGCCGGTCGTCACGTCGTCGACTTCCGCGTGCTCTCTTTCGCAAAGAGCGGGCCAGCTCGATGCGAACCCAGACGGCACAAGGGTGTCGGGCGAGACGGCCTGCGTGCGCGGCAGGTCCGGCAGGCGGAAAGTTACGCTTCTGATACATCCGTCGCTTCGGCGGCGCGCCGGCAACCGCCGCAAAGCCCCGTCAGGCAAGGCGCAAAGAATTTTCTCGGGATTTTCCCCAGTCCCCCCCTCGAGCGGCCCGACGCGATCAGTGTGCAGGTTTGCATCACCCCGAATCGCGAAATGTTTCAGGTCCGTAACACGAATGCGCGCCGAACGGCGATTTCGGCCTGCCGAGAGACCGTTTTTCCGTCGCCGGACGTTTTTAAACGCCTGGTGAACCCGGCGCCGGTTTGCATCGGCGCGCGTTTTTTTCTAACAATGAATGCAACGAATGGCCGGACGATGCCAGAAAGCGAACATGCTTCGATGTCCGGACGACACCACAACACAGGTTCGGGCCGCAGCGACATCGCGGCCCCCACTGCAGGCAGGACATCATGTACGTAGCGAATCGGGGATCGCGCCATGACACGTGGCGCACTGCTTACTGGCTGACGGCCGAACGGATCGTGCCGTACAGCTGCGCGATGCTGTTCCTCTGCCTCGTCACGCTCGGCACGTGGGCATGGACGACGCACGGCTTCAGCGCCGACAGCGCGGCGCGGCCCGCGATCGATTTCGCCGTGTTCTGGACGGCATCCGACCTGACGCTGCATGGCCAGGTCGCGTCGATCTACGATTTCAGACAGTTCGCGCACGCCGAACTGACACGGTTCGGCCCCTATCTCCATCGCGGCTTCCTGCCGTGGCTGTATCCGCCGACGATGCTGCTGCTCGTCGCGCCGCTCGCTTTCGTGCCGTTTCTGCCCGCCCTCCTCCTCTTTTTCGCGGGCAGCTTTCTATGCTATGCGCGTGCCGTCACGGGATTGTCCGGGCTGCGCGCGCACCTGCCGCAACCGCGCCTCGCCGCGCTCGCGGTGCTGGCGTTCCCCGGCGTGTTCACCGCCGCCGTGGCGGGGCAGAACGCGATCCTGACCGCCGCGATCGCCGCGTTCGCGCTTCGCCATCTCGAGCGGCGGCCCGTGGTCGCGGGGCTGCTCATCAGCCTGCTCGCGGTCAAACCGCAAATGGCCGTGCTGTTTCCGCTCGTGCTGATCGCCGCGCGCGCGTGGCGCGCGTTCGCCGCCGCCGCGGCCGGCACGGTGCTGCTCGTCGCGACAAGCGCGGCGCTCTGCGGCAGCGCCGCGCTGCACGGGTTCTTCGACGGCATGTCGACGGTGCGGGAAATCATGCTGACGCAGGCTGTCGACTACTGGCGGGCCTCGCCGACGCCGTTCGCCGTGCTGCGCCTCGCCGGCGCGTCGATGCCGGCCGCGTATGCGGCGCAGATCTCGGTCGCGCTGGTCGCGGCCGCTTCCGCCTGCCACGTCTGGCGCCGCACGCACGACGTGCGCCTGCGCGGCGCGGCGCTCGCGGTCGCCGCCCTGCTCTCGACGCCCTATCTGTGGCATTACGAACTGGCATGGCTCGGCATCGCGATCTTCTGCGTTGCCGCGTACGGCCTCGAAAACGGCTGGCTGCCGGGCGAACAGGGCGCGATCCTGCTCGCCTGGCTGCTGCCGATGTTCGAGTTCTTCAATCGCGCGGCGCATCTGCCCCAGATCGGACCGCTCGTGCTGCTCACGATGCTGTTCGTCGTCGTGCGTCGCGCCGCGCTCGCACCACGGGGGCCGTGATGCACATCCGCCTTCCCGGCCGCCACGCGCTGCCCGCCTTCGACGCGCATCCCGAGCTGCCCGCGGCCGGCCCGCGGCGGCGCCCGCACTGGCTCACGCTGCGCCGCATGCGCCTGTACGCGTGCATCGCGCTGTGCTGCTACGCGCTGTTCGTCGGCATCTACGTCGTGCGCCTGTTCGGTCCGCACGGCGCCGCCATGAGCCCGCTCGGGCTCGATTTCGCGCCGACCTGGAGCGCCGCGTGGCTCGCCGCGCACGGCCGCGCGGTCGATGCATGGCATTTCGCGGCGCTGCGCGCGATCCAGGAGCAGGCGGTGCCCGCGATCCGCGGCACGCAGGGCGGCCTGCCGTGGCTGTATCCGCCCGCGATGCTGCTGATGGTGACGCCGCTCGGCTGGCTGCCCTACGCGCTCGCGGCCGTGCTCTGGATCGGCAGCGCGTATCTGCTGTTTGTCGTGGCGGTCGGCGCAACCGTGCATCGCCACTCGGCGATGCTGTGCGCGTTCGCCTTCCCCGGCGCGTTCCTCGCCGCGATCGTCGGGCAGAACAGCCTGCTGACCGCGGCAATGGCCGGCCTCGGCCTGTTGCTGCTGCAGCGCCGCCCCGTCGCCGCCGGCGTCTGCTTCGGCTGCCTGGCCATGAAGCCGCAGCTCGCCGCGCTGTTCCCGCTCGCGCTGCTGTGCGCCGCTCAATGGCGGGCGCTCGCCGCGTGGGCCGCGACGATCGCCGGCACTGCCGCGCTCGCGACGCTCGCGTTCGGCTCGGGCGCGTGGCTCGGCTTCCTGCACGGCGTCGCCGGCGCGTACCGGATCGTCGGCGACGGCCATGCGCTGCTCGCGCGGATGCCGAGCGCGTTCGCGATGGCGACGCTCGCCGGCTGGCCGCCATTCGTCGGCGACGTGCTGCAGGCACTGTCCGCGCTGTTCGCGATCGGCGCGGTCTGCTACGCGTGGCGCGGCAGCTGCACCTATGCGCTGCGCGCCGCGACGCTCGCGTGCGCGACGCTGCTCGTGAGCCCGTACCTGTACGACTACGACCTCACGTGGTACGCGCTCGTGATGGCCTGGTACGCGCGTCACGCGTTCGCGCTCGGCTGGCGGCGCTTCGACCGCGAATGGCTCGCGCTGCTGTGGATGACGCCGCTCGCGGGCCTTCTCGTCGTCACGCACCTGAGGTTCCAGTTCATGCCGTTCGTCACGATCGTGTCGCTCGCGCTGCTGCTCGCACGCATCGCGCACGAACGCCACGAAGCGCCCTGCCTCCCGGACGCGCACGACAGCGCGACCGACACCGGCTTCACGCACGCCGCCCTGCCACACCACCCGGCGCCGCGGTTTCATCGACTCGACCGCCAGCGGCTGCCGCACGGCAGCCGCGACTAGAGCGGACATTACAGGGGAACGTCATGCACGCGCACATCCAGAAGCCGCTCATCTCGCTGGTCGCGCCTTTCTACAACGAAGGCGAAGCCGTCGGACGCTTTTTCGACGCCGTGCTGCCGCTGATGAGCGGGATCGACGGGATCCGCTTCGAGATCGTCTGCGTCAACGACGGCAGTCGCGACGACACGCTCGACCGGCTGATCGCGGTCAGCGCGCGAGACCCGCGCGTGCGCGTGATCGACCTCACGCGCAACTTCGGCAAGGAAGCGGCGCTGACGGCGGGCATCGACGAAGCGCTCGGCGACGCGGTGATCCCGATCGACGCCGACCTGCAGGACCCGCCGAGCCTGATCCCGGTGATGATCGCGCACTGGCGCGACGGCGCGGAGGTGGTCGCGGCCAGGCGCAGCGACCGCGCCTGCGACTCGTTCGCGAAACGCACCGCCGCATCGCTCTACTATCGCGTGCACAACGCGCTGTCGGACGTGAAACTGCCCGAGAACGTCGGCGATTTCCGGCTGATGGACCGCCAGGTCGTCAATGCGCTGCGCAGCCTGCCGGAGCGGCGGCGCTTCATGAAGGGGCTGTTCGCGTGGGTCGGCTTCCGGACGGTGATCGTCGAATACCAGCGGGAGGCGCGCAGCGCCGGGCATTCGAAGTTCTCGGGATGGAAGCTGTGGAACTTCGCGCTCGAAGGCATCACGAGCTTCAGCACCGTGCCGCTGCGAAGCTGGACCTACATCGGGCTCGGCATCGCCGCGCTCGCGTTCCTGTACGGCGCGTTCATCGTCGGGCGCACGCTCGTGTTCGGCAATCCGGTGCCGGGCTACGCGTCGATCATCTCGGTGATGCTGTTCATCGGCGGCATCGAGCTGATCGGCATCGGCGTCGTCGGCGAATACATCGGACGGATCTACGACGAATCGAAGGAGCGGCCCGTGTATCTCGTGCGCCGCCGCTATCAGGCGCGCAGCAAGGTGACGACGCTGCCGGTCGCGCGCGATCCGGCGCGCCACGCGACGGTCGCCGCCCGTGCGGACGTCGCGCGGCGGCGTACGATGACCCGCCAACGGGTCGCCGCGCGGTGACGCGCGCCGCCTCACGGAGACTGCCGATGATCCGCGCCCTCTATGCGGCCGAGCGCGACCGGCTCGTGCGCTTCGGCGTGTCGGGCCTCTGCTCGACGGCGATTCACGCGCTCATCGCGTCCGCGATGTTTGCGCTCGCCGATGCGACGCCCGTCGCCGCAAACGCGGCGGCGTTCGTCTGCGCGACGGTGTTCTCGTACCTGGCCAATACGCTGTGGAGTTTCTCCGCGACGGTGCGATGGGGCAATCTGCTGCGCTTCCTGACGGTTGCGCTGTCGGGCCTCGTCGAGACGATGCTGCTTGCCCGCGGCACCGAGGCGCTGGGCCTCGCTGCCGCGTGGAGCATCGTCGCGGTCGTTCTTTTCGTGCCCCCGGTGACGTTCGTGCTGCACCGGCTCTGGACCTACCGGTGAGCGCCGCTCAGCCGACCTGCTGGCGGCCTGCGTCGTCCGGCGGGTCGCCGTCCTTGCCGTCCTTGACTTCCTTCCCGCCGTTGTCCCCGTTGTCGCTCAGGCCGTGCTCGATCATCATCCGGTAGAGCGTGACCCGCGAGATGCCCAGTTCCGCCGCGGCCTTGTTGATCCGGTGATCGTTGCGCAACAGCGCGTTCTCGATCGCGGTGCGCTCCGCCATCGCGCGCGCCTGCTCGAGCGTCACGGGCTCGCTTTCGCCCGGCGTCTCGAGGCCGAGGTCGTGCGGCGTCAGGAGCCGGCTCTCGGCCATCACGATCGCGCGCCGCACCCGGTTGATCAGCTCGCGCACGTTGCCGGGCCATTCGTAACGACGCATCGCGTCGAGCGCCGACGACGTGAAGCCGCTGATCTTGCGGCCGCTGTCGCTCTTGTGTTTCTGCAGCACGTAATGCGCGAGGATCTCGATGTCCTTGCCGCGCGCACGCAGCGGCGGCTCGTGAATCCGCAGCACGCACAGCCGGTGATAGAGGTCCGAGCGGAAGCGCCCGTCCTGCACCGCGCCGTCGAGATCGACGTGCGTGGCCGACACGATCCGCACGTCGACGGCCATCGATTCGTTGCCGCCGAGCCGCTCGATCTTGCGGATTTCGAGGAAGCGCAGCAGGCTCGCCTGCGCTTCCAGCGGCATGTCGCCGATTTCGTCGAGGAACAGCGTGCCGCCGTTCGCGGCCTCGATGCGGCCCGCGCGCCGCTGGCTCGCGCCGGTGAACGCGCCGCGTTCGTAGCCGAACAGCTCGGACTGCAGCAGATGGTGCGGAATCGCGCCGCAGTTGATCGCGACGAACGGCCCCTTGCTGCGCGCCGAGCGCTCGTGGATCGCGAGCGCGGTCAGCTCCTTGCCGGTGCCGGACTCGCCGGAGATGAACACGCTGGCGTCGGTCTTCGCGACCTTGCGGATCGTGCTGAAGAGTTGCTGCATCGCCTCGCAGTTGCCGATCATCCCGTGCTCGCCGATCGACGCGGCATAGGCCGCGCCGTCCACGCGATCGAGCGCGGCCATGCCGCGCGCATGCCCGAGCACGTGCGAGATCCATTCGTACGGGAGCGGCAGCGTCACGTAATCGAAACAATAGCTGCGGATCAGCTCGCGCACCGCCGGGCCGATCGACGCGCCGGCCCTCGCGATCGAGATCCAGCCGATCGCCGACTGGCTCAGGCACCCCTTGAGCGCCGGAAAATCGCGCGCGCTAAAGCCCGTGAAATCGACGAGACCGGCGGCGACGCCTGCGCCGGCCGTCATGTTCTGCGCCGCGCCCGCCGTCTTCGCGACGGTGATGTCCCAGCCGAGCGTGCGCAACTGCTCGAGCAGCGATTCCTCGGGCGAACGCGCGATCACGAACAGCCGCCGCCCCGCTTCCGGCGCCGTGATCGACGCGAGCGGCACGTCGTCGCCGCGTGCGGCAGATGCCGACCCGCTGGCCGTCTCGGGTGATTTTGCAACCATCGTTGTTCCCCGCTTAGCGTTGGTATCGCGCTTCGGCTTGCCAATTGCTCGACGTGCGGCAGGCCAGGCGTTTGAACCGACATATTGGCCGGAAATCCGTCTGAATAAAATACCCTGCATCCCGCCTGGCCAACCGAAGCCTGCCCTGAGCGGTATAACGATGCCCGCGAGTCGCGACTAGATGGGTGTTTTCCCGGTGGCGCCGCGCGGCGAACGCGAGCAGCCGATCCCGGCGACGCGCCGCAAGCGGGGCGCGAACGCTCGGCCCGCCCGGCAGGAAAGAGGGTGCGGCCGGACATGGCCGGGCGGCGCGGGAGAGCGCGCGAGCACGGCCCGGCCATGCCGATATCGCGCCGGATCGGCGCGGCGCGGCGCACGCGCGCTCGCGTGCCAACCCGGTCGGCTTTGCCCAATCCTCAGACATCGGCCATTGACGCGCCCGCGCAACACTCTCGCGGCGGTTGTCGCGCCGCTACGGATGGAAACAGGGCCTGAAGAAACCCGGCCATTCACGCAGGACGGCCGCCGCCATGCACCGTCGTGCAGCATCGGCCCGCCCACTCCCCTACAATACCGGTTTCCCCCCAACACACTCAGGAGCAAGTCATGTCAGTCATCACGACGGAATCGGGCCTCAAATACGAAGACCTGACCGAAGGCACCGGCGCCGAGGCCAGCGCGGGCCAGACGGTCAGCGTGCACTACACCGGCTGGCTGACCGACGGTCAGAAGTTCGATTCGAGCAAGGACCGCAACGATCCGTTCGCGTTCGTGCTCGGCGGCGGCATGGTCATCAAGGGCTGGGACGAAGGCGTGCAGGGCATGAAAGTCGGCGGCGTGCGTCGTCTGACGATCCCGCCGCAACTCGGCTACGGTGTGCGCGGCGCAGGTGGCGTGATTCCGCCGAACGCGACGCTCGTCTTCGAAGTCGAGCTGCTCGACGTCTGACGCGGTCCGCACCGTTCTCCCGATGGAACGCATCCCGTCTCCGGCTATCGCGCTGCGCCGCTACGGCGCATCGGAAGCGTCTGACGTCCACGACTTTCATCAGGTCGTGCTCGGCATCGACGGTGCGATGGTGATGTCGGTGGACGGTGTCGGCCAGCGCATCGACCGGCATGCCGCCTGGCTGATTCCGGCCGGTGCGCGGCACGACTACGCCGGCCTCGGCGAGAACTGCCAACTGGTGCTCGACCTGCCGGCCGCGTCGCTCGCGGTGCCGCAGCGCCTGTTCGACACCGCGCGCGCCGTGACGATCGATCCCGGCCTGACGACGCTCGTCGCACAGGTCGCGGCGGCCGCGACACGGCTCGACGACGCGGCGGGCGACGCGCAGCGGGCCGCCGCGCACCGCTTCCAATGGCAGGCGGCCGCGCGGCTGTGCGGCGCGCTCGTCGGCGACAGCGGGATCGCCGCGCCGGTGTCGGGCCTCGATTTCGCGCGCATCGACCGCTGGCTGCGCGCGCGGCTCGCCGAACCGCTGCGGATCGCCGATCTCGCCGCGCACTGCGGCTTCGGCATGCGCCGCTTTCATCAATTGTTCGTCGACGCGTTCGGCGAAACCCCTCACCGCTATCTGCAACGGCTGCGGCTCGACGCCGCCGTGATCCTGCTCGCCGACGGGCGGCATACGCTCGCGGACGTCGCCTGCGAAGTCGGCTTCGCGGACCAGAGCGCGTTCACGCACGCGTTTTCCAGGCGCTTCGGCGTCGCGCCCGGCCGCTGGCGGGACGCGCAGCACTGACCGGAGGGACGCGAGCGCGCACCCGGCGCATGCGGGGGCGCTGCTGCGCTCGCGCGCCGGCCAGCGACGCCCCGCGTGTGAACAGCCGCCCGGCTCAGCGCAGATCCGCCGCGAGCGACGCGGCCACCTCGGGATCGACCGGCTGCGGCGGCACCGTGTAACCGGGATGATCGCAGCCGATCGACAGCGGCACGCCGCCCCTGAGCGCCTCGCGCATCGGCGGGCTCAGCTCGAAGCGCACGAAATGCACGGCGGAGGTCTTCTCGGCGGTGTCGCGCGCCAGATCCTCGTCGGCGATCGCATAGACGGGCGCATGCCCGTCGACCTGGACGAACACGCGATCCTCGACACCGATCAGCCGCGACAGCGCCGCGCGGCGCTCGATCTCGTTTTCGTATTCGATCTGCATCGTCGCCTTCAGGTTGGTGCCGTCGGGAACGAGCGGCAGATACGCGCCCAGCTCGCCGTCGATGCCCGCCTCGTCGAAGATCTTCTCGATGTGCAGCATCTCCTGGATCTGGTAGCGGATCGTCGTTTCGTCTTCGAACAGGAAGCGCAGATGATTGCCGAGCGGCACCGCGCGGCGCCGTTTGTGCTCGATGAGCCGGGCATGCTCGGCCTTGCGGATCTTCGCGTACGCTTCGAGCGTCAGCAGGGAATCACGAGTGAGCGTCATGGCGCGTCCTTGGCGAAGCGGAGCTCAGATGCCGTATGCGCGGCGCAGCAGCGTCAGCGGATGGGCGAGCGGTGCCTGCGGCAGCCCGCCCTCGTCGATGCCCTGCACGATGTGGTGGCCGGCGAGCGCGCAGTCGGACGACACATAGTCGGGCGCGGCCTCGGCCATCGCCTTGAACACGGGCTTGCCGATCCGCATCGCGTCCGCGTGGAAGCCCTTCTTCACGCCGAACGTGCCCGCATGCCCCGAGCAGCGCTCGACGACGTTCACGCGCGTTTCCGGCACGAGCGACAGCACGTCGGCGGTCTTGCGGCCGATGTTCTGCACGCGCGCATGGCACGGCACATGGTACGAAACCGTGCCCAGACCGGTCTTGAAATCGGTCTTCAACAGGCCGTCGCGATGCCGCGCGATCACGTATTCGAACGGATCCCAGAACGCGTCGGCGACGGCGCGCACCGCGTCGTCGTCCGGAAACATCAACGGCAGCTCGCTCTTGTACATCAGCACGCAGCTCGGGATCGCGCCGATCAGCGCATAACCTTCGCGCGCGTAGCGTTCGAGCACCGGGATGTTCTGCGCCTTCTTCGCCGCGACGCCGGCCAGATTGCCCTGCTCCAGCAGCGGCATCCCGCAGCACGCCTCGCGCGTCACCAGCTCGTACGGAATCTCGTTGTGCGCGAGGATCGCGAGCAGGTCGTGGCCGATGCCCGGCTCGTTGAAGTTGACGTAGCAGGTCGCGTAGATCGCGACCTTGCCCGGCGTGCGCGCGCCGTCGCGCACCGGATGGCCGCCCGAGGGCGTCGCGGCGCGCCGGAACTTGCGCGGCGCGAACTCGGGCAGCCATGCGCTGCGATCGACGCCGAGCGCCGCTTCGAGCGCGTGGCGCGCGGGTGGCGTGCGATTTACCGCGTTGACCGTCTGCGTGACGATCGGAATGCCCGCGAAATAGCCGAGCGCGTCGGTGTTCGACAGCACCTTGTCGCGCAGCGGCACCTCGCCGCGCCGGTAACGCGCCGCCTTGCCGCGCAGCATCAGGTGCGGGAAGTCGACGTTCCACGCGTGCGGCGGCACGTACGGGCACTTCGTCATGTAGCAGAGATCGCACAGATAGCACTGGTCGACCACCTGTGCGAACGCCGCCTTCTGCACTTCATGGATATCGCCGGTCGGCGTCTCGTCGACCAGGTCGAACAGTTTCGGGAACGCGCCGCACAGCGACACGCAGCGCCGGCAGCCCGCGCAGATATCGAACACGCGGGTCATCTCGGCGTCGATCGCCTCCTGATCGTAGAACGTGTCCGACTGCCAGTCGAGCGGATGCCGGGTGGGGGCTTCGAGACTGCCTTCCTTGTGTGGCATGGGACGCTCCAGCAGGACGAAAATGCGCGCGCCGGCACGCCGCTCGCGCCATGCGGCAAGCCACGCGCCGCCGCGGCGCGGCGACGGCAGGCACGCGCGGTGCCACAGCCGGCGCGCCGGAACCGGATGCCGGCGCTTCCCGGGTCAGTCGACGAGCGCGTCGAGCGCCTTCGTGTAGCGGTTCGCGTGACTGCGTTCGGCCTTCGCGAGCGTCTCGAACCAGTTCGCGATCTCTTCGAAACCCTCCTCGCGCGCGGTCTTCGCCATGCCGGGATACATGTCGGTGTATTCGTGGGTCTCGCCGGCGATCGCCGACTGCAGGTTCTGCCGCGACGAGCCGAACGGCAGGCCGGTCGCCGGATCACCGACCGCTTCGAGATACTCGAGATGGCCGTGCGCATGCCCGGTTTCGCCCTCGGCGGTCGAGCGGAACAGTGCGGCGACGTCGTTCTGGCCTTCGACGTCCGCCTTCGACGCGAAATACAGATAACGCCGGTTCGCCTGCGATTCGCCCGCGAACGCGTACTTCAGGTTCTCTTCGGTTTTGCTGCCTTTGAGCTGAGCCATCTGCGCCTCCATACACGCCGGCGCGGCCGAGCGCCGAGCCGGGCCGATGATTGTGGGGAACGATGCACGAGGCGCGATGCGCCCGGCGCCGTGCTTATTAATCTAGGCGCAGTCGCACGCATCCCCCAATAGGCTTTTTCAATCCTGGCGATAGCCGCGAGGCGGCGATGCCGCCTCGGCCGGACGGCATAATCCGGCCGATTCATGACACTTTCCCGTCAACATGCGTGACCGAACTCCCCCCTTCCACTCGTCCGGATCGCGCCATGCCTGCCTTGCTGCCATTGTTCGCACTCGCCGTCTCTCTCGCCGCCTGGGCCTCGGCCGGCATAGCCGCGCCGCCGGCCAGCGCCGCACCTCCCGTCAGAACGGCGCCGCCGGTCAGCCGCGGCTGCGGCGGCGCCAGCACGCCGATCGCCGATCTCAGGGGTGACGACGGCCCTTCGCCGCGGGCCGGACAGACGGTGTCGATCGAGGCCGTCGTCACGGCGGACTTCGGCGGTGCCGACGGCTTCGGCGGTTTCTTCGTGCAGCAGGCCGACGCGCAGCGGCGGCGGCCCGGCGTGTCGGACGGGCTGTTCGTGTACGCGCCGAAAGCGCGCGCAACCGCCGGCGATCTCGTGCATGTCACCGGCACGCTCGACGAGAAATACGGCCAGACGCAACTCACGCTGTCCGGGCCAATCGCGGTCTGCGCGCGCGGCCGGACCGTCACGCCGGCGACGCTCACGCTGCCCGTCGCGCACCCGTCGGTATTCCGTGCGCACGAGGGCATGTTCGTGCGCCTGCCGCAGACGCTCACGGTCAGCGAGACCTGGGAGCTGGGCCGCTACGGCAGCCTTCTGCTCAGCAACGGCCGGCTCCGCGCGCCGACCCACCTCGCCATGCCGGCGTCGGCCGGCGCGCAGGCCGACGCCAACGCGCGCAACCGAATCGTCCTCGACGACGGGTCGAGCAGACAGAATCCCGCCACGGTGCCCTACCCGTCGCCCGGGCTCAGCGCCGCGAACACGCTGCGCGCCGGCTATACGGCGAGCGGTGTCGAGGGCGTGCTGGAGATGCGCTACCACGCATGGCGGCTGCAACCGGTGCCGGGCGCGGCGCCCCCCGCATTCCACGCGGCGACCAATCCGCGGAGCGATGCGCCCGCGCGGCACCCCGGCGCCGACGTGCGCGTCGCCGCGTTCAACGTGCTGAACTACTTCAACGGCGACGGCCGCGGCGGCGGCTTCGACGCGCCCGGCAATCGCGGCGCGAAGACGCCCGCCGCGTTCGCGCGACAGGAAGCCAAGACCGTCGCCGCGCTGCGTGCGCTGCGAGCCGACGTGATCGGCCTGATGGAAGTCGCGAACAACGGCTATGGCGACACGAGCGCGGTGCGCCGCCTCGCATCGCGACTCGGCGCCGGCTGGCGCGTCGTCGAACCGGGCAGCGCGCGCCTCGGCGGGGACGCGATCGCGGTCGCGCTGCTGTACGACAGCCAGGCGGTCGAGCCGACCGGGCGCGCCGCGACGCTCGCGATCGGCAACCTGAGCCGCCCGCCGCTCGCGCAGACATTCCGGCGCATCGGCGGCACGCGCGCGGTCACGGTCGCGGTCAACCACCTCAAATCGAAGAACTGCCCGAACGCGGCGGGCGCCGATCTCGATCAGCGCGACGGCCAGGGCTGCTGGAATGCGACCCGCGTGCGCGCCGCCACGCGTGTCGCGGACTGGCTCGCGCGCGGGCCGACGGGGGCCGTATCGGACGGCGTGCTGCTGATCGGCGACCTGAACAGCTACGCGAAGGAAGACCCGATTCGCGCGCTCGAGGCGCGCAGCTACGTGAATCTCGTCGCGCGCTTCGTCGGCGACGATGCCTACAGCTTCGTGTATGGCGGCGAGGCGGGCTACCTCGACCATGCGCTCGCGACGCCGGCGCTCGCCGCCCGCGTCAAGGCCGTGCACGAATGGCACATCAATGCCGACGAGCCGGTCGCGCTGCAATACACGCCGGATTACAAGACAGCCGATCAGCAATCCCGCTACTACGCGCCGGACGCATACCGTTCGTCGGATCACGATCCGGTTCTGATCGACATCGCGCTCGACGGGTGAAGCGACTTGGCTGCCACGCGCGATCAGAAATCAATCGAATTTACCGATTCATCGCCAGGCAACGTCATTTTTACCGCATTCGTTCAAACCGCCGCGTGAATCCGCCTCCGCGCGATCCGGCCGCGTGCGGCGCGCATAAAAAAATCCAAACCCGCCAGGCCAGATGCGGCAAGGCTGTGCGCGCAACCGGCCGACAAAAGGCCGCGCGTCGCGAAACTCGCCCGGGCCGCGGGAATCAGACTGGTTGCAGCGATCCGTCTTATCTTCAAACTGGCTCGATTCATCAGGAGAACAACTACCATGGCGCTGACCGACACCGTCGAATACAAGCTTGACCGAGGCCTCTCCGAAGTCCGCCGCACCGGCCGTCACGTCGCGCGCACCACGCGCACGGCCGCGAACGACATCCATGCCGACCTGCGCGCGCTGGTCGACGAACTGGAAGCGTTGCTGAAGCAGGACGGCGGCGGCGACACCGCGACCTTGCAGCAACGCGTGCAGGATCGCCTCGCCGACGCCCGCCGCTCGCTCGACCACGCGTCGCACGCTGCGACGGGGACGCTGCGCGACTCCGCGGGGCGCGTATCGCAGGTCGTCCGCGACAATCCGTGGAAGACGGCGGGCGTCGTCGCCGGCCTCGCGCTCGTCGCGGGCGCGCTCCTGAGTCGCCGCTGACCGCACCGCGCCCGCATCCCGGCAACGCCGCGGCTTCGGCCGCGGCGTTTTCATGTGGCGCCCGGCGCGACACACGCCTATGACGGTCATGCCTTTGCGGGCATACTCCGGTTCTGGCCGAGCCGGGCATGCCGCCCGGATACCGAAACATTCCCATCCGACACGCGAACGACACCATGGTTAGCGGACACGACCATCAAAAATTCTTCCATCTCCTGCTGTTCGTCGTCACGGTCGGGCTCTGCTGGATTCTCGCGCCGTTCTTCGGCGCGGTCTTCTGGGGGACCATTCTGGCGATCCTGTTCATGCCGGTCCAGCGCTGGCTCGCCGCCCGCTTCGGCAAGCGGCGCAATCTCGCCGCACTCCTCACGATGTCGCTGGTCGTGCTGGTCGTGATCCTGCCGCTCGTGTTCGTCGCGGCCACGCTGGTGCAGGAGATCGCGTTCATCTACCAGGAGCTCAAGAACGCCCCGCCGAACTACATGCACTATTTCCAGGAGGTCGTCCATGCGCTGCCGGCTTCGATCCAGCGCCTGCTCGGCCGATACGGGCTGACCGACCTCCCCGGCATCCAGCGGAAGCTGACCGACGGTGCCGGCCAGATCAGCCAGTTCGTCGCGACCCAGGCGTTCAGCATCGGCCAGAACACGTTCCAGTTCATCGTGAGCTTCGGCGTGATGCTGTACCTGGTGTTCTTCCTGCTGCGCGACGGCGGCGAGATCGGCCGCCGCGTGCGCCGCGCGCTGCCGCTCGACGAGGAGCACAAGCAGTTGCTGCTGACGAAATTCACGACGGTCGTGCGCGCGACCGTGAAGGGCAACATCGCGGTCGCGCTCGTGCAGGGCGCGCTCGGCGGGTTGATCTTCTGGATTCTCGGCATTCAGGGCGTGGTGCTGTGGGGCTCGCTGATGGCCTTCCTGTCGCTGTTGCCCGCGATCGGCGCGGGTCTCGTGTGGGTGCCGGCCGCCCTCTATTTCCTGATGATCGGCGAGATCGTGAAATGCGTGATCCTGGTCGCGTTCTGCGTCGGTGTGATCGGGCTCGTCGACAACCTGCTGCGCCCGATCCTCGTCGGCAAGGACACCAAGATGCCGGACTGGGTCGTGCTGATCTCGACGCTCGGCGGCATGGCGCTGTTCGGCATCACCGGCTTCGTGATCGGGCCGCTCGTCGCCGCGCTGTTCATGGCGAGCTGGGACATCTTCGCGCGCGCCGAACAGGGCGAATGACGGCGCGCGGCGCCATGCCGGCGCACGCGCGATGCGGCATGCGCCACACGCCGCGCGGCATGCCGCATCAGCGTCAGACCGCGCGCATGCCGCCGTCGATCACCAGCTCCGCCGCCGTGACGAAACGGCTCTCGTCGGACGCCAGATAGACGACTGCATGCGCGACGTCGTCCGGCTCGCCGAGCCGCCGCATCGGGATGCCGCGCGCGAGCTTGCGCGTCGCGTCGCGCTCGCCGAGCTGCCGGAACAGCGGCTCGACGATCCCCGTGCGGATGAAGGCGGGGTGGATCGAGTTGCAGCGCACGTCGATCTCCTGGCGCGCGCAGTCGATCGCGACCGACTTGGTCAGCATCGCGACGGCGGCCTTCGACGTGTTGTAGGCGGTGAACTCCGGCTCGACCTTGAATGCCGCGACCGACGAGATGTTGATGATCGACGCGGGCTGGCTCGCGCGCAGATACGGCAGCGCATGCTTGCAGCCGAGCATGATGCTCTCGACGTTGATCTCCATCACGCGCCGCCATTCGTTCTGCTCGATCTGCTCGACCGTGCCCCTCGAGCCCACGCCCGCGTTGTTGACGAGCACCGACAGGCCGCCCATCACGTCGTTCGCCTGCGCGAGCAGCGCCTCCCAGCGCGCCTCGTCGCGCACATCCTGCACCGCGCCGAATGCGACCGGCGCGTCGAGCCCGTCGTTGAGCTCCTGCACGAACGCGTCGAGCACGGCCGCGTCGACCACGTCGGTCAGGAACACCCGCGCCCCCTGTTCGACCATGCGACGGGCGATCGCGCGGCCGAGGCCGCCCGATGCGCCCGTGACGTACGCGCACTTGCCCGCGAGACGGGAAGAAACGACTTTCATGTTGCACACACTCCTGGAAAAAGAATTGCCGGCGCGCATTCGAACGCGAACGCGTTGGTCATCGAAATACGGGGTCGCCGCCGCATTGTCGACGAGTATATCGAGGCGGCCGTGCGTTGCGGCAGGCGTGTCGAACAACGCGCCGGCCTGTGCAAGCACTGTCACGTTGACGGAGCGGAATCGTAAGATGTCGGAATGAAGAAGACGAAATCGCCCTATCACAGTCCCGCAAGTTTCATCAATCGGGCCACCTGATTCACGCCGCACCATTCGCCGGCCGCACGCAAATCATGCCAGACGCGAGGGCTTCCATAGGTCCTGTCGCTCAGTTCGAAACTTTCTCGAACCATGCGGATAAGCCGGGAATTTTCCTGTGCGCGTTTGCCGGGGGCGCGGCCAAACCATTCATAGAAGCCGCTATGCGAGACGCCGAGCAGCCGGCACATCACCCCAGTCGGCCAGACACCACGCTGCCGAGCTATCCAGGCGTACTTCACTCCGGGTCTTTCGCAAAGTAGCCGAGCGATTTTTTTAGGATGTCGCGCTCCATCGTTACCTTCTTCAATTCGCGCTGTAGGCGTTGAACCTCCGAGAGAGCCTCTGCTCGCAACGGCTTGCTGGCATCCATTTCCATGGCACCAGACAGAGCACGAGCCGGAACACGTTACGTAACACGCAATCGAAATTCGTTACGTAACGGGCATCAACACAACCGTTTTGCGTCGCTGCATATAAATCCAGCTGCGGCACTAAAAGGTGTTCCAACGCCTTCTTTCTAGCGCGCCATGCCGCACAGCTGCATGCCCAACGTGGCCCACGTAAGACTGATGCCGACATTCGCAATCCGATCCCGCTCTGCCGCACGGTATTCGGTCGGCGACATCGCCATCCGCTGGCGAAACAGCTTCGCAAGGCGCTCGCCGCTGCCGAGCCCCGCACGCCGCGCGACCTTGTCCGCGGGAAGCGTGGTATGAATCAGCATGTGGCACGCACGCTCGAGACGCACGTTCAGCACGAATTCCGTCGGCGTAACGCCGATTTCACTCTTGAAGCGTCGAAGGAAATTGCGCTCGCTCATCGCAACGGCCCGTGCCGCATTCGCGATCGAAATGCGACCGGTGCTTTCATTTCTCAGCTGCTGCAACGAAGTCCGGATCGACGGGCTTGCACTCAATTCGCGGACAGCCCAGGCCGACTGGACGAATTGCTCGTCAGTGGAGCGCGACATGCTCCGGGCAATCTCGCGGGCCGCCGACTCGCCGAGGTCGTACTCGACCAGAGACATTGCTGCTTCATACACGTCTTCCCGCGCGGGTGACGTGGAAATCCGGACAGCGTGATCCGGCGCCGACACCCGCTTCGAATTCGCGATTGCCGCAAGATTCGCTCCGACGACGATCATGCGGGCATTCGCCTCGATCTCGCGCAGGCGGCGGGAAAAAACCTCGCTCCAGACCGCCGGCGCAAAATCGCCGTGCAGGTGAAAGAATGCGTAAACGCGCCGGCAATGATCGTCGCCCAACGCATCGGTAGCAACTTGAACGCCTGTCGACGACTGGAGCAGTCCGCCGCTCGCGGAGAGGAACTGCAAATTGTAGGCGGTGTAGAAAGTCTGCAATCGGTTCGCCAGATTGAAAACTTCCACCACGCGCCCGGCCTCCGCCAAGGAAAATCCGGTGCTCAGGAAAATAACGATAATTCGTTGATCATTTGCGTTCACTTGCATCGCCCCCGACTCTTTGGTTTTCTCTCAAGCCACCGACGCTTATATGTTAGTTCGCCGCGTTCGCGCCATGGGTTATCTCATATTCACCCACATCATATCCCCCAATGAAATATTGTTGACAATGCTGTCCGACATAGACAAGGTTATGACGGATAAGAACAACCCTTCACCGCCCGCGCGGCAGCACCCCATTTGAGCAACTCGAACGTCAATATCAATGAAATCAATCACTTTTCATGCAATTCTATCGCCAACCGAATTTCATTCGACGTTCGTTAGCACTACTTTAATTTTCTCAACATTCGAAGTCGCCACTTGACAAGACGATTTCAAGTCGCCGCCATTGCAAAGCGCGCGCGCCTGCAACCGTTGCGCGGGTGTTGTCACAAACGCATTCCGGCTCTCTTGCCCGGCACCGCCCTGGCAGTCAATCGCCTGTCTGGCAAGCACTGCGCCGCCGCCGGCACGCTGCGCGCAGATAGAACAAGTATTCTAAAAACAGCCGGCGCATGGCGGATAACACAAACCATGACGGAAGCATCCGTGTGCACTCACCACCGGCCACGCCATCCGCCTGACATGACATTGGGCCTCAACCTGTCCCGATCAAAAAAAATCGCAATTATTTTTTTGAGAAAAACACAATTCATCACTTCGCAACATGCCGGCATCGGTCGCCCGCGACCTGGGCGCAACACATCTCCACGTAATCGTCATGCTCGATAAATCTCAACCGGCATCGGAAATGGCATTTCATTGGCCGGCATTACACGCGGATTGTCCGAACCCGACAGGGCGTTAACATTCCTACAACGCGACCTTGCCCTATATAATCGCCTCACCCGAATCGCTCAAATTCGAGTTGATGCTCGAATGAGCTGATTTCCCGGCCTGGTTCTGACTCTTACCTCGTGATGTCAGAACCTGTTCCGCCGACCGGTAACCGGTCGGCTTTTTTTTATCCGTCACTTCAAGGTGAAACGCTGTTTCGTTAGATATATGGAACGGCACATCAGGGTTCGGGCATCCGCCTGGAAGGCACCCGGGCAAAGCGGAGCCTCACGGCCCGAACCGGGTTCCTGCGCCGGGGATCGTACGACAATCAAGGCCGGCCGCCTCCCCCTCGCAAGATCGCAGAATCAGCCGCCTCGCGCCGTCACCCGCGGCCGATGGGCATATCGCTCCGGAAACGGCAGACGAGCGCCGTGCCGTCGGCCAGTCGATCGGCATGCTCGGGCGTCAGGCCGATGACCGCGTCAGCGGTTTCGTCGGAAATGCCGAGCATCAATTTGCCGTGCTCGCGATCGGCCAGCAACAAACGTTGTGCCAGCCGCACATACGCGCAGTTGAATTCGCTGACGGCATTCATCAGGTGTGCATCGTCTTCCATCCAGGTCTCTCCATCCGGCCGCGATTGTCGGCTATCCGGAAAGCAGGGGCTCCGTCGCCGGTCTGTCTTGTGTCATATCGCAGTGCAACATGGAAAGCATAAATGATTCTCGCATTCGCACAGCGGCCGGCTCTTGGTCAAATCCGCCATTTCGGCTCATGAGACACGCGGCGGCATCCGCGATGCGATCGCGATCGATTCACACGCAACCGCCAGTGACGGCCGCGGAGGGCGGGAACCACCACCCGGCCGCGTCCGTATTTCGCACGCGCGATGCTCAGAGGCCGAGCGCAGACAGGTCCGGCTTCCCGTCCTTCATCGGCGGACACCAGAAATACGCGCCCGTCAGCGGACGCGTGAAGCGGAACAGCCCGTCGACGATTCCGTCGTCCGCACCGAGCATGCGCCGCATCTGCACCTCGAACGCACGGAACGAGTGCGCGAACGCGACGAAATACAGTCCGGCGCGGCGCGCATCCGACCACGGCGCGGAACGGCGCAGCATGAACGCCTCCGGCGTGAAGCTCTCCTGCGCGGTGCGCTTCACGTGCGCAGACGGCGGCGCGTCATCCAGCTCTTCGTTGTCCGCTTTGCGGCGGCCGATGATGTTGTCCATCTCGTCCGACGGGATCGCTTCCATCCTGTCGAAATCGTGCAGCCACTGCTGCACCGCAACGAAGCTCCCGCCATCGCGCCCTGCCCCCTGCCCGGCGACGAACGCCGTGTCGAATGCATCGTCGCCGGTCGGGTTCTCGGTGCCGTCCTCGTAGCCGGACAGGTCGAGATCGTCGCCATAGCGGAACGCGTCGACCGCGCTCTGCAATTCGAACGCGGCCGCGAGCAGGCGCTCGATCCGGCGCGCGCGCAACGTGATTTCGCCGCGATCGTCGGAGCGCAGCCAGACCCACAGGTCGGCCGGCGTGACGGGCACCGCGACGCCGTTCGCGGACATCTCGGGAAAGGCTGTCAAACCGTCGACCGGCCGGCCGATGCGGGCCGCGAGCGAATGCCCGATGCCGATCACCGTGTCGCGGCCGTCGACGGCTTCGCGCAGCGCGCTCAGTGCCGCCGCGACCTGATCCTCGTTCGAGATCGTGAAAGTGAGGTATCGGGCCGCCGCATCGATCGGAGCCAGAATGCCTTGCTGAACGTTGCTCATCGTTTCCTCAGGGTGTCACGTGAATGTGGCCGGCGACACGCGGCCGTAGAGGCCCGCACACCGCGAGCCCGGCGCCCATGCGGCGGGCGCCGGCCCGGCGCCCGCGCCGGAAGCGTCAGGCAGTTTAATCGATGCGGCCGCCCACGGCCCGCGCCGCCTTCGCTCGGCATGCCGAACGGAAGCCTCGAAGACGAAACGTATCCCGGCGGCAACAGCGCATTCGCCTGACGTTGCCGCCGATCCTGCACGGCTGATAGAATCCGCCGTCTTTCTTTCAATATCATTTCATTTGCATGAAAGAGGGGTGCCTGATGCCTCGAATGCAGCCCGCCTCGCCTGGGCGGGGCGCTCGCCGACGCGGTCAGCTGCAACGCGGTCGTCAAGGCGTTCGGCGCGGAAACCCGCGAGGAGGCGCGTCTCACGCGCGTGATCGGCAAATGGCGGCAGCGTACGCGCCGCACCTGGGTGCGCGGCACGCTCAACGGCGGCGTGCAGGGCATGATGCTCGTCGCGATGCGGGCGGCAATCATCGGCGTGGCGCTCATGTTGTGGGCGCATGGCGAAGCGAGCGTCGGCGACGTCACGTTCGCGCTGACGATGTTCTTCATGCTGCAAGGCTATCTGCGCGACGTCGGCATGCACATCCGCAACCTGCAGCGCTCGGTCGACGACATGGAGGAGCTCGTCGCGCTCGATCGCCAGCCGTTCGGCATCGAGGACCGTCCCGGCGCGCCGCCGATCCGGATCACGCGCGGCGACATCCGTTTCGAGCATGTGACGTTCCGCTATGGCGGGCATGCGGCGCCGCTGTACGACGACTTCTCGATGCACATCGCGCCCGGCGAGCGAATCGGGCTCGTCGGCCACTCCGGCTCCGGCAAGACGACGTTCATCAAGCTGATCCAGCGGCTCTACGACGTATCGGGCGGCCGCATCACGATTGACGGGCAGGACATCGCGCAGGTGCGTCAGGGTTCGCTGCGCGGCCAGATCGCGATCGTCCAGCAGGAGCCGGTGCTGTTCCATCGCACGCTTGCAGAAAACATCGCGTATGCGCGCCCGGACGCGAGCCGTGCGGACATCGAGCGCGCACGATTTCATCGCGGCGCTGCCGGAGGGCTACGACACCCTCGTCGGCGAACGCGGCATCAAGCTGTCCGGCGGCGAACGCCAGCGCGTCGCCATTGCGAGGGCGTTTCTCGCCGATGCGCCGCTCCTGATCCTCGACGAAGCGACGTCGAGCCTCGACAGCGAAAGCGAGGTGCTGATCCAGCAGGCAATGGAGCGGCTCATGGAGGGACGCACGACGCTCGTCGTCGCGCATCGGCTGTCGACGGTGCGCGCGCTCGACCGGCTGCTCGTACTGGATCGCGGCAAAGTGATCGAGGAAGGCAGCCACGACGCACTGATCCGGCGCGAGGGCGGCGTCTATCGCCGGCTGTTCGAACGTCAGGCGCTCGAACTGGCGAGGGGGCTCGGCGCCGCGACTGCGCACGGCGAGCCCGCCAGCACGCGCTCGCGTGAGCAGCCCGCGGAAACGTGACGTGCCCGGCGGCACGCCGGACCGCAAGGCACGCCGCCGGCGCGACGCACTCGTCTCGCGACCCGCGTGGCCCGCATCACCCGCATCACCCGCGGCGGGCGCAGGCCACGCGCCGTCACGTCACACCGGGGCGCCGCTGCTGCCGCTGCCACCGCTTCCGCCGGTGCCGCCCGTCGGCTGGCGTGACGCGTTGCCCGCCGACGTCACGTCATTGTTCTCATCGATTTTCTCCGGTAGATCGTCACGTTCAGTCATCTAACTCCGCGGTTCTTACTTCCTTCAGAGCGCCCTGCACGCACTCGTCTTACGGTTGCGCCCCGCCCGACGGCGCCTGCGACGCCGACGCGCCGGCGGCCGGCTGCGCATACCGCTTGTATGCGTCGCGCATCCGGTAGAGCCGGGTCGCGAAATATTCGGCGCTGAAGCGCCCCTGGTTGAGCAGGAACTGTTGCGGGTTGTAGGCGAAGCCGAGGTTCTCCGAGCCGGTGTCCGACAGATAATTGGTCGAGCCGACCCGTGTGCGGAAATTGAGTGCGAACTGCTCTGCACCATTGATCTGCGCGACGCCAGGCTTCATGCCCTGGCGCGGCGTCAGCGGGAAGCTGATCGACGCGTCGACGAACGATCCGCGGCCGCTGTGCAATGCCTCGACGCTGAAAGAGACATCGTCGAACCACCGCGTCAGCACGATCAGCGGCCCCTTGTCCCCGCGGACGTAGCGGGCGACACCGGCCTCCACCCACATCTTCCACGTCGGCTGCACCCAGCGGTACGTCAGCACGGCGTTCTTCTCCGCCGGCAGCGCGTCCTTGCCGGGTTCCGCATGCAGGTACGCGAGCTTCAGCCGCACCACGTCCGGACGGCCCGGCACGAACAGGGGCGTCTCGTTTTCCACGCCGACGTATTGCAGATCGAACTTGCCGAGCGCGGTGACGTTGAATACGCGCGGCGCGATCCAGAAGCTCTGCGTCAGCGCAACGGTGGACAGCCCGCCGCGCAGCCGGGACTGCCTGTAGATCCGGCCGTTGTCCATGTTCCGGCTGTTCGCGAGCGGCACGATCACGCTCGTATACAACTCGGCGCCACGCCACAGCGGCACGAAGCCCTGGATGTTGGCGCCGACCGAGTAGTCGAAATTGCCGTACTCGGTGCCGTACAGATAGCAGGGGACGGGCGCGATCTGCACGCGCATCCAGCCGTGCTTGCGCGCGTTGCCCGTCCACGCGACCGAATCGCTGTCGAGCCGGTCGCCGCGTCCATAGCCAATCCGGATTCACACGAAGCCATCGAGAGCCGCGCCCCGGGCAAACGATCCACGCCGTCATGCTGAGCGGCCGGAATCGACGGCTCGTTCGCCCCATCCATCTATCAGGACTACAAAGCAATATGCATACCTGAATGCAGGTATGGTTGAATGTCGTGCCGGCCGGCCAGGAAATCATCCACGCTGCCGCAGCTACACCCTCGTGATTCGGCCGTCACCGCCAGCCAATCGGAAAACGGGATCGCCCGATACGGCCATTTTTCAGGCGATCACTTTCCGCGGCCAAGCTTAATTGATCTCGACGCAACAAGCGGTGTCAGATTCCTGGCTGAATCCGCCACATTCAAAATACTTACGTTTCCGCTACGGCCGACTCCTCCGCCCGCTTGCCGACGGCGACCCGCTGCGCGCGGTAAATCCCCGCATGCCCGGAGAACAGATAAGCGACGACGCACGCGACCATCGCATAGATGCCGACGTCCGCGCCAAACAACTCGATCGCCATGATCGTCGACGCGATGGGCGTATTGGCCGCCCCCGCGAACACGGCGACGAAGCCGAGCCCGGCCAGCAGCGGAACCGGCAGCGCGAGCACCTGCCCGAGCGCATTGCCGAGCGTCGCGCCGATATAGAACAGAGGCGTCACCTCACCGCCCTTGAAGCCCGACGCCAGCGTAACGACCGTGAACGCGAACTTCCCGGCGAAGTCGTATGCCGGCAGCGCGCCGTGAAACGCCGCTTCGATCGTCGGGATGCCAAGGCCGAGATACTGCGGCACGTTCAACACGGTCGCCGCGCCGGCGACGAGCACGCCGCCGAGCACCGGCTGCAGCGGCGCATAGCGGACGTGACGCCGGAACGCGGCAGCCAGCGCGTGCGTCGCCTGCGCAAACAGCCGCCCGACGACGCCGAACGCGATGCCCGCGACGACGGTGACGCCGAGTCCCGCCGCGGTGACGGCCGGCACGAACGGAACCGCGTATACGGTGTGATGCACGCCCCAGAGCCGGCACACGGCATCCGCGACGATCGCCGACGCGACGCAGGTCAGCAGCGCGTCGTAGCGCACCCGTCCGATCGCGAGGACTTCGAGGCCGAACACCGCGCCCGCGAGCGGCGTGCCGAACACCGACGCGAAGCCCGCCGCGATGCCGCCCATCAGCAGCACGCGCCGGTCACTGCGATTCAGGCGGAATACGTGCGTGACGCGGTCGGCGAGCGCGCCGCCCATCTGCACGGCCGTGCCTTCCCGCCCCGCCGAGCCGCCGAACAGGTGCGTGACGACGGTTGCGGCCAGCACGAGCGGGGCCATCCGCTTCGGCACGAGCGCCTTCGGATCGTGGATCTCGTCGATCAGCAGGTTGTTGCCGCGCGCGACCGACTGGCCGAAGCGGTGGTAGACCCAGCCGGTCGCGAAGCCCGCCGCAGGCAGCCCCCACACCAGCCACGGATGGGCGACGCGCGCGTCGGTCGCCCGGTCGAGCGCGACCAGGAAGAGCGCGGACGCCGATCCAGCGAGCGCGCCGAGCACGGACGAGAGCGCGAGCCAGCGGCACAGGTAGCGCGCGGTCGCGAACAGGTCGACAGTCGTGAATTTCATGATTTCCAGATTCGACAGAACATCAAACCTGGGCGGCAGGACACCGCAAGGACGGCCTACGACCTCCTGAGACCCAGGAACGCGCAGGCATCATCAGCCGGGCTACCGGCGGTTAAGGGAGGCATGCCATCTCCGAAGCGCGAATTGTACGCGACGCCGCTCACGGCACGCAACGCCGGTGCATTCACCGTTCCGGCCGGGCCGGCAGCCGGAGCGCCGCCATGAAGCCACGCGCGGAATCGCGCATCAGCACCTGCCCGCGATGCCGCGCGGCCGTCGCGCGCACGAACGCCAGCCCAAGGCCGAAGCCGTCGCGCGGCAGCCCGCAGGACAGCGCAAGCCGGTCAAACGCCCCGGCCGCCGCCGCGCGCCGCGCCGGCGCGATGCCCGCTCCGGCGTCCTCGACGGCGATCAGCCACGCGCCGCCGTCGGCGCGCAGCGTGCAATGCACGTCCGAACGCGCCGGACCGTGCTTCAGCGCGTTGTCGATCAGGTTCGCGACCGCGCGCGTCAGCATCATGCGGTCGCCCGTCGTCACGCATTCCGCATCCGGCACCTGCGCGACCACCCGGCTGTCGAAACAGGCGGCCTTCTCCCACAGCTGGTCCGCCGCATCGAACACGATTTCGTTGAGGCTCACGGCGTCGTGTGCGCACAGCTCCGATTGCGCGCGAGTCAGATGGATGAAGCCGTCGGCGAGCGCCAGCGCCCGCCGCGCATGGCCGGCGATCCGCTCGAGCAGCGGCGGCATCTCGCCATGCTCGCTCCGGTAGGCGTTCAGCAATGCAAGAATCGACGTCTGCGGCAAACGCATGTCGTGCGACAGGAAATCGAGCGCTTCGTCGCGCTGACGCGACATCAGGTACGCGTTTGCGTGATAGCGGATACGCGCCGCCACCTCGATGGCGTCGGGCAGCGTGACGAGATAGTCGCTTGCGCCCGCGAGGAACGCCTCCCGCTTGATCGCCGGCGCGTCCTCCGCGGACAGCACGATGACCGGCACACGCGACGCCGCCGCGCCGGCGCGCCATGCGCGCACCAGGTCCAGCCCGTCGATGTCCGGCATCGCGAGATCCTGCAGGATCACCGCGGGCCGGACTTCGCGCGCCGCCGCCATTGCTCCGTGCGCGTCCGCGCAAACGTGCAGGTCGAGATCGTGCTCGGCGCGCAACGCGCGCCTGAGGATCTCCGCGACGAGAACCCGATCGCTCACCAGCAGCACCGGAATGCCGGATTCTGCGCCGTCAGCCGGTTCTTCAACGCAAGATTCATGCACGCACGACGATCCTAAAACCGAATCTTTATTCGATTCTTTCATGTTCGTTGTTTATCGGGTTAATCCGCCCGTCTCTCAGGTGGACGCAGATGCCGCCTGCCATCGGCGATACCGAGCGGCGGGCGCAGACCGCCCGCCACGCGGGATGCAGGCGCTTCCCGCCGGCGCGCCGTTTCTCGTTAACCGATTGCTCTCGATGAATATAATCAAGCGATTCTAAATGAAAATATAAGACGACGCCCACACCGCTCCCATTTGATTTCGCCATGCATATAAATCGGCGGGAAAACGAAAAAGGATTCAGCGGAAATACTTGATTTGGAGTCGCCAACACCGGTGGACGAGACAGCGAACCAGAAGGCTCGTTTGGTGCATGGAGAGAAGGAAAGTCAGCAACGCGTTGTGGGCGGCGCTGGAGCCGTCGGTTCCGCAATTTGTGCCGCCACCGAAAGGCGGGCGTCGCCGTTCAGTTGATGAGCGCGCGGCCCTGAACGGCATTCCGTACATGCTGCACACGGGGATTCCACGGGAGCACCTGGCGCGGGAGCAGGGAGTCCGCGGCGGCATTTGCGCGACGGGGAAACGGCCAGCGCACAGGAAACGTTGCACCGGCCATGTCAACGACGCCGCGTGAGCATGACCAGATCGACTGAAAACGGGCCAGCATCAATCGATGCTCGGGCTGGAGCAGCCTGTCGCGAATGGCGAGTCCGTTGCGACAGGCAGCGAACGCGCGCTGCAAATCACCCTGCTGCGTCAGGGGAGGCGAGCACGACTTCGCGTCAGGCCGCTTTGGGCGCGCGCGTACGCCGGCTGTCTGCGGGCGTTGCCGCGATTGCGCGAATGGCAACTTCCCTGGCTTCGTCCAGCCGCGAGGCTGCAAGAGAAACCAGCAGTTTGCTGTCTCGCTTGATCGCGGCCTTTTGCAGCTCGCGCCAGTCCTTCAACGATGCGCGAATCGATTGTGGCGCAGCCACGAATCCCAGCCGGACATAACGCAGCGTTCGCAATGAGATGGAGTGCAGGATATCGACCAGAAGCCGATTGCGGCACAGGTTGATCGTGGAGAAATTCAGAAGGAAGCTTTCGACAGCATAAGCGTCTGCCGACTCCTCGGCGGCCTTGGTCAGTTTAGGCATGTACTCGGCCAGCAACGCCTCGAGCTCGGCCGGGCTTTCGTGCGCCACCTGTTCCAGCATCGTCAGATAAAGCACGCTGCGCACACGAAAGATGTCCCGAAGCTCGTTTTCGTCGGGCGCCGTGACGATCGCCCCGCGTCTCGCCTGAAACTCGATCAGGCGATCCCGCTCCAGTATGCGCATCGCTTCGCGCACTGGCGCACGGCTGACGTGCAGCACCTCGCTGATATCCTTCTCCAGCAAACGCTGCCCCGCTTGCACCAGGTCGAGCGTAATGACGCCGGCCAGCCGGACAGCGATCTGCTCGGCAATCGGCGCCGAGGCGTACGCCCATTCCTGCCCGCGCAGCACCGCCCGTTCGACCGCCAACATCAGTGAATTCCTGGGCGTAAGGAGCGCGGAGAGATCGGGAAGGTTTTGCGTTTTATTTCGGGCCATAACGTGTCGCGAGCTCGGTTTTTGTCGAATTTAACTCGTTCACATTATAGTCTCCGCGTTGTACGGTCGACAAAAATTCAGGGCTGCCTTGTTCGGGCTCAACCTTGCCATGACCGGTTAAAACCGATGCGACTCACCTGCGGCGGCCGGCCGAGCCCGATACCGCACGCCATCGGAAAAGCATCGCGCGGATGGGCAAGCCATCAATACGGCGTATCGCCTTCGATACCCGCTCGCTCCATCTTGCGCGGAGCCGGCCAATAATCCATGACCGCGTAATGCTGCGTTGACCGGTTGTCCCAGATCGCAACACTGTTCGGCTTCCAGCGGAAACGAACCTGATACTCGGGGATCGATGCCTGGCTTTGCAGGTAGTTCAGGAGAAGGCTCGCCCCTGGCGTCTTGTCCAGGCCGTAACGCACATTCTCGGCCGTATGGTAGTTGGCGAAATGCGTTGTGAAGCTCCCGACGTACAGGATCTTCTCGCCAGTCTCCGGGTGCGTCCGCACGACCGGGTGTTCCACCTCCGGATTCTGTGCCGCGAGCTTTCTTCGCTCGTCCAGATCCATGACCGCGCCGAACGAGTGCTCGATGCTGCTTTTTGCTCTCAATCCGGCGATGCGTTTCTTGATGTCTTCAGGCAGTTTCCTGTACGCCTCGACCATGTTGACCCAGATGGTGTCACCGCCGACCTCCGGACACTCGATGCAGCGCAATACGGCACCCATGGAGGGTTTCGCCCGCCAAAGCCCGTCGGTGTGGTAGTTGTTTTCATAAGGGTTTTTCTCGTCCGATCGATAGATCCGCACGAGGCCCGGATGCTCCGGATCGCTTCCCGCAACGGGATGATCTTCCAGCTTGCCGAAGCCGCTCGCAAAGGCGACATGCTCCTCTCGAGAGATATCCTGATCCCGGAAAAAGAGGACTCGGTGCTTAAGCAGCAGCGCCTTGATTTCTGCGAACAGCGACGCGTCCCTGGATGCCTCCCCCAAATTCACACCGAACACCTCGGCACCGATGCAAGCCGTCAATCTTTCTACTTTGATCATGAGCGATATCTCCTGGTATTTGGCAGGCATTTCATCAAGTCACCACGATCCCTGTCAGGCGCCGCCGCTCTGCGAAACCGTGGAACATTGCTGCCTGTCCTTCTGCCTGACAAGATAGCACCCAGCTCAATTCTTGTCGACATTAATGTTGGATTCTCAGCCGCGGCAGGTCCGGAACGGCAATGGGCAGCAATGGCTGGAAGTCCGACTGACGGCACCCGTCCAATCTGGACTCCTATACTTGCAAGGTGGCGCGCATGAAACAGAATCGGATTTTCCCGGCCCGGTTTCGCTGCCGGGTTCGCCTTCACGACAATCAGCACTGAATTCGATATGCGATTCTTCGCATACGTCCGCCCAATGAACGCGCCCGCACCGCTGGCGGGCCGGATCGAATTGCAGATCAGAAGGTGTGGCGAATGCCTATCTCGAGGCCGACCTGATTCGACCCGTGGAACGGGGCCGCGGGAACCGCGGTACCCGCGGAGACAGAATAAATGGCACCCTTGCCATTGTTTTTCATATACCCAGCCACCCCATACACCGCCGTTCGCTTGCTGAGGTTGTAGTTCGCCCTCAAAACACCAAGCGTGCCGTTTGCGTCGTCCCCGCTGTTGCCGATATGCGAAACCTGGGCATCAAACTGCCACACGCCGTATAGCAGGGAGGCGCCCAGATATTCGATATCGGTCTTGGCCGATCGGATGTCGCCGCGAAGGAGCCGATGGATCCAGCCTACGCCGAAGCGCACCGGCCCGGTCGTAAGATGGGCGTTCAATTGATAGCGGCGGTCGGTGTCTCCGGAGTGGGCAAACCCGACGCCCGGTGCGCCCGGGACGACGGAGATCGACGCTGAGCCCGGCCCGCCTCGCAACTCTTCGTACGTCGCGGCGACTCCCCAGTTATTCGCGTCATATTTCAGCATCGCGGACAGCCCCCGGCAGGCGAGGAAATCGTTTCCGGTCTGACCGGCGCAGTTCCCGGCAGCCGAGGCGTCCCGGCCAAACGAATAACTCGCCCCCACGGTCAGCCCTGAGAAGGTTCCCATATAGGCAACGGAGCTGTCGAAGCGATCCGCCAGCAGGGCACTGTCGAGCGACCCCACGCCGCCCATCCCCGCGGCCCCCATGATATTCGCGTCGATCATCCCCCACGTCTGCATGCTGTACTGTCGGCCAAACGTGAGCTTTCCCCACGGGCCGCTCAAACCGACGTAGGCCTGCCGGCCAAACAAACGATTGGCCTGCAGCAACGTCCCGTTCGACGCGGAAAAGCCACTTTCCAGCGTGAAGATGGCCTTCAGGCCTCCGCCGAGGTCTTCTGCGCCTTTCAGCCCCCATCGTGACGGCGTGTCTCCGGCCCCGATGACGGGCATCCGGGCCAGTGATCCGCCGGTCGGCGTCGCGTGAGTAATGAACTCGATGCCGGTATCCACGACGCCGTACAAAATGACGGAGCTCTGCGCAAATGCCGGTGCCGACACGGCGGTGGTCGTCAGTAACAACGCAAGTCCCGCTTTCTTCATCTCGTCTCCTCTTGTCTTGAGTCAACGCCAATGGCGTTTCGCTAATCCCGTGCGTGAGGAGGCTGCCGGCAATCACGCTGACCCAAAACGGTCCGGCCTGACGCCCGCCAGTTCTCCGCAGCTTTGATACGTCGGTATCCAGGGCGATGGCAGTCAGTGCATCGAGCCCGATACGGCGTGACCGACGACCGCGCCTACGCGCCGTCGCGCAATGACGACAACACCTCGATACCCATGACTTTTCGCTTCACGGTGTCCCCTTGTCGCGCCAACCACCTGCGTGAGTCGATGAGCACCCGACGATTCGGCGGCCTCCTGTAACGCCCCTTCTGTCTGCTGCCCGAACACCGACGGCGCCCATCATCCTCCAGAAATATTGATGTCGACATTAATACTTATACTGAGTCGACCTGGCATGCATGAACGAACGTGGTTGGTTGGAGCGCACTTCGGGGCCTCGGCGGCCCCGCCTCGTGGAGTCAATGACCGTCTGCCTCGCCCGGCGACAGGCCGTCCACTTGCATTATTGTCGACTTTAATGCAGTATAGACCTATACTTGAAATTCCGACGGCCTCATCGCTGCCGCGTCCGGCGTGAAGTCAATGAATGGAGGAAATCCAATGCTGTCGACACGGTTGGCAGCGAAGACATGGGGGAACACGCCTCATGCCGCTCGACGGCTTGCGGCGCGGATCGCCTCGGCGTTTGTGCCCAAGGCGCATCTCGCGCCGTTGACTTGCGAAGCACTTTGCTATGGGTGCATGGCCGGCATTGTGATGACCATGCACGCGACGTGCGAAGCCGACACCCGCCGGTCCATGCGCAACCGAATGACGCATACGGGTCCGCGGGCTACTGTCATGAGCAGCAAAGTTCAAGGCATCTGAAGTAAAGCAGGACATGGCGCGAGACGAGAGGATTCACTCGTCGGCATCGACACCCCTCTTGATTCGCTTGTTGCCGAGATCAAGGGTGAAGCAAGGGCTGGCGATCCGTACAAAAACTGTAGTAGTCCATATATAACTGGAGACGATATGGCGAAAGTCGTTAAATTCCACGAAACCGGCGGCCCCGAGGTCCTTCGTTTTGAGGACGTCGACGTTGGAGAGCCGGGGCCGGGAGAGGTGCGCGTCCGCCACGTGGCGGTAGGGCTCAATTTTGCCGATACTTACTTCCGCGGAGGCACCTACACGGTTCCGCTCCCCAGCGGCCTTGGCAACGAGGCGGCAGGTGTGGTCGAGTCCGTCGGGGCCGGCGTCACCGATCTGGCGGTCGGCGACCGTGTGACCTACACGGGCTTCATCAACACGCTGGGCGCCTACAGCACCGAGCGGCTGATTGCTGCCGATCTTCTGATCAAGCTGCCTGACGCCATCAGCTGCGAGACCGCGGCGGCCATGACCATGCGGGGCTTGTCCGCCGCCTACCTGGTGCGCCGGATCTATCCTTTCAAGGCGGGCGACGCCGTGCTGCTTCATGCTGCAGCGGGCGGTGTGGGATTGATCGTTTCGCAATGGGCGAAACTGGTCGGGCTGACGGTGATCGGCACGGTGTCGACCGACGCCAAAGCTGAAGTCGCGCGCGCTCACGGTTGCGATCACACGATCAACTACAGTCATGAGGATGTGGCCACGCGCGTGCGCGAACTGACCGGCGGGGTGGGTGTATCCGTGGTCTTTGACAGCGTGGGCAAGGCCACTTTCATGTCGTCGCTCGATTCCCTCAAGCGTCGCGGCCTGATGGTCTGTGTCGGCACTGCATCCGGCAAGATCCCGCCGTTCGATCCGCAAATTCTGGCGCGCAAGGGCTCGCTGTACCTGACCCGCCCGGGCCTGGCCGACTACATCGCCGATCCGGCCGAAAAGGCGGAACTGGTCGACGAGCTATTCGGCCATGTAGCGGCAGGCCGGATCCGCATCGAGATCAATCAACGGTATGAACTGCAGGACGCGGTCCAGGCACATCGAGACCTGGAGGCTCGAAAAACCACGGGCTCCTCCATTTTCGTGCTTTGAGCGTTCCACTCGCGGGGAAACACGCGCCATCCGGCGCGTTTGCCCCGCGAGACCCGTCCGGCATCCCGGCACGTCGGGCCGGACACACTGCCGCAGTGGCCCTGCCGGCAGAGCGGCACGTCTTCGACGACAGGCTCTTGCCGCCAGATATCCCGGTTCCGCGAGCGCGGCGCAGCCGCGATGCGAAAGCCCTGCGCCATCTTGACGGAGTGCACGGCCATTCCCCCCCAATTGATATTTCTCAGGTTCCCTGGCTCATGACATCTTCTTCGTCAGCAACCGTATTGATCGTTCCCGGCCTTCGGGATCACGTCGAGGATCACTGGCAAACGATTCTTGCAAGCACACTGCCGAATGCGCGCGTGGTGCCGCCGCTGGAACACGACAAGCTGCGCTGCGCGGCGAGAGTCGAGGCGCTCGATCACGCACTCGCCAGTATCGCCGGTCCGGTGGTGCTTGTATCGCACAGTGCCGGGGTGATAACAACCGTGCACTGGGCACAACATCGCAGGCGCGAAATAAAGGGCGCGTTGCTCGCGGCTCCGCCGGATTTCGATTCGCCGCTGCCGGACGGCTATCCGACGATGGATGTCTTGCGTCAGCAAGGTTGGTTACCGGTGCCACGGAGCCCGCTCCCGTTCCCGAGCATCGTGGCGGCCAGCACGAATGATCCGCTCGCGCGCATGGAACACGTCAGGGAACTGGCGAGCGCCTGGGGCAGCCGTTTGATTGACGTCGGCGCCGTCGGTCACCTCAACCCCGCCTCGGGGTTCGGTGAGTGGCCACGTGCGCTGGAATTCGTCAACGAACTCAGTTAAGGAGCCAACGTGGCCAGTCGTAGCATTCACTTCATGACATGCGAGAAAGAACGCGCTGCGCACGTCGCTCAAGTACCGGGACATCGCAAGACGGCGACGGCGCCAGTGGCCGATGCGCACAAGCCTTTTCTGGGGATCCAGGTTTTCGTGGATTTCATCTGCCCGTGGTGCCTGATCGGCACGCGGCATCTGCATGCTGCCATCAAACGTTTAGCCGAGCTGAGGCCGGAGATCGAACCCAAAGTGGTGTGGCGCTCGGTTCAGCTATTGCCGGACACGCCCCTCTCAGGCGAGCCCTACCAGGCTTTCTACCTGGCACGCCTGGGTGGCGCCGAGGCGGTCGTGGCGAGAAGAGCACAGTTGCAGCAGGCCGGGCGCCCGGCCGGAATAACGTTCTCCTTCGACGATATCCCGTTGCTTCCGAACACGGCAGCGGCACATCGACTATTGGCGTACGCATGTACGCATGAGACTGATGAAAAGCAGGCCGCGTTGGTAGAACGGCTTCTGACCGCCTTTTTCGTCGACTGCGAGAACATCGGCGACCCAGCGGTGCTGAAGCGGCTTGGACTCGAGTGCGGGCTGAGCGACGACGGCATGAGCGAGCACGCCTGCACCACCGGCGGTCGTGCCGGACCGGACGCGGATCCACGCCGGGCAGAATCCCGCTCCGTCAGCGGCGTCCCGTTCATGGTGTTCAACGGAGCGCGTTACCTTTCAGGAGCCTATCCCGCCGACGCCATAGTGGAAGTCATGCTCGATTCGATTCCAGCGAGGACGAAATGACGGCCTCCCCATTCAGTGCGACAGATCGATACACAGTGACGGAAACCGATCACGAACGAAAGACTGAAACACCGGCCACACGCACGCCCAGATCGAATTGGGCCTGGTCACCCGGTTCCGGACACTTCGACTGGATGGACTGGCATACCCTCACGGCATACGCGAACACCCGATAGTTCTTGCCGTAACAACACCTGCGATCGCAAGCCTCAATGGAATCGCATACATGCGCCGAGGCCGGTCGGAATCGGCAAAGCGACGCACAAACGACCGTGGCGCGCATTCCGGCGATGAGACCGATCGCCCAACACGCGCCATTCCGTGCCTTTTCCCGGTGCTTACGCCACTCCGGCACCGGCGTGATGCGAAACGTCCAGCCTGAACATCGAAACGGCGGCTTTCAGACCGTCCGCCTGGGACTCGAGCGAGCTGGCCGCTGCCGCGGCCTCTTCGACCAACGCCGCGTTTTTCTGCGTGGCTTCGTCCATCTGCGTCACGGCCTGGCTAACCTGGCCGATGCCCTTGCTCTGTTCCTGCGACGCCGTGGTGATTTCCCCCACGATGTCGGCCACGCGCCGAATCTCCTGAGTGATCTCGCGCATCTTCGTTCCGGCTTCCTGTACACGACCGGCGCCAGTCCGCACCCGCTCCACGGAATCGTGAATCAGCGCCTTGATTTCCTTGGCTGCCGCCGAAGAACGCTGTGCCAGCGAACGCACTTCAAACGCCACCACCGCAAAACCCCGCCCTTGCTCGCCCGCCCGCGCCGCTTCGACGGCTGCATTCAACGCAAGGATATTGGTCTGGAAGGCGATGCCCTCGATGAGGCCGACAATGTTCGCGATTCTGTCCGAACTGGCATTGATGCCTTCCATGGTTTCCACCGCGCGTGATGCCAAGGTACCGCCTTGCTCCGCCACGTCGGCGGCCTGCGCGGCGAGCTGGTTGACCTGACTTGCATTGTCGGCATTCCGGGTCACGGTAGAAGTCAGTTGCTCCATGCTGGACGCCGTTTCCTCTAACGAGGCGGCCTGCTCTTCCGTGCGTTGAGACAGGTCCTGGTTGCCCGCCACGATTTGATGGGTGGCGCTAACGATCGAATCGGTCGACATTCTGATGGCGCCGATCGTTTTCGCAAGTTGCTCCTGCATGCGCTTCATCGAGAACAGCAGGCTCGAGCGGTCACCCGGCGCCGTCTTCACCACGGCAGTCAGATCGTTGCCGGCAATGCGGTTGGCAATCTCGGCGGCGTAGGACGGTTCTCCGCCCAGCGAGCGGAAGATGCCACGGTTGAGCAGCACCACGACAACCGACAAGACGCCGGCCAATACCATCAGAATCCGGAGGCTCTGATACAGCGACGAGCGGAATGCCGCATCGAGGTCATCGACGTAAAGCCCCGTCGTGAGAATCCAGTCCCATGGCTGATAGCGCACGTTATAGGCAACTTTCGGGAACAGTCCGCTGGCTCCCGGCCTCGCGGCGCTATATGCGGTAAAGCCCTTTCCGTCGAGCTTGATGACAGCAAGCATATCCCTGAAGACGTACACGCCGTTCGGATCCTTGTAGTCTCCTACACCCTTGCCGTTGAGCTCCGCTTTCGTCGGGTGCATCAGGACGACAGGCTGCGAATTGACGATCAGAAAATAGCCATCCTTTCCGTAACGCATGTTCCGGATGCTGTCCATTGCGCGCCGCTTCGCCTCCGCGACCGGCATCGAGCCGACTGCGGCCTGGTCGCCAAAGGTCTTGACGACACTCAACGCGAGCTCCGATGCGTGTTTCAGGTCCGCCTCGCGCTCGTTCAGCCGCATCTCTCTGGTCTGGTAAGCATCGTAGATCGATATTCCGGCGAGACTGGACAGGCTCAGGATCAGCGGTAGCCAGAGCTTCTGGATAAAAGACAGCTTCATATGTTTGCGAACCCTCCGGATCGATAGAAGGGAGCAGGCAATCGGCATGTCTGTCCGCCCCCCTTGCTGCACCTTGGCTTCGGTCTTCGGTTTCTCGACTCGCGTCTCCACGTCCGGCACCATCACGCCCGATTCCTTCAGACGCATCGCCTCTGCAAGCGATTGGCTTGACCCGAATCGCGCTGCCCGAGGACTTTTCATTCGGCACCGCGGGTTGCCGATTCGAGGCGTTCGATCAAGGGAGGCGTCCCCGGTTGTCGACCTCGCCGAACAATGCCCGGCAGTATCGACGCGACGGGTTTTCCCGCGCTTGACAATACATGACACGGAATTATCATTCGGTGCCAGTCTTCTATTCAGTTCTCCGATGTCTTCTCTTGTCCGCGCTGCGAGCCTGACCAACTACAGCGAAGTCGCGCGTGCAGCGGGACTGGACCCGGAGCGAATGCTCCGTGATGCGGGGTTGAGTCCGGATGTACTGCGCGATCCCGACTTCATGATTCCGGTCGAGCGTGTCGGGCAACTGCTCGCGACTTCCGCAGTCGCGTCAGGCAACGAGAGTTTCGGACTGTGCATGGCCGAATCGCGCCTCTTGTCCAACCTTGGGGCGGTCGGATTGCTGATTCGCGACCAGGCGACGTTGCGCGACTCGCTTGACATGCTGATGCGCTACCAGGCCTTGCTCAACGGTGCGCTTTCGCTGGCCGTCGAGGAGTGTGGCGATCTGGTCGTCATCCGTGAGGTGGTCATCGCCGGAAAGGCACATCAGCCCACGCGCCAAAGGGTCGAACTGGCGCTAGGGGTCATGGTGCGGTTGATACGCCAGATTCTCAAGCCCGACTGGCAGCCGCGGCGCGTTTGCTTCGAGCACCCGGCGCCGCGCGACCTCAGTACGCACCATCGGTTTTTCGGCCCTTGCGTCGAGTTCGACTACGACTTCAACTGCATCATCTGCGCAAAAGCCGATCTCGATGCACGCAACCCGTCAGCGGACCCGGCGATGGTGCGCTACGCGCAGCAGTTGCTGGACACGTCGGTGATGTCGCAGCAGACGACCATGCTCGAGGATGTGCGGCGCGCGATCCTGCTGCTGTTGCCCAGCGGGCATTGCGGTGTTGAACAGGTGGCCGAGCACATGGGCCTGGTATGCCGCACGGTCCAGCGCCGGCTGGCCGAACAGGGGCAGAGCTTCTCGTCGATCGTGAACGACCTCCGCAAGGAGCTCGCCACGCGCCATGTCATCGAGAGCGATCGTCCGTTGACCGAGGTGGCGACCCTGCTCGGATTTTCCGCGCCGAGCGCATTCTCGCGCTGGTATCACACGCAATTCGGTTGCAGTGCAAAGGATAGCCATGCCGCACACGGCAAAATGCACTGACACCAGGGCTTGCCTGCGCCGCCACTCGCCATCGCGCAGGGAGGCAACGTGCGCGCAGAACGACCGGTGAGCGACGCGAAGCACTGAGCGGCCGCATCACCGTCCATCACCGCGCCATGCTCGACTTCGCCTGCACGTCATCGGCGCGCTCGAGCACGCGCTGGCCGATCCGAATACCGCGGTGGAACCGGCGTTGACGCCGATCCGCCAGCGCATCCAGCTGCCCTGAACCATTCCTGCGCCGGAAGATCCAGGCACGAGCAGTTCGCCATTCCGACTTCCCTCATCAGACCATTGCGCGTTCCCGCCGTCCCGACACCGGACGAGCCCGATCCGGAGCGAGAGGCCATTTCGAGGATCGTCCCTGTCATGGCCGGGACATGACGAACCGTCGTTCCTCAACGGGTTTACGACGATTCGTAACACGTTGCTTCTGCGCGCCGGCGCGAGGGTCCCTGCGAGCATCGCAATTAATGTCGTCAAAAATAATTCCCGGTGCTATGCTGACGCCATTGTCTGTCGTCCGGAGTTTTTCGGCTGCAACGGAGGCTCTGGTGCGATATGTCCATCGGCGCTTTTCCTCACAGCCACCACTGAAGTCCCCAGGATGTTTGAAACAGGTATCGAAGCCCAAAGCGCGCACGGCGACACAAAGAAAGCGTCCGGCGCAGCTGGCGGCCAGCAGTAACCGCTGCCTGCCTTGGCGTGTGAGCCCTGCTTGACGGGGCCACACGACACCAGGCGGCACTAGTCACTACGATTTTCGTGAATCATTGGAGGAGACGGAATTGAACCTGTATACGAGTGATGCCATGCCGGCCGATCCTGCCGCGGCGACAAATGGTGCCCGAGCTTATGCGTGGGTGGTATTTGCGTTGATGTTTTGCCTCTTGCTCTCCGACTACATGTCGCGGCAGGCGATCAATGCATTGTTTCCGATCCTGAAAGTGCAGTGGCAGATGTCCGACACGCAACTCGGCTCGATCAGCGGCGTGGTGCCGCTGGCAGTCGGCGTGCTGACCCTCCCGTTTTCCATCGTCGCGGACCGCTGGGGGCGCGTCAAAAGCATTGCACTCATGGCTGCGATGTGGAGTCTTGCCACGCTCGGGTGCGCCATGGCCAGCAGCTACCACGAGATGTTCATCGCACGCATCTTCGTTGGTATCGGTGAGGCCGCCTACGGAAGCGTCGGCATCGCGATGCTCATGGGCATCTTTCCGAAGCATCTGCGGTCGACCATTGCCGGCGGGTTTACGTCTGCCGCCGCCTTCGGGTCCGTACTTGGCGTTTCCCTTTCCGGCATCATTGCAACGCACTTTGGCTGGCGCTGGTCGATGGGCCTGATGGCGATCTTTGGTTTTGTGCTGGTGATCATTTATTACCTCGTCGTCACGGAAAAAAAGCTCGCCCGTGCGAACCCGGACAATGCAGGCGGAACGCCGGTGCGCGGCCAGGTGCAACTGTCGCCTCGGGCATTCTTGTCTGGCCTGTTCCCATCCCGCTCCGTCACGTGTGCGTACCTCGGCGGCGCCCTGCAGATCTTCATTCAGGGCACGCTCTTTGTGTGGCTGCCCAGCTACCTGAATCGCTGCTGGGGCATGCCTGTCAGCAAGGCGGCCGTTGTCGCGGCCGGCCTTGTGCTTGTCAGCGGTGTGGGCCAGCTCCTTTGCGGTGTATTGACCGACCGGATGAGCAGGAATTCGTCGGTTAATCGATGGAACATGGCCATTTGTTATTGCCTCTTGCTGGGCACCCTGCTGGAAATCGCGTTCCGCTTGCCGCCGGGCAATCTGCAACTCGCGTTCCTGGCGCCTGCCGTGTTCTTCCTGGCCAGTTCGTTCAGCACATGCGGTCCGCTCATTGCCGGCGCCACATCGCCATCTATCCATGGTTCGGCTTTCGCCACAATGGCGCTGTTCAACAATATATTGGGCCTTGCAGCCGGCCCGTTTCTCACCGGTGTGATAGCGGACGCAGTGGGTCTTCAAGTCGCGTTGCGCTGGCTTCCGGCCGCGGCCATTCTGCCCTTTGCCGCATACATCCTTGGCCGGTGGTTCTATGTAGCGGAAGGGCGACGCGGGTAAGCGTGCTTTCGGGGTGGCGGACCGCATCGAACGGATGCCTTGTCATGTCCGTGTGCCGGCTGGTCCGCCTTGACGGGCCAGCCAAACCGCACCGGCACGCGAACCTGTACGTTTCGGCCGCGATCCGGCACGCGGTCGGCATGAAAAGCCGGAAGGTGATTCCGGCCTTCGACCACGATCCGAATGCGGCGATTTTCAGCGCGGCTGCGTGTGGCCTCGAAGACGCTCTCCCTCCTCCGCAAGAATCAAGCCGGATCCTTCTCTTCAACCCCTTGTTCCGCTGATGAATTCATCAGCGGACTTTACTCATTCAGGAAAACCAACATGAAACGTGAAGTAGTGGTCGCAAGCGGCGTACGGACTGCGATCGGGACATTTGGCGGGAGCCTGAAAGACATTGCGCCGACGGAGTTGGGCGCACGCGTCGTGCGCGAGGCGCTCTCGCGTGCTGCCGTGGACGGGTCGGAAGTCGGTCACGTCGTATTCGGCAACGTCATTCATACAGAGCCGAAGGATATGTATCTGGCACGCGTGGCCGCACTCGAGGGAGGTGTGGCGGAATCCGTGCCGGCGCTCACGTTGAACCGCCTTTGCGGTTCAGGATTACAGGCGGTTGTTTCCGCATCGCAAAGCATTCTGCTGGGTGACGCCGACATCGCCGTGGCGGGTGGCGCAGAGAGCATGAGTCGCGCCCCCTATATCGCGCGTCATGCGCGTTTTGGCGCGCGCATGGGTGACATCAGCCTCGTCGACATGATGCTCGGCTCGCTGACGGATCCGTTCCACCGCTTCCATATGGGCGTGACCGCGGAGAACGTCGCACGGCAGTTCGGTATCTCGCGAGAGCAGCAGGATGCGTTGGCACTCGAATCGCATCGTCGCGCTTCTCACGCCATTGCGCACGGCTATTTCAACGAGCAGATTCTGCCGGTCCACCTGAACGGGAAGCGGGGTGTCACCGTTTTCGACACCGACGAGCACGTGCGCCTGGATGCGACGCTCGATGACTTCACTCGACTCAAACCCGTATTCGACCGCGAAGCCGGCACTGTGACCGCGGGTAACGCGTCGGGCCTCAACGACGGTGCGGCGGCCCTCGTGCTCATGGAGCGCGCGACCGCCGAACGACGCGGCGCGCGGCCGCTGGCCCGGCTGGTCGCATACGCGCATGCCGGCGTGGACCCGAAAATCATGGGCATCGGACCTGTGCCGGCGACCCGCGCGGCACTGGCGCGTGCGAACCTCACGGTCGATGATATCGACGTGATCGAGTCGAACGAAGCATTCGCGGCGCAGGCATGCGCAGTGTCCACGGAGTTGAAGTTCGCCCCTGAAAAGACGAATCCGAATGGCTCCGGCATATCGCTCGGCCATCCCATCGGCGCGACGGGCGCACTCGTTACCGTCAAGGCAATCTATGAACTGCACCGCGTGGGTGGGCGCTATGCGCTCGTCACGATGTGCATTGGAGGCGGACAGGGCATTGCCGCCGTGTTCGAGCGGATGTGAGTCTGGCGCCCGGCACGGTACAAAAAACTGCATGGAGGATAACGATGAGTTCGATGAATAAACGTGTTGTCGACCGACACTTCAACCTGTCGGGTCTGACGGCCGTCGTCACCGGCGCGGGGTCGGGCCTTGGCCGGCAGGCGGCATGCACGCTGGCCGCGGCGGGAGCCCAGGTCGCGTTGCTGGGCAGACGCGCCGATCCGTTGACGGAGACTGAAGACATCATCGTGCGGCAAGGCGGCGTCGCGCACCATTTTCCGGTCGATGTGACGGATCAGGAGGCTGTCGGGCTCGTGTTTGACCAAATCGAGACAACGATGGCGCCTCTCTGGGCGCTCGTCAACAATGCCGGAGCAGGCGGTCGCGCCGCGTTGCTCGATGTCGACGCGTCATTGTTCGACCATGTGTTCGGCATCAATACGAAAGCGGCACTTTTCACGGCAACGGCATTCGCGCGGCGGCTGGTCGCCCATGCGCTGCCGGGGCGCATCATCAACATCTGCTCGCTCGCCGCGCAATCTCACTCGCCGAATCTTTCGATCTATGGCGCGAGCAAGGCGGCGCTCGAGCACCTGACCCGATCGATGGCTCACGAATGGGCGAGCTACGGCATCAATGTCAACGCGATCAATCCGGGCTACATCGAGACCGACATCAATCGCGCGCTGTTTCAGACCCCTGCCGGCAAGAAGATTGTCGAAGGATTGCCGCGTCGACGGCTCGGCACACCCGAGGCGCTCGATGGTGCGTTGCTGCTGCTTGCATCGCCCGGAAACGATTTCATGACCGGCACGACGCTTTCCGTGGATGACGGGCAGCGCTTTGTGATGGGATGATTCGCACGAGTCGCATGTCGAATGCAATCTGCTTTCGGATGCGTCATGCCGTTCCGGTAAAAGCGTCGACGGATCCACAACGCAAAAAAGCCGCGTGAACCGTCGGCCAGGTCTTGGCCCGTTGACTCCGGAAGTTGCGCCGTCGCCCAACGGCGGCCGGCGCATTCGTTTCGAGCGGCGGCTCGACATCCACGCTGCGATGCCGAAGCGCGCCGCCGCCATCATCTGCTCCCGCTTCGTCGATGACGCGTGTCAGCGAGAATCAGGCCGGCTTGCGCAGGAACCCCTGGTTGCCACCGTTGCGATTGGGCGCAAAGCCATTGGCCTGAAGCGTCTCGTCCGCCGTGTCATAGAAGACCCCGATCTTCATGATTTCTCGCGCCTGTTTCGCTGTCGCAATGGGGCGGCCGAATTCGCCGGCGATACGCACCAGTTGCTTGATCTGTTCGACCGAGCTCATCTTGCCCGTGCGGGTCTGGTTCCAGAGCACATCCTCGATGCCGCACCGCACATGCAGGCCCAACGCGATACCGATCATGTTCACGGGCAGCACGTTGAGCACCGAGCTTTCCACCGTGACCACCGCGCCGTCCGGGACTGCACGCAGCATATTGGCCAGGTTGTAGATGTTCGCCTGGTCCATGCCGCCGCTGATCGCCACCCAGTTCATCACCAGCGGCCCCTTGTAGACGCCGCGGCGAATCATCCGCTCGATCGTTTCGAAGCTGTTGATGTTGTAGACCTGGAACTCGCTCTGGATGCCGGCGGCCGACAGGCGTCGGATGTGCTCTTCGACCCAGCTGGGATTCGACGGCACGACCATGTCCTTGTAGGTTGCGTACAGGTGCGGGAATCCCCGCGAAACACCGTTGAAGTCATCCAGACCGGCATGCTCCGTCACGTTCATCTGCGTCGTGTTGACGGTCACCGTCACCTGGTCGGGCTTCGGATCGAGTTCGGCCAGCATGTGCCGGGTGTCGTCGCTCAGCCACTTGGCGGCGTCGCCCTCCGATTCGGGCGCGAAGCTGATGGAGCCGCCCACCTGGATGATCATTTCCGGCACGCGGGCACGCACCCCGGCGATCAGCTCGTTGAACATGGACAAGCGCTTGCTGCCCTTGCCGTCGGCTTCGCGCACATGCAGATGCAGCACCGTGGCGCCGGCTTCGTAGCAATCCACCGCCTTCTGGATCTGCTCCTCCATCGTGATGGGGATGTCTTCCGGGAAGTCCGACGGAATCCAGCCCGGCGCATAGGGGGCGGCCGTGATGACCAGGGGCTGCTGGTTCTCGGGATACAGGTGGCCGTCGAGGAAGTTCATGATGGTGCGTCTCCAGGGTGAGAGGTGAATAGTTGAAATGTCGCACCGGCACATCATCCGGATCGCCGTGCAGCCATTGCGGTCCGCAGCGCACGGTTCAAATGATCGGAGTCCGTGATATTCCGGCCGCAAAGCGCTGTCGATGAAGGACGTGCAGCGCTTCGCGGAACGGTTGATGTCCAGGTATCCGGGGCGACGAATGCATCATCCTGCCTTGCCCCCCTTCACGCTTTACATTGGATGTCTTGAGCTTGACTTTTCATGACAACAGCACAGCTCTGTTCATCGAGCGAGCGTCAAGGCGATGCTGGCTCATGGCGTCACGCGCGAAGTGGCAGCCTGAACGTCGGCAGAGGCTGCGTGCGCTTCACGGCACCCGCGTGCTGGCCATCCTTGAACGGATGCGGGTCACGCATCCGTCGTCGGTCATGCCATCAAGCCTGCTGGTGCTTGGGGAAGAGGTGGCCGTCGAGAAAATTCATGGCGGTCTCCAGGGGAATGGCTGCTGTCGATTCAGCAGCGGATGTCATCCGCGAGGCCGGCACGCACGGTCTTGCACCGCGCGTCCGGCTTCGATCCATTCCCCCTGTATCCGGAGTACCCGCCCGCCCCGCTTGTCGATCGGGGGCAATCACTGGCCTGGCTGGAACAGGGCCGCATGACGCGGCAATTCAGTCCGCGCTCAAGCAAGCGCGTCGCGGCCGATCTCGTCGACCGTAGTCGCGCCGAGCATCGCCATGTTTCTGTCGACTTCGTCCCGAAGCAGGCCGATCGCGTGTCGCACACCCGGTGCGCCGCCAACGGCCGCGGCATACATGAACGGGCGCCCGGCGAAGACGAAACGGGCCCCGAGTGCAAGCGCCTTCAATACATCCGCGCCACGCCGGATGCCGCTGTCCATCATCACGACCAGATCGTTTCCGACCGCATCACTGATGCCCGGCAGCACCTGCAACGGCTCGACCGCGCCATCCAGCTGGCGGCCGCCATGGTTCGAAATAATGATGCCGTCCGCGCCGATGGACGCCGCACGCCGTGCGTCCTCGACAGGCAGGATGCCCTTGATCACGAGGTTCCCGCGCCAGCGCTCGCGTATCCGGGCGATGTCCGCCCATGAAAGGTGATCGCGGCCCGTGGTATCACGTATGGCCGAAGCAGACAGCATCGGCGCACCCCGCGTCGCGAACGAATTTTCGAAGTGCGGCATCCCGTGGTTGATCAGCGTCCGCAGGAACGTGCCGCAGAGCCACCGCGGCCGGGCGAGCCCGTCCATCGCCAGGCGAAGCGACGGGCGTAGCGGCAGGGAGAAACCGGTGCGTACGTTGTTCTCCCGGTTCGCCCATACGGGAATGTCCACCGTGACGACGAGCGTCGGGAAGCCCGCGGCCTTGACCCGGTCGATCAATGCGTCGCGGCGCGCGGCATCGCCGGGAAGATAGGCCTGAAACCAGGTTCCCGGCGCGGCGGCATGAACCGTCTCCATCGGAATCAGCGACGTGCCGCTCATGATCGCGGGAATATTGTCGTCCTGCGCGGCCTGAGCCAGCGCGATGTCGCCCCGATAGGCCGAAATGGCGCTGATCCCGACCGGAGCGATGCCGAACGGCGACGCGTAGGTACGGCCGAAGATCGTCGTTTCCTGCGATCGGCGAGACACGTCGACGAGCACCTTCGGACGGAATTTCAGGCGCTCGAATGCGTCGCGATTCGCCGCGAGGGACAGGCCGTCCTCGGCGGCGCCGGACACATACCCGAACAGCGGGCGGGGAAGAAAGCCCCGGGCTGCCGCCTCGAAGTCGGCCAATGACAGGATCTTGCGGAGCCGTGCAGGGGCATCGCGCTTCACACCGTACGCGGCCTGGCTTTGCTGCCCGGCAGGCGGGATCAGCTGGGCGCCGGTGGCGCCGGGGTGATCGTTCATCTGTGTCTCCACGATCTGACTCTTCAAATGGCCAGGCGCCCGCATTCGATACGCTCGCCGCGCACCGAACCGGGCGCCTGCGCCGTCATTGCGCGAACGTGCCGCGTTGCCGCATCAATTCCCGGAACAGCGCTTCGTTTCGCTCGAACGGTGCGCGACCGTGGACGTAGAAAGCGTTGTTCAACACGACCAGATCGCCGGCCGGCAGGACGACCTCCTTCGTACCCGGCGATGCTTCCATCGATGCCGACAGTTCATACAGATAGGCGGCCTCCTCACGGTTGGCCGGCTGCACGAACTGGTCGATGAACGACATCGACAGACCGAATTCGCCCTGGAAGAAGATCGGGCGCTCGATCTTCTCGCTGACGTTCTTGGAGCCGGGCGCCCTGTACATGAACGGCCGGGTCGCGAGCCGGTGATTCACGAAATGCTCGCACTCCTCCCAGTCATCGAGGTGCAGGAACCTCGATTCGCCGCCGACCGCGTTCTGCTCGGCGAATTTCATCATCAGCAGCCAATCCGTTGCCTCGCTGACGAACGTGCCGTCGGTGTGCATCGTAAACAGCCGATAGGCCTGGCGAAGATAGGAGTCGCTGTCGTCGGTGTGCGTCACCACAAAGCGCGCGTAATAGGTGCCGGACATGGCATCGTGGTTGCCCGGCCCCAGGATATGACCGACTGCGGTACCGAACTTCACGTAGTCGGCATCGTCTCGCGACAGGTCCTGAAGGCCGATGGTAAAGCCGCCATGGCAGCGGTCCTTGACCAGATCGACCAGCGCCTCGGCGAACGCGTCGCCGAGGCGCCTGACGAGCAGGTCGGCCAGGTGGTAGCGCATGTACGGCACGTACTCGAGATTCTGGACATCGATATCCCGGGCGTCCTGCAGGAATCCGGCGAGCGCGTCACGGTCGGCGGTCACATGAACGATTCGATGATGATGCGGGTGCGGCGACAGACGAAAAGGCAACGGGCGCGTGGCGCGCACGTTGTCGGCGAGCAGGGCTTCCATGGTGTTCTCCGTTGAGGCTGAGGGCTCCATTTCAGCTGGTCTCTTTGATATCATCCAGTGCCAAAGTTCGAATTTTTATTCTGAATTGGAGATTAAATGATCGACGCCCGTCAGCTGCGTTACTTCACGGCGGTGGTGGAGGAACTGCACTTCGCCAGGGCAGCGGATCGACTGAACGTCGCGCAATCGGCGCTGAGCGCGCAGATTCAACGCCTCGAGCAGGAGATCGGCGTTCGACTGTTGAACCGGAACAAGCGCCAGCCGGTGACGCTGACCGACGCCGGGCGGTTGTTCCACGCCGAAGCGGTGGCCGCGTTGAGGCATATCGATCGTGCGGATCAGGTCGGACGACTGGCGGCGAGAGGACTCGCGGGCATTGTCCGGATCGGCTTCGTCGCGTCGGGTGCCAGTAGCGGCGTGCTGTCAGACATGCTCCGCCGGTTTCGCGCGTCGCATGCGAACGTGCGGATCGAAGTCGTTGCGATGGAGACCCCCCGGCAGTTTGAAGCGCTGAACGACGGCGAGATCGACGTCGGCATCGTGCGGCCGAGGCGCCAGTATCCGTCCGGCATCGAGGCCGCCATCGTGCACACCGAGCGGCTCATGGTCGCGATGGCGGAGAGCCACCCGTTGGCGGCGCGGCGTCAGGTGTCTGCGCGCGACCTGAAAGACGAGTCCTTCATCTCCCCCCAGTTCGACGAGAACGAGGGGTTCGGCGCGGTGTTGTCCGCGCTCGGTGCCGCAGGGGGCTTTTCCGCGTTCCTCGACCATCGCGTGCAGGACTTCATATCCGCGATCAGCCTCGCATCTGCCGGCTATGGCGTCGTCGTCGTCCCCGAGTCGATGCGCCATTTCGGTCAGCCCGGCATTTGCTATCGACCCGTGAAGGATTTCCCGTTTTCCGTTGACCTGGCCATGGCAAGCAGGCGGCGGGAGCTGTCGCCCGCGGTCCGGGCGTTTGTCGACGCTGCCGGCCATTCGTAACGCATGGCAAGTCAGCGCCAGGGTCCGCCGGCGTTCATGCGGTTCGCGTGTTCCGCTCAGGTCAGCAGCGCCCTTGCCCAGTGCCCGAAGTATGAGACGAGATACAGGCCGAGGCCGATCAGGCCGCCGACCAGCGTGCCGTTGATGCGGATGTACTGCAGATCCTTGCCGATGTTGAGCTCGATCTGCCGCGACATGTCGCGCGCATCCCAGTTGCGGACCGTGTCGCGGATATGGCGCGTCAGGAACGCGGCAAAATCCGGCGTGATCTCGTGCACGCCCTTCTCGACGTGCTCGTTGAGCGACGCCCGCAACGTGACGCTTTGCGCGAGCCTCGCGCCGAGCCAGCCGCCGAGCGACGCGGCCTGGCGGAACAGCATGGAATCGGCGCGCTCGAGATCAGCCTTCAGCCACGCGCGCAACTGGTCCCACAGATCCTTGATGTAATCGTTGAACGCGTCGCCGTCGCGCAGGTAGCGCTTGATTTCCTCGCCCTTCTCGAGAAAGAGCGGATCGTGCTTGAGCCGCTCGATCAGGCGCGCGACCGTCTCGTCGAAGCGCTGCCGCAACTCGTGCTCCGGATCCTCGGCGATCTGTTGCAGCACGCGGCTCACCGCGTTGGCGAGCAGCTCGGCGCCGTTTTCGCCGAGCCAGTTGGTCGGCAGGATCTTTTCGACCGTCGGGTATTGGCTCTTGAGCCAGTCGACGATATACGCGGCGATCACGCTGCGGTTTTCCGGCTTGCCCAGCACGTCGACGATTTGCGCGATGCCGTCGTTGAGCAGCGCTTGATGGCGGCCGTCCTTCGTCAGCATGTCGAGAATCGCCCCCATCGACCGCGACAGATCGACCTTGCCGATCAGCGCGCGAAACGCGTCGCGAAAGAATGCCTGGATGCGGCTGTCGTCCGTCATGTCCAGCGTGAAGCCCATCAGCTTCGTCACGTAGCGGCCGAGCGTCTCCGTGTTGACCGGCTCGGACAGCCACGCGCCGATCCGATGGGCCGGATCGTGCCGGCGGATCTGCTCGGCGAGCGCATCGGGGCTCAGGAATTTCTCGCGCACGAACGTGGCGAGGTTGTCCGCGATCTTGTCCTTGTTCTGCGGGATGATCTCCGTGTGGCGCGACACGAACGGAATCGGCACGCGGCGGAACAACGCGACGACGGCGAACCAGTCCGCGAGCGCGCCGACCATCGCCGCCTCGGCGACCGCCTTGATGCCGTCCACCCATACCCCGCGCGGCAGGAAGATCGTCGTCACGAACACCGCAACGGCGACGAGCAGAAACGACAGCGCGCGGCGCTTGCTTCGGTGCAGTTCGAGGGCTTTGTCTGGCGTCATGGCGGCGGGGGAATCCTGCGATGCCGCCCATATTCACCGATTCCGGCAAGCGCTGCAAATTGCCCGGCGCCGGGCCGCCTGTCGTCGGCGGCGGGCACGCGATACGCGGCGCATTGCGTGCCCGCGTCACTGGTCCGCTGCTTTCACGCTGCAGCGCTTCCGCGCGCCACGCTCGCGCGTCACCGCCGCGTCACGCGCCCGAACCGCCCGAGCCGCCCGACGCGCGATCGGGCGGCCCGGGCATCGCGGCCGGCGTCAGAGGAACGTCCGCAAGCTCACCGCCGGGTCGGCGAGACGTTCCGCATCGAGCACGGCGCCCGCCGCCATCAGGCGCCGGCATGCGCCGACATCGCGCCCCGCATCGACCACCGCCGCCGCGACGAGCCGGCACCCGGCATCGAGCCCGTAGACGCCGAACGGGCCGCCGGCCTGCGGATCGCCGCGCACCACCGTCGTATGCTCCGTGCCGAACAGCCCGAGCATCTGCAGGTTGCAGTCATACTGATCCGACCACAGCCACGGCATCTCCGCATACGTGTCGTCGCCGCCGAGCAGGTTCGCCGCTGCGACGGCCGGCTGGTTCTCCGCGACCTGCCACGACTCGATCCGCACGTGACGGCCCAGCAGCGGATTGAAGTGCATCGTCACCTCCCCCGCCGCGAAGATCGCCGGATCGGTGGTCCGGCAGCCCGCATCGACGCGCACGCCGTTGTCGACATCGAGCCCGGCCGCCTGTGCGAGCTCGACGTTCGGCACGACGCCGATCCCGACGACCACCACGTCGGCCGCCACGTCGCCGCCGTCCGTCTCGATCACCGCGCCGCCGGACACATCGCGCCGGATGCGCCGGGGCGCGGCCGTCAGCCGGAATGCCACGCCGCGTGCCGCGTGCATCCGCTGCACGAACGCGCCGACGACCTCCGGCAACGCGCGCTGCAGCAGACGCGCCGCCGGGTCGATCACCGTCACGTCGCACCCGAGCTGGCGCGCCGCCGCCGCGACCTCCAGCCCGATGAACCCGCCGCCCAGCACCGCGATGCGCCGCCCCGGCGACAGCTCGGCGCGCAGCGCGCGGGCATCGGCGAGCGTCCGCACGTAATGGAGCGGCACGCCCGCCTCCACCGGCCCGGCGAACGTCCGCACGCGCGAGCCGGTCGCGAGCAGCAGGCCACGGTACGGCAGCGTCCCGCCGCCGTCGAGCCGCACGCGCTGCGCGGCACGATCGATCTGCCCGACCGGCACGCCGAGCCGCAGCTCGATCCGCTGCGCGTCGTACCAGCCCGCATCGCGCACGAATGCGCGCCGCTCGCCGTCGGCGCTCATCAGCGCATCCTTCGACAAGGCCGGGCGATCGTACGGCAGCTCGCGCTCCGCGCCGACCATCACGATGCGCGCGTGAGCGTCGCGCGCGCACAGCGCCTCGGCGGCCCGCCGCGCCGCGTGGCCCGCGCCGACGATGACGATCGGATCAGCCGACATGGATTTCCACCTGCCCGTCGACGATCCGGATCGGATAGGTCCGCACCGGATCGGTGACCGGCGCGCACTTCGGCGCACCGGTGCGAATGTCGAACAGTCCCTGATGCAGCGGGCATTCGACGCAGCCATCCTCGACATACCCTTCCGACAGCCGCGCATGGCCGTGCGTGCAGAGATCGTGCATCGCGAACAGTTCGTCGCCGATCCGGAACACCGCGACGGGTTTCTGGGCGACGACGCGCGCCGCCGGTTCGTCTTCGGAGAATTCGTCGAGCGCGCCGAGCGGATGCCACTCGGTCAAAGTTGCTTCGGTCATGTCGGTTCCTCAGATCGGGGTGGCCAGCAGCGTCTGCACGCGCGACGTGTCGTAGATCACGCGCTTGCGCTTGTAGCGCAGCCCGTCGGGCGTACGCACGACCGTGTCGTAATACTTGCCGGCCTGGTAGACGTTCGATTCGCCGTTGCTGCGCGTCTGCACGACCACGTAGTTGCTCTCGGTGTCGATCTCGCCGTCGCGCTCGGCGACGACCGTCAGGCCCGACGTCATGTGCCGGTACGTATGCTCCTCGTAGATGTTCGCGTGCCGCAGCGACACCACGCGGTCGCGCAGCATTCGCTGGTTCGTGCAGTGCACGATCCCGACCGGCAGGCCGAGATCGGCGTTCTCCTTCGGCACGATCTCGTACGTACAGTCCTCGGTGAACATCTCCGGCCACTGTTCGATCCGGTCGTTGTCGAGATGGCCGATGTAGCGGTTCTGCAGCATGTAAAGCTCGAACCAGGTCTTCATGTCTTCCGTCATTTCGCGCTCCCGCTTCAATAGCCCATCAGCTTCTGATACCCGACCCAGAACTTGCGGATCAGGCTTTCGGTGATCACCGTGTCCTGCTGGTCCGGATTGCCGCGCGACATCTCGATCACCGACGTCGCGTCGCCGTCGCGCACCGTGCCGCGCTGCACCAGCTCGGTCGCCTCGGTGTCCTCCATCGAGATGTAGCCCGCCGGCCCGACGAGGTTCGCCTGCTTGATCCGCAGCGCGCGCAGCTCGGGCGTGTCGTCCGCATAGCCGAAGAAATGGAAGATCAGCTCGAAGTTGTCCGGCCCTTTCGGCAGGATCTGGCGTGCGACCAGCGTGTTGTGGATCTGCTGGACGACGAGCTGCGGAAAGATCGGCTGGATATGGTTCGTGCAGTCCTCGTCGTATTCGGACACGAGGTCGAGGATCGATTCGTCTTCCAGATGGAAGCCCTCGTCGAACGAGCGGATGTTCTGCTGCTTGTAGGCGGCCGACGTATCGTCGGCCGTCTTCGTCACGGTGATGATGCTGTGCAGGCCGTGCGTCGCGTCGGGAATCGAGCGCGCCTTCATGCCGACCCGGAAGATGTTGAAGGTCGTATGGAACAGATGCAGCATGCTCGCGTGATACGGGTCCTTCACGTTCTCCAGGTACAGCTTCCAGTTCGACTTCGAATACTGGCGCGTGCAGCCAAGATATTCGATCGGCTTGTGGAAGATCCGGTCGATCCACGGGCGCATCTGCTCGCCGAGATAGTCGAGCAGCGACCCGACCGTGTCGCTGAAGGTCGCGAACACGAGCCCGCGATAGCTGTCGACGCGCAGCTGGCGCAGCGCGTGCTGCTTCGGATCGAAGTCGGCCGGCATCCCGGTCATGCCCTTCTGGCCGCGCCGGAACGGCACGCCGAGCAGGTTGCCCTGGTTGTCGAAGCTCCACTGGTGGTAGACGCAGGTGTGCGAGCTCGCATTGCCGCGCGCCTTGCGGCACACCTGCGCGCCGCGATGCGCGCAGCGGTTCACCCATGCGGCGAGCGAACCGTCCTCGGCGCGCGTGACGACGACGGGCGTGTCGCCGACGAACGTGCTCTTGAAATCGCCCGGCTTCGGGATTTCCGCTTCCAGCGCGACGAAGTTCCACGTCGGGCCGCGGAAGATCCGCTCCTGCTCGCGGTCGTAGACGGCGCGCGAGCTGAAGACCTTGTACGGCACGCGCGAGCCGTCGTCGTGCGGGAATCTCACGTCGGACGCGTCGTCGCGTTCCTTGATCCATACTGGCGATTCGATCTGTTCCATATCGGACTCCTTGTTGATCCGGTGCCGTTCACCTGATGGAGCCGATTTTTGAAAGGCTAAAATTCGCCGTCTATCCGGAAACTGCGATTGCGGCATTGCAGTATCCACTTCCGGCGGCTTTCTGCGCTACGATGGCGACACTCGTCGCGCGATGCCCGGGCCGGACGCAATCGTCTGACCGATGCACGCGCCCATAAGCGAGGCTCATGCCCATGCCCCCGACACTGTTCGATCCGCTCGCGCTGCGCGCGCACCGGCTATTCGAATCGCGTGATCTCGACGAGACGCGCGAGTCGATATCGCGCGTGATGCAGCCGCACGCGCTGCTGCCGAGCGGCCGCGCACACGGCCGTTCGCACATGGATTTCGTGCGCCTCGGCGGGCTCGGGATCGGCGCGATCGCGTTCGGCGAAGCCATGCGCGTGCAGGTCGACGCGGTCGACGGTTATTACCTGCTGATGTTCTGCCTGTCCGGGCAGGCCGAAGTGCGCGCGATGGGCCGGCAAGTCGGCGTCGACGCGCGAACCGGCGTGCTCTGCGCGCCCGGCGAGCGGTTCGACGCGCTGCTGTCGGCCGACTGCGAGCAGTTCGTGCTGCGTATCGACGCGGCGACGCTCGGCGCGCTGGCGGGCGATCCGCGCGCGGCGCTCGACCCGGTGCTGCGCGTGAGCGACGCGGCGCTCACGGCCTGGCGCCAGCAGCTGATGCTGGTCGCGCGCTCGCCCGAACTGCTCGAACGCGCGAATGCGAACCCGCGCGTCGCCTCCCAGCTCGAGCACCTGCTGATCGACCTGCTGATCGAGGGCCACCCGCCCGTGGCCGTTCCCGCGTCGCGTCACGATCCGGCGCCTGGTTTCGTGCGGCGCGCGCAGGAATTCGTCGACGCGCAATTCGGCGCGCCGCTGCAACTCGCCGACATCGTCCGCGCGGCCGGCGTGCCGGAGCGCACGCTGCGCGACGCATTCATGCAGTTTCGTGGGGTCAGCCCGATGCAATACCTGCGCAGGACGCGCCTCGACCACGCGCGCGACCTGCTGCGCGCGGCCGCGCCCGACCGGCGCATCGCCGATATCGCGCTCGACTGCGGCTTCACGCACCTGGGCCGTTTTGCGCTCGCGTATCGCGAGAAGTTCGGCGAGCTGCCGTCGGAAACGCTCGAACGAACGCGCTGAAATCTCGGCCGGCCGGCGCGATCATCGAACGCACGTCAAGGAACGCGCCGACGTGCCGGCGAGTGAAGTCGAGCACGCCGACGCGCAGGCCTGAACGGTGCTGCGCGTCGCCGGTCCCGCAAGGAGGAAATCATGCTGTTTCATGTGGAGATGACCGTCAACCTGCCGCCGGATATGGATAGCGTCAAGGCGGCGAGCCTGAAGGCCGAGGAAAAGGAAATGGCGCAGCGCCTGCAGCGCGAAGGGATCTGGCGGCATCTGTGGCGGATTGCCGGGCGGTATGCGAACGTCAGCATATTCGACGTCGAAAGCCCGCAGCAGCTGCATGACCTGCTGAGCCAGCTGCCGCTGTTTCCGTATATGAATGTCGAGGTCAGGGCACTTTGCCGGCATCCGTCGTCGATTCATGACGACGATCGGTGATGGGTGGACGTTGCGGGGCTCCATGCCGACGTGACGCGCGGCATGGAGCCTCGATGAATTTTTTGGTCACCGTCGACAACGTACCTTGCGATGCTGTCGGAGTGGTGGAATAAGAACGTCCGCATATGCCGACGTTCCGTTCGATGGTCGTCAATCGATGGCTTTACTTCGTGGTGTCACGCGCGGGTCGTCACACATCCACGCGCAGCTACCTTTGCATATCGGAGTCAGCTCAACGATTACTTGATGAATCTTAATTGTACCGTCGGGCCGCTTTTCGATCATTTCATCGGCAAATGTCTTTTTGTCGACCAAGATGTTTTCGGCGCCGATACCAAGTTGCTGCAAATATGCCTTCACGTTGTCCGCGCGAGCACCCTTTAATTTCTCGACATCCTTTTCGCGAATGTAAGCACCTGCAATTACCACTGCTTGAATTTTCACGCCCGGCCATTTCTTCGCTTCAATAACGCTATTTGCTATCGCCACTCTGTCTGCATTGGAAAGTGTTGTTGTGTTGAATGAAAATTGCAGCTGCGTTTCCTCGCCTATCGTACATGCAGCCGCCACACCGGACAGGATTGACGACAGCACAAGAAGGCAGGTTGCAATGCCGGATTTCAATGAATTTATCTTCATTTGCCGATTGTCTTATCAAAGGTTGCAATGTAACCAGTGAGGCTGTCCGCATTCGTGATAGCCCGACGCGGGTTCTGCATCGCAAATACTTTCATCCCGATTTCCGTGTCTCCATACATAACGTCATCGGAATTGAATGTATCGGCGTAGTGCGTGCATTCGTGAATCAACACTTTAATTTGTGACGAGTGGTACAGCTCTCCAAACGAGTCGCTGCAAAATTTCGAATAGATGGCAATGACTCGTTTATGGGAGTCGGGTTTGCATACGGCGGCGTGGTTTCTGCCGTTGTCCGGTACGACTGCGCAAGTCAGATTCTTGCTGGCGCGGCTGTCCCATCGAACAATTTTTTTCCGGAACCAGTTCCTGCATCGCGGCAAGCAATCGTGGTAGACCGGAAGACAGCGTGACGCGAATCTGCGCGTCGGCGCGTCCAAAGTAGGTCGTGGCGCGCGCCTGTTCGTTCGCGTCCCATCGTGCTACCGCTGCGATGCGGTCTTTAATCAAGCCGACGGCTGCGTCGCGCGCGCGCAAAACGGTTTCTGCGAACTGCTCATTGCTCATGTCCGGGCATATCGGCGTCGTGTTGATATCGACATACACCTTAGAGCCTGGCGTCCTGTTCGTCGTGGCCGTGTCGTGTACCAACACGTAGTCGTCATCTGGATTAGGCATTTCTGTTCCTCGCGATCTCGAACCGGAGCGATTCCGCATACGTGGATGTAACGCGTTGCGTGTGGCCTGTTGCGTCGGTCACGCCGGTAAATACCTTTCCGGATGACAGGCGAATCCGATAGCGGACATTCGCGAGCGGCCGCCCACTATCTGACTCGCGCAACACGTATTGTTCGTCATGGATGCCCGATGCGGGCGCGTGTCGCGTGGGCGCAAATGCAGAACGACCAATGAACGGATTCCCCGCGCTATGGCCGCCTTCGCCCCCAATGAAAAACGTGCAGTCGTTGCCTGCGACCAGTCGGTTTTGTCCGCACGGGCAAAGTACCGCGTCGCCTTCGACCGCAAGGGCTCGCCCGGTGCCGATAACGCTCACGGCACTTCCGGCGATCGGAAACAATCCTTCGCAATTTCCGCACGTCGCCTTGTCACCGTCTAAAGCAACCTGCCTGTTGTTCGCGAAGATGGTTGACGCGCCCGCGATGACGATGCCGCCTGTCGTCGTCGCGTCGCCGTCTCTGATTGCTCTTCGGGTCATGGCCATGTCCTCAATCGAAGTTGGTAAAGACCCATTCGCCCGACTCGGGGTCATAGATCGCATATTGATCGACCGCCGCACCTGCGACGGCGATTGTCGGCGGCATGCATGCCAGTGCTTCGGCCTCTGCGTCGGCTATCTGCTCGGCGGTCCACGTGCACATCATGGCAAGCGTGTCGCCGAACCCGGAAAGCCCTGCACGCTGGTAGGCGGTTTCGATTCGTTCGGTTACCTGATCCGAGAAATGGATCGTGAAATGGTCGCGTTGATCGAGCGGCACGTCGAACGACGAAGGGAAATAGACCATCAATGGATGCCCTGCATCGGAAACCGCCAGGCGCCCCCCGGTCGCCCCATAGGCATAGTTCACGGCGACCAACAACCGGCCATGCTTTTCCATGAAGCGACGGGTATCGACTTGCCGAAAATCGATCGGCCAAAAGTGATCGTCGCTGCGCGTGAACGTTCGAGAACCCATGACCGCATCAAGGGGAGAAAGGTAGGTGCAAATGAACGGATCGGGCGTGCGGATCAAGATCATTTCCATGTTGCCGCTGTATCTCGGGTCGATCGCGGCAGGTGCATCGGTCGGCGTGGTATGTAGCTGCTGCACCATCGCGTAAAGCTGGATCGATGAGTGAAGAAAATACGGGAAATCGGCATGTTCTTTTCCTGTCATAGGCTCGGATACCTTATGCATGGACGAGCCATAGACAGTCGCCGGTAAAAATTTGTTTGTCTATAGGACGAGTCTGATTATTCGGTTTACTAAATTTTAAATAACTTTCAATCGGGTCGATCAGCAAAGCTGGGGATGGGAGGATGAACGATCAAAAGTGGCTCGAACAACATCGATGCCGCGCAATCAAGGCGGCGAGCCTGAAGGCCGAGGAAAAGGAGATGGCGCAGCGCCTGCAGCGCGAAGGCATCTGTGGCGGATTGCCGGGCGGTATGCGAACGTCAGCATATTCGACGTCGAAAGCCCGCAGCAGCTGCATGACCTGCTGAGCCAGCTGCCGCTGTTTCCGTATATGGATGTCGAGGTCAGGGCGCTTTGCCGGCATCCGTCGTCGATTCATGACGACGACCGGTGATGGGTGAACGTGATGGGGCGCCGTTGCAGGTCTCCATGCCGGCGTGACGCCCGGCCCGCGGCGCATTACTCGACATGCGCAGCAAACCCCACCCTCCCCGGCGCGACGTCCGCTCGCAGCGTCAGCGCCGGGATCTCGTAATCGCCCGCGTTCTGCCGCCGGAACGGAATCGGCGGCGTCGTCCACAGAGCGTCGAGCCGCCGCCCGAGCGCATCGCGCGTCTGCGCGAACCGCGCCTCGTCCATCCGGCTCGTTCGATACGTGACGAACGGCGGCAGCACGTCGAAGCCCGGGTAGTACAGCACGCCGTGCTGAATCGGGAACAGGACGTCGTCGATCGGGCCGTTGATGCCGCGCGGGCTGTAGTGCGATTCCCATCCCCCCGTCGTGACGATCAGCATCGCGCGCTTGCCCGCCAGCGCGCCTTCGCCGTACCGGTCGCCCCAGTGGGTGTCCGAATGCTCGCCGACGCCATACGCGAAGCCATATGCATACACGCGCTCGACCCAGCCCTTCAGGATCGCCGGCATCGAGAACCACCACAGCGGAAACTGCAGGATCACCGCGTCTGCCCACTCGAGCTTCGCCTGCTCGCGCGCGATGTCGCCGCTTTGCGTGCCGTTCGCGAACGCGCGCTTCGAATCGAGCGACGGATCGAAACGCTCGCCCGGCCGATGGCCGGTGCTGTCGTCCGCGTCGAGCGCGGCCTTCCAGTTCATCGCGTACAGGTCCGACACCTGCACGGCGTGTCCTGCCTCTTCGAGGCGCTTGACGGCGAAATCCCTCAGCGCGCCGTTCAACGACAGCGGTTCGGGGTGTGCGTAGACGATAAGAACGTTCATGACCGGCATCTCCATTGCGTTGCGTGAATGGCAGCAGGATGACGCGCGCGGCAGTATATTTGAAATGAATTTCTAATATGTCAGGTATAGCGATGAACAATCTCAGACGCCTGGACCTGAATCTGCTCGTCACGCTGGACGTGCTGCTGTCGGAGCACAACGTCACGCGTGCGGCGGAGCGGCTGAATTTCTCGCAGCCGTCGGTCAGCGTACAGCTCGCAAAGCTGCGGGACATCTTCGGCGATCCGCTGCTGTTGCCGGGGCCGCGCGGGATGCGGCCGACCGCGCGCGCGGAATCGTTGCGCGAGCCGCTGCGGGAAGCGCTCGAGTCGCTCGAGCGCGCGGTGCTGCCCGAAGCGCCGTTCGATCCGGCGAAGGCGGCGCACACGTGGCGGCTGGCCGCGACCGATTACGGCGAATCGACGATCGTGCTGCCCGCGCTCGGCACACTGCGCGCGGCCGCGCCCGGCACGCGGCTCGCGGTCGTCGAGCTCGTGCCGCCGCGCATCGCGAAGCAGGCCGAACAGGGCGACATCGATCTCGCATTCCATACGACCGAAGGCTCGCCGGACGGCATGCGCCGCCGCGCGCTGTTCACCGAGCGCTACGTGCTGGTCGGCCGCGCCGGCCATCCACGGCTGAAACGCCGCCCGACGCTCGCGCAGTTCTGCTCGCTCGAACACGTGATCGTGTCGCCGGACGGCGGCGGATTTTCCGGCGTGACGGACGAAGCACTCGCGAAGGTCGGGGCGACGCGCCGTGTCGCGCTGTCCGTGCCGCACTTCCTGTTCGTGATGTCGGCGGTGGCGAGCACCGACCTCGTCGCAATGCTGCCCGCGCGGCTGGTTCGCGACACGGGCGCGCTGCGCGTGGTCGAAGCACCCGTCGAGGTGCCGGGCTACGAAATGTCGATGCTGTGGCACGAACGATCGCATCGCGACCCCGCGCATCGCTGGCTGCGCGACACCATCGCGGACTCGCTCTGAATCGGGGGCGCGCGGTCGCCGGTCGCCGGGCGCCGCCGAATCGTCCCCCGCCATCATCAGGGGCTTGAAAGTGGCCGATTCACTGTATATATTTACAGTACTTCAACCATTTGACCCGATTTCGGTCGCGCCCGACCGCCGGGTTCCGTGAGGCGCCTATGTTCCAGCCATCCGCTTTCGATCCCGAGCAACCGGGCTTCAATCCCGTCCAGTTCGAACGCGCCGCGCAGCGGGCGGTCGTCGATCTGCAACGCGTCGTGGGCGGGCCCGCGCAACGGGCACTCGGCCTGCGCCGCCGCACGCATCCGGCCGCTGTCCGCACGTTGAGCTGGCGCGCGCTGCTCGACGTCGAAGAGCTGGCGTTCTCGAATCCGGGCTTCCTCGGCCGCAACGACCCGGCGGTCGTCGACGCGTTCATCCGCCTGCGCGACAGCCGGCTGCTCGCCGCCGACACCGACGAGCCGGTGGACTGGCGGCGCGACGACGACGATCTTCCCGCCGTCTACCTGATCGTGCGGGCGATGCTCGAAGCGGAAGCGGAAGCGGCCGAGGCGGCGTGACGACGCCGGCGTGCGGCGGCGGCGCTCAAAGCCGCGCCGCCAGCCTCGCGCCCTGGTCGATCGCGCGCTTCGCGTCGAGCTCCGCCGCAAGCTCCGCGCCGCCGATCAGGTGCACCGACTGCCCCGCCGCCTTCAGCGGCTCGTAGAGCGCGCGCTGCGGCTCCTGCCCCGCGCACAGCACGATCGTGTCGACCGCGATCACTTCCGGGCCGGTGCGCTTCTCGCCGTACGACACGTGCAGGCCTTGCGCGTCGATCCGCTCGTAGTTCACGCCGCCGATCATCTTTACGTCCTTCATCTTCAGCGTCGCGCGGTGAATCCAGCCGGTGGTCTTGCCGAGCCCCTTGCCGAGCGGCGCGGCCTTGCGCTGCAGCAGCGTCACCTCGCGCGCCGCCGGGCTCACCCGCGCGCGCGTCACGCCGCCGCGCGTCAGCGCCGGATCGGTCACGCCCCATTCCGCCTTCCACGCGTCGAGATCGAGCGTCGGCGACGTGCCGTCCTGCACGAGGAATTCGGCGACATCGAAGCCGATCCCGCCCGCGCCGATCACCGCGACCCGCCTGCCGACCGGCCGGTTGCCCGCCAGCACGTCGATGTAGCTGAGCACGTTCGGCCCGTCCTGCCCGTCGATCTTCGGGTCGCGCGGCGTCACGCCGGTCGCGAGCACGATCTCGTCGTAGCCGGCCGCGATCAGCGCGCTCGCGTCGACGCGCTGGTTCAGATGCAGGTTCACGCCCGTCAGCTCGATCTGGCGGCCGAAATAGCGCAGCGCTTCGTGGAATTCCTCCTTGCCGGGAATCCGCTTCGCCATGTTGAACTGGCCGCCGATCGCGGCAGCCGAATCGAACAGGTCGACACGATGGCCGCGCTGCGCGAGCACGGTCGAACACGCGAGCCCGGCCGGCCCCGCGCCGACCACCGCGATGCGCTTCGGCTGCCGCGTCGGCTCGTACGTCAGTTCCGTCTCGTGGCAGGCGCGCGGATTCAGCAGGCACGACGCGATCCGGTTCCTGAACGCATGATCGAGGCACGCCTGGTTGCAGCCGATGCAGGTGTTGATCTCGTCCGCGCGGCCCTGCGCGGCCTTGTTCACGAATTCGGCGTCGGCGAGCAGCGGACGCGCCATCGACACCATGTCCGCGCAGCCGTCCGCGAGGATCTGCTCGGCCACGTCCGGCCGGTTGATCCGGTTGGTCGTCACGAGCGGAATGCCGACCTCGCCTTTCATCTTCTTCGTCACCCACGCGAACGCGCCGCGCGGCACCGACGTCGCGATCGTCGGCACGCGCGCCTCGTGCCAGCCGATCCCCGTGTTGATGATGGTCGCGCCCGCGCGCTCGACGGCCTTCGCGAGCTGCACCACTTCGCTCCAGTCGCTGCCGTCCGGAATCAGGTCGAGCATCGACAGCCGGTAGATCAGGATGAAATCGCGGCCGACGGCCTCGCGCGTGCGCTCGACGATCTCGATCGGCAGGCGGATGCGGTTTTCGTACGCGCCGCCCCATTCGTCCTTGCGCCGGTTCGTGTGCAGCGAGATGAACTGGTTGATCAGGTAGCCCTCGGAACCCATGATCTCGACGCCGTCGTACCCGCCGTCGCGCGCGAGCTGCGCACAGCGGACGAACGCACGGATCTGCCGCTCGATGCCGCGTGCGCTCAATTCGTGCGGCGCGAACGGCGAGATCGGCGACTTGATCCGCGACGGCGCGACCGCGAACGGGTGATAGCCGTAGCGGCCGGTATGCAGGATCTGCAGCGCGATCTTGCCGCCTTCCGCATGCACGGCGTCCGTGATCGGGCGATGCCGGTGCGCAGCCGCCGACGTCGACAGCGTGCCGCCGAACGGCTTGGTCCAGCCGGCCACGTTCGGCGCGAAACCGCCGGTCACGATCAGGCCCACGCCGCCCCGCGCGCGCTCCGCGAAATACTCGGCCAGGCGCGGCAGCGTGGCGCGGCGGTCTTCGAGGCCGGTGTGCATCGACCCCATCAGCACGCGGTTCTTCAAGGTCGTGAAGCCCAGGTCGAGCGGGGCGAGCAGGTGCGGGAACGGGGTCGTCATGATGGTCTGGCGAGGAGGCAATGAACGTCATCGTAGGGTTCGCCCCGCATTGAACGTGAGGGGGAAAGCAGCCACAATGCTTGTCATCCCCGGCCAAATCAACATGACTTCCGCACCTCGCAAGGACCGCCTCGGACTGCGCCGGCCGACGATTCCGGTCGCCTATCCGCGCCTGCTGCTGCAGGTGCTCGACGAGCGCGGCGTCGATCTCGCCCGGGTGCGGGCCGGCACCGGGCTGCGCGACGACGTGCTGGCGCGGCCGGACGCGCGCGTCTCGCCATCGCAATGGGGGCGGCTCGTGCTCAACGCGATCGACGTCGGCGGCGATCCGGGCATCGGGCTCGCGTTCGGGCTCAGGCTCAAGACGACCGTGCACGGCTTTCTCGGCTACGCGACGCTGACCGCGCGAGACATCCGCGAATCGCTGCAGGTGATGATCCGCTATTTCCGGATGCGGAACCGCCAGTACCGGCTGACGTACGCGGAGAACACCGAAGGCGCGACGCTCGAATTGCACGGCGTGCAGGCGAGCCCCATCCTCCAGCATCACGTGATGTTCGAATTCGTGCTGACCGGCCTCGCGCAGAGCATCGCGCAACTGTCCGGGCGCGCGGCGCCCGCGATCGAGCTGCAGTTCGCGTGGCCCGAGCCGGCGTATTTCGGGCGCTACCGCGAGCAGATGCCGCCCGTGCGGTTCGCGTGCGCGGCCAACGCACTATGGATCGCGCGCGACGTGCTGGACTGGCCGTTGCCGCTGGCCGACGAGGTCGCGCACCGGCAGGCGCTGGTGCAGGTCGAGCGGGAGTACGCGGAGGTCCGCCAGGAGGAAGGCGACCTCGCCGAGCGCGTGCGCGCGGAACTGGCTCGGGCGGCCGGCGGCTATCCCGGGCCGGAGCAACTCGCGCGGACGCTGCTCGTGTCGACGCGCACGCTCAGGCGGCGGCTCGAGGAAGGCGGCGCGAGCTATCGGCAATTGCTGGACGAAGCGCGGTATCGCGATGCGCGTCAATGGCTGGCGGCGTCGGATCTCGATCTCAAGACCATCGCGGCACGATTGCAGTTCGCCGACCCGGCGAATTTCACGCGAGCCTTCCGGCGCTGGGCCGGACAGACGCCGAGCGCGTTTCGGGAAGCCGCGAGCGAGGCGCCCGATCAGGCTGACGGGCGCAGCGGCAATCGGGAAACGCCGGGCGCGTAGCCACGGGCTGCGCGGCGCGCGCGAAGGGCCATAATGGAGCACTCGAACCGTTCGCTCCGCGCAGGCGCCGCGCTGACGCTGGCACTGGCACTGGCACTGGCAACGGCAACCGGAAACGACGGAAGACCAACCCACTCTCACCGCAGCAAGGCAAGGCAAGGCGACTATCCACGGGCGGTGCCCGGATTCCAGGCTGCCCCAGGTAGTCGGATGCAATTGATCCGAGGAGAAAGCGCATGTCGACTGAAACGAAGTGTCCGTTTTCGCATACCGCCGGCGGAGGAACGTCGAACCGCGACTGGTGGCCCGATCAGCTGAACCTGAAAATCCTGCACCAGCACTCGTCCCTGTCCGACCCGATGGGCAAGGACTTCAACTACGCGGAAGCGTTCAGGAGTCTCGACCTCGCCGCCGTGAAGCAGGATCTGCTGGCGCTGATGACCGACTCTCAGGCCTGGTGGCCGGCTGACTTCGGCCACTACGGCCCGCTGTTCATCCGCATGGCCTGGCACAGTGCCGGCACCTACCGCATCGGCGACGGTCGCGGCGGTGCCGGCGCGGGCCAGCAACGCTTCGCGCCGCTCAACAGCTGGCCGGACAACGCCAGCCTCGACAAGGCGCGCCGGCTGATCTGGCCGATCAAGCAGAAATACGGCCGGAAGATCTCGTGGGCCGACCTGATCATCCTCACTGGCAACGTCGCGCTGGAGTCGATGGGCTTCACGACCTTCGGGTTCGGCGGCGGGCGCGAGGACGTCTGGGAACCGGAAGAAGACATCTACTGGGGTGCCGAGACCACCTGGCTGGCCGACAAGCGCTACACCGGCAAGCGGGATCTCGAGAATCCCCTTGCGGCCGTCCAGATGGGGCTGATCTACGTGAATCCGGAAGGCCCGAACGGCAATCCCGATCCGCTCGCGGCGGCCACGGACATTCGCGAGACGTTTGCCCGCATGGCGATGAACGACGAGGAGACGGTCGCGCTGATCGCCGGCGGCCACGCCTTCGGCAAGACCCACGGCGCCGGCCCCGCGACCCATGTCGGCCCCGAGCCGGAAGCGGCCGGCCTGGAGGAGCAAGGCCTCGGCTGGAAGAACAGCTTCGGCACCGGCAACGGCAACGACACCATCACCAGCGGCCTCGAAGTCATCTGGAGCAGCACGCCGACGCAGTGGAGCAACGACTATTTCGACAACCTGTTCGGCTACGAATGGGAACTGACGAAGAGCCCGGCCGGCGCGCATCAGTGGAAACCGAAGGGCGACGCGGGCGCCGGCACCGTGCCCGACCCGCACGACCCGGCGAAGCGGCGCGCGCCGGCCATGCTGACCACCGATCTCGCGCTGCGCGTCGATCCGGCTTACGAGAAGATCTCGCGGCGCTTCCACGAACATCCGGCCCAGCTCGCCGACGCGTTCGCCCGCGCATGGTTCAAGCTGACGCACCGCGACATGGGCCCGCGCGCCCGCTATCTCGGCCCGGAGGTTCCGGCCGAGGAACTGATCTGGCAAGACCCGATCCCCGCGGTCGATCACCCGTTGATCGACGAGCAGGACGCGGCCGCGCTCAAGGGCAAGATCCTGGCTTCCGGGCTGTCGGTGCCGCAGCTGGTCTCGACCGCGTGGGCATCGGCGTCCACCTTCCGCGGCTCCGACAAGCGCGGCGGCGCGAACGGCGCGCGCATTCGTCTCGCGCCGCAGAAGGACTGGGCAGTCAACCAGCCGCAGCAACTGGCCGACGTGCTCAAGACCCTGGAAGGTATCCAGGGCGAATTCAACCTCGCGCAGTCCGGCGGCAAGAAAGTCTCGCTCGCCGACCTGATCGTGCTGGCCGGATGCGCGGGCGTCGAGCAGGCGGCGAAGCACGCCGGTCACACCGTGACGGTTCCGTTCGCGCCGGGCCGCATGGACGCGTCGGCGGCGCAGACCGACACGGTCTCCATCGCCGTGCTCGAACCCAAGGCGGACGGCTTCCGCAACTACCTCAGCGGCACGTCCGCGGCATCGGCCGAGGCGCTGCTGGTCGACAAGGCGCAGTTGCTGACGCTGACCGCGCCGGAGATGACGGTGCTCGTCGGCGGCATGCGCGTGCTGAACGCCAACGTCGGGCAAGCCGCGCACGGGGTCTTCACCGAGCGGCCCGGGACGCTGACCAACGACTTCTTCGTGAACCTGCTCGACATGGGAACCGAGTGGAAGCCGGTGTCGGACGCGAATGACGTCTTCGAAGGGCGCGATCGCGCGACGGGTGCGCTCAGGTGGACCGGCACGCGCGTCGATCTCGTGTTCGGCTCGAACTCCCAGCTGCGCGCGCTGGCGGAAGTCTACGGCAGCGCGGACGCCGGGGAGAAGTTCGTCCGCGATTTCGTCGCGGCCTGGAGCAAGGTGATGAACCTCGACCGCTTCGACCTCGCGTGATCCTGGCCGGCAGGCGCCGAAGCGGCGCGTTGCCGACGTGAAAACGGCCGATCGCAGGATCGGCCGTTTTTTCATGTTGCCCGTCATTGGCCGAACAGGCGCAAGGGCCTGTTCATGCTGATAACGGGCCTGCGCCAGCCCTAGCCTTCCTTGCCATCGACACGCGGCGCCATGAGCCAGCCCGCATACCTGACGCAATAGGCGGCGAAGGCCGCGATCCAGCTCGCGCCCGACACCTCGATCCACGCGGACGTCCACTGCGGCGCGAGCCACGGCCCGAACGCGCGTATCGACGCGGCCAGCACCAGCAGCACATAACATGCGATCTCGATGCGCCCGGCCACGAGCGGACGCCCCGTGTGGCCGCGTGCGGTGCGGGTGATCATCGCGATGATCGCGCAGCCGATCGCGCCGACCGTGAACGCGTGAATCGCGAGCGAATGCGCGACCACGCCCGCGGCGGCGAGCGCGAGCATCGCGCAGCCGACGGGAATCCACGCATACGCGATGTGCAGGATCGCGAGAATCGGGCGGTTGCCGACCCGCCACGAGCGCCAGCCCCACAGCCGCAGGCCCTGCAAGAACGCTGCCGCGATCGCCGACGCCGCGACCGCGACGCGGGGCGCGTCGACGCCGTCGAGCACGAACGCGAGCGCGGTCAGCGGCATCACCGTCGCCTCGACGCGCGCCCAGCGCCGAACCTCGAAGCCGGGAATCGCGTTGACCGTAAACGACGGGATGATGCGCCCGCCGATGATCGTCACGAACAGCACCAGCAGGCCGACCGCGACGTACGCGCTGCGCAGCGCCCAGTCCGCATGCCCGCCGGCGGTCGCCAGATGGAACGTCAGGTTAAGCGCGGCAAGCACGCCGAGCGCGACCGGCAGGAAAACGTTGTGCCGGTTGTTCGCGCGCACGAGGACGCGCAGCAGCACGAGCGCGCAGACCGGGAGAAATGCGACGTCGACGACCATCGCGACGACCGCCGTCCCGTAGACGAGCGCCACCCGCCCCGCGACCCACAGCAGCCACAGCGCGGCGAGCGACCTGCCCTGCGCGGGCGTCACCGTGGTCCACGCGCGGACGGCGGTGAGCAGGAAGCCCGCGACGATCGCCGCGGCAAACCCGAAGATCATCTCGTGAACATGCCACAGCACGCCGGGCAGCGGCGATTCGATGCCGGGCAGCGGATGGCCGTCGAGCGCGGCCAGCCACACGAGCATCGCCGCGCTGCCGAACAGCGCGCCACCCAGATAGAACGGACGGAAGCCGAGCGCCCACAGCGCGAAGCCGCGCCGGCCTTTCGCACCCGGCTCAGTGACAGGAATGCGATTCATCGCCCCTCCGATAAATAGATGTAACTGCGAAGTATCTTATTCGCGCGGCGAATCGCTCGCCGATGCGACCATTGGGCGCACGCTCGCGATGGGGGTATCGGGTAGTGCACCCGGACGCACTTGATCTACGTCACGAAGCAGGCGACCTCGCCGAAGCGACGCCGAAAAAGATGCGTATATTTTGCATCTTAATACGACGGGCCGCAGCCGGACGAAGCGGCCTGCTCCGTTGGTCCCCGCGAGAACTCGCATCCGTCGAGAAAGGAGAAGCACCCGTGTTTTGCTATCAATGTGAACAGACCGACCGCACCCACGGACAACCGGGTTGCGCATCGATGAAGGGCAACTGCGGCAAGGATGCCACGACCGCCGATCTGCAGGACCTGCTGGTCCACGCGGTGAAGGGCATCGCACAGTACGCGGTGCTCGCGCGCGAATTGGGCGCGCCGGATCAGGACGCCGACCGCTTCATCCTGTACGCGATGTTCACGACGCTGACCAACGTGAACTTCAACCCGACGCGCTTCACCGTGTTGCTGCACGATGCCGCCCAGACGCGCGATCGCGTGAAGGCCGCGTGCGAGACGCTCGCGCAGTCCCGCGGTGTCGCGCTGCAGGCGCCGACGGGCCCGGCCGAGTGGCAACCGGCCGCCACGCTGCCCGGCCTGCTCGAACAGGCCGCACAAGTCGGCATCAACGCCGGGCTCGACACGGTCGGCGCGGACATCGTCGGCCTGCGCGCGCTGGTCATCTACGGCCTGAAGGGCGTCTGCGCGTACGCACATCACGCATGCGTGCTCGGCTACGAAACCGACGAGATTCATGCAGGCATCCAGGCGGCGCTCGATTTCCTCGCGCGCGACCCGGTCGACGCGAACGCGCTGCTCGCGCAGTCGCTCGAACTCGGCCACCTGAACCTGAAGGTGATGGAGCTGCTCGACGCCGCGAACACCGGCCGCTTCGGCGCACAACAGCCGACCGCGGTGCGCGTGACGCCGGTGGCCGGCAAGGCGATCCTGGTCTCGGGCCATGATCTCGGCGACCTGCACGCGCTGCTCGAACAGACGAAGGACACCGGCATCCAGATCTACACGCACGGCGAAATGCTGCCCGCGCATGCGTATCCGATGCTCAAGGCCTACCCGCATCTCGCAGGCAACTACGGCGGCGCATGGCAGGACCAGCAGAGCGACTTCGCGAATTTCCCGGGGCCGATCCTGATGACGTCCAACTGCATCATCGAGCCGCTGCCGCAGTACCGCCAGCGCATCTTCACGACGGGGCCGGTCGGCTGGCCGGGCGTGCGCCATCTCGAGCATCATGACTTCGCGCTGCTGGTCCAGGCCGCGCAGGCACTGCCCGGCTTCCGCGAGACCGCGCCGGAAGAGACCATCACGATCGGCTTCGGGCGGCATGCGGTGCTCGGCGTCGCGGACAAGGTGATCGACGCGGTCAAGGCCGGCCAGATCCGCCACTTCTTCCTGGTCGGCGGCTGCGACGGCGCGGCACCGGGCCGCAGCTACTACACGGAATTCGCGGAACAGGCGCCGGACGACACCGTCGTGATGACGCTCGGCTGCAACAAGTACCGCTTCAACCGGCACGCGTTCGGCGACATCGGCGGCATTCCGCGCCTGCTCGACATCGGGCAGTGCAACGACAGCTACTCGGCGATCCGCATCGCCACCGCGCTCGCCGATGCGTTCGAATGCGGCGTGAACGACCTGCCGCTGTCGCTGGTGGTGTCGTGGTTCGAACAGAAGGCCGCCGCCGTGCTGCTGACGCTGCTCGCGCTCGGTATCCGCAACATCCGTCTCGGGCCGACGCTGCCGGCGTTCCTGACGCCGGGCGTGATCGGCGTGCTGGTCGAGCAGTTCGGCATCCAGCCGATCGGCGACGCGCGCAGCGACATCGCCGCCGCGCTCGAGCGCCGCGCCGCCTGAGCCCGCACTGCGACGGATGCACTGACGATGAGCTATCGAATCGAGATCATGACGCGTGACGGACACGCGTTCGACTTCGCGTGCGAGCCGGGCCAGGATCTGCTTTCCGCGGCGACGGCGGCAACGATCACGTTGCCGTCGCAATGCCGGCGCGGCAGTTGTGGCGCGTGCCACGCAACCGTCTCGGACGGGGATTACGATCTGGGCACGCACGGGCCCGACGCGTTGCCCGCCGGCGAGCCGGGCGCGATCCTGATGTGCTGCACGACGCCGCGCAGCGACCTGCGCGTCGCGGCGCCCTACGACCGCACCAAGGTGCTGTTGCAGCCGGTGCCGTCCCGTGCGGCGCGGATCGTGGCGCTCGACGCGATCGCGGACGGCACGCTGCGCGTCGAGCTGCGCATCGATCCTGACGATCCGGGCGGCAGTGCCGTCGAGTTCGAAGCCGGCCAGTTCGTCGAGCTGGAGCTGCCGGGAAGCGACGTGCGGCGTCCGTTCTCGCTCGCGAACACGAGCAACTGGGAAGGCCGGCTCGAATTCCTGATCCGGCTGACCCCGGAGGGCCGTTTCTCGGCGTACCTGCGCGACACGGCGAAGCCGGGCGACCCGCTGATCGTGCACGGCCCGACGGGCGGCTTCGGCCTGATCGCGGAGAGCCTGCGGCCGCGATGGTTCGTGGCGGGCGGCACCGGCCTCGCGCCGGTCCTGTCGATGCTGCGTCGCATGGCCGAGTACCAGGAGATGAACGACGCGCGGCTGTTTTTCGGCGTGAACCGCGAAAGCGAGCTGTTCATGCTCGATGCGCTGGACGAGCTTCAGGCGCAACTGCCGCAGTTGCAGGTCGACGTCTGCGTCAGGTATCCGCAGAGCGGTACGCCGGTCGATCTGTTGAGCGCGGCGCTGTCACAGGCGGAGGTCGCGCCCGATCTGTACGTATGCGGGCCGCCCGCGCTCGTGAAAGGCGCGCACGACGCGGCTGCCGCGGCGCGCGTGCCTCGCGCGCAGTTCGTGAGCGAACGCTTCGCGTCGTGACGGCGCGGGTTCAAGCGAGCCTGACCGCGTTGATCGCTTGCGGAAAGGCACGCATGCAGACAGAATGACGGACGCAATTTCGTCGATATATCAGTAAGCCCCGCAGTCCCGGCATTCATGGTCGTCTTGAATGTCGGGACTGCAATATGTTGAACACGCCGTACTCATCCGGATTTTCGACTGCTTGATGACATGTCCATGACGCAAATGCCATCGCAAATCCTCGCTGCGCGCGCCGGGCTGCCACGGCCGGCATGCGTCATACGCCACGGCGACGCACACGGCGCGCTCCTGCCGGCGCACGCGCCGTTCCCGCTCCCGACACCCCGATTCACCGCGCTCCACGCCGTACCGCGCGCCGACGCGCGCGACATCGCCGGCCTATCGCCATCGCCAGCCCGCCACCGCGCCCCGCAGTCGTGCCGGGCCGCGTCGCCCTGGCGTCGCCGGATGCCCAACCCCACCTTCGCGAGATTCGCATGAGCCATTTTCTCGACAGGCTGCGCTACTTCACGACCCGTCGCCCGACATTCGCCGACGGTCACGGAACGGTCACCGACGAGGACAGGAAATGGGAGGATGCCTACCGGCACCGCTGGCAGCACGACAAGGTCGTGCGATCGACGCACGGCGTCAATTGCACCGGCTCCTGCTCGTGGAAAATCTACGTGAAAGGCGGCATCGTCACATGGGAGACGCAGCAGACCGACTACCCGCGCACCCGCCCCGACATGCCGAATCACGAGCCGCGCGGCTGCTCGCGCGGCGCGTCGTACTCGTGGTACCTGTATAGCGCGAATCGCCTCAAGTACCCGCTGGTGCGCAGCGCGCTCGTGAAACTCTGGCGCGAGCGGCGACGCACGATGGCGCCGGTCGATGCATGGCGCTCGATCGTCGACGACGAAGCGGCCCGCCGCAGCTATCAGGCGCGGCGCGGGCTCGGCGGCTTCGTCCGCGCGAGCTGGGACGAGGTCAACGAGATCGTCGCGGCCGCCAACGTCCATACGATCCGGCAGCACGGCCCCGACCGCATCGTCGGCTTCTCGCCGATTCCGGCGATGTCGATGGTGTCGTACGCGGCCGGCTCGCGCTACCTGTCGCTGATCGGCGGCGTCTGCCTGAGCTTCTACGACTGGTACTGCGACCTGCCGCCGGCCTCGCCGCAGACGTGGGGCGAGCAGACCGACGTGCCCGAGTCCGCCGACTGGTACAACTCGACGTTCATCATGCTGTGGGGCTCGAACGTGCCGCAGACGCGCACGCCGGACGCCCATTTCATGGCCGAGGTGCGCTACAAGGGCGCGAAGATCGTGTCGGTGTTTCCCGATTACGCGGAGGGCGCGAAGTTCGGCGACATCTGGCTGCATCCGAAGCAAGGCACCGACGCGGCGCTCGCGCTCGCGATGGGCCACGTGATCCTCAAGGAATACCATCTCGCCGGGCGCAGCGACTACTTCACCGACTACTGCCGCCGCTACACCGACATGCCGTGCCTCGTGCGGCTCGTCCCGCACGGCGACGGTTACGTGCCCGAGCGCCTCGTCCGCGCGTCCGACTTCGACGACACGCTCGGCGAGACGAATCACGCGGACTGGAAGACCGTGATGATCGACGAGGCGGACAATCGCTTCGTCGTGCCGACCGGTTCGATCGGCTTTCGCTGGAACCAGAAGGACGGGGAAGACAAGGGCAAGTGGAATCTCAAGCCGGAAGCGTCGGACGGCACCGCGATCGCGCCGCGGCTGTCGCTCGCCGGTGCGCACGACGTCGTCGCCGACGTGAAGTTTCCGTACTTCGGCAACCAGCCGCACCCGCACTTCGCGTCCACCCCGCACGAGTCGTCGTTCACGCGCCGGATCGGCGCGCGCCGCGTCGCGACGCGCGACGGCGAGATGCTGGTCGCGACCGTCTATGACCTGTTCGTCGCGAACTACGGGCTCGACCAGGGGCTCGGCGGCACGGCCATCGCGTCGGGCTACGACGACGACCTGCCCTACACGCCCGCATGGCAGGAGGCGATCACCGGCGTGAAGCGCGCGGACGTGATCGCGGTCGCGCGCCAGTTCGCGGAGAACGCGCACAAGACGCAGGGCAAGTCGATGGTCATCATCGGCGCCGGGATCAATCACTGGTTCCACATGGACATGTCCTACCGCGCGATCATCAACATGCTGATCATGTGCGGCTGCATCGGCAAGTCCGGCGGCGGCTGGTCGCACTACGTGGGGCAGGAGAAGCTGCGCCCGCAGACGGGCTGGACCGCGCTGGCGTTCGCGCTCGACTGGCACCGGCCGCCGCGCCAGATGAATGCGACGTCGTTCTTCTACGCGCACACCGATCAGTGGCGCTACGACCCGATGGACCCGTCGAGCCTGCTTTCGCCGCTCGCCGACACGACGCGCTTCCACGGCCTGCCGATCGACTACAACGTGCGCGCCGAGCGCATGGGCTGGCTGCCGTCCGCGCCGCAGCTGAACCGCAATCCGCTCGACGTCGGACGCGCGCTCCCGGCCGCCGACGGCGTCGCGGCGGGGGTCGCGGCGCAACTGAAGGACGGCACGCTGAAGCTCGCGTGCGAAGACCCCGATCATCCCGACAACTTTCCGCGCAACCTGTTCGTCTGGCGCTCCAACCTGCTCGGTTCGTCCGGCAAGGGGCACGAGTATTTCCTCAAGCATCTGCTCGGCACGACTCACGGCGTCCAGGGCGACGAAGTGGGCACGGAGGATGCCGGGCGGCGGCCCGAGGAAGTCACGTGGCGCGACGAGGCGCCGCGCGGCAAGCTGGATCTGCTGGTGACGCTGGATTTCCGCATGTCGACCACCTGCATGTACTCCGACGTGGTGTTGCCGACCGCGACGTGGTACGAGAAGGACGACATGAACACGTCCGACATGCACCCGTTCATCCATCCGCTGTCGGCCGCCGTCGATCCGGCATGGCAGTCGAAGAGCGACTGGGACATCTTCAAGGGCATCGCGAAGCGGTTTTCCGAGCTGAGCGTCGGCCACCTCGGCGTCGAGCGCGACGTGGTGCTCGCGCCGATCGCGCACGACAGCCCGGCCGAGCTCGCGCAGCCGTTCGACGTGCTCGACTGGAAGCGCGGCGAGTGCGAGCCGGTGCCGGGCAAGACCATGCCGGGCGTCGTCGCGGTGCAGCGCGACTATCCCGCGACGTACAGCCAGTTCACGTCGCTCGGCCCGCTGATGGACTCGCTCGGCAACGGCGGCAAGGGCATCAGCTGGGATACGCGCGACGAAGTGCATCTGCTCGGCGAGCTCAACTATCGCGTGAACGGCGACGGCTGCGCGCAGGGCCGGCCGCGCATCGACACCGCGATCGACGCGGCCGAGACGATCCTGTCGCTCGCGCCCGAAACCAACGGCGCGGTCGCGGTCAAGGCGTGGGCGGCGCTGTCGGCGGCGACGGGCATCGCGCACGCGCACCTGGCCGACGCGCGCGCCGACGAGAAGATCCGCTTTCGCGACATTCAGGCGCAACCGCGCAAGATCATCTCGTCGCCGACGTGGAGCGGCATCGAATCGGAGCACGTGTCGTACACCGCGGGCTACACCAACGTCCACGAGCTCATTCCATGGCGCACGCTGACGGGCCGCCAGCAGCTCTATCAGGACCATGCGTGGATGCGCGCGTTCGGCGAGTCGCTCTGCGTCTACAAGCCGCCCGTCGATACCGGCAGCTACGCGCACATGGTCGGGACGCGCTCGAACGGCAACCCGGAGATCGTGCTCAACTTCCTGACGCCGCATCAGAAGTGGGGCATCCACAGCACCTACACCGACAATCTGCTGATGCTGACGCTGTCGCGCGGCGGCCCGATCGTGTGGATCTCCGAGCGCGACGCCGCGCAGATCGGCGTGGCCGACAACGACTGGATCGAGTGCTTCAACTCGAACGGCGCGCTGTGCGCGCGCGCCGTGGTCAGCCAGCGCATTCCGCGCGGCATGGTGATGATGTACCACGCGCAGGAGAAGATCGTGAACACGCCCGGCTCGGAGATCACGGGCACGCGCGGCGGCATCCACAACTCCGTCACGCGCATCGCGCTCAAGCCGACCCACATGATCGGCGGCTACGCGCAGCTCTCGTACGGGTTCAACTACTACGGCACCGTGGGCTCGAATCGCGACGAGTTTCTCGTCGTGCGCAAGATGAGCCGCATCGACTGGCTCGACGACGCGCCGGTCGCCCCCGCCACGCAGCACGAGACCGGCGAAGGAGAAGCGTCATGAAAGTGCGCGCCCAGATTGCGATGGTGCTCAACCTCGACAAGTGCATCGGCTGCCACACGTGCTCGGTCACGTGCAAGAACGTGTGGACGAGCCGCGAAGGCATGGAATACGCGTGGTTCAACAACGTCGAGACCAAGCCGGGCATCGGCTACCCGAAGGACTGGGAGAACCAGGACCGCTGGCACGGCGGCTGGACCCGCAAGGCCGACGGGAAGATCGAGCCGCGCGTCGGCAACAAGTGGCGGCTGCTCGCGAAGATCTTCGCGAATCCGCACCTGCCCGAGATCGACGACTATTACGAGCCGTTCACGTTCGACTATGCGCATCTGCAGAATGCCGGCGACGCGAAGGCAATGCCCGTGGCGCGGCCGCGCTCGCTGATCACCGGCGAGCGGCTCGAAAAGATCGAGTGGGGGCCGAACTGGGAAGAGATTCTCGGCGGCGAGTTCGAGAAGCGCTCGAAGGACTACAACTTCGAGAACGTGCAGAAGGACATCTACGGACAGTTCGAGAACACGTTCATGATGTACCTGCCGCGCCTGTGCGAGCACTGCCTGAATCCGGCCTGCGTCGCGTCGTGTCCGTCGGGCTCGATCTACAAGCGCGAAGAGGACGGCATCGTGCTGATCGACCAGGACAAATGCCGCGGCTGGCGCATGTGCGTGTCCGGCTGCCCGTACAAGAAGATCTACTACAACTGGCAGAGCGGCAAGGCCGAGAAGTGCATCTTCTGCTATCCGCGCATCGAGGCCGGTCAGCCGACCGTGTGTTCCGAAACCTGCGTCGGGCGCATCCGTTATCTCGGCGTGCTGCTCTACGACGCGGACCGCATCAACGAAGCCGCGAGCGTCGAGCGCGAGGCCGACCTGTACGAAGCGCAGCTGTCGGTGTTCCTCGACCCGAACGATCCTGCCGTCATCGCGCAGGCCGAACGCGACGGCGTGCCGGCGGCGTGGATCGACAGCGCGCGGCGCTCGCCGGCCTACAAGATGGCGATCGACTGGAAGATCGCCTTTCCGCTGCACCCCGAATACCGCACGCTGCCGATGGTCTGGTACGTGCCGCCGCTGTCGCCGATCAATGCGGCGGCCAACAGCGGCGAGCTCGGCATGAACGGCTACCTGCCCGACGTCGAATCGCTGCGCATTCCGCTGCGCTATCTCGCGAACCTGCTGACGGCCGGCGACGAGGCACCGGTGAAGCTCGCGCTGGAGCGCCTGCTCGCGATGCGCGCGTTCATGCGCGCACGCCACGTCGACGGCATCGAGGCGCCCGCAGTACTCGCGCAGGCGGGCCTGAGCGTCGCGCAGGTCGAGGAGATGTACCGCTATCTCGCGATCGCCAACTACGAGGACCGCTTCGTGATTCCCACCACGCATCGCGAATACGCGGAGGACGCGTTCAACCTGCGTTCGTCGTGCGGTTTCTCGTTCGGCAACGGCTGCTCGGACGGGCGCTCCGAAACGAGCCTGTTCAGCACCCGGGCGGGAAACCGCACGATTCCGATTCGCCAGGAGCCCTGACATGATCGCCATCGCCACGCCCCAGCCGCCCGGCATCGTGTTTTCCGTGCTGGCCGCGCTGCTCGAGTATCCGGACGACGCGCTCGTCGCGGCATTGCCGGAAGCGCGCGCGCTGTTGCTCGACGAGCGCGCGTTGCCGCGCGACGCGCGCGCCGGTCTCGCGCGCTTTTTCGACTACTGCGGCGAGCGCGACCTGTTCACGCTGCAGGAGAACTACGTCGCGCTGTTCGATCGCGGACGCGCCACGTCGCTCCATCTGTTCGAGCACGTCCACGGCGAATCGCGCGACCGCGGACAGGCGATGGTCGATCTGCTGCAGACCTACGAGCGGCACGGCCTGTATCTGGATGCGAACGAGCTGCCCGACTATCTGCCGGTGTTTCTCGAATACCTGTCGCGCCTGCCGACAAAGGAAGCACGCGCGCTGCTCGCCGAGACCGGCGAGATCCTGCAGTCGATCGCCACGGCGCTCGGCAAGCGCGCGAGCCCCTACGCGTTCGTGGCCGGCGCGCTGCTTGCGCTCGCGGGACGCGACGGCGCTGCGCTCCCGCCCGGCATCGACACGGCCGGCGACGACGCGCATACGCCGCCCTCGGCTGCCGACTATCGCGCGCTGGACGCCGCGTATGCGGACGAGCCGGTGCGCTTCGTCGGCGCGGCGGCGCCGGCCGTGGAGCCGGTGCGCTTTCACGACCGCCGGCCCGCGCGCCGATGACGACACGACGGCCTTGTCCGCGCGGCGAGCGCGGCAACCCTGCTTCAGGAGAATCGCGATGAGCGGCTACTTCCATCAGTTCCTGTTCGGCATCTACCCCTACCTCTGCCTGGCCGTGCTGCTGCTGGGCAGCTTGGTGCGCTTCGACCGCGAGCAGTACACGTGGAAGAGCGACTCGTCGCAACTGCTGCGGCACGGCGCGCTGCGCGTCGGCAGCAACCTGTTCCACTGGGGCGTGCTGGTCGTCGTGCTCGGTCATTTCGGCGGCTTTCTCGCGCCGCACTGGCTCGTTTCGCCGTTCCTGTCGGCGTCGGGACACCAGCTCGTCGCGATGGTGGGAGGCGGCGCGGCGGGCGCGGCGGCGATCGCCGGCCTGACGATCCTGATCCACCGTCGGCTGTTCGACGCCCGCATTCGCCGCAACAGCCGCGTGTCCGACATCGCGATCGTGCTGATGCTGTGGGCGCAGCTCGCGCTCGGCCTCGGCACCGTGTGGCTGTCGCTGCATCACATGGACGGCGTGCTGTTCGAATGCCTCACCGATTACGTGAAAGGCATCGTGACGTTCCGGCCCGGCGTCGCCGCCTTGCTGGACGGCGTGCCGCTCACGTACCGGATGCATATCGCGCTCGGCTTCACGATCTTTCTCGTGTCGCCGTTCACGCGGATGGTGCACATCTGGAGCGGCATCGCGTCGGTCGCGTACCTGATCCGCCCGTACCAGCTCGTCCGCAAGCGTTGAGGTAGCCGCCATGGATATCGCTCACGACACCGCGCGGCCCGATGCCGCGCACACCGATACGCCACGCGTGAACGGCGTGGCGATCGACGCCGCGTCGATCGACGCGGAACGCGCGCATCATGAAGACGAAGCGGACCCGCGCGCGGCGGCCTGCCGCGCGCTCGCGATCCGCGAGTTGCTGCGGCAGCGCGCCGTCGCGCTGGCCCTGCTCGACGCGCAGGCGCCGCTCGACGATGCCGCGCTCGACGCGCTGCTCGAATGTGAACTGCAGGTGCCGAAGGCGACGCGCGCCGACTGCGAACACTACTACCGCCTTCATCCCGCGCGGTTTCGACGCAACGACATCATTCACGCGAGTCACATCCTGTTTGCGGTGACGCGCCGCGCGCCGCTCGCGCTGGTGCGGCGCAAGGCCGAGGAAACACTCGATCGATTGCGCGTGGAGCCGCAGGCGTTCGACGCGCTCGCGCGCGACGTGTCGAATTGCCCGTCGGCGGCGGTGGGCGGCAGCCTCGGCCAGTTGCTGCGCGGCGACAGCGTGCCGGAATTCGAGCGCGCGCTGTTCGATTCGGCCGACCTCGGCATCCTGCCGCGCCTCGTCAACACCCGCTTCGGCTTTCATGTCGTGCGCATCGATCGCCGCATCGACGGCGACGCGCAGCCTTTCGAAGCGGTCGAAGCCGACATCGCCGCGTTTCTCGAGCTGCGCGTGCGCCACAAGGCGATGCAGCAGTATGTCGCGGTGCTCGCCGGCCAGGCGCGGATCGAAGGCGTCGAGCTCGGCGACGCGAACGGCCCCCTCATTCATTGACGTCCTCCGCCGCCTAAAGGCGGCGGATTCCCACACCTGGCGATGCACGTCCGCATCGGAGAATGTTCAGCGCAGCATTGGTATCACGATCATGTACGACACCGCAGTCACTGCAGGTCCATTCCCTTATTCGCAGTCCCGCGATACCTTTCGGCCGCGTCGTGCTGTCTTTCGAACCGCACGCCGAACAGGACTGGGTCGAACCGCTTTCGTCCACTTCCTCGAACGTGACTCCGTGCGCCATCGCCTTGTAACGGAGCTTGTCCCGGAAGGACGACCAGGATGCGTCGTAGACGCTCTTCGCCATCCTGGTTCTGGCGAGTTTCGCGGCCGACACGTTGCCGACCGCGATGTAATCGAATCGCCGCACCAGATCGAGCGCGAGCTTGTGCTGGAAATCCGCACGGGCATTCGCCACCCGGGCATGCAGCTTCGCAATATGCCGCTTGTGCTTGCGCGCCCGCTGTGCCTTCGCCAGCTTGTCGGCTGCGCGCCGGCCGTACCGATCATTGGGCAGTTTCTCGCCCGTCGAAAGTGTGGCGAACTCTTTCAGGCCGAGATCGATGCCGACACCGGAACGGATCGGGCGCGCTGGAACATCGGGCATCTCGATCACGATATTGAGGAACCAGTGGCCGCGCGCGTCCTGCGCGAAGTTGGTGCCGTCCTTGATCTTGCCTTCGGGAAGCGGCCGGCTGCTGAACACCCGGAAAGTGTTGCCGGCAAAGCGAAACGCGTTGCCCTCGCGCTTCAGGTCGCGGCCCTTCAGCGGCACCCAGCCCAGCGATTTCCTGCCGCGATAGCGCAGGTAAGGGCGGCGGTGCTGGCTGCGCGACTTCGCGTATTGCTCGCACGTTGCGTTGACCGTGCCGGAATGGATGCCGAGCTCCTTGCTGCTGCCGGTCGTCAGCACGTTCAGATCGAATCCGCTCGGCCACTTCTTGCCCCACTTGAGCGCGTGCTTCTGCGTGTCGTTGCAGAAGTTCCACACGTAGTTCACCGCGCGACTCTGCTTGTTCAGCAAGCCGTTGAGCGACTTCACCCGGTAGCGGTAGACAAGGATCATACCGGTGATCCTAACCCGTGGAGAAAGCTGTCTGTCAACAGCACTCCTTTCCTCCCCGCCATGAATGGCGGGGTTTCTCGGAGAAACTGATGAAATTACGCGAGAATCCCGTGCCCGTTTCGGGGGAAGTCGCCGTGTCGCACCGCGCGTGGTCCGTCCTGCTGGCGAGCACCCTCGCCTTCATGGTCTGTTTCGTCGTGTGGATGATGTTCGGCGTCCTTGGTGTCCAGTTGCGCGAGGACCTGCACCTGAACAGCACCGAATTCGGCATGCTGACGTCGACGCCGGTGCTGACGGGCGCGCTGATGCGGCTGCCGCTCGGCGCGTGGACCGACCGCTTCGGCGGCCGGATCGTGATGACGGTGCTGCTCGTCGTGTGCGCGATACCGGTCTATGCGGTCAGCTACGCGACCGCGCTCTGGCAATTCCTGGTGATCGGGCTCTTTCTCGGCTGCGTCGGCGCATCGTTCGCGGTCGGCACGCCCTATGTCGCGCGCTTTTTCCCGCCGGCCCGGCGCGGTTTCGCGATGGGCTTCTTCGGCGCGGGCACCGTCGGCGCGGCAGTCAACCTGTTCGTCACGCCGGTGCTCCAGGCCGCGTATGGCTGGCGCTTCGTGCCGCGCGCGTACGCGCTTGCGCTGCTCGTGACCGCGGCGATCTTCTGGCTGATGTCGGCACGCGACCCGGGCGCGGGCAAGGCACGCGGCTCGTGGCTCGAATCGCTCCGGGTGCTGCGCGACCCGCGCGTGTGGAAGCTGTGCCAGTACTATTCGATCACGTTTGGCGGCTTCACCGCGCTTTCGCTGTGGATTCCACAGTATCTGAAGGCCGAGTACGGCATGTCGCTGGTGGCGGCCTCCGCGTTCGCGGCGGGCTTCTCGTTGCCGGGTTCCGTGCTCCGCGCGGTCGGCGGCGCGCTCGCGGACCGGTTCGGCGCGCACAGCATCACGTGGTGGGGACTGTGGGTCGCGTGGATCTGCCTCTTTCTCCTCTCCTATCCGCCGACCGATTTCGTCATCCACACGCTCGACGGAACCGTCGCGCTGCATCTTCGCACGCCGATTGCCGCCTTCGTCGCGCTGACCTTCGTGCTGGGCGCCGTGTTCGCGTTCGGCATGGCGTCGACGTTCAAGTACGTGGCGGACGACTTTCCGGACAACATGGGCGTCGTGAGCGGCATCGTCGGGCTGGCCGGCGGCCTGGGCGGCTTCCTGCTGCCGATCATCTTCGGTACGCTGGTCGATCTGCTCAGGGTTCGCTCGACGTGCTTCATGTTCCTTTACGGGGTCGTCTGGGTGTCGCTGACGCTCATCTATCTCGCCGAAGTGCGTCGCACGCCCGTGATCGGGACTCGCTGAACGCGGGGGGAAGGCAAGGCGCGCGCCGCCCTTCCCCGGGCGCGCGCCTCGCCGCCGCATCGTCAGGACGGGTCGGTGGCGAGCCGGAACACGTGCACGGCCGTCTCGAGCGCCCCGGTTTGCTGCTGCATGCTGGCCGACGCGGCCGCGGCCTCCTCGACCAGCGCCGCGTTCTGTTGCGTCATTTCATCCATGTGACCGACCGCGCGGTTGACTTCGCCGATCCCGGTGCTCTGCTCGCTGCTCGCCCGGCTGATCTCCGCCATCAGCCGGGTGACGTCCTCGACCGACGCGACGATTTCCGTCATGTTGCCCCCGACCTGGCCGATCAATTCGGCGCCCGCGTTGACCTTGCCGACCGCACTCGTGATCAGCGCCTTGATTTCCCGGGCCGCATCGGCGCTGCGCTGCGCGAGGCTCCGCACCTCTTGCGCGACCACCGCGAAACCGCGGCCTTCCGCGCCCGCCCGCGCCGCCTCGACCGCGGCATTCAGCGCCAGGATGTTCGTCTGGAACGCGATGCCCTCGATCGTGCCGATGATGTCGGCCACCCGGTTCGACGTGCTGCGAATGTCCCCCATGGTATCGACCGCCTGGCGCATCAGCGTCGCGCCGCGGGTGGCGGAATCGGATGTCGAGCCGGCGAACTCGTGCGCCTGGCGCGCATTGTCCGCGTTGTTGTGCACGGCCGACGTCAATTGATCCATCGCGGCCGCCGTCTGTTCGAGCGAGCCGGCCTGGGCTTCGGTGCGCGACGACAGGTCCGCGTTGCCGGCAGCGATCTGGCGGGCCGCCGTGGCGAGGCTGTCCGTCGATCGGCGGACGTTGTTGACGAGACTGGCGAGGCCGACGTTGATGCCGTTCAGCGCGTCCAGAATCACGCCGATTTCATCGCCGCGTCTGACCGGCAATTGCGTCGACAGGTCGCCTGCCGCGAGGCGCCGCGCGGCGACCGACGCTTCGAGCAACGCGCGGGACACCATCCACCTCACCGACGCATGCACCCACAGCCCGATCAGGCCCGCAATCACGAGGCTCGTTACGATGTCGGCCGTGCCTGCGCCGCGGGCGCCGGGCGACCCGATCAGACCGGCCAGCGCGCAGCGCCCCAGCAGCAGCGCCGCCGCGCCGCCGGCCGCGACGAGCCCGAGCTTCTCCGCCACCGTCAGCATCCTCGTCCGGCTGATATCGACGCCGACGGAAAACACGCCGACGACATTGCCGCGCTCATCGGTAATCGGCCGGTAATCGACGATGAATTTCTTGCCGGCCAGCACCGTGTAGCCGTAATAGCCGCGCCCGCCGCGATTGAGCGCGTAGGCGGGGTGCGAACGATCCATCACCACGCCGACCACGCGCATGCCCTTCGCATCCTTCACGTTGGTCGCGACACGCACCAGATCGTCGCCGGCAAGCACGAAAATCGATGAAATCCCGCCCGTATCCTCGCCCCACTGATCGAGCATCGCGTGATTCAGATTGACCTGCTGCGCGCCGCTCATCAGTGTCGGCGTGCTTCGATCCGCGACCCTGACTTCGTTCGACGAATCCAGTGAAAAACCCTCCGGATAACGCGCCTGCAAGGATTTATACAGATGATGCACCCTTTGTTGCAGTGAGATAGCCTTGATCATGTCGAATGTCCATTATGTAAATGCTCTCCGCGGATAATCGTCCATTACCCGCGATGAGCCTGTCTCCTGTTTTCTATAACGGAACATTCAGGCCCAAGTTTAGAAACGCATTCACTTACGCCGGATCAGATTTCGGCTCATGGGCTTTCACCGCAGGCGGGACGGGCATCGGGAGTTTTCAAAGGCCGTGCGCGCCGATCATTCGCATTCAGGATCATCCTGATTGACAGGACATTAGGGGGAGGGGGAGGGAAAAGCAGGAATACTCAAGCTCGCGATGACAATGCACCGGCCAGTCGGGTATTTTCAAAAAATAAAGCCGGCACACACGCGTATCGCAACGGAACGCGCGGCACCGGCCTTCGACTTCTTCGACTTACGAAACGTAGGCGTCTTCGGGGCGCTTCCCGATCGCAATCCGCCCTTCTTCGGAAAGCTTGCGGACGATCTGCAGGATTTCCCGCTGCTTCTCCTCGACCTCGGAGACACGCACCGGGCCCATTGAATTGATGTCCTCGACGAACAGCTCGGCGGCACGCTTCGACATGTTCCCGACGAACTTCTGCCGCAACTGGGCATCGGAGCCCTTGATCGCGACGATCAGCGTCTGCGCGTCGACTTCCTTCAGCAGCAGCTGGATCGCCGTATTGTCGAGATCCTGCAGATTGTCGAACGTGAACATCTTGTCGAGAATCTCTTGCGCGAGATCCGAGTCGTATTGGCGCACGTTCTCCAGTACGCTCTGCTCGAACGCGCTCTGCATGAAGTTGATGATTTCCGCGGCCGCGCCGGCGCCGCCGATCGGGCTGCGCCGGATGGTGTCGCCACCCGACAGCAGGTCCTTCAGCACGTCGTCGAGCTCTCTCAGCGCGATCGGCTGGATGCCGTCGAGGGTCGCGATACGCAGCAGCACGTCGTTGCGCAGGCGCTCCGGAAAGCTCGACACGACTTCGCACGCCTGATCCGCATCGAGGTGCACCAGCACCGTCGCGATGATCTGCGGATGCTCCTTCTTCACCAGCTCCGCCACCGACGCCGCGTCCAGCCACTTCAGGCCTTCGATGCCGGTTGTCTCGTTCCCGCCCAGAATCCGCTCGAGGACCTGGCCGGCCTTGTCTTCGCCAAGCGCCGAGGTCAGCACGGAGCGCAGGTAGTCGTCCGAGTCGAGTGCGAAGGCGGTCTGGCTCTCCGAATCGCGGACGAACATTTCGAGCGTATCGCTCACCTGCTCGCGCGTCAGGTTCTTCAACGCCGCCATCGCGGCGCCGACCTTCTGAACCTCGCGCGGCCCCAGAAACTTGAATATCTCGGCGGCATGCTCCTGGCCCAGGGCCATCAGCAGAATCGCGCTACTCTTGATGCCTTCAGCGTTCACAGGAAATCCAGGTCTTGATAATGGCCGCAACCAGATCGCTTTTCAGTATTCGCCCCACAGACGCCGCGCATCGATGCACGTCTGAAGCCCGGGGGCTGCGATCGTTGCCCCGCCGGCGATATCTCAAGCCGCTCAAGCCGCTTGCGACACCCTGATACGAACCCAACAAGCCATTCGCCCATCGCGCAGTTTGCCCGCGCAAACGTTCGCGATCCAAAACGGCAAAAAAACGTTCCCGCCATCCTCTGCGACCGTGCGTTTCATCGCCGTGCTCGACACACGATTCCGCCCCATATCAGAACATGCTTGCGCATTCAGGGAGACGAAGAACCGCAGGACGAACAACCGATCGACATGGAACACGGGGGAACGATCCGGCCCTTTTGAAGCAACAGGCCTGACACGCCCAGACATTCCGCGCTTCGAACGACTCGTCTGGGCACGGTATTATGTGCACACGCCTTATTCGAGTCAAGCGGCCGGCAGGCCGCTCCCGCATGCCCCGGAATCGTGCTTTTTCGCCGGGATACGCAGGAAATGACGCCCACATGACACCCTGATCAATGGCAGGTCGCCGATGCGGGCGGCACGACATGGGCGCGGCAGCCGCCCGGTTCCGGAACGCGCGGACGACCGAGCGGACCGCAAGCAGCCAGGGGGCCACGCCCCCCTTCAGGCGCCCGCTCAATACTGCACGATGATCGCCACGCGCCGGTTCGCCGCCCGCGAAGCCGCGTCGTCCCCCACTGCCAGCGGGAAATTGTCCGCGCGCCCGATCGCGGCCATGCGGTGGGGCTCGACACCCCGATCGACCAGATACCGCACCACCGCGCCGGCCCGCGCGGACGACAGCTCCCAGTTCGATTCGTACTTGGCGTTGGAAATCGGCAGGTTGTCCGTATGCCCTTCGACGAGGATATTGCTCGCCGAATCCTGCTTCAGCACCTGCGCGATCCGGTTCAACGCGTCGAACGAATCCGGCAGCAGCCTCGCGTCGCCGAAATTGAACAGGATCCTGGCGTTGATACCGATTTCGACACCGTGCGAGACGTTCGTCACCGTGATCTGCCCTTGCCGGTGCAGCGCATCCAGCAGCGTAAGCAGCTCCTTGCGGGCATTCTGCTGCGCGCGGGTGGCCTGCCCCGCGGCGCCGCGCTGTTGCGCCGCCTGGCTCTCGAGCGTCTGGTACCGCACCTCGAGCGTCTTGTACCTGGCGAGCTGCAGCACATAGAGCGCCACGAACAGCACCATCAGCGTGGTGATGAGATCCGCATAGGAGATCAGCCAGCGCCCGTGGTGCGTGCTTTCGCCGCCGTCTTCGTCGTGATCGGCCACGGCCGACGCCGCGCGCTTGTTACCGAAGGGCATTTGCATACGTTAGAACCTGCTTCCGAACTGCGTTGCGTCGGCCCGGCCCGACCGGCCGGGCGCGCCTCAAGCGAGCGACTCGGCGGCCCGCCCGCGGACGTCGCCGGTCAGGCGCGTTTCGATCATCTGGGGCGATTCCTTCCGCGAGATCGCGAGCAAGCCGTCGAGATAGAGCTTGCGGAACCGCACCTCGCTCTCCACCTGCCCGCGCAGCTTTCCATACAACGGCAGGAACACCAGGTTGGCGAGCCCGAGACCGTACAGCGTCGCGACAAACGCCAACGCGATCCCGGACCCGAGCTGCGCGGGCTCGAGAATATGGTTCGTGACCTGGATCACCCCGAGCACCGAGCCGAGGATGCCGAACGTCGGCGCATAGCCGCCCGCCTGCTGCCAGACACGCGCCGCCGACATGTGACTGCGCTCGTACGCGTCCAGCTCGCGCTGCAGCGCGTCTTCGAGCACCGCGGTCGGCACGCCGTTGGCGAGCAATTCGAGGCCGCGCCGCGCGAACGGGTGAATGCCGGTGACATCCATCGACTCGAACGCGAGCAGCCCGTTCAGCTTCGCCTGGTCGCCCCATTCGAGCAGATCCGACAGGCTCTTTCGGTCGACTTGCCGCGCCTGCACGAACGCGAGGCGCAACTGCTTCAGCGCGTCGAAGAAGCGCGACCACGTGCTCTGGATCATCACCGCGCCGAGCGTGCCGCCGAACACGATGACGAAGGCTTCGAGCTGGAACAGCGTCGAGAGATGACCGCCCTCGAGCGTATACCCGAAAACGATCGCCATCGCGGCGAACACCACCCCGAACAGCGTCAACAAATCCATGTCTTTCCCCGACCGGCTGCAGTCACACGGCAGCCGGAATCAATGACGAGCCGTTACGTCCCGAAGCGATTCACTGCGCGGCGCCGGCAGACGGCTCCGGCTTGGCGGCAGGCGCCTTGATCGCGCGCACGGCATCGAGCAGCTGCTGCTCGATCTCCACGACCTCGACCGGATCGATCTTGATGTCGCGCCGCATCACCCACGACACCTCGTTTCTCCGGGCTTCCGTCATGACCGACAACAGCCGGTCCCCGACGGCCTGGTCGCCGAGGCTTGCGATGAGCTTGGCGAGATCGTACGTGTCGAAGGCGCTCACGACGTCGAACAACGTGCGCTGATCGACCATCATCAGATCGTCGAGCGACTCGATCTCGCCGAGCCGGCGGGCATTGCGCCGCGAGAAATAGGCGACGCCCTTTTGCTCGACGTAGTTCAGCACGCGGGATTTCCGGAACGCGAATACGTCGTCGGCGATCTCGCCGTGCGACAGCTTGTTGAGGATCATTTTCCGGTCGACGCCGATCAGCGATTCGAGATCACTGAGTTCGATCAGCTCGAGATCGCTGTTGATCGCCATGTCGAGATCGTGGTCCGCGACCTGCTGGGCGCGGTCGGCGATGCGCGCGGAATCGAACGTGACGACCTGGCGAGCGGCCGCGCCGTCGCTCACGGTATGTTCCGGCGCCACGCTGGCCAGTTGATCCGCGGTGCCGGCCTCGATCGTGACAAGGTTGAGCTTTTCCATCCGCTTGAGCATCGCCATCACGTGCGGGCGCGAATGGCCGGCGATCGCACGGCACTTCCTGATCACCTCCGAGAGCGGCACCGAGACTTCGTCGACCTGCACCTGCATCGACCGCCGCGCCCACGAGTCGCCGCCATCGCGCCGCGCCGGGCCCGCCATCAGCGCCAGCACGTGCGCGTAGGACAGCACGCCCGGCAGGAAGTCAGCATGCGTATAGGTCGCGAGCAGATCGTCCTTGCGCTTCACCCGGCGAATCATCGTTCGCAGGATATGGCGCAGCAGCGGCGACGTGCGCTCGGTTTCCTCCTCCACCGTAGCGGCCGGCACCACCGTCAGCTGGCAGAAGGTGAGCGCCTTGGCGGTGTTGCCGCGCGGCTCGTCGGCTGAAAGAAGCGCGGTCTCGCCGAAGAATTCGCCTCGCCCCAGCGTGGCGATGATGACTTTCTTCTCGTCGCAGCGCGTGGACAGCTCGACCTTGCCGTCCGCGATCAGATAGATGACGCGCTCGCCGACGTAACCTTCCGAATAAATGACTTCGCCCGGAGCCGCCGTGCGCGACCACGATTGTTGACTGTTCAAGCTTGATTCCCCGCAACGCTGATTACTCGACCGGCTGGCTGCGGCTTGCGCATGCTCGCCGGAGGCTAGGCTGTGGCCGAGTTAACGACATCCGGACCGGGAATCTTTAGCGGGTTGTCATGCGGGGTTCACGTAGCGGACGTGAACCGGGCGGCGCGCGGCTCCGGCGATTCGTCGGGAAAATGAAAGATAATCAGCGCCGGCAGCAGGGACCTGCCTGCTGCACCGGAGGACACGGGACGCTGCCGAACGAACAGTACACGCAACAGTCCCCCGGCTTGGGCCGAAGGACCGTCCGGCAGTTCTCGCACTCGTAAGACCATATGCAGGCATCGGCAGGCATGGTCTCGTGCTTCGCGTGCCCGCACACCGGGCACGTGATGATCGACTCCAGAACGACTGTATTCATTGCTTTGGCTCAATGACGCCCGGCGGGCAGGCGATTGCATCAGGTCTTCGCATTGCGCAGCCGTAGTGCGTTTGAAATGACGGATGCCGAACTCAAGCTCATCGCCAGCGCTGCAATCATCGGCGAGAGCAACAGGCCGGTGAACGGATACAGCACGCCTGCCGCCAAAGGGACGCCAAGCGCGTTGTAGACAAACGCGAAGCCGAGGTTCTGCTTCATGTTGCGGACGGTTGCCTCGGACAGTTCCCGAGCGCGCGCGATACCGCGCAAATCGCCCTTGACGAGCGTGACTTGCGCGCTGCTCATCGCGACATCGGTGCCGGTTCCCATCGCCACGCCGACATCGGCCTTCGCGAGCGCCGGTGCATCGTTAATGCCGTCCCCGGCCATCGCCACGACATGTCCGGCGTGTTGAAGCTTCGTCACCAGGTCGAGTTTGTCGGCGGGCTTGACCTCGCCGTGAAATTCATCGACGCCGAGTTTTTCGGCAACCGCCCTCGCCGTCACCACACCATCGCCGGTCGCCATCACGACGCGGATGCGATTTTCCTTCAATGTCGCGAGCGCTTCCGGCGTGGTTGTCTTGATCGGGTCGGCGACCGCCAACAGTCCGGCCAGGCGACCATCGACCGACAAGTACATGACACTGGCGCCTTGTGCGCGCATACGGTCCGCTTCCTGCGCCAGCGGCTCGACGGACACCTGGTCGGCCTGCATCAGCACCGTGTTGCCGAGCGCCAGCCGACGGCCAGCGACCCGCCCGCGCACACCGATGCCTGTCGCGGATTCGAAGGCCTCCGCCCGGTCCAGCGCAAGACCTTTTTCGCGTGCTGCCTTCACGATGGCGGCAGCCAGCGGATGCTCGCTGCCCTGGTCCAGGCTCGCGGCCAGCCGCAGCACCTCCTCGTCCGCGAATCCGTTTGCGCCCGCGGCGCGCTCGAACGCGGGACGGCCCTCGGTCAGCGTTCCCGTCTTGTCGACGATGAGGACGTCGACCTTGCGCAGATTCTCGATGGCGGCCGCGTCGCGGAAGAGCACCCCGCTTGACGCCCCCTTGCCGCTCGCCACCATGATCGACATCGGCGTCGCGAGCCCGAGCGCGCAAGGACACGCAATGATGAGCACCGCGACCGCATTGATGAGACCGAATACCCAGCTGGGCTCGGGCCCGGCGATACCCCACACGAAGAACGTCAAAAGCGCGACGCTCACGACGCCGATGACGAACACGCCGGCCACCTTGTCCGCCATTCGCTGCATGGGCGCGCGAGAACGCTGCGCCTGCGCGACCATCTGCACGATTTGCGACAACACCGTCTGGGAGCCGACCTTTTCAGAGCGAATGACCAGACTGCCGGCCGCATTCATCGTCGCACCAATGACGTGGTCGCCGACGCGCTTCGTGACCGGAATGGGCTCGCCGGTGATCATGGACTCGTCCAGCGAACTCGAGCCATCGGTCACGACGCCATCCACGGGGACTTTCTCGCCGGGCCGAACACGCAGCAGATCGCCCACATGCACGTGGCCCAGCGGGATGTCCTCCTCGGAGCCATCCAGGTTGATGCGGCGCGCCGTCTTCGGCGCGAGGCCCAGAAGCGCCTTGATCGCCGCTGACGTCTGCGAACGCGCCTTCAGCTCCAGCAATTGGCCCAGAAGCGTAAGAGAGATGATGACCGCCGCGGCCTCGAAATACACGCTGACGCGCCCGTGCGCGCTGTACGTCTCCGGGAACAGCCCGGGAAAGACCGTCGCGATGACGCTGTAAACGTAAGCCGCGCCAGTCCCGAGCCCGATGAGCGTCCACATGTTCGGACTGCGATTGATGAACGAACGCACGCACCGCGCAAAGAACGGGAAGCCGGCCCAAAGGACAACGGGCGACGAAAGCGCGAATTCGACCCAGCTCTCGGTCGATGCCGGCATCCATTCGAACGCGTGACCGAACATCGCCAGCACGAAGACGACCGCCGTCAGCGGCAGTGTCCACCAGAATCGGTGCCGGAAATCGACCAGCTCGGGATTTTCGCTTTCCTCCAGATTCGGCAGAATCGGTTCGAGCGTCATGCCGCACTTCGGGCACTGGCCCGGATGGTCCTGACGGATTTCCGGGTGCATGGGGCACGTGTAGAGGGTGCCCTCCGGCATGGGCGCCGGCGACTCCGCCATCGATGGCGCGACGTATTTCGCCGGCGCCGCCTGAAATTTCGTCAGGCAGGCCTGGCTGCAAAAGAAGTAGGGCTTCGCGTCGTATTCGCTGCGGAAGCGCGATGTCTCCTTGACCGGCATCCCGCACACGGGGTCGTGAAGCTGCGCCCCCTCGGCGCCAGGGTCGCGGCGTGCCTCGCCGTGATGCGCATGCGCGTCATGCTCATCCTGACCGGAATGATGGTGCTCACACGTGTCGTGGACATAATGTGTACCTGACGCGTGCGCTGAAACCGGCTGCTGATGTGGCCCGTGGGCTTCACGTTGACCGTTCATCTTGGCGCTCCTTCGTTATTTGCACTGAATCGGGGTTATTCATACCCGGTTTGCGAGCCAGTCTTCTGTCCTGAGTCAATCGCAATGCGTTTGCCCGGCCAACTCGGCCAATATCGGACAGTCCGGGCGCGAGTCGCCCTTGCAGTGCTCGGCCAGATACTGGAGTGTGTCCCGCATTTCGACGAGTTCGCGGATACGCTCGTTCAGGTCGTCGATGTGCTGCGTCACGAGCTGCTTGACCTCGCTGCTGGGACGCTCCCGGTCTTCCCAGAGCGCCAGCAATGCCGAAATCTGTTTGGTCGAAAAACCAAGATGTCGCGCCCGGCGCACGAAGCGGAGGACTTCGACATCCTTGGCCGTGTAGACCCGGTAGTTCGACTCCGTCCGCGTCGCAGGCCGGATGAGTCCGGCCTCTTCATAGTGACGAATCATCTTCGCTGAAACGCCAGAAGATTTCGCGACCTCGCCGATATTCATGCGTCTCTCCTTCAGTGGAACTCCCACCATCTGATGAACTGCATCTTCAACCTTCCCACATTGGGAGAGTCAAGGGCGCCGGTATCACCGCACCAGGACTCAGGCGGCCCACCGGATAAGTCAGTCATTCCAGGTGAGAGACTTCCTGCGCAGCACGCGCTGTTTGCCCCAGGTGGAGCCGATGTGGCGTCAAGGTGCCGAAGCCGCAGCCGTCCGCACACGCCAGAAACGCTCAACAGGAATGACGGCCACGATTCCATCCCCTCCCGATTGTTCGTTTGCGACACTGATTATTTCCTTCGTAATCGCGTCGACGTTATCCGCTGCCGTGAAGACTTCAATCTTGATGTGCTCCGTCGTCCAGTCGCTGGCGAAGAGATTGGGGTGCACACCAAATCCCCTGACGCTGGTCACCGTCATTCCGTGAATGTGCAGCGCGCACAGTCGTCTTTCGAGCACGTTCAACGCGTCGGGACGCACCACCGCGATAACGCATTTCAGTTCCATGGCATTCTCCTGTTTCCGAATACGGGCGGCGGCCGTTCATCCCTTTGACACCCATAGTGCGTTGACGGCCGCCTCACTCTGTCCCGCATCCTGAATTCCGGCCTGCGTCAGCGATATCAGCACACCGTCAGGACTGCTTCACCAGCTTCACGATGGTGAGCGTTCCGTTGATGCTCTCGACACGGACCTTGACCTTGTCGCCCTCGTGAATCCGCTTGACCATCGCGGCATCCCTGGCCTTGAACGCCATTGTCATCGGCGGCATGCCGACGTTTTCGAGTGCACCATGCTTCAGCGTGACCATGCCGCTGGCGGCATCGACCTTCTTCACCTCCGCGTCGGCGAGCATGGCATTCGACGATGTCGAAGTCGAAGCCGACGCCTTCATCGGCATGGTCATGCCGGCCATGTCATCGCCAGCAAATGCCGGCGCAGCGAATGCGCCAATTGCGCAGAAAGCGATAGTGGTAACAAACAGCTTCTTCATTGCGTTTCTCCAGGTTGGCTAGATGGCACCTTCATGCCGGATGGGACGACATCGAACGTCTGCGACGGGTTCGGGTTTCGCGCGCGGCGGCGCTGCAACAGAAACCAGGCCGCGGGGATAACGAACATGGAAAGCAGCGGCGCAGTGACCATGCCGCCGACCATCGGGGCGGCAATACGTTGCATCACTTCGGAACCGGCACCGTGGCCGACCATGATGGGAACAAGGCCGGCCAGCACGACAGCGACCGTCATCGCCTTGGGGCGCACGCGCAGTACGGCACCTTCGCGAATCGCGTCGAACAGCAGCGCTTCCGTGAGTGGCTCGCCGGCTTCCAGCCGGCGGTTCAACGCGCCCTTCAGGTATAACAGCATGACGACGCCGAATTCGGCCGCGACGCCAGCGAGCGCGATGAAGCCGACCGACGTCGCGACAGAGACCGCGTGGCCCAGCCCCCAGATCAGCCAGAAGCCGCCGACGAGCGCGAACGGCACGGTCGACATCAGCAACAGCGCGTCCGCTGCGGAATTGAACGTCAGGAACAACAGCACGAAGATGACGACGAGCGTCACCGGGATAACCGTGCGCAGCTTCGCCGCTGCTCGCTCCAGATACTCGAATTGCCCGGACCAGGCGATTGAATAGCCCGGGGGCAGCTTGACCTGCCGCGCAACGGTCTTCTGCATCGTCTGGACCGCGGACCGAAGGTCCGTGTTACGAATATCGACGTACACGTAGCCTGAGAGACGCGCATTTTCGCTACGAATCATGGGCGGGCCGTCGGCAATCGTGATGCGAGCGACGTCGCCGAGCTGGATTTGCGCGCCACGGTCCGTGACAACCGGCAGTTGCCGCAGCCTCTCGAGCGAGTCGCGGACTTCGCGCGGGTAACGGATATTGATCGGGAAGCGCTCCCGGCCGGCAATCACTTCGCCAACGTTTTCTCCGCCGACGGCCGACGAGACGACCGACTGGATGTCCGCGACTGAAAGGCCATACCGTGCGGCCGCGAGCCGGTCGATGTCGACATCGATATACCGGCCGCCGTTCAGCCGCTCCGCCAATGCCGAGGTCACACCCGGCACGCCCTTCACGGCGGTTTCGACCTGCGTCGCAATACGGTCGATTTGCGTCAGGTCGGGACCGGAAATTTTGACCCCGACCGGCGTCTTGATACCCGTGGACAGCATGTCGAGACGATTGCGAATGGGCGGCACCCACACGTTCGACAGGCCCGGCACCTTGACGGTCCGGTCCAGCTCGTCGACCAGTTTCTCCGGCGTCATGCCCGGCCGCCACTGGCTGCGCGGCTTGAACTGAATCGTTGTCTCGAACATCTCGAGCGGTGCCGGGTCCGTGGCCGTGTCGGCGCGGCCGGATTTGCCGAATACCGTCGCCACTTCAGGCACCGTCTTGATGAGCCGGTCGGTCTGCTGCAGCAACTCGGACGCTTTCTCCGCCGAAATTCCCGGCAGCGCGGTCGGCATGTACAGCAAATCGCCCTCGTCGAGCGGCGGCATGAACTCGCCCCCAAGACGGGAAACCGGGATGAGGGTCAGCGCGAGAGCCACGCCTGCCAGGCCGATGGCGAGCCAGGGGCGCATCAGTGTTGCCTCGAGCAGCGGCTTGTACAGCCGAATCAGCACGCGGTTGATGGGGTTCGCGCTCTCGTGCGGAATGCGTCCACGGATGAGATATCCCATCAGCACCGGCACGAGCGTCACCGACAATCCGGCAGCGGCGGCAATCGTGTACGTCTTCGTGAATGCAAGTGGCGAGAACAGCTTGCCTTCCTGACCTTCCAGTGAGAACACCGGAATGAACGACAGCGTGATGATGAGCAGCGAGAAGAACAGCGCCGGCCCGACTTCCGCCGCGGAGGTCGCGATGAGCTCCCAGCGATGCGCCGTCGACATCGGCACACCCGTGTTCTCGTGCTCATACGCCTCCAGGTGCTTGTGCGCGTTTTCTATCATCACGATGGCCGCGTCAATCATCGCGCCAATGGCAATCGCGATGCCGCCCAGCGACATCAGGTTCGCATTCACGCCCTGGTAGCGCATGACGATGAACGCGGCCAGGACGCCGAGCGGCAGCGACAGGATGGCGACGAACGCGCTTCGCATGTGAAACAGGAACACCGCGCAAACGAGCCCGACGATGATGAACTCCTCGATGAGCTTGTCCTTCAGGTTGTCCACGGCGCGTTCGATGAGCTGCGAGCGGTCGTAAGTCGTGACGATCTCGACACCGGGCGGCAGTGAGCGCTTCAGGTCGGAGAGTTTGGCCTTGACGGCGTCGATGGTCGTCAACGCGTTCTTGCCCGAGCGCATGACGATGACGCCACCCGCGACTTCTCCTTCGCCGTTCAGTTCGGCGATGCCACGACGCATCTCGGGACCCGTCTGGATGCGCGCAATGTCTCCGAGCAGCACTGGCGTACCGGCGTCATTCGTTCGCAGCACGATATTGCGGAAGTCGTCGAGCGAGCGCAGGTAACCGGACGAGCGCACCATGTACTCCGACTCGGCAAGCTCGACCACCGAGCCACCGGACTCCTGGTTGGCCTTGCCCAGCGCATCGGCCACCATGGATTGCGTAATGCCGTAGGCGCGCAATTTGTCCGGGTCCAACACGACCTGATACTGGCGCACCATCCCTCCGATGCTCGCGACCTCGGAGACGTCCGGCACCGACTTCAGTTCGAATTTGAGGAACCAGTCGTTGAGCGCGCGCAACTGCCCGAGATCGTGTTGCCCGCTCCGGTCGACGAGCGCGTACTCGTACACCCAGCCGACGCCCGTTGCATCAGGACCGAGCGAGACGGTCGCGCCTTGCAGGAGGCGGCTTTGCACTTGATTCAGGTACTCCAGCACACGCGAGCGCGCCCAGTACTGGTCCGTCCTGTCGTCGAACAGCACGTAGACGAACGCGTCACCGAACGACGAGTACGCGCGAATGGTTCTGGCGCCAGGCACGCCGAGCAGCGTCGTCGTCAGCGGATACGTGACCTGGTCCTCGACGACCTGCGGCGCCTTGCCCGGATACGACGCCTTGATGATGACCTGCGTATCCGACAGGTCCGGCAGCGCGTCGAGCGGCGTTTCCTTCAGCGAGTACACGCCCCATGCCGTCACCAGCATGGTCGCGAGCAGCACGAGGAACCGGTTGTGAATCGACCAGCGAATAAGGCGCGCAATCATTTCGCGCCTCCTGCTGGTTCAACCTTGGTAAGTTGGTAGCCGTCGTCCGTTTGCTTGAAGACGAAGTGCACGGTCTGGCCGGCCTTCACGTCCGGAAAGGCGTTGGGCGCAGGCTTGTTGAACGCCATTGTCATCGCGCCCCATCCGAGCGCGGGAACAGGTTGGTGCGAGAACGTGATGTCCGAGGCCGTCACCTTTTCGACCTTGCCAGTCGTCTCATAGGTGTGTGCGGCTGCGGCGGAGCCTGGCGTGGCGAGGCTCGCGCCGGTGCGGCTCTCCAACCGGGGGAGAACCGATTTCAGGCTGGCCTCGGAATCGATGAGGAACTGGCCGGACGCGACGACGGTATCGCCTTCGTTCAATCCGCTGAGTATCTCGGTTTCGTTGCTGACGTCATTGCCTGTGGTGACCGACGCGGGTTGAAGGCGACCGTCGCTGTTCTTCACGATGACCACCGAGCGCTTGCCCGTGGCGATGACCGCTTCGGACGGCACGAGCAGACGCGATACGGCTTTCTGGCCGCCGATGCGCACGCGCATCAACATGCCCGGCGTCAGCTTGAGCGTGCTGTTGTCGATTTCCAGACGCGCCTGCAGCGTGCGGCTGGTGGTGCTGATGCCAGGCAGCATTTCGCGGATGCGGCCCGTGAAGTGCCGGGCCGGGTCGCCGGCGAACGTCGCATCGACCGTCATGCCTGGCTGCACGCTCATCGCGAGCGCTTCCGGAATTTCGACGATGAGCCAGAGCGTCGACAAGCCGGAAATCTTCGCGAGCGTCTGCCCCGGCGCCACCATCGCACCGTCGCGAACGTTCAGTTCGCTGACGACGCCCGTCTCCGGCGACGTCAGGACGACGTGCGTTTGCGCGTTGCCGGTCCGGTCGAGGCTTGCGATGACGCCGTCGGGGATCGACAGCGCGCGCATGCGCGCCCGCGACGCGTCAAGCAGACTGCCATCCATGCCACCTCGCTTGAGCGCGAGGTATTCTTCTTGCGGTGCGAGCCAGTCCGGCACGAACAACGACGCAATCGGCGCGCCTTTGGCGATGCGCTGCATCGGCGCGCCGGCGTACAGACGGTCGATGTAGCCCGTGACGCGCGACTGAACGACGTCCGAGCGTGACTCATCGAACTGCGTCGTGCCGACCGCATCGAACCCGCCCGTCGTGTCCTGCCGGCGAACGGTCGCATAGCGGATGCCGAGATTCTGCTGCAAACCCGGGTCGATCTCGATGCCAGACGAGCTGCCGCCTTCGTCCGCGTAAACGGGCTCGAGCTGCATGTCCATGAATGGCGATTTGCCCGGCTTGTCGAAGTGCTGGTTCGGCACCATCGGGTCATGCCAGTACAGCACCTTCCTGCCGGTCTTCGCGTCAATCCTGTCGCCAGAAGCGGAGGCAGCGGTTGGTGCCGCCACTGCGCCGGTCGATGCGTGGCGCGCACCGACGAAGTAGCCTGCTCCGAGCAAGATGGCGCCGGCGAACACCGCCAGCACGGCGCGCACCAGTGGTTTGTGGGTCATGTTGTTCTCCTTCACTGAGCAGCGGCCATCGTGGACGGTACGACTTGATATTCGAGCTGGGCCCAGGTTTGCGAGACCTCGCGCTTGAGGTCGAGTACCTGCAGCTGGGCATCCAGCTGCCCGCGACGGGCGGCGAACGTGTCTGCGAGTGACCCGGTCCCGGCGCGATAGGCGGCATTCGCGAGCGCGACGCGTTGGTCTGCCGCCGGCAACAGGGATTGGTCCAGATTGGCAATGCGCTCGCGGCCGCTCGCCAGGATGGCGGACTGGCTGCGAATGTCGGCCTGTACCTGCCGAAGCGTGTCCTCGTAGGTCAGACGCGCCCTGGTTGCGAGTTCGGCCTTCTCCGCGACGTCGCGGTTCTGGCGATTCTTCCGATTCAGCGGCAGCGGAATGCTGACGCCCACCGACACCATGTTCGAGTACGCTCCGCCGCGTTGCTGATATGCGACTTCCCACGTCCAGTTCGGACGGCGCTCGCTGTCGGCGACCGCCGTATTCGCCTCGGCGACGGCGATGTCGTCAGCCGCAGCCACGAGCGTCGGCTGCGCGACGCGTAGTTCGTCCGGCGGTAATGAGGAAACGAAAGACTCGGGCGTGGGTGGCTCCCCGGCGACATCCGAAACCGGCGCGGCCGTCCAGCGCGACAGGCCGATCAGCGCGGTCTGGTAGGTCTGCTGCGCCTTCAGCACCTGGTCACGGGTTTGCGCCAGCATGGCTTGCGCCTGGACCACGTCAGCGGCACTCGCCTTCGCACCACGATAGGACGCCTTCGTGGCCGCCAGCTCGTGATTCATGTGGTCCAGCAACGCGTGCTGGAGCCCGAGTGCCTTTTTCGCATAGACGGCATTGAGCCAGGCCGTCGCGGTCTGTTGACGGACATTGGCCATCTGCATCAGATAGCCGGCGCGTTCGCGCCCGACGACCTCGGTCGCCAGCGTGGAACGCAGCCGTCGCTTCTCACCGGAAACCCATTCCTGTTCGATGCCGATGCGCCGCATCGTCATGAAGTCCTGGCCAATGGTGAAGCGCTGCGGACCGTTCACGGGCAAATTGTCGATGCCCGCCGTGAGCATCGGGTCCGGAAGCTGGCCGGCTTTGACTGCCACCTCCGAGCTGGCGCGAACGGAGGCTTGCGCCGCCTGCATCGACGCGGAACGGTCGGTCGCCGATTGCAACGCTGCGTCCAGCGTAAGAGATGCTTGCTGTGCGTGTACGACGCCTGCAAATACGAGCGCGGCAAAAAGTGTATGCGCGCGCCAAGGGACACGCCGACCCCGCGACGTACCGAAATTGAATCGCATGTTCTAACCCCAACGGCGAAATCCCATAGGGACTCCACGTCCTGACATAGGACGAACCTCACCGCGGCTGCGGTGAACCTGTCGGATCGGGATTAAATGAGGCGGGGAGGTCGCCACAACCCGTTCGGGTCGCGGACCGGGAGAGACTGGGCGTAATGGAAGGTGACAGGTTGAGCAAGCGCGGCAGGCCGGCTGACGTCCACTCGAGCGGCCGGATGGTACAGGCTGCCGAATTGACACTGGGCACTCACTTTGCAGAACACGCCCTTGGCCTTGGCTTTGTCGACGGACGACGGTTTCATTGAATCGCAGCCGGGCATGTCACCAGGCGTGCTGACACTTGACTCCACGGACATGTTTTGCTGCATCGGACATTCGCCGGTCAAGCCGCTCGCTGCCAACCCACTGATGGGTAGCACCGCGCAAAGCAGCAAGAGGAAGATGGTCCGAAGCAGTTTCATGGTGCAAATTATAGCTCGCCCGCCAGATGATGAAATGCGCCCATGAAAAGAGCCCGGCACGCAGCCGGGCTTGAAATGGATGCTCGCTGGAGGCGCGTGTTGCAGCCTCATGGACGAACCACCCGCGTGGATGGATAAGACACCCGACTGAATTAAGTCGTGCCCGGCAGCGGACTTGAGACGAGCACGGCAGCCACCACCAGCACGCTGGCCAGGACGAGCGACTCGACCTGGAGTACCGCACCGAAACGGCGCAGCAGCCCCGTAGGCGTGGCTGCGGAAGGGTTTTTCAACACGGACAGCAACTTTGGCATCTCGAAGAAGCGATTGTGTCCACCGAGCGCCGCGGCAATCAGGACAAGTGCGAGCTTGAGCAGCAGAACCTGTCCATATGCCGACTCCAGCAAGTTGGAAGGCGTATTGACTCCCCGCCATCCGTTGTATGCGCCCGTACTGAACAGGACAATCAATGCGTAAGTCGATGCGTCGGAGAGCGACTGCACGAACGATGCGCCGTTCTGGCGTTCGCTTCCTGGTACGCAAATCAGACGAGGCATTACCACGTATGTTGTCACGAGCACGAGGCCGACCCACGCGCTGATAGCCAGCAAATGCAGCCAATCCACCCAAACTGGCAGACTGAATAGCCCCGTATCCACTGGATGCCCGCCATTACTGCGCGCAAGCGCGACGCCGGCCAATGCAGTCCACATCATGAGCGGGAAGCGTGTTTCGCTTCCTGAGCGCAGGAATGACAGCATGACGATACAGAGGGTGAAGCCGGCACCGACCGACCACGCGTGCCCAAAGCCGGTTTCCACGACCATCGACCACACTGCGGGGCCGGCTTCGAACAGCGTCGACTCGCTCATCAATGCACAGTGTGCCCAGAGTGACAGCACGCTTGCCAGCAGCGAGACAATGGACGCAATGCGCAGTGTCGCCACCAGACGTTGGCCAATACCAACTTGCCAGTCAGACTCGCCGCGAGCGAGCCATTGGCTACTGAGCAACGCGCCGACGATGACGGCGAAACCAACGTTCTGCATGGCCACCGCAACCAGCCGCAAGATGCCGAGAAACCCGTCGTTCATCACTTCACCTTGAAGGTATATGTGCCCTTCGTCTTGTGAGAATCAGCGGTCATCACGGCCCACTGGACCGTGTACGTACCCGATGCCAGCCTGGGCACCGCGACGGTCATCGCACGCGGGTTAGACGCGTCGACCCGCGCCTTTTCCTTCGTGACGGCGGCACCGCTTGCGTCGGATACCTTTACCGAGCTGAAGGTCGGTTCGAGGTCTTCGTTGAAGGACAGGCGCAGCGCATCTGGCGCGACGTCGACCGTGCTGCCAGATGCGGGAACCGCGCTTTCCAGCTTGCCGTGTGCCAACGCCGAGACCGGCACGAGCGCGATCGTGCTGGCCGCAGCCATGCCGGCCAGATGCTTGAGAGTAAGTGTCTTCATAGTGTTGCTCGTCTCGAATGGTCGCGGCGGGGACGCGATACCAATGCGCCCCGCCAGATGTCGTCACTGCTTCTTCAGCTTCACCACGGTGAGCGCGCCATTGACTTCCTCGGCCACGAAGTCGATCTTGTCGCCGACCTTCACCTGAGACAGCATCGCCGGGTCCTTGACCTTGAAGACCATCGTCATCGCTTCCATGCCGAGGTTCTCGAGCGGGCCGTGCTTGATGGTCAGCTTGCCGGCTGCCAGGTCGACCTTCCTGATTTCGCCGTGCGACATGCTGTCTTTCATGTCGGCGGATTGCATGGCCGCACTGCCCATGCTCATGTTGCCCATGTCACCGGCCGCATACGAGGCAGCGGAAAAGGCCAGTGCACAGCCCATCGCAATCGAAACAAGTGCTTTTTTCATCGTGCTTTCTCCAGAGTTGAGGTGATGAAATCATTAGTCAGGTGAGCCCCGACCTTGTTGGATCATTCAGCTATCCGGCAGCTCGCCGGTGTATTCGTACGCCACGGTGCCCTTCGGGTGCCTGAACCAGCCCGGGTCGCGGTAGTCGTTTCGGCCGAGGCCCTGCCGCACCTTGACGACCGTGAACATGCCGCCCATTTCCAGCGGGCCGAACGGTCCGGTGCCGGTCATCATCGGCAGCGTGTTGTCAGGCAGCGGCATCTCCATCTCGCCCATCGCACCGCCCGTGCTGCCCATCGCCATGTAATCCGGCACCAGCTTGTTGATGCGCTTCGCGAGGTCCTTCTGCGGCACGCCGATGAGGTTCGGCACCTGGTGTCCCATCGCATTCATCGTGTGATGCGACTTGTGGCAATGGAAAGCCCAGTCGCCTGGCCGGTTTGCAGTGAACTCGATCGCGCGCATCTGCCCGACGGCGACGTCGGTCGTCACTTCCGGCCAGCGCGCCGACGGCGGTATCCATCCCCCATCGGTGCCGACGACCTCGAAGCTGTAGCCGTGCAGGTGAATCGGGTGATTCGTCATCGTCAGATTGCCGAACCGGATGCGGACTCGGTCGCCCGCGCGCACCGGCAGCGGGTCAATCCCCGGAAATACGCGCGAATTCCACGTCCACATGTTGAATTCGGTCATCGTGTTGACGCGCGGCGTGTAGCTGCCGGGGTCGATGTCGTATGCAGACATCAGGAACACGAAGTCGCGGTCTACCGGCATCACGCCCCGGTCCTTCGGATGCACGATGAACGTGCCCATCATCCCCATCGCCATCTGCACCATCTCGTCCGCGTGCGGGTGATACATGAAGGTGCCGTGCTTCTCGAGCTGAAACTCGTACACGTAGGTCTTGCCGGGCGGAATCTGCGGTTGTGTGAGACCGCCGACGCCGTCCATTCCGCAGGGAAGCAGCATGCCGTGCCAGTGGACCGTGGTGTGCTCCGGCAGCTTGTTGGTCACGAAGATGCGGACCTTGTCGCCCTCGACCGCCTCGATCGTCGGGCCAGGCGACTGGCCGTTGTAGCCCCAGAGATTGGCTTTCATGCCGGGCGCCATTTCGCGAACGACCGGCTCCGCCGTCAGGTGGAATTCTTTCCAGCCGTTTTTCATGCGCCACGGCAGTGACCAGCCGTTCAGCGTCGTCACCGGCGTGTAGGGCCGCCCGTTGGGCGGCTGAAGCGGCGGCTGCGTGTCGGGCCGCGCCATCGTCGGCGCCTCCGGCAGCGAGGCTGCCCCGGCTTTGCTGACCAGCGCGGCACCCAGCAATGCGGCGCCCGAGCCGCTCAGGAATGTTCGTCGTGACACCATCTCATTTACCTTCGGCGTTCTTGAGCAGCGCTGCAGGCATGGCTGCAGCGGTTGTGGATGACGGGGTTGGGCGAGCGGAAGCGTCCGCCGGACGGTCGGCCGGCGGAAGGCGTCCACCCAACGCAAGTTGCAGGTCGGTTTCCGCGAGCCAGTAGTCCTTCAGCGCGTCGATGTAGCCGTTGACCGCATTGACCTGTTCTCGCGAATCGGCGAGCAGGTCGAACGCGCTGGCGAGCATGCCGTTGTAGCGCAGCAGCATCTCGTCGGAGATGGTCTTGCGCAACGGCACCACCTCGTCGCGGTAATGCTTTGCGATGTCGTAATTCGTCACGTAGGCGACGTACGATTCACGGACTTCGGAACGCGCGTCGACGGCCGTCTGCGCGAGCTTGTTCGCCGATTGCATGTACAGCGCTTCCGCACGCGCAACCTTGGCGCTACCCCAATCGAAAATCGGAATCTCGACGCTGATTTCGTAGCCGTGCTCGTGCCCTTTGTCGGTCTCGAAGTTGTCGAGGTAACCGACCTCCAGCGCATTGACGAAGCGCGTCGCCTTGCTCAGGCCGAGGGACGTCGCGACGCCCTGCGTGCGCAACTTCGCAGCCTGGATGTCGAGCCGGTTCTGCATCGCGAAGACCTCCAGGTCCTTCAGTTCCGGCCGCTCGCTGGGCACGTCCGGCAGCCGGTCCGGCAAGCTGAATTGCGTCGCCGCGCCCCACACACCCATCACGCGAGTCAGCTTCTCTCGCGCCGCGAAGGCGTGTTGCCGCGCCTTCGCGAGCTGAGTCGTCGCGTCGGCATAAAACGCCTGCTCGCGCGCATAGTCGAGCCGGCTGGCGTTGCCTGCCTGCTGCATCCGGTGCGCCAGTTCTGCACCGGCACTGGCGGAATCCTTGACCTGTTCGGCGTATTTCGCCGACTGCGCCGCGGCCACGGCGCTCACGTATGCGCGGCGCGCGTCGGCGGCCACCTTGAGCATCGCGTCAGCCGTCTCCAGCCGGGTCTGCTCGAAGCGGCGGCGCTCGATGCGCGTGGCCAGCGGCAACGTCAGGATGGCCAGCACATTCGCGGAAAACGTGCGCGTGATGCCGAGGTTGTCGCTCCAGCGCGTGCGGCTGAAGCTGAAGCCGGGATTCGGCAGGCGGCCGGCCTGGACAAGGTCCGCTTCCGAGACGCCCAGTTCGGCGTAGGACGCCTGCAATCCCGCGTTGTTGAGCAACGCGACCTGGACGGCGTCATCCATGGCCAGCGGTTTTCCGAGGAGCTCGCGCGTGCGTTGCGCGACTGCGTCACGGTCCTGGTCGGTACGGACGAAGACCGCCTCCTTCCCGAGCCGCTCCGATGCGGTGGTCGAAACGGTATTGAAACCGCCGTCCCGGGAAAAGGTCGTACAGCCGGCGAGCACGACCAGCGCGGCCGCACCGGCCATCACCCGAATGGGAATGCGTCGATCGGTCATTGGCCGGCACCCTCATGTGTCGAGTGATGACTCGTGTTCGAGGGACGGTCGGAGGTTACCCCGCGCTTCGCCCCGGATCGGGCGGGCATCACGGCGCGGTTCACCTGTTGCCACGTCGGGGCTTCACCGTCCTTGTACGGTTGGTAATCGTCAAATGCCGACGAAGCGGCAACCGCCGGGACCGACGCTGCCGCGTCCGACGGGTCGGGAACGGACGTCGTAGCGAGGACGAGCGTCGGCAATGCTGCCGCCGCGCCGACCAGCGCTGCAGAAAGGATTCGCATGGTTTTTCTCGTCGAATGTCACCCGGCGGCCGGAACGGGCCGCCAAAGCGAGATGAACGCCGCAGCACACACGCTGCGACGCGAAGCTCAGACGAGAAGGGTTCGGGGAGGCCGCTCGATGCCGGCGGTCAGAAATGACGCGGCTGCGGTAGAAGACGGTGGGAAGACAGCGGTAAGCGCGGAATCGAGCGACCGCGCGACCGACGGCGCGGTTGGCACTCCAGCGCCGACGCAACATGACACGCAGGTCGAGCACGCGTGCGCGTGGTGGGTATCGCCCAGACTGTGCCGGTGCACACCGTCGTCGGTGGCCGCGTGTACGTCGGCCGTTTCATGGCGATGCCCGGCAACCGGTTGCCCGGCGTCGATGGCGAACCGGGCGTCTTCGTCCGCATGTGCCGCCGCGCACTGCATGGCAATAGCAGCGAACGACTGAACCGGAAGGCTCAGTGCAAGGAACAGGACGAGGAAGAGTTTGCGCCAGTACGACATGGGGCAGGAGTCTAGCATGACGTGACGCGCGTTGTGACGTCGGCAACGCGCAACGGCATCCGCAATCCGCCACGTCCTCGCCAGTGGGGGCTGCACACGCTCCATCACTGGTCGAATCTCCCCCGAGATGACGCTCCCGCCGCGTTATCGAGTCGGCGACAAGGTCACATCACGACGGGCTTGCTGGATAACTCGTCCTGCGGAGGACGGCGAGACGGGTAGTGCTTTTCGAGCAGTTCGGTGACGAGCGCAATCCCGTGTATCGAGCCGGACTCGAAGCTGCCCGCCCTGAATGCCGCTTCCATGGTGCGGCAGACCGCCTCCCATTCTTCGCTCGTGACGCGCGAGTGGATGCCCCGGTCCGCAACGATCTCGACGTCACGGTCGGCCAGCAGCAAGTAGATGAGTACGCCATTGTTGTGCTCGGTGTCCCAGCCCCGAAGCTCCGAAAACACTTCTATCGCGCGCTCGCGCGCGGTCTGCCCTCGAATCAATGCGGCGCTATGCAGCGCGCCCTCTACCGCGAAGCGCAGTTGGCCAGCGTGCGCGATGTGGCTCGCCTTTACAGCGGCTTCGATTTTTGCCAGCGTCGGTTTCGGGAAGACGGCATTGACCCGCCATCTTGTCATGAGCAGGTGCCGGACGGCGCGCCGGATATCCATGGTTACCACCTCCCCGACGCGCCACCGCCGCCAAAGCCACCGCCACCGCCTCGAAAGATGTCCCTTCCGGAACCTCGCCCCCCTGGGTGTCCGCCGATGTAGGGACCGCCGACGCGCATCCCCATCCCGGCGCCAATCAACGTGAATACAAGAGAAATGACGCCGGCGACGATGGCGACGAGAATCGCACCGGACAATAGCCATGCCACGAACCCGACTGCGCCGCCGGTGATGACGGCCCCGGGAAGCCTGCCGAACAGGGTTCTCAGCACCCCGCCCGCGACCATCGTCAGCACGAACAACACCGGCAATAGACTGCCCGTGCCGCCGCCACGGGAATGGCGCGGAGGCGGAAGCGGTTCTCCGTCAATCACCCGCATGATGCTGTCCACCCCGGCCGACACGCCGCCGTAGAAATCGCCGCGCCGGAATCGCGGGACAATGATGTCCTCGATGATGCGGTTGCTCGTGGCGTCCGTGAGCACGCCCTCCAGGCCGTAGCCGACCTCGATACGCAGCGTCCGGTCGTTCTTGGCGACGATGAGCAGGACGCCATCGTCCACACGTGTCCGCCCAAGCTTCCACTGCTCGACGACGCGGATGGAGTACTGCTCGATGGTCTCGGGTTGCGTCGTCGGCACGATGAGCACGGCAATCTGACTTCCCTTGCGCGCTTCGTAATCCTTCAGCGCTTGCTCCAGCGTGCTGCGTTGTTCATCCGACAGTGTGCCCGTCGCGTCGGTCACGCGCGTGGAGAGCGCCGGCACTGGCTGCCCGGTCTGACTGACGGCGCCACTCCACCAGAACAGCGCGGCCAATGCGACCAGCGCCGCGCGAACCATCTTCAATTTGCGGCTCCACTTGCCGGCGCCGGCGTAGTGCCAAAGTCCACGCGTGGCGGCCTGGCGATTTCCGCTTCGTTCGCGACTGCAAAGTTCGGCTTTTCCTTGTAGCCGAACGCCATCGCGGTCAGGTTGTTCGGGAACGAGCGAACCGTGACGTTGTAGTCCTGAACCGAGCGGATGTAGCGGTTCCGGGCCACGGTGATTCTGTTTTCGGTGCCCTCAAGTTGAGCCTGAAGGTCACGAAAGTTGGCGTCGGATTTGAGCTGAGGATAGTTCTCGGAAACCACGAGCAGCCGGGAAAGCGACGACGTGAGCTGTCCCTGGGCCGCCTCGAATTTCGCGAACGCAGCGGGGTCCGCCAGCAGTTCCGGCGTGGCGCGCATGGCGCCCACTTGAGCCCGGGCTTCGGTCACCCGCGTCAGAACCTCTTTTTCCTGGTTCGCATATCCCTTCACGGTGTTGACAAGATTCGGCACCAGGTCGGCGCGCCGCTGGTACTGGTTGAGCACTTCGGACCAGTTGGCCTTCACCTGCTCGTCCTGGGACTGGATGGCGTTGTAGCCACACCCGGACAGCATCACGCTGAAGGCCGTCATCAATACCGCGACCCACCGGGCGCGAAACGTCGAGAAGTGTTGCATGTCCTGCCCCCTTGTGGCCGTGTCGGCTGACCTCGATTGCGGTGCTGCCGGTTCTGTCTGCTGAAACGATGCTAAGCGGCTCGTGCTTGACGGGCTTGATTTGCGTCAATGGCGGCAGCCCTGCCTTGCGTGTCGATTTCATGAATGTCATGCGGCAAAACCTGCTCGCAGCTCAACGACGAAGTCGCTCCGTGGCGGATTGAGCGAAGTCAATCCCTCTCCGGATGTGCGCGCTACATTGGAAGCGGCTGGCGCGTACGCCGTCGAATAATTGGAGAACAGGGTGAAAAATTTGAATAAATGGGTTCTTGCCGCGGTCATCTCGTTGATGGCTGGCGCCGGTATCGCGCAGGGTGCGGAATCGGCATCCGATACGGACCATGCTGCGCATCATCCCGCAAACGCAAAGACCGCCAAGGCACCGAAGGTCAAGAAGGCAACGCCTGTCGATGACCAGATGCGTGCGATGCAGGAAATGCACGAGAAGATGATGTCGGCCAGGACGCCGGAGGAGCGCGCAGCCCTCATGGATGAACAGATGAAGACCATGCAGGACGGCATGGGAATGATGGGCATGATGGGCATGATGAACGACCAATCGGCAAAGATGCCGATGTCGCAGCGACATGAAATGATGGAAAAGCGCATGGACATGATGCAACTGATGATGCAGTCCATGATGGATCGTCAGGCCACGCAGGACCGTCCGCTGGCCAAGTAGCCTTTCTCCCGGGAGCGTTGCGATGGACGATGACTCACGCAGTTCGCGTCCCTTCTGGAAATCGCGCGCCGCGATCGCATGGCTGGTGTTCGGCGCGATAGCGATGTTCCTCTTGCTGTCGGAGCACCGTGCCCACGTTCTGGGGGTGTTGCCCTACCTGCTGCTCTTCTCCTGCCCCTTGATGCATCTGTTCATGCACCATGGACATCATCACCATGGCGAGGGGAAAGGCGATACGCACGCCGATTCGGGAGAGAACCATGCGCGGCACGGGTAGCGATTACGGATTGTGGGGACTGGTCGTCGTCAACTCTCTCGTCTTCATCATTTTCGCCTTCAGCTTCTTCAAGCCGAAGACGATGCGCGACTGGCGGTCCTTCGGCGCCTTCTCCGGGTTCATCGTGGCCCTGTTCGCGGAGATGTACGGCTTTCCATTGACCATCTATCTGCTGTCGGGATGGATGCAGGCACGTTTTCCTCAAACCAATCTGCTGTCCCACGATGCTGGCCACCTGTGGTGGATGATGACGGGGCGCCACGGCAATCCCCACTTTGGCTTGCCGCACCTTCTCGGCATCGCGCTCATCATCGGCGGCTTCTACTTGCTGTCCGTCGCGTGGCACGTGCTGTATGAGGCCCAACGGACGGGGACGCTGGCCACGACCGGACCGTACAGCAGAATTCGACACCCGCAATACGTCGCGTTCGTCCTGATCATGACCGGATTCCTGATGCAATGGCCGACGCTCGTCACGCTGGTCATGTTCCCGATACTCGTCGTGATGTATGTTCGCCTCGCCAGGCAGGAGGAACACGACACGGAAGCGCGATTCGGGCAGGCGTGGCGCGACTATGCGGCAGTCACGCCGCGATTTTTCCCTCGCCTGTCCGATGACAGAGAGGTGCACGTTCATTGACGGTGACCGAGGCACTTCCGGTGCACCAGGACCGCGTGCATGAGCGACGCAACGCGTCGAGCACTATCGTGCCCCGCTTACGCATCGAAGCGGATGCCTATAGCGAGCCAGCAAACCGCCGTTCCAGAGTCAGGTAGTCGCCAGGCCGCGTAATGGATACATCCGCCGTTCCGCTGGCGGGCGTGTAACGGACGGCATTGTCGACCAAATTCCGCAGAACGACCGTAAGCGCAAGGCCGGTCACCGGGGCGAATCAATGCTACTGAACGTGGCGAGAAACATGTGTCGCTGTCCACGGAGCCGTCGGCAGCCAGTCATGTCACGGAAGTGCAAGACTTGCTCGGCAGAATCCCGAACAAAATCAGAAAGGCAAACGACGGGGCGGGAGCGTGACCAGAAAGTATCGGGTGCTGTTTCTCTGCCGGGAGAATTCAGCACGCAGCATCATCGCCGAGGCACTGCTGCGCGAACTGGCAGGCCATCGGTTTGACGCATTCAGCGCCGGAGCGGAACCGGCAGCGTGCGTACATTCACTGGCGTTGACGCAACTGCGTCCAGGCATCTCCGCCCTCGACCTGCTCAGTCCGAAAAGCTGGTTCGAATTCACGAGCGAGTGGGCGCCGCAGATGGACCTGGTCATCGCGATGGACGGTTGCGTAGAGGAATATCCTGCGCCTGTGTTTCCGGGGAGGCCGGCCATTGTCAGGTGGAATTTTGCGGACCCGCTCGCGGAGCACATGAATCAGGTCATGCGTGCGCGCTCGTTCGAAAGCGTTTTCTGGCAGATTTTGCAGCGCGTCACTCGCTTCATTGAAGTGCCGTGGTACGAAGCCGTGCTGGAACCCGCCACGGCGGCCAGGCCATGCTCTTATGAAAACTAGGTCGTGTACGCCGGCAATGTATGGTGAAGAAGCAAGACACTCGCGCCGATAGCCGCCAGACGGTGGGGCAAAGTCAAGATGTCAGGACGGGAGGAGGCATCTTGAGCAGAAAGGTTCTGCGTAGAACCGTCACGTTCGTCGTGATTGCGGTCATTCTCCTGGCGATTGCGCTGAGCACGTTTCTGACAGTGCGCCAGACGCGCGAGCAGGACAATTCACTGCATACTCTGCAAGCTTCCGGGCGTTTGAAGCAGGACCTCGACCAGGTCCAGCAGATGATGCTTGATGAACACGGGGCGCTCTACACGCTGATTGGAACCCGTGCCTTCTACAAGCGTACGGCTTACATCTTCCCTCTATCGCCGCTCCTCGATCTGACGGGTGACGCACGCGAAGGCTGTCGGCAAAGCGTCGAATGCCGCTCCCGGCTCGACGACCTCGACCGGACGATTCGGACGCTGGCGACGCATAGCAATGCGTTGGCGATGCGGGCGACCTTGCATCCCGGGAGTGTCAGGCTGAGCGACCCTGCATTGAGTACCATTGACGCCTACTTCTACAGCGCGCTTGAAGAGGTCGTTGACGCCAGGATGGCGGCCGACGCCACCATTGGCGCCACTGTCGGCAAGTCCTCCTCGGATGCGAAATGGGTCACGGATGCCGTACTGGCCTGCGGTGCGACGGCGTCGATTCTGCTGCTCGCACTGATTCGCTGGAACGCGCTCATCTCGCGCAAATTAAGAACGGCCCTGCATGCGGCCGACACGGCTCGGGCGAAGTACCAGCGGTTCTTTGACGAACATCCATTGCCTATCTGGATATTTGACGATGCCTCTCTGCGCATCGTTGCCGTCAATGGTGCGGCAGTACGTGCATTCGGCTATTCAGATTCCGAGTTGTTGAACATGTCGATGCAGGATGTGTGTCCGGCAGAGGAATTTGTACGCCTGACAGACGCTCGCGCATCGAAACCCGAGGCAGTCTACGGCGAAACGCAGTCAATCGGCGTATGGATGTATCAGACGAAAGCGGGGGAACGTCGTTCGATGGACGTTCATTACCTGAACGTGGAATTCGAAGGCTCCCCGTCCACCATGGCTGTCATGGTGGATGTCACCACCGAGACGATGGCGACGGCAGAGTTGTTCAAGTCGAAGCAAACCCTCGAGTATGTACTCGACCATATTCCGCAGGGCATTGCATGGAAAGACGCCGACCATCGCTACGCTGGCGGCAATGAGATTTATGCGCGCGATGCGGGGCTGCCGTCCCGAAGTGCCCTGATTGGTCTGACCGATTGGGCGTTGCACTGGGGCGACGACCCGCAGGAGGTCCTGGATGAAGATGCGCGCGTGATGCGGGGCGAAGTGACCAAAAAGCACTTTGAGCGTGCGGCGGTTGCCGTCGATGGCTCGGAAGTCTGGCTTTCGGAAACCAAGTTGCCGCTGAAAGACCAGAGCGGTGCCGTCACTGGCGTACTTATCGCGTACGAAAACATCACGGCCCGACGCGATGCCGAGTTGGCTCTGCGCCTGCAAGCCAGGGCGATAGACGCAAGCATCAACGGAATCATCATCGCAGAACGGCAGAATGACCGTCATGTCGTGACGTTCGCGAACCAGGCCTTCGAACGCATCACCGGCTATTCGCCGTCAGATGTAGCCGGTGCCGACTGCAATACGCTCTTTGGGGGGGCAGGTGAGGCGCAGACGTGGGAGCACGTGCGCCAGGCCATGGACAGCAACACCGAAGCGAACGTCACGCTGTTCTGCACACGCAAAAGCGGCGAACGATTTTGGGTCAATGTCCTCGGCGCCCCAGTGCGCGACGAGAGTGGCGCGGTCACTCACCATGTCTGTGTCATGAGCGACGTCACGGCATTGGTCGAATATCAGACTCGCCTGCAGCATCAGGCGCGGTACGACGCATTGACTGACCTGCCAAACCGCACTCACCTCGACGAGCGCCTGACGGAGATGATTCGGCGTGCGGCCGGGAGCGATGGCCAGGTATCAGTGCTCTTTCTCGACCTCGACCGCTTCAAGGAGGTCAATGATTCGCTCGGCCACCGCGTAGGCGACGCGCTTCTGGTGTGCGTCGCGAAACGCTTGCAGCGACTGGTGCGCGCCGGCGACCTGGTCGCGCGTTACGGCGGAGACGAGTTCCTCATCGTTGTCGAGCCGTTGACGGACGGACAGTTGATACCGATGCTTGACAGACTGATTGCCGAGATGGCCGAGCCATTTCATGTCGAGGAGCAGGAGCTGTATATCGAAGCCAGTATTGGCATCAGCACTTATCCGCACGACGGGGAAGATGCCGACACATTGATACGAAACGCGGATGCGGCAATGTACCTGGCGAAGGCGAATGGACGAAACGGCTACCAGTTCTACCGACCGGAGTTGCATCGTGCAGCCGCCGAGAAATTGCAGCTTTCGACCCGGCTGAGACAAACGGTCAAGGCCCAGGGCTTGCGGGTAGCCTATCAGCCCCAGATTGACATGATGACCGGGCGTGTCGTGGGTGTCGAGGCCTTGCTGCGTTGGCATGACGCGGAGCTTGGCAACGTATCGCCTGCCGTATTCATCCCTGTCGCCGAAGAAACGGGAATGATTCGGGACATCGGTGAATGGGTGCTGCGCACGGCGTGCCTGCAGGCTGGGCAATGGCGCGACGCCGGCCAGGCGCCAATCCGGGTGTCGGTCAATGTTTCGCCGCTTCAACTGGAGCACTCCGACCTGTTGAACATCGTGCGCTCCGCGCTGGACGACGCCGGCTGGCCGGCGGACATGCTTGAACTCGAAGTGACGGAAGGCGCACTCATGCGCAATGCCGAGGCGGTAGCGCGGGTGTTGCGCGACTTGCGCGAGCTTGGCGTGAAAATCGCGATTGATGACTTCGGTACCGGCTACTCAAGCTTGAGCTACCTGAAACGCTTCAGTATCGACCGTGTCAAGATTGACCGGGCGTTCGTCCAGGAAATCGGCCGCGACACCGGTTACGAAGCGCTGACGGTTGCCGTCATCGCAATCGCCAACGCGTTGAAATTCGATGTGGTCGCAGAAGGCGTGGAGCTCGATATTCATCGGCGCTTTCTCATCGAGCACGGCTGCGTCGAAGGCCAGGGTTTCCTGTACAGCGCAGCGGTCTCCGAAGACGCAATTGCGAACATGCTTCGACCCATGTTGCCCGGTTCAACTGACGCGCCGGTACCTGTTGACGCAGGCTCCTAAGCAAGACTTCGTCACACTCTACCGAGCGCCGGCCTCGAGATCTTCTGCGGAGTGTTGCGATGAACCTGCCATCCGTCAGCCCGACGGAGCTGGAATCGAACGAAAATTCCCGTTGACATCCGCTCCCCGACAATCAGCTTTCCAGTATGGAGACGCCCTGCATATCCGTTGACGAGGCGTTTCCGTTATTGGCCACAGCGACCACCTGGGCGGTCGTGCGGCGAGTTGGCCGAGTCGATTCGCACGCCCACCCCGAGGGGTTTCATCAGCGGCATGTCGCGCTATGCCAACTGCGGGCGCTCTGGCGGGACGACGCCCCCTCCCTTCCCAGGCGCTTCAGACCGCCGGCATCCTCAACAGCCGAAACTGCATTAAGTGCCACACCAATTGCGAGCGCACATATAGAATGTGTCAATTTGGTGACGCCATAACATCTGATGCACTGCAAAGCATGCGAAGAATTTCTTCAATCCTGGCCGAATGGCAATGCTCATCCGGCTTTGATTCAGGACGGCCGGCCCCGGAAGCATCGCCCAATGTTCAGGGCACGCGTGAAGGTCGCCTTCCATCGATGCTCCGTGTGCGACACGTGGTGGCTTCTGGAAGAGAATCCGAATAGCACGGCCGACAGTGGCTGGAGCCTGGTTGGGAAAAACAGAAGCATTCTTCGCCCCCCAAACAGTTAAGTACACACCGTTGGCGCTATTCCGCGAGCCAACGAACACAGTCATCCCAAAAAGTCACGCAGTGGCGGCAATACGCTCGAATTCAGTCTTTGAGGGTGAACTGGCATCCCGCGTGCCCCGGGCGCATCCGGTTCGTTGACCGGGTAAAAAGGGGCGCTTGACGCTCGTCAAGTGCCGGTGGGCTTTCTCATTGGATGCTGTTCCGCGTTTCTCACTCTTTCCAGTTGCTGGAAGGTCATGCGATGAATCTGCCATCCGCCGGTCCGGCAGGGCCGGAATCGAACGACACGTCCTGCCGACGTTCGTCTTCCATCCGCCAGATTTCAGGCCTGGAGAAGCCGGGCATATCCGTTGACGAGGCGTTTCTGCTGTTGGCCACCGCGGGTGCCCACGAGGCCGTGCGGCGAGCGGACCAGGTCGATGCGCACGCCAGCCCGGAGGTATTTCACAAGCTGCGTGTCGCACTGCGACGGTTGCGGTCGCTCTGGTGGGCCTACCGGCCCCTGCTCGACGAGGCCGATGCCGAGCGTTGGCGAAACCAGTTCAAAGTGCTTGCCGCCGCCGCCGGCAAAACGCGCGACTGGGATATCGTGCGCGAACTGCTCGTCGCATACGAATCGGCCCGGCACCCGCGCACTTCGTTGCTGGCGTGTGTGGACGACTGTCGTCGCGACGCGGTTTCGTTCAGTTTTCGCACCATCCAGGAAGCCGGCCTCAACGGAGTACTGGAACGCGCGATGGACAGCGCCAACGGTCAGCTGGCTTCTGCCGCCTCGAAACCGCCGTTGGCGGAATTCGCCAAGGATCGGGTGAAATTGGCTGAAAAGGCACTGGAAAGGCGTATAAAACATGCCACGTTGCATGAAGTGTCCGGCTACGCTGCGCTTCACGACGTCCGGATTGCGGGAAAGAAGTTGCGGTACTTGCTCGAATTTTTCTCGCCCGTCCTCGGTGTCAGCCATCAAGCGACGATTGAGCGATTAAAGGATGCCCAGGACGAACTGGGCGCGCTGAACGACATCGTCGCCAGCGAAGCGTTGCTTCGTGAATGCACATCCCGATTCGGCCAGCCCGATGCCGTCGACGACGCGATTGCCTACTTGCAAGACCAGAAGAAGCGCCGCATTCACCGGGCCTACGAGATGCTGCGGGCGGCCCGATAGTCCGGTGATGGGTCCATGCCGGGGGGTGCCGAGATAACCTGGAAGCCCTTCGGTCGCGCCCTGACACCACGCCAGCATTCGGGTGGGCGCGTCAAGGCGCGCCATCAAGCGCGCGGGTCGTCTGCCGGCGTATCGAGGTCGGCATGGCCTGCTACACGATGCGGCACCGGTGTCGCGGCACCGTTCGGGATTGCGTGCACGGTCGCCGTGCTCGTATTTGCGGGGCGCAACAGCGCGTCCCATGCCGTCATGGTGATTTGACCGCCTGCCGCGGTCGCTTCTCTCAACCTGTCGATGAAATCGAGCGCGTCGAATTGGTGTTGCGCAAGCAGCGCCTCTCCGGCGGCAATGAATTTGACGTGCGTTCCCCAAATCAAATCGCGAACATCGGACCAATAGGACTGGATCTCGTCAATGGTGTGCAGTGACTCTTCGCGACATCGCTCATGGCTTGCTCCGGTGCAGTCGGTGGTGGATGCATCAAGCTACCGGCCTTGAGCGAGTCGGATCTCGAGGGCTGTCCGGGCACATGCAGGGCTTTATCGAGATCGATGGCGTCCACAATCCGGCGGGCATTGCCAGGGCCAATTGCGGGATTTCCCCATAGCTGACCGACTGGACGGAATGTCGGATATTTGGAGGAGAAACGGGTTTACCTGCTTAACGGCACGGCGACAAGGGGCTAGACTTTTACTTACACGTCCTCGTTTTTGACATTTGGCCCGCCGAGCGCGGGCCTTTTCTTGCCTGCCATGCGCCGCAATGAACTACATCTGTGGCGGCCAGTTGTGAGTCTCACTCTGACAGCTCTCGCACCATGCGTAGAGCGCGTCGTACATCACCATTCCGTGCCGGAGCATGTCGTGGTCGTCCGGGAAAGTCCTGGAGAGGCCTAGCGAAATGGCATACAAGCCGGCCGACTGGGGTGTGAGTTCCAGTCGGGACGTATCCGCTCCGCGCACAATGGCGGCAAGCTGCTGAAGCGGTGGCGCATCCAGTTTGTACTTCGTCAGGAACGCATCGAAACTGCACAGCTCGCCAACGTGCGAGAGTTCGACGCCAGGAATGTCGTAAGGCAATGCGCCCTCGGTTTCTGCCACCGCGAGCACGTCTTTCGGCGGTACAAAGAGGAATTCCGGCGCCTTGTCGATGAAGCGTGCGATGAGCCAAGGACACGCAATCCGGTCAATCTTGGGCCGTTCGCGGGTTACCCATTTCATATCAGCCTCCAGCAAGACAACGCACTTGCGGTTCGCCATGCCGTGTATCAGGCGGCGTTTCGTTCCATCGGCTGGCTAGCGCAGGTGCATGAGCGGAAACACCACCAGCCCGAATGCGGCTGCGGCGAGGACAATGACGGGTTCCTGCAGCTTCTTGAAGCGCCAGAGCAGCAGCACCGTGACGAGCATCACGGCTGCCGTCGGGAGGTCGACGATGGAGCGCTTCGCGATCACCAGCACCGAGCCGGAGATGGCGCCGACAGCCGCAGCGGTAATGCCGTCGACGAACGCCTTGACCGCCGGGAGATGGCCGTATTTCTTGAAATACGGCGCTGGCAGAACGGTGAAAAGATAACAAGGCAGGAAGGTGCCGAGCGCGGCGACGCATGCGCCGGCCAGGCCCGCGACCAGATAGCCGATGAATCCCACCGTGATGACGACCGGACCGGGCGTGATCATGGCAACGGCCACCGCATCGACGAACTGGCGCTCGGTCAGCCAGTGGTGTTCGGTCACGACGCCGCCGTACAGGAACGGCACGATCGCCAGCCCCGAGCCGAACACGAAGGCGCCCGCCTTGGTGAAGAACGCGCCTATCTGCATCAGCAGCGGCAAGTCGAGGCCGCTTGCGACGCCACTCGTGGCCGGAAGATAGCCAAGCGCGATGCCGTTGAGCGTGCCTTTGTGAAGCCATTTCGGCGGCGCCCGGAGAAACCAGCTGACCATTCCGGCGGCGATGAACAGCCACGCAATCTCGGATTCGGTGACGAACGTCACGACCAGCAGCGTCAGGTAGATCGCCCATAGCAACTTGTCCGCGCCGACCGTTTTTCGGGTGAGCTTACAGGCGCTTATCGCGATGATGCCGACGACCGACGCCCCCACGCCGTAGAAGACCGCTTGCATCCACGAAAGGCCGCCGAAGTGCGCGTACGCCCACCCCAGCGCAAGCACCATCAGGAACGACGGCAGCACGAACGCGATGCCGACGAGGGTGGCCCCCAGAACCCGGAAATGCACGAACCCGAGATAGATGGCGAGCTGCGCGGCCATCGGACCCGGCGCGAGCTGGGCGAGCGTGAGGCCCTCCTTGTAGTCGGCTTCGGTAATCCAGCCCCGGCGCTCGACGAGGTCGCGCCGCATGTAGCCGGCCAGCGCGACCGGTCCGCCAAAGCCGAACGTGCCGAGACGCAGCATGTAGGCCACCAGCTGGACCAGCGTGTAGCGGGGGACGGCCTGCGTGGCAGCAGTCATGGGCTTGCCCCCGGCCGGGCCTTGTCGCTTGCGGCGAAATGCGCGAGCAGCGAATCGAGCACGACGCTCATTTCGGCCAGCATCTCGTCATCGCTCAATCCGCGCTGCCTTGCGCCGGTCATGACCGCCTCGAACCCGACTGCTTCGGGAATGGCCGGCCCGCCGACATCCAGCGCATGAACCATCTTCCCCAGCCGGGCCAGGCCGGGCTCGTCCGCGAGACCAAAGCTTTCCATCAACACGTCGAACGTCACGCGGTCGCCGACGTGCGTGAACGTCGCCCCGTCGAAATCGAAACCCAGCGCGTCGCGCGGGCACTCGCCCGGCGACGCGAGCCACAGAAAGCGCGGCGCGGCATCGATGAAGCGCCGGACGAGCCACGCGCTTGCCACACGGTCGACCCAGATCCGCTGACGCGTCGCCCAGGTTCGCCGCTGGTAATCGTCGCGCCGCAGCGCGCGAATCGCGCCTTCGGCCGAATGTGGCTCGCCAGGGGACAGCACGGTGTCCGCCAGCGCGACAAAGTCCTGCCAGGCGGCCTCGGCCTGAGTACCTGTCTCGCCCGGAAAGAAGTCGATGGCGACGATGGCCTCGTAGTCTTTCCGTGCTCGCCGGAGCAGACGCTCGACCTCCGCCGGCGACAACGCCGACAAGGTCTTGCGAACGTCGGCGAGCCCCCGCATGAACGCACGGTATTCGTCACCCCGGTCGAAATGAGCCTCAAACAGGCGCCGCTGGTCGTCGTCCCGGTTGCGGACGTCGACAAGATGCGCGGTACCGCCGGCATCGTCGATGCCACGCGCGAGGTCGAGCAGGTCCGTTTCCGCGGCGGCGCCTGCGGGAAGCAGGTAGGCACCGTCCCGCAAGACCGCACAGCCTCGGGCCTTCAGCGCTCGCCAGAACCGCATCCGCGCCGTGGCATTGTCGGTCGGGAATGTCAGAACCAGGAGAAGCCAGTCGTTGCGAGAGTTCATGTAACTTACTCTACTCACACGCAGACTACGCTACAAGGAAAGTTTCGTCGGGCCGCCTCCCTGAATCGCCGGATATGCGACGCAACGTGCCACTTGCGTGGCCTGCACGTCTTTCGTTTTCGCTTCCGCTCAGAACTCCATGTCCAGCTCGTCGATGTCCTCCTTCTCCGCCTTCGCCGCCTCGATCCATTCGGCGACGAACGGGTGCGTGAGCACGCGCATGCAGTAATCGGCGATGTCGGGATCGAGCTTCACGTCATACGTGAGGAAGCGCGTGACGACCGGCGCGTACATCGCGTCCGCGACGCTGATCTCGCCGAACAGCCACGGACCGCCGTAGCGTGCCAGGCATTCGCGCCAGACCGCGACGATCCGCGCGATGTCGAGCTGCGCGCGCGACCAGATCCGGAAATTCGGAAAATGCGCGCGCAGATTCATCGGCAACGCCGAGCGCAATGCGCTGAAACCCGAGTGCATCTCGCCACAAATCGCGCGACAATGAGCGCGAGCATGACGATCCTGCGGCAGGAGCCGCGCTTGCGGCCGGGTCTCGTTCAGATATTCGGCGATCGCGAGCGTATCCCACACCTTGATGCCTTCGTGGGTCAGGCACGGCACCAGAATGGACGGAGACAGCAACAGCAGTTCCGCGCGGGACGCCGCGTCGATCGGCACCATCACCGTTTCGAATTCGAGGCCGCTGAGCCTGGCCAGCAGCCAGCCGCGCATCGACCACGACGAATAATTTCGACTACTGATCGTCAAAGTGGTTACGTCAGTGGATTCCATCTCGTCCTCCTGAATAGGCGTGCCGCGACACCGCACCAAAATGACCGGTTCTCGACGGCCGATGCACCTTCCCGGTGCCGCGCGCAGCGCAACGGCGCGCAATCGGGGGGCATTCGCGTACCGGGACCGGGACCGGGAAGCGGGGAGCCGCGGCCGGCGCGGCTGTCGCGCGTCGCGTCGCGCGCGGCGGGAATCGCCTGCTTCACCCTGCAGGCGGAGCGGCGCAAAGCGCGTGCCAGCATCGCCCGGCAGGCGGATGGACTGGCACATCTATTGCCTGCTTCGAAGTGAAGCGGCTCGAGGCGGAATGGTCATGAACATGCTCGCGTACCCTCTGTACCAGTGGCTGTCGGAATGCATGCGGCCGGCGCGCGCATGGGCGTCGTTCGCACGCGCGACCCTGTCGCACTGGCCGCCGTCGACGTCGGTTCCGGCCGGCCGCACCATCGACGCATGGTGCGAGCTGCTCGAATGCAGCGCGTTCTCGCATCGCCGTCCGCCGTTCGGGATCGACGCCGTCGACGTCGATGGCGACGCGGTGCCGGTCGTCGAGGAAATCGCGGCGGGCACGCCGTTCGCCGCGCTGCTCCATTTCCGCAAGCTCAGGCCGCTGAAGCAGCCGCGCGTGCTGATCGTCGCGCCGATGTCCGGTCATTTTGCGACGCTTTTGCGCGGCACGGTACGCACGATGCTCGCCGATCACGACGTCTATATCACCGACTGGCACAATCCGCGCGACATCCCGCTGAGCGCGGGGCGCTTCGGTTTCGACGAATACGTCACGCACCTGATCGACTTCATCCGGCATATCGGTCCGGACACGCACGTGCTGGCGATCTGCCAGCCGACGGTCGCGGCGCTCGCCGCCGTGTCGCTGATGGCGGCGGACAGCGACCCCGCGCAGCCGGCAAGCCTGACCCTGATGGCCGGGCCGATCGATTGCCGCGTCAGCCCGACGAAGGTCAACGAGCTGGCGAACCGCTACCCGATCGAATGGTTCGCGCGCCATCTGATCAGCGTCGTGCCGCCAGGCTTTTCGGGCGCGCAGCGCTGCGTCTATCCGGGCTTCGTGCAGCTCGGCGCATTCATGTCGATGAATCCGAACCGGCACGCGTCGTCGCTTTCCGACATGTATTACGAACGCGCGAAGGGTGACCCGACGAAGGCCGACATGCTCCGCCATTTCTATGACGAATATTTCGCGACGGCCGACCTGACCGCCGAGTTCTATCTGGAGACGGTGGAAAAAGTGTTTCAGCGATACGCGCTGCCGCGCGGCGAACTGATGGTGGGCGGGCGGCTCGTCGAGCCGGCCGCGATTCATCGCACCGCGCTGCTGACGGTCGAAGGGGAGAAGGACGACATCTGCGCGGTGGGGCAGACCGTCGCCGCGCAGGATCTGTGCTCCGGCCTGCCGCCGTATCTGAAGACGCACCACGTGCAGACGGGTGTCGGGCACTACGGCGTCTTCAACGGCAACAAGTGGGAGACGCAGATCTATCCGATCGTGCGCGCGACGATCCACGACAACGAACCGTACGACGTCACCGCGGATGCCGCGCGCGGCGCGTCAGGCGAGCGACGCGTGACGCTGCACGCGCTGCTCGAGGCGGAGGCGGCCCGCAAGGCCGCGGGCCCGGGCGCGCGGGCGCCGCATCACGCGGCGCGCGTTATTTCAGCCGCCCCGACAGGAACTGCCCCAGCCGCTCGCTCTTCGGATTGACGAGGATCTCCTGCGGATGCCCCTGCTCCTCGATCTTGCCCTGATGCAGGAAAATCACGTGATTCGACACGTTCCGCGCGAACCCCATCTCGTGCGTGACGACGACCATCGTCCGCCCTTCCTCGGCGAGCGCCTGCATCACCTTCAGCACTTCGCCGACCAGCTCGGGATCGAGCGCCGACGTCGGCTCGTCGAACAGCATCACCTCGGGCTCCATCGCCAGCGCGCGGGCGATCGCCACGCGCTGCTGCTGGCCGCCGGACAGGTGCGACGGATACATGCCTTCCACCCGCGCCGGCAGCCCGACCTTCTCGAGATACTTGCGCGCCCGCGCCACGGCCTCGTCCTTGCCGATCCCGAGCACCGCCATCGGCGCTTCGATGATGTTCTCCATCACCGTCATGTGCGCCCACAGGTTGAAGTGCTGGAACACCATCGCGAGCTTGGTGCGCATGCGCTGCAGCTGCTTCTGGTCGACGACGCGCAGCGCGCCGTTGCGGTCGCGCGTCGTCTGGATCGCTTCGCTGCCGAGCGTGATCTGCCCCGAGCACGGCTGCTCCAGAAAATTGATGCAGCGAAGAAACGTGCTCTTGCCCGAGCCGCTCGACCCGATGATGCTGATCACGTCGCCGGCTTTGGCCTTCAGCGTGACACCCTTCAACACTTCGTTGTCGCCGAACTTCTTGTGCAGATCCTCAACGATGAGCTTGTACATGCGTATGTCCTTCCAGATTCGTTAATGGCCGCGTGGCGCGAGGTACGCGAGCCAGCGTGCTTCCAGCTTGCGGAACCCCCAGATCAGCGCGAAGACGATTACCGCGTACAGCACCGCAGCCAGGCCGTAGGCCTGGAACGACATGTAGGTGGCGGAATTCACGTCGCGCGTGACCTTCAGGATGTCCGGCACGGTTGCCGTGAACGCGAGCGTCGTCGCGTGCAGCATCAGGATCACCTCGTTGCTGTAGCTCGGCAGCGAGCGGCGCAGCGCCGACGGCAGGATGATCCGCGTATAGAGCTTGAAGCGCGACATCCCGTAGGCGACGCCCGCTTCGATCTCGCCTGCCGCCGTCGACTTGATCGCGCCGGCGAAGATCTCGGTCGCGTACGCGCACTCGTTCAGCACGAATGCGAGCAGCGTGCAGTTCATCGCGTCGCGGAAGAACGCGTCGAGCATCGCGTGGTCATGCACGACCTGCAGGCTGTAGATGCCCGTGTAGCACATCAGCAGCTGCACGTAGAGCGGCGTGCCGCGAAACACGTACGTGTAGAACCACACCGGCCCCGACACCCAGCGATTGCTCGATGCGCGCGCGATCGCGAGCGGCACCGCGAGGCAGAAGCCGAGTGCGATCGACACGACGAGCAGCCACAGCGTGATCGCGAGCCCGCTCATCCGGTAACCGTCGCTATACAGATAGTTTTGCCAGTACTGGCTGATGATTTCGATCACAGTGCAAGCCTCCGGACGCCGACCGAGTAACGCTTCTCGAGGCGATGCAGTACGACATTGGAAACGGTCGTGATCGCGAGGTAGATCGCGCCCGCCGCCAGCGTGAAGAAGAAGAAGTTCAGCGTGCTCTTGCCGGCGTCCTGCGATGCCTTGACGACGTCGGCGAGACCGATGATCGACACGAGCGCGGTCGCCTTCACGAGCACCTGCCAGTTGTTGCCGATGCCCGGCAGCGCGAAGCGCATCATCTGCGGGAACAGGATGCGGCGGAACACGCGCCAGCCGCTCATCCCGTATGCGAAGCCGGCCTCGAGCTGGCCGCGCGGCACCGCGAGGAACGCGCCGCGAAACGTCTCGGTGAAGTACGCGCCGTAGATGAAGCCGAGCGTGACCACCCCGGCCACGAACGGGTCGATGTCGATCTGGTCGATCCGGAGCAGGTCGGTGCACTGGTTCAGCAGGATCTGCATCCCGTAGAACAGCAGCAGCATCAGCACGAGATCGGGCACCGCGCGGATCAGCGTCGTGTAAGCGGTGCCGAGCGCGGCGAATGCGCGGTTCGGCGACAGCTTCGCCGCCGCGCCGGCGAGCCCCAGCACCAGCGCCGCGGCGAGCGACAGCACCGCGAGCTTCACGGTCTCGACCGTGCCTGCCCACAACAGCGGGCCAAATCCATCGAAAATCATGGCGTTCCTGTAAGTGACGAACTGAGAGGGCGGACGGGCCGCCGCACGCATCACGCCGGTACGGCCGGCACCCAGTCCGGCGCCCGTGCGCCTGCACAACCGGAGCACCGCTGAGCGGCCACCCAAGTTGTACATACAACTTTGCCGTTTATGTGCATGGATCGCCATCCGTATTTGCCTCTAATTGTCTGACGACTGCATCTCTATCGACAAATTTCCTTATATTTCATCGACATGATTCCTGCGCGCAACTTGACATCCGCTTTCCGAATGTTTACTTCGCCATGATTCGGATTCAGATGACTTGTCTATACTTTTTAGGCGCAATGTCTGATTCCGTCTTGTACGGGCACGTCTCGCCCGGCGGGGCCGGCGTCGACCGGGCGATTTCGTCCGTCGGCCGTGCCGCGCCAGAACGCCCCGGACTCGCTATGCGCGCGGCGGTCGCTCGAACCGCCCGCGCCGCCGCTCGCGTCCGGCGCAGCCGGGGCCTGATGCAACTGACTGGTATATGCTGCATCCGCCCCCCATTCACCGCCCGCCGCCATGAAAATCAAACGCCCGCTGATCGTCGCCGTCGCCGTCTTTGTCGCGTTGCCCGCCGCCGCGCTCGCCCTCGTCAAACCGCTGCGCGTTGTCGTCCCCGCGCTGATGCCGGGGATCACGTGCCCGGACACGCGAATCTGCACGGATAACCTGGCCGCGCTCGACGACGCGCGCGCGCTCTACCACGACGGCACCGGCATGGCGGCCGCTGCGGTCGGCGCATTTCACCAGTCGCCGCGCGTCGTGTTCTGCACGACGCAGGCCTGCGCCGATACGTTCGGCATCGGGCGGCGCGCAGCGGAAGCAATCGGAAACTTCGGCCTCGTGGTCGCGCCGCGCGGCTGGAAACCGTTCTATGTCGCTCACGAGATGATTCACCACCGGCAGGCGGAATCGCTCGGCAATCTCGCGGTGGCGACCGGGCCGAGATGGCTGATCGAGGGCATGGCCTATTCGCTGAGCGGCGATCCGCGCCATCCGCTCGGACAACCGTTCGAGCAATGGCGGAGCCAGTTCGACACATGGCATGCGAGCATCGGGTCCCGCGATCTGTGGGAAGCAGCCCGCGGCGTTCACTGACACGCGTGCCGGCGCGCGTGAACCCGCGGATTCCCCGCGTGGACGCGCGCCGTGTAAACGGGGATCATTCACCGGCATTCGGGCCGGCACGGGCAGGAACCCGGTACACTCCGGCCGGGCAGACGCGCCGGCCGAGCGGCGCCCCGCGGCTCCGGCAGCGGGCGGCCTCCTCTGGAACAGAAACAGAATGACCACACCGATCTATCAGGAAATCAAGGATTTCATCCTCGCGCGCATTCATGCCGGCGAATGGGCGGAAGGCGATCAGGTGCCGTCGGAGAACGAGCTCGCGCGCGACTTCAACGTCGCGCGCATGACCGTCAATCGCGCGCTGCGCGAGCTGACGGCGGAGCGAGTGCTCACTCGCACGCGCGGCGCGGGCACCTTCGTCGCGCAGACCAAGTACGAATCGACGCTCGTCGCGATCCGCAGCATCTCGGACGAGATCGCCGCGCGCGGTCATGCGTACCGGGCGCAGGTGCTGCAGGTGGGCGCGGCGGTGGCCGACGCGACGCTCGCCGACGAGATGCAGCTCGGCCCCGGCAGCCCGATCTTCCATTCACGCGTGCTGCATTTCGAAAACGATGCGCCGGTGCAGCTCGAGGAACGCTGGGTCAATCCGGCCGTCGCGCCGGAATACGCGCTGCAGGATTTCACGGCGACGACGCCGAACCAGTACCTGATGCGCGTCGCGCCGCTGCAGCGCGTCGAATACCGGATCGAGGCTGCGATGCCGGACGCGGAAACGCGCCGCCTGTTGACGATGGACGAACGCGAGCCGTGCCTGCTGCTGCACCGGCGCACCTGGTCGCATGGCGTCGTCGCGTCGGCGGTCAATCTCTGGCATCCGGGCAGCCGTTACCGGTTCACCGGGCATTTCTGACGCGGCGGAAGGGGCGCGCCCGTCGCCGCTGCGCGGACGCGTACGCCAGCTCGCCCCGCCGCCCGGCTACCGCATCGTCGCGCGGCCCTGAGCGGCATCGCGCATCCGCCGCCGTGTCGCGCCCCGAGGACGAGCGCCCCGTCTGCGACAAAATGCACGTCGCGATCTCCGCCGAAAATGCCTAGTTTTGATTTATCCGCCATACGGCGAGATCGGGCGCGCGACGAACCGGGCGGTTGCGGGCGTGCCCTCCGACATTCGAGACAGACGCCGTCCGCCCCGCCATCGCGCCGGCGCGCTGACTCTCCGGAGAAACGACCATGCTGAGTCCGCACGAATTCGCCGTGCTCCTGCTGATCGAGCACACGACCGATCCCGCCGCGCTCGACGGGGACGACCTGAACGCACTGGTCGAGCGCCAGCTCGTCGCGCTCGACCAGCTGACGTCCGGCTACCGCCGCGCGCGGCTGACGGCGAGCGGACAGTCGATCCTGAGCACGATCGACCGGCTGCACTGATTCGCGCGAGTTGCGCTGAACACGCCAGCTCGCGCCGGCCGCCTGCGGCTGCCGGTCACGCGTCGCGCGCCGCCCGCGTGCGACGTCCGGCGCAGATTCGTTCGACCATCGCCGATCGCGCGGCGATCAGGCCGTTCCCCAAGCGCCAAATCGGCCGCGGCGCGCTATGCTGATTCATACGGCCGCGCAAGAAGCGTTCCGGCTCGCCCGCCGGGTGCGCCAGTTGCCGTGCTGCGGCCGCGATCGTCGTCGATTCGGAACGGAGGGATTCGTCATGGCCACCACCCATCACATGCACCTCGAGTTTCGGCACGCCACCGTGCCGACCTACATCGTCAGCTATCTGTTCCCGGCCCTGCTGTTCGCGTACGAGTTGATGCGCGTCGGACAGTGGATTCGAGACCACGGCATGCACTTCGCGGGCTTCAAGGGCATGGGGTACGAGTATCTGCTGATGCTGATGTTCGTCGGGCTGCAGATCGCGATCGAGGCAGCCTTCCTCGCGGGTGCGGCGATGCGCAAGGACCGGGACTTCGAACACCGCATCCCGAACGTGCTCGCGGGGATCGGCTGCTCGATCGCCATACTCGTCGTCGATCTCGCGGTGCAGCTCGCCTTCTGAGCCTGCCCGGGACGGAATCCGTCACCGGGCCGTCGTACGCGACCGCTGCCGGCGATGCCGACGCATCGGCTGGCGGCTGGCGGCTGGCGGCTGGCGGCTGGCGGCTGGCGGCTGGCGGCTGGCGGCTGGCGGCGATTTTGGTGACAAGAGTCCGGACGCGCGGCATGAGCGGCTGCTCCGGCCGCCCGGCGCGCCGCCATCCGTGTCGCGCCCTTGCCGCGCGCCGCGCTCAGGCTCCGTGCGCGCGCAGGAAGCCCGTTACGGCGTCGAGCACGGCCTGCGGATGCTCGCGATGCGGCACGTGTCCGCAATCGCGCAGGATTTCGACGCTGGACGCGCCGCCGCTCAGCGCCGCGATCCGGTCCGGATGACGCAGCGAGCCGTATTCGTCGTGTTCGCCGTGGATCGCGAGCGCAGGACATCGCACGCGCGGCAGGAGGTCGTCGAGATTCCAGTCACGAAACGCCGGTGCGAGCCACGTGTCGACCCACGCGCGCAGCACCCATTCCGCCTTGTCGCCGTGATAGCGCGCGAGCCGATCGAGTTGGCCCGGCTCGGCGAACGTCCGGTCGGCATCGCGAATGCCCGCGAGCGTGCGGTCCTCGACGAACGCCTGCGCGGCGATCGTCACGAGGGCGCGGCATTGCGCGGAGAACCGCGCGGCGCACGCCACGGCCATCCCGCCGCCAACGCTGTGGCCGAACGCGATGAACGCATCGACGCCGAGCTGTTCGCGCAGCGCGCTGAGCGCATGCTCCGCCTCGTCGCGCACGAAGGCCTCGCCCAGTTGCCCCGGATGACGATCGGAGCGGCCGAACCCGAGGCGGTCGTAGGCGATCACGTCGCGCTGCGCGGCCTGCGCGAGCCTGGCCGGGAAATCCCGCCAGAGATCCACGCAGCCGAGCGAATCGTGCAGCAGCACGATCGGGCATGGCCCGGCATCGGTCCCGGCGCGGCCGCGCCAGCGTTTCGCAAAGAGACGGCCCTGCGGCGTCTCGATCCATGTCTCCTCGGTGTCGGAATGTGTCATGACGTCTCTTGGTCTCGTTATCGTGTGAAAGCGGCCGGCCGCGCGAATCGCGTGCTCGAATCCCGCTCGAATCCCGCGCCATGTTGGCCGGGCGATGCGCGCGGCGTCAAGCGCGCCGGCGGGCGGCGCCGTCACGCCTGCGGCGGCAGATAGGACATCTTCGCCTCGTCGTAGAGGCGGTAGATCAGCGCCTGCATCGCACGGAGGTCCTCCGATTCGTCCATCATGCGCATGCTCATGATGATCGGCGACACGAGGTTCGGGTCGTCCAGTTCCTTGTAGCTGACGTCGTCGCGCTTCATCCCGTGCACGCTCTGCGGCACCACCGACACGCCCTCGCCCGCGGCCACGAGCCCGAGCGCGATCTGCAGCTCGCGCGTCTCGTAGAGGCGGCGCGGCTTCAGCGCGCGGTCGTGGAACACGGCCAGCACCTGATCCGCATAACTCGGCCGCGGCGCTTTCGGGAAGATGATCAGCGTCTCGCCGACGAGATCATGCAGCGACAGCACCGGTTTCGCGTCGGCGAGCGGATGGCCGAGCGGCAGCGCGACGATCATCCGCTCCTCGCGCAGCACGACCCGCCGCACGCTCGGGTCTTCGTGGCGGATGCGGCCGAACCCGACGTCGATGCGCCCTTCCTTCAGCGCCTTGATCTGGTCCATCGTCGACAGTTCGTGCAGGCTCAGTTCCACCGCCGGATGTTCGTCGCGAAAGCGACGGATGATCTTCGGCAGCATCCCGTAGAGCGTCGAACCGACGAAGCCGACCGACATGCTGCGCTCGATCTTGCCGACCCGTTTCGTCATCGACTCCAGTTCCACCGTCTGCGCGAGCAGCTGCACCGCATGCGAATAGAAGAAGCGGCCCGCGTCGGTCAGCTTGAGCGGCCGCGCGTTGCGCTCGAACAGCTGCACGCCGAGCGTTTCCTCCAGTTGCTGGATCTGCCGGCTCAGCGGCGGCTGCGCGATGTGCAGGCGCTCGGCCGCGCGCGTGAAGTTGCGCTCCTCGGCGACCGCGACGAAATAGCGAAGGTGCCGCAGTTCCATGCTCATACCTTTTGAATATCGACGTCATGCCAAATCAGTTTCGCGCAGCGTCTCCGGCACAAGATTCACGTCGCTTGCCCGCTCCGACATTCAAAACTATACCCTCAGGGCATTGGTACTCCAACCCGGCACGAAGCGGCGCCGGACGGCGGCACGCGGCGCAATGTCAGGACATCGCGCATGCGCGCCTTGCCCTTACCCTTCCGTCGCGACCAGCGCGTCGCGCTGGTCGGCGTTCAACGTCTCGAACGGCACGCTCGTCCACTGGAAGCAGATCATCGCGCCATAGACTTCGGCAAGACAGTTGCTGGCCGGATCGAGCCCGTACCCGTCCTCGCCGTCGGGAGCCGGCGGGTACACTTCGCGCCACGCGTTGATCGCGGCTTCGATTCGCGCGATGGAAACAGGCTCGGCCGTCCGCTCGGCAGGTGATGCGCTCATGAATTCCTCTCGGTTGCGCCCGGTCGACCGTTCCGGTCCCGCGGGCTGTTGAAACACCGGGCGCCGGCCGATCAGATCGATGTGCGATGCGCGCATCGGTCGCCGATCTGTCGAGCACTGTCGGCACCGATCGGCCGGCAGCCCGGAAAAGGGTCGGGAAATATAACCGCCTTTGGCCGCGCGTAGATCAATGCGGACAAAAAAAACGGGAAGCATCGCGGCTTCCCGTTTCGTCGTTCACGCGCGGCGCGATGCCGCCGCCGTCACGCCACCGTTTCCGGCGTCGCGATCGTCTGCGGCTGCATGCCGCGCTGCTCCGCACGGCTTTCGGCGACCCAGGGCGCGATCTCCATGTCCTCGTAGCGCACGAAGCGGCTCTTGTGCATCAGCCGGTAGCCGCCCCACACCGCGAAGAACAACGGAATGCCGACATAGGTCGCGAGCACGCTGACCCAGTCGATCCGGTTCGCGAGGAACGCCTGGTAGTCCTGGCCCAGCGCGATTGCGACGCACAGCACGAACGCAAAGATCGGCCCGTACGGAAACCACGCCGATTCGTACGGCAGCTGGTCGACCGCGTAGCCCTGCTTCACGTAGCCCTTGCGGAAGCGGTAATGACTGACCGCGATGCCGAGCCACGCGATGAAGCCCGTCATCCCGGACGTGTTGAGCAGCCACATGTAGACCGTCTTGTCGCCGTACAGCGAGGTCAGGAAACACAGCGCGCCGACCGCCGTCGTCGCGTACAGCGCGTTGCGCGGCACGCCGCCCGGCGACAGCTTCGCGAACACCTTCGGCGCACGGCCTTCGGTCGCGAGGTTGTAGAGCATGCGCGTCGACGCGTACATCCCGGAGTTGCCCGCCGACAGCACCGCCGTCAGGATCACCGCGTTCATCACGCCCGCCGCGAACGCGAGGCCGGCGTGACGGAACACCAGCGTGAACGGACTGACGCCGACGTCGGTCACGTTGCTCTTCAGCAGGTTCGGGTCGGTATAGGGAATCAGCATGCCGATCACGAAGATCGCCAGCACGTAGAACAGCAGGATGCGCCAGAACACCTGCCGCACCGCGCGCGGGATCGTCGTGCGCGGATTTTCCGATTCGCCGGCCGCGATGCCGATCAGCTCGGTGCCCTGGAACGAGAAGCCCGCGATCATCGCGACGCCCATCATCGCCGGCAGCCCGCCCGCGAACGGCGCGTCGCCGATCGTGAAGTTGCTCCAGCCGGTGCTCGGCCGGCCCTTCAGGATGCCGAAGATCATCAGCAGGCCGACGCCGATGAACGCGATCACGGTGACGACCTTGATCAGCGCGAACCAGTATTCCGCCTCGCCGAAGCCACGCACGGTGAGCACGTTGAGCAGGAACATCACGCAGAGGAAGAGCGCGCTCCACCATGCCCCGGGCACGTCCGGAAACCAGTAATGCATCACGAGCTGTGCGGCAACCAGCTCGACCGCGATCGTCACCGCCCAGTTGTACCAGTAGTTCCAGCCGAGCGCGAAGCCGAAGCCTTCGTCGACGTATTTCGCGCCATAGGTCGCGAACGAGCCCGACACCGGCATGAACGCGGCCATCTCGCCGAGGCTCGTCATCAGGCAGTAGACCATCACGCCGATCAGCAGATACGCGAGCATCGCGCCGCCGGGGCCGGCCTGCGAGATCGACGCGCCGGATGCGACAAAAAGACCGGTGCCGATCGAGCCGCCGATGGCGATCATCGTCAGGTGGCGCGCCTTCAGCGCGCGGTGAAGCGTGGGGGGATGCGTGGAGGTACCGGGATGGTCGGGATTCGGGTGTGCAGACATAAACGAGACGAACTTTGAGCGGGCCGACGGCGTGCGGCGGCGGCGCCCGTATGGCTCAGGAACGCGATGCGCGCCCTGACATGAATGCGGCGTGGCCCTGTCGCGTGATACAACGGGCGCCCGCGGCGAAGCGCGGAATTCTACCCGAATCGTCCGACGACAAGGAGCGGCGGGCCGCCGGCACCGCCACGCAGCCTCTGGACAGGCGTGCGCACACCGGACACCAGCGATTCGTCCAACAAAATGCATTCTCTCGTGGCACTGATTTACATCAGCGATTGCCTCGCGAGAGGCGGTAATCATGTGTAAACGGGTCAGATGCTCACCCGGCGCGGTATCCGGCGCGACGTGGATGGATCGTACGGATTCGCGGGATAATGTGCGTTATCTTGAATTTATTGCCGTGCGGAACAATCGGGAACGAGCATCTTCCGCCAACAAATGCTTAAAAGGATGATGTTTTTTCCGCTTCCGCAAACCGTGCGCCGCAAGGTTTTCACGGTCATTGCGCTGATTCTGTCGCCGCGGGGCGTGCTCGTGTCGGGGCTGGTGCTGCTGCTGTTCAGTTGGGGACTGTGCGCGTCCGTGCTGATCGAGTCGCGGCACGACGCCTACGACCATGCCGTCGAGAACGCCCGGAACGTGATGCTCCTCATCGAGCGCGACATCGCCCGCAACATCGAGCTGTACGACTTGTCGGTGCAAAGCGTGGTCGACGGCATCTCCGATCCGCAGGTGATGTCGCTGCCGCCGTCCATACGCAATCGCGTGCTGTTCGACCGCGCCGCGTCCGGAAAGTATCTCGGCTCGATCTTCGTGATGGACCCGCAGGGCAACATCGTGCTCGATTCGGGCGCTGCTCCGCCCCGCCAGGGCAACTTCGCGTTCCGCGACTACTTCGCCGTCCACCGCGACGGCAAGGTTCGCGGCCTCTATATCAGCAAGCCTTACGCGTCGCGGCTTCTCCACGGCGCGCTGACAATCGCGCTCAGCCGCCGGATCACCCGGCCGGACGGCTCGTTCGGCGGGATCGTCGTCGGCACGCTGAGCATCGACTACTTCCGGGCGCTGCTCGACGGCATCGCCGTCGGCGAGCGAGGCGCCGCGGTGATCGTCGAGGACAACGGCGCGCTCGTGTGTCGCCTGCCCTACGATCCGCGCCTCGTCGGCCGCGACCTGCGCCGGGGAATGCTGTTCACCAAGGCGATGACCGAGCGCGAGGGCGTGTTCGCGGGGCCTGCGCTGATCGACGGCGTGCGGCGCATCTTCGTGTTCCGGCATCTGGCCGACCTGCCGCTCATCGTCAACGTCGCGCCCGCCGAAAGCGACGTCTACGCGCCGTGGAAACGCCGTGCGACATGGCTGGCGGTCATGATGGGCATCTTCACCGCGATTATCGCCAGCGGCTCGCTGCTGCTGTCGCGCGAGCTGAAGCGCCGGCAGGTCGCGGAATCGAAGCTGTACCGGCTCGCGCACACCGATGCGCTGACCGGCCTCGACAACCGCGGCACCTTCGACGCCGCGCTGGCGAAGGAGGCGCAGCGGGCCAACCGGAGCGGGCGTCCGCTGTCGGTCCTGTTCTTCGACGTCGACCTCTTCAAGCGCTACAACGACTATTACGGCCATCAGGCCGGCGACGAAGTGCTGCGCGCGATCGCGCGCAGCACTTCGCGCTGCCTGCGCCGCCTGGACGATCATGTCGCGCGCTACGGCGGCGAGGAGTTCGTCGTGACGCTGCCCGACACCGACGCGCGCGGCGCGCTGGCCGTCGCGGAATCGATCCGGCGCGCGATTGCCGGCCTGAACATCGAACACGTGCAGAGCCCGTACGGGCGCGTCACCATCAGCATCGGCACCGCGACGCGCACGGGAAGCGCCGCGATCGACGAAAGGACGCTGGTGAAGCTTGCCGACGAGGCGCTCTATCACGCGAAGTCGAACGGACGCAATTGTGTGAGCGAGGCCGGCCGCTGTGCGACCGAGGCGTAAGCCGCGCGGCGCGCAGGCCGGCGCGCGCGGCATCGAAGCGCGGCGGCGCACGACACGTCGCAACACGGCCGCAGCGCCCCGCCGTGGACAGCCCGCATTTGTTCCGCTAGCGTTGCACCTGACCGATGCCGCGACCGGGCACCCGCGCCCGCGCCGCCGACACACCTCCCCCTCCATCCCCCTGCTTCCATGACCGCCTCGCTTCACTACCGGCTGCCCGCCATCGTCCGCAGCGCGCTCCGCCCGCTGCTCGATCCGTACCGCCGCTACCGGCACGCCAAGCTGATCCACGCCGCGCGCGTGTCGCTCGGCGTGCTCACGTCGATCGCGCTGTCGACCGGCGTGCAGATTCCGCACGGCGAATGGACGACGATCACCGTGCTGATCGTCGTCGGCGGCCTGCAGCACCACGGCAACATCCGCAAGAAGGCGGCAGAGCGCGCCGTCGGGACCTCGATCGGCGCGCTGGCCGGGCTGCTGCTGATCCTGCTGCACACCACCGTACCGGTGCCGCTCGTCACCTACCTGGCGATGGCCGCCGCGTGCGGCATGTGCGCGTATTACGCGATCGGCAAGGCCGGCTACATCGCGTTGCTGTCGGCGATCACGATGGTGATCGTCGCCGGGCACGGCGACAACGAGATCATCGACGGCCTGTGGCGCGCGGTGAATGTGCTGCTCGGCATCGCGATCGCGCTGTTGTTCTCGTTCGCGCTGCCGCTCTATGCGACCTATTCGTGGCGCTACAAGCTCGCGGACGCGATACGGGGCTGCGCGGCCGTGCATGCGCGCATCGTGCGCGCCCGCTACGTCGGCGACGAAGCGCACCTGAAGGACATGGCCGCGCTCAGCGCGCTGCTCGTGCAACTGCGCTCGCTGATGCCGTGGGTGGCGAAGGAATGCGAGATCTCGATGCAGCAGCTCGAGGGGATCCAGCGCAGCCTGCGCCTGTGCATCAGCTATCTCGAGATCCTCGCGAGCGCGCAGCCGGCCCGCGACGACCGCGCCGGCCGCGACTTCGTGCGCCACACGATGCGCGCGGAAAACCGGCGCATTCGCGAAACCCTCGTCGGCGCGAGCCGCGCACTCAAGTTCGGCACGCTCAGCCGGCTGGCCGCCAGCGCGCGGCCGCGCCCGGACGTGCCGCCCGACGCGCCGCCGCCGCTGTCCGGATACGCGTCGATCTCGACCAAGCTGGCCGGCGAAGTCGAGCAGCTGCGCGCCCGCCTGCTGGACACCGCGCAGTCGTGGAACATCTGATGCCGAGGTCTTTCGGCAACATCGCACCAATACAGTGCAAACGGGCCGCGCGCGCACGCGCCGCGCCGGCCGAGCGGCACAATCAGGCCTTGCCCCAACTTCCGGGACAGCCGATACTCGCATATTCCGCGAAAGTGACCGGATTTCTATCCAACGGTAATTCCTATGAGCACGATTCTTGAAAGTCTCCCGACCGGCCAGAAGGTCGGCATCGCCTTCTCCGGCGGCCTGGACACCAGCGCCGCGCTGCACTGGATGAAACTGAAGGGCGCCGTCCCGTACGCCTACACGGCGAACCTAGGCCAGCCCGACGAAGACGATTACGACGCGATCCCGAAACGTGCGATCGAATACGGCGCGGCCGGCGCCCGCCTGATCGACTGCCGCGCGCAGCTCGTCGCCGAAGGCATCGCGGCGCTGCAGAGCGGCGCGTTCCACATCACGACGGCCGGCGTCACGTACTTCAACACGACCCCGATCGGCCGCGCCGTGACGGGCACGATGCTCGTCGCCGCGATGAAGGAAGACGGCGTCAACATCTGGGGTGACGGCAGCACGTACAAGGGCAACGACATCGAGCGCTTCTACCGTTACGGCCTGCTCGTGAACCCGGATCTGAAGATCTACAAGCCGTGGCTCGACCAGACCTTCATCGACGAGCTGGGCGGCCGCGCGGAAATGTCCGAATTCATGCGCCAGGCGGGCTTCGCGTACAAGATGTCGGCCGAGAAGGCGTATTCGACCGATTCGAACCTGCTCGGCGCGACGCACGAGGCGAAGGATCTGGAGAGCCTCGAAAGCGGGATCAAGATCGTGAACCCGATCATGGGCGTCGCGTTCTGGCGCGACGACGTGAAGATCGCCGCGGAAGAAGTGACCGTGCGCTTCGAGAACGGCCAGCCGGTCGCGCTCAACGGCGTCGAGTTCAAGGACCCGGTCGAGCTGCTGCTCGAGGCGAACCGCATCGGCGGCCGCCACGGTCTCGGCATGAGCGACCAGATCGAGAACCGCATCATCGAGGCGAAGAGCCGCGGCATCTATGAAGCCCCGGGGCTCGCGCTGCTGTACATCGCGTACGAGCGTCTCGTCACCGGCATCCACAACGAAGACACGATCGAGCAGTACCGCGAGAACGGCCGCCGCCTCGGCCGCCTGCTCTATCAGGGCCGCTGGTTCGACCCGCAGGCGATCATGCTGCGCGAGACGGCCCAGCGCTGGGTCGCGCGCGCGATCACCGGCGAAGTGAAGATCGAACTGCGCCGCGGCAACGACTACTCGATCCTGAGCACGAAGTCGCCGAACCTGACGTATCACCCGGAGCGCCTGTCGATGGAGAAGGTCGCGTCGACGTTCTCGCCGCGCGATCGCATTGGTCAATTGACGATGCGCAACCTCGACATCACCGATACCCGCGACAAGCTGCGCGTGTACACGCAGGCCGGCCTGCTGACCCCGGGTGAATCGTCGGCGCTGCCGCAGATCAAGGACGACAGCAAGTAAGCCGTCTTCACGAGCGCGCGGGGCCGGATCATGCATTCTCCGGCCCCGCGCGCCCGGCCCCTTCGACACGGGATCGATTCCCGGCGGCCGGCCGCCGAGGCACAGGCGGCCAGCCGCCTGTCTTGTCCTTCGCGGCGCCATGCGGCGGGGGAGTCGATCCCGGCCGTCTCGATCCCGGTTGGTCCGCGCCCGATGCGACCGACCGTGCGCGATCCGCGCACTGCCTCCCCCTGATGCACCTCCCGTCATCGCCGGCTCGCGGCGAACATCTTTCAGTGTGCGTGACCGGAATTTTTCCCGAAATCTGTCGTGCGATGCGACAAGCGGGCGCGCGCCGCCATCCATCGAAATTGTCAGCAATTCAGGCGATAATGTCTCATTAATCGAGCATTGTTTCCGACGGGGATTCAGCACCGCCTGAGGCCGTCGCCCGCCCCACTCATCACCTGTTCCCACCTGGAGACACGAGCGCATGACCACCGTGATGCCCGGCACAAGAAAAAATACGCGGTCCGACGTCTTCAGCGTGGGACGCCTCACGCTCGGCAAGCGCATCATCTTGAGCTTCGGCGCGATTTTCGTGCTGATGCTCGCGATGGCCGCGATCTCCTACACGAAGCTGAGGACCATCGACGACGAGGCAAGCAGCCTCGCGCGGGACTCCGTGCCGGGGCAGTATCTCGCCACCTCGTTGCGCGCGGCGACCAACGAGGCCCACGAGACGCTCGAACGCGCGCTCTTCGTCGACAGCGACGCCGACAGCATGAAGCGCGACCTCGACGCCGTGTCCGACGCGATGCGGCATCTCGAGCAAGCCGCGGCGGATTATCAGGGCACGGTGTTCCGCGACGACGACCGCGAGCGGTTCCGCGCGTTCCGCGCGGCCTACGACCAGTACCTGCCGATGCTCGCCGAGGCGGTGCGGCAGGCGAAGACGTCCCGGCCGGCCGCGCAGGCCACCTTCGTGCAGTCGATCCCGGTGTGGAAAAGCGTGGTCCAGTACGCCAACGCGCTGGTCGCGGAAAACCGCAACCAGGCGGACAGCTCGGCCACGCAGATCCGCACTTCGGTCTCGCGGACCGAGGTCACGCTGGCGACCGCACTCGTGGTCGTGCTGCTGGTTGCGCTGGCAACCGGCTACGCGCTCTATCACGCGGTCACGGTGCCGATGGCGCGGCTCGTGGAAGTCCACGACGTGATGCGCACCGGCAATCTGTCGCAGCGGCTCGACCTGCGCCGCAACGACGAATTCGGCACGCTCGAGGGCGGCTTCAACCGGATGGCGGAGGAGCTGACCAGCCTCGTCGGGCAAGCCCAGCAATCGTCGCTGCAGGTGACGACCTCGGTGGCCGAGATCGCCGCGACGTCGAAGGAGCAGCAGGCCACGGCCAGCGAGACCGCGGCGACGACGACCGAGATCGGCGCGACCTCGCGCGAGATCTTCGCGACGTCGCGGGACCTGCTGCGCACGATGAATGAAGTAGCGGCCGTCGCGGAGCAATCGGCGACGCTGGCCGGCTCGAGCCAGAGCGGGCTGACCAGCATGGCGGAAACGATGCGCAGCGTGATGGACGCGGCGGGCTCGGTCAACGCGAAGCTCGCGATCCTCAACGAGAAGGCGCTCGACATCAACCAGGTCATCTCGACCATCACGAAGGTGGCGGACCAGACCAACCTGCTGTCGCTGAACGCGGCGATCGAAGCGGAAAAGGCCGGCGAGTACGGCCGCGGCTTCGCGGTCGTGGCGACCGAGATCCGCCGCCTGGCCGACCAGACCGCCGTCGCGACCTACGACATCGAGCAGACGGTGAAGGAAATCCAGTCGGCGGTATCGGCCGGCGTGATGGGAATGGACAAGTTCTCGGAGGAAGTCCGGCGCGGCATGCGCGACGTGCAGCAGGTGGGCAGCCAGCTGTCGCAGATCATCGTCGAGGTGCAGACGCTCGCGCCGCGCTTCCAGCTCGTCAACGAAGGGATGCAGACCCAGGCGAACGGCGCGGAGCAGATCACCCAGGCGCTGTCGCAACTGTCGGAGGCGGCGCAGCAGACGGCCGAATCGCTGCGCCAGTCGTCGCAGGCGATCGACGACCTGACGCTGGTCGCGAACCAGCTTCGCACCGGCGTGTCGCGCTTCAAGGTCGAAGCCTGACCGCGACGCCGCGCCCCGCTGAGCCCTCCGATGCTCTTTCTCCTGTTCGAACTCGACGGCGAGCGCTACGCGCTCGACACCACGCAAATCGTCGAAGTGCTGCCGTTCAGCCATGCGAGGACGATTCCGGGCGCGCCCGCGTGGGTCGCGGGCGTGATCCATCGGCACGGCACGCCGGTGCCCGTGATCGACGTGTCGCGCCTCGCGCTCGGCCGCGCGGCACACCCGCTGCGCTCGACGAGGCTCGTGATCGTGCATTACCGTTGCGCGACGACGCCCGACGGCGACGACGCCGGCCGCATGCTCGGCCTGATGCTCGAACGCGCGACGCAAACGCGCCGTATCGACCGCGCGCAATTCGCCGACAGCGGCGTCGCGACGCCGC